>NZ_CBYM010000036.1 GCF_000577815.1 Clostridium saudiense | reverse complement strand
GCTTAACAGATTCTATTTATCAATCTTACCTTAGTAATTTGAATATGAAAAAAGCAGTAAATTTATACTACATTTACTGCTTTCATAAAAAACTAAATTAAATTATCATTACTTAATAAATTATATAATGTTGGTTCAAAACTAAATGTATTCATTAAGTTTTGAACTTCAACTAATGATTTTTCTTTTTTCTCTTTAGATATATTAGCTTTAGATGCTCTTATTAATATATTTTTAGGAGAATGTGCAATATCAATAAATTCTAAAAGCTGTGTTTTATACCCGGCGCACTCTAATAAATTCGCTCTTACGCTATCTGTCATTAATGCGGCAACTCTTTCTTGAACTATTCCATATTTAGTTAATATTGAAAGTTCCTCTGCTTTCATTTGTGCATTAAACTCATGTTGACAGCATGGAACTGAAAATATCATTTTACTATTCCATTTTATTGCATTATACAACGCATAATCAGTTGCAGTATCACAAGCATGTAAAGTAATAACCATATCAACCTTATTATTATATTTAAATCCGTTAATATCTCCTAATTCAAAATGTAAGTTATCATAATTATATCTCTTAGCTATTTCATTGCATTTTTTAATTACATCTTCTTTTAAATCTAATCCAATCATATTAACATTTATATTTTTAATTTTCACAAAATAATAATACAATACAAAAGTTAAATAAGATTTACCACATCCAAAATCTAAAATTGTTAATTCTTTATAATCATTTTTTTTAATTTCATCATCAATTATTTCAATAAATCTATTAATTTGTTTATATTTATCATACTTAGAATTAACTACTTTACCTTCTTTAGTAAATACCCCTAAATCTATAAGTGGTTCAATAATCATACCTTCTTTTAATATATAATTCTTTTCCTTGTTATGTCCTTTTGTAATAATTTTAGAATTATCATTTTTCTTTTTACCTAAAAATATCTTTCCCTTTTTAGATATCTTTAAATCGAAAGTTTCACTGCTAGACCAAGCTGTCATTTGTTTATATTTACCGTCTATTATTTCATATACTTTTTCATTTATTTCATCAATTTTTATATTTTCATGAAATACTTGTTTATCCGTAAATTTCTCTATTTGATAAAATTTATTCTTATTATTCTCTTTTAAACTTATATTAACTTTGTTATATTTTTCATCCTTTTTCACTTTATTACTTATTACTATTTTTATAACTTCTTTTTCAAATACTTCATCTAATGTTTTCTTTAATTCTTCCATTTACATCTCACCTTATTATGTATAATATATAGTTATTTTAATTCATATAATAGTATTTTACCAGTACTATTTATACTTATATAAAGAAAAATAGCCAGTATATATTTTAAATATACTAGCTATTTTTTATTTTAATAATTTTCTTTTATATTTTGAGCCTTATTACTTTTTCTATGCTTACATCCACAGTTATTTGCCTTTTTTTCTTTTTCTTGTTGACTACTACAACAGCAATCATGCTTTTCACTCATAGTTTTATCCTCCAATATAAAAATATGATTTGTAATATTAATAAATACTACAATATTATTTTCTTCACATTTAAATATATAATCCTATGAAATTTAAGTGCTCATTTCCATTTTTAGTTTAATATTTTTTTATAATTTCATTTTTAATTGCAGTATACACATTATAATATAAAGAACCCTGCTGCTATAATTAAGTATACTGCAACTAATTGAGCTCCTTCTAGCCAATTTGACTCTCCATCTCCAGCAACTTTATTAGCTATTAATACCGTTACAATTAATGCTATTAATTCAAATTGATTAAATATTATAGTCATAGGTGTAAATAATAAACTTAAAAATACAAGAATAGGAGCAACAAATAATATTATTTGCAAACTTGAACCTATTGCTATTTCTATTGCCACATCCATTTTATTTTTTAGTGCCATAGAAATTGCTGTAGTATGCTCAGCTGCATTACCTATAATTGGTATTAAAATTATTCCAACAAAAGTTTCACTTAAACCAAGCTTTGTTGTGATTCCTTCTACTCCATCTACTAAAAATTCACTTTCTATAGCAATAAATATAGTTGATACTACTAAAATTACAATTGCTTTTGTTAAAGACCATTTTGCCTTTTCATCTTCATTTTCGTATTTAACTGCATAAAGTTCTTTATGAGTAAAAAAGGAAAAAATTAAGCTAAAAATATATAATATAAACATTATAATAGAAACTGCTAAACTTAATCCTTCATACTTTGTATTTAATAAATCATTAGAAAAAGTATGTGTAAATACAGCAGGTATACATAGTCCAATAACTGCAAACAAAAGCATGCTAGAAGTAACATCAACTACATTTTTATTAAACTTTTGAGTTTTATGTTTTATTCCTCCACATAACATACTTGCTCCTAATACTAATAGGATATTTCCTATAATTGATCCAGATATTGAAGACTTCACGACTTCAAATAATCCCTGCTTTAGAGCAAAAAAAGAAATTATTAATTCTGTAGCATTACCAAAGGTAGCATTTAAAAATCCTCCTATTTTAGGGCCAGAGTAAAAAGAAATTTCCTCTGTTCCTTCTCCCATTAATCCAGCTAGAGGAATAATAGAAAGAGCTGCTAAGATAAACATCACTGCTGATGAAAAGTGCATAAACTTACCTATAATGCTAATTGGAATAAATATCAGCATAAATTTTAAAAATTTCATATATTTCACATCCACTTCATATCTATATATGTTGTATTTTCTCCATTTACTCCAATAATTATTATAAAAATAAACTATAATAAAAAAATAATCTCATAAACTCAATAATGAAGTATCTTACTTAGCTTTAATTAGTGCGTATAAAAGGAATTTTCCTAAGTTAACTTAATTAAATTAAAGCTTTAAATTTAAACTAGCTACTTTAAAGTATTTTAATATAATTCACATTAAAATCTATTTTATATTTAATCCCAATAATCTGCTTAAGTCTAAAGCTTGCATTGTTGTAACAGTTGCTCCATATACATTAGGTATATTTACATCAATTCCTGAAATCTCACATGTAGTTAAGTCCATTTTTCCTAAAAATGTATTATTAAAAAATCCATTAGTTAAATCACAGTTTTCAAATACTGTTTTATCAAATTTAACATCTTGTAATACAGCTTCTGTCATATTACTTTCTATAAAGTTGACATTATTTATTTTACTAAACGAAAAGTTAGAGTATTTTCCTAAGATATTTTCAAATAAAACATTTTTTAAATTACATTCATCAAATCTAGCTCCAACAAGCTTACAATTTATGAACTGTGTTCTATGTATACTTCCTCCAACAAATGAAACATTAGATAAGTCACAATTTTTAAATACTGTATCTATTATATCAACTCTTTCAAAACTGCAATCTATAAAAGTAATGTTATTAAAAATACAACTATCTACAGTTATTCCTACATCATTTTTACTTTCAATATCAGTATTTTCTATAAGCTTATTTTGAATTTTTTCATTATAAATAAACTCTTCTCTTAAATCTATAATTTCCTCTACTTCATCTATGAACTTTGGATTTTGTATCTTAATTAACTTTGGCATAAAATTCTCTCCTCATCTATCCAACATAATAATTATTATATATTATATTAGACATATTTAACATATAATAATTACTAACTAACTTAATAAAAATTCACAAATAAAAACTCTTATTTCTATTTGTGAATTCTACATTTAACTATTTACTTTTTCCATACTCCTTGTTGCAACTAAATCAATTCCGGTATTTAGTATATTTTTTATAATAATATCTCCACACTTAATGGGAGCCTTAACAGTAATGCTATTAATTACCTTCATAACTTCAAAGTTTAATTTCTTTGGTATTCCACTCTTAGTTTTTACTGGTAATACTGTAAAAGCTGCTCCTTTAATTTTTACTGTAGAAGTAATAACTCTGACTGGATTAATAACCTCATTTAATCCATATACTTCTCCCCTTTTGCAAGTATTTCCATTGACTTTTTTATTTTCAATATCAACACTTAAATGACATCCCATAGGACAACATATACATATTAATTCTTTATTCATTTTATTCACCATCCTCTAAAGAAACTACTAAATCTCCTTTTACTTTTTCTATAATTGATTTACTTATAATTACTTTTTCCATTTCTGAAGGTGCTAAATGTTTTCTATTAAATTGTGCAATTGCAGTTTTATCACATTTTACAACTATCTTTTTATTATGATAAATATTATCTACTCTCATTAACATTGTAAGATTATCTTCTATTGCTTGAATATTTATCTTTTGAGGAATGACATATTTTATACTTTTTCCATTTTTAACATGCAAATAATTAGAATAATCTAATTCATTTCTTAAATATTTAGCAACACTTCTTCCAGCTCTCTTAGCTTCTTCTGTAACAAAATCAACTAAATCATGTACATGAAGAACATTACCACATGCAAAAACACCCCTTATTGAAGTTTCCATACTTTCGCTTACAATTAAACCATTTGTTCTTATATCTTTATCTATGCCAGCTTTTGTAGAAAGTTCGTTTTCTGGAATTAATCCAACAGATAATAATAAAGTATCTACATCAAATTCAATTTCAGTCCCTTTTATAATTTTTCCTTTTTTATCAACTTTAGCTATTATAACTTTTTCCAATCTATCTCTTCCTATGATATCTGTTACAGTATGTGACAAATATAATGGTATATTATAATCATTTAAACATTGAACTATATTTCTATTCAATCCATTAGAATATGGCATTAATTCAATAACCCCTTTTACCTTTGCTCCTTCTAATGTCATTCTCCTTGCCATTATAAGTCCTATATCACCTGAACCTAAAATCAAAACTTCTTTACCCGGCATATATCCTTCCATGTTTATATACCTTTGAGCAGCCCCTGCTGTTAGTACTCCTGATGGTCTATCTCCTGGAATTGCAATTGCTCCTCTAGTTCTTTCTCTACATCCCATTGATAATATTATTGATTTAGCCTTAAGTATCATATATCCATCAATAGTATTTACAACATGTACATTTTTTTCATTATCTATTTCTAAAACCATAGTATCTAATTTTACTTCAATATCTGTAGCATTAATCATATCAATAAATCTTTCAGCATATTCAGGTCCTGTTAATTCTTCTTTAAATGTATGTAGCCCAAAGCCATTGTGAATACATTGATTTAAAATTCCACCTAATTCTTTATCTCTTTCTATTATTAATATTTTTTCTACTCCTTGCTTTTTAGCTTCATAAGCTGAGGCTAATCCTGCAGGTCCCCCACCTATTACAATCAAATCATAACACATTATATATCCCCCTACTTTGTTCTACCAAATAATATAGTTGAACCATCTTTTTCTAGTAATATATCTTCCATTTTTAACTTTAGCTCTTTAGCTATAATTTCTTGAACTCTTGGTCCACAAAAACCACCCTGACATCTCCCCATTCCAGGTCTACATCTTCTTTTAACCCCATCTAAAGTAATACTTCCAAATGATCTGTTAATTGCATCTACAATTTCACCTTCTGTAATACCTTCGCATCTACAAATTATTCTTCCATACCTACTATCCTTTTGAATTAATTCTTTCTTTTTATCAACTGATAATTCCATAAAATTTATTATTTCCCTATTTCTATTAAAATTATCTTTTTTATTAAGTTTCAATCCTGCATCTGCTAATATGTTAATCATATCTTCTGCAATAGCTGGTGCTGAAGTTAAACCCGGTGATTTTATACCAGCAACATCAATAAATCCTCTTACCTCTTTATCTTCGCCTATAATGAAATCATCTTTATCACTTACTGCCCTAAGTCCTGCAAAAGTTCTTATACACTTTCTAAAGTCTAACTTCGAGCATGTATGTGTTGCATTTTCCCTTATATTTTCTAATCCTTCATTTGTAGTTTTTAATGATTCCTTATCATTAATATCACTAGCATTAGGTCCAATTAACAAATTACCATGAACAGTTGGTGTTATGAGAATACCTTTTCCTAACTTTGATGGACAAGGAAATACTGTATGATTTACAAAATTACCTACGTCCTTATCCATTACATAATATTCACCTTTCCTTGGTTTAATTTTGAATTTTTCCTTACAAATCATATTATGAATTTTATCAGCATATACTCCTGCAGCATTAATAACATATTTACTTTTATATTCCTTATTATCTTTAGTTTTGATAATAAATACTCCATTCTTAGTTATTGAAACAACTTCACTGTTTAAGATAACTTCACCACCATTTTGAACAGCATTTTCCATTAATGCTATCGTATATTCAAATGGTCCTATTATTCCACCAGTTGGTGCAAACAAAGCACCTTTAACCTCACTATTAATATTGGGTTCCATTTTTAGTGTTTCTTCTTTATTTAATATTTTTAATCCCTTTACTCCATTTTTTTCTCCATTTTTGAAGAGGGTGTTTATTGTTATTAAATCATCATTATTAAAAGCTAATACTAGTGAACCATTTCTCTTAAATGGCACATGCAATTCTTTGCAAATTTTGTCAAACATTTTATTTCCTTTTACATTATACTTAGCCATTAATGTTCCTTCTTTGGGATCATACCCAGCATGAACAATTGCAGAATTTGCTTTTGATGTCCCCATTGAAACATCATTTTCTTTTTCAATTACAATGACATTCAAATTATATTTCGTTAATTCTCTAAATATAGATGCACCAATTACTCCTGCACCTATTATTGCAACATCATACATAAACTTCACCTCTTATTTTTTTACTTTGAAAAGTAATTTTTATACATTATAATATGAGTTCATTTTTATATTTCATTCTTATTACACTACTAAAAAAAGCCAAGCTAAAAACAAGGAAATTAATCCTCTGTTTTTGTGCTTGACTCTATTTCTCATACACCCATATTTAATATATATACATTATAACACAACTACCATATTTTGCAAATTACTCTTCCCAATTCATAGACCTTTTGACTGACTTTTTCCATCCACTATATAATTTTTCTTTTTTTTCTTCAGCTAATTTAGGATTATACGATTCACTAGCATACCATCCTTGTGCTATTTCCTCAGTACTTTCAAAATATCCAACTGCAAGTCCAGCTAAATAAGCTGCACCTAAAGCTGTTGTTTCTGTAATTATCGGCTTACAAACCTTAATATTTGATATATCAGACTGAAATTGCATTAAAAATTTATTTTTACTAGCACCTCCATCAACCTTTAACACATTTATTTTATATCCAGTGTCCTCTTCCATAGCATCTAATAAATCTCTAACTTGATATGCAATTGCTTCTAAAGCTGCTCTTATAATATGATTTTTATTTGCCCCTCTAGTTAATCCAAAAATAGAACCTCTTGCATACATATCCCAATACGGTGCACCTAGCCCTACAAAAGCTGGAACAATATAAACGCCACCATTATCTTTGACCTTTTGAGCAAAATACTCTGAATCCTTTGCATCTGTAATTAATTCCATTTCATCTCTTAACCATTGAATTATTGCACCACCCATAAAAACAGATCCCTCTAATGCATATTGTATCTTTCCATTTAATCCTATAGCTATTGTTGTAATTAATCCATGCTTGCTTTCTATTAATTTCTCACCTGTATTCATTAATAAGAAACAACCAGTTCCATATGTGTTTTTTGCATCACCTTTATTAAATGCTGCTTGCCCAAAAAGTGCTGCTTGCTGATCCCCAGCAATCCCAGCTATTGGAACCTGAACATTTCCTTTTCCACCTAAGTTGGCGTATCCATAAATTTCTGATGAGTTTTTAACTTCTGGCATCATAGATAATGGTATATTTAATTTATTTAAAATATTTTTATCCCACTGTAATGTCTTAATATTAAATAACATAGTTCTTGATGCATTTGTATAATCAGTTGCATGAATCTTACCATTAGTAAGCTTCCAAAGTAACCAAGAATCTACAGTACCAAAAATCAATCTCCCTGATTCAGCTTTCTTTCTTGCATCTTTAACATTATCTAATATCCATTTTATTTTTGTACCTGAAAAATAGGCATCAATTAATAATCCTGTATTTTCTTTAATATATTTATCAAAACCTTCTTTTTTTAATTCTTCACATATATCAGCTGTTCTCCTACATTGCCAAACAATTGCATTATAAATTGGCTCTCCAGTTACTTTATCCCATACAATAGTTGTTTCCCTTTGATTTGTAATTCCTATAGCCGCTATTTCTTCAGGTTCTATATTAGTCTTAGCTAAAACTTCTTGAAGAACACAATATTGAGATGACCATATTTCCATAGGATTATGTTCAACCCATCCTTCTTTTGGATATATTTGATTAAATTCTTTTTGTGCAACTCCATAAATATTTTGTTCCCTATCAAATATAATTGCCCTAGAACTAGTAGTTCCTTGGTCTAATGACAATATATATTTCTTCATAATTAATCACTCCTATATTACTTAATTAAACTTTCCAAATACTATTCTTGCTACTTGATACACTTGTTGCACCTGCACTTAGTGCTGATATAACATCTTCTTTATTATCAATTAGCCCTCCAACAACAATAGGTTTATTAGTACAATTTTCTATTTTCTTTATTACCTTTGGTATAACACCTGGTAATATTTCAATAGCATCACATTCCGAAATAATATGACTTTTGCTATTATTAAGTGAAATTGTATCAAAAATAAAAAACCTTTGAATTGCAATCAAGCCATGTAGCTTTGCAGATTTAATTACATTTGCTTTTGTACTTATTATTCCATTAAAATAAGTATTATTTTTTATAAACTTAATTGAAACTTCCTTACTAGAAAGTCCTTCAACTAAATCAATATGTAAAATACCAATTTTATTTTTATCTCTAATTTTTTTACTTATTTCACTTACTGATAATATATCTCCAAATAATATAAATATTATATTTATATTTGATTCTAATGCCTCTTGAAGTGAATCAAAATCCTTAACTGCTGCTATAATAGGATTTTCATTCAATAATTCATTCATTCTCATAAATTTTTCCTTAACCTTATAATTAAATTGTTTACATGGTAATAATAACATATGTTTTACTATTCATAAAGATATTATAAACCTTATTGTTAATAAAAAAAGATTATATTTCTCATTATCATTAACATTTAGTAATTCTAATAAAAAATATAATCCTATCTTACTAATTATTTAGGTACGCTCAAATTCTTTAAATTTAAATCTAAAACATTTATTCCAAACTCTAATGATCCATTTTTAGTATTTAAAGTATTTATATCTAATTTATCAAGTTTTATTCCATAAGTATCTGTACAATAAGCTTGTACTATTTTTTCTATATCAATTGTAAGCACTTTATTTTTTAAAGTCATTCCTTCAATATCATTTATAGATTTTGTTAGTAATGCAATCGAACCTTTAACTAATGGATTACTTGATGTTTTATTAGAAATTTTAAATTCATTAATGGTAATATATATGACATTATTTTTAAAACTGCTAATACTCATAATTCCATTGAAATCAACATTTAATCCCATTAACTTATAAATTCCACTTATCTTTATTTGATCACCTAATTCTAATGATTTAACTATAGTTTTATCTTGAAGTGATATTAACTTTAATATATCATCTTTTGACAAGTTTAAAATCAAATTTTGTAACTTCATCTTCTACCTAACCCTTTATATAAATTTATTATTCATTGAATTATATTCTTATAGCCAAATTAAATTCCTAAAATTTTGTTAATCAAGTATTAACATACACATCTTTTAATTACAAAAATAAAATAATATATATACTATTTTCTTCCTTATTAAGAGGAGATGGTAAATTGGAAAACTTTAAAAGCATAAATTTAGAAGATAAAGATTTATTTGAGAAATATTTGTGCAAAATAGATAATAAATCTTATGAATATTCTTTTGTAACACTTTATTTATGGAAAGATTTTTGCAAAACACAATATTCTATCATAAATGATTGCTTAATAATAAAAAAGGAAACAGAAGATGGAACTTTTTTTATGATGCCTATTGGCTATGATAAAAATAAATTAGAAGACTTAATATTAACTTTAAAAAGCTTAAGCCCAACCGACACTATTTATCTATTTGGGGATATTGAAGATAATTTTATTAATGTCCTAAAAAAATATACAAGTTTTCCTTTCAAAACAATCCAAAACAGAGACAACTTTGAATATGTATATTCAACTGATGAATTGTTAAATTTGTCTGGGAAAAAGTATCATCAAAAGAAAAATCACTATAATTCATTTATAAAATCTTATAATTATATTATAAAATCGATAGATGATGAAAAAATCATTCAAGATTGTTTAGCTTTAATAGAAAAGTGGCATGAAAACAAATATAAGCTTTGTGAAGAATTACGTTGTGAAACAGTAGAAATAACTAATTTACTTCATAACCTAAACTATTTAAATTTAAAAAGTATTGCAGTTTATGTAAATAATAATCTTGTTGGATTTTCAATTGGTGAAATATTAAATGATACAGCCATCATCCACATTGAACGTTGTGATATAAATTATAAAGGCATATATGCATTTATAAACAGAGAATTTATAAATAAGAATTTTAAAAATACGAAATATATTAATAGGGAAGAAGATTGTGGTTGTCCTGGATTAAGAAAGTCAAAACTTTCATATTATCCTCTATATCTATTAAAAAAATCATTAATAATAATTTAAAGGAAGCTGAAAATTCAGCTTCCTTTTTATACTTTAATAATTATCTTAAAACAGCACCTAATTTATGCTCTAATGCTTTAAGAATTTTATCATGAACTTTAGCTATATCTTTATCCTCTAAAGTTTTCTTTTCATCTCTATATGCAATTGCATAAGCTATTGATTTTTTACCTTCTGGAATTTGTGCTCCCTTATAGATATCGAATAATTGAACTTTTTCTACTAAGTTTCCACCAGCTTTTCTTATAGTTTCTTCTATTTCAGCAACTAATATAGAATCATCACATAATAAAGCTATATCTCTTGTAACTGCTGGGAATTTTGGAAGTGCCTTATATGATTTATTCATATTTGAAGCTTCAAATAAAGCATCTAAATCAAGCTCTGCAACATAACAATCAACATCTATTCCATAGTTTTCAATTACATCTGGATGAACTTCTCCAAATACACCTGCTTTTTTATTTCTTGCCATAAGTGCAGCTGTTTTACCTGGATGATAGCTTGGGTTTTCGCTTTCTCTAACATATTTAGCCTTAGCTATTCCTAATCCATCAACTACATTTTCAACTATTCCCTTAAGATCTAAATAATCACAATTACCATAAATACCAATAGTTAAAATATTCTTTTCAGTTGGTAATTTAGTTTCATCTTCATTTGGAATATAAGTTCTTCCAATTTCAAATAATCTTACATAGTCATTGTTTCTTGAATAGTTTCTTCCTAAAGATTCCATAATTGAAGGTAAAGTAGTTGTTCTCATAACACTATAATCTTCACCTAATGGATTCTTGATTTTAACTACATTTCTTAATTCACTATCTGCAGGTATATTTACTTTATCAAATACCTTAGGAGATACAAATGAATAACTAATAGATTGATTGATACCACTACCAACCATTATTTCAATTACCTTATCATTTAATAATTCATTTTTATGCTTTGGTTCTCTTTCAGTTGAAACTTTAAATATAGTTGTAGGAATCTTATCATATCCATAAATTCTTGCAACTTCTTCAGCAATGTCTTCTTTTATAGCAATATCTATTCTAAATGTTGGAATAGTTATTACTAAATCATCACCATTTAATTCCGTCTTTAAATCTAAAGAATCTAAAGCTTCTTTCATTTCTTCTTTAGAAATTTCTGTTCCTAGGAATTTGTTTATCCAATTAGAATCTACAGTTATAGAACCTTCTTCCTTAACATTATTATAAACGTCAATAGTTCCTTCCATAACTTCACCACAGCCTAATTCACAAATTAAGGCACATGCTCTATCTATTGCAAGTTTAGCTAAATTTGGATCTATATCTTTATCAAATCTTGAAGAACTTTCTGATCTTAAATTTAACTTTTTAGAGCTAACTCTTATGTTAGTTCCTTCAAAGTTTGCAGATTCAAATATTACTTCTGTAGTATCATCTTGAATTTCTGAATTTAATCCACCCATTATTCCAGCTACAGCCACAGACTTAGAACCATCTTTAATCATTAAGATACTTGAATCTAATTCTCTTTCTATTTCATCTAATGTTGTAAACTTTTCTCCGTCTAAAGCTCTTTCAACAACTATTGTTTTACTTTCTATTTGTCTTGCATCAAATGCATGCATTGGTTGACCTAGCTCTAACATAACAAAGTTAGTTATATCAACTATATTGTTTATAGGTCTAACACCTGCTTCTAAAAGTCTTTCTTGCATCCATCCTGGTGATGGTTCAACTTTAACATTTTTTACACCTTTAGCCATGTATCTTCTACATAATTCATCTCTAACTTCTACTTTTAGTTCATCATTAATATTAGCTGAACATTTAGCTTCATAATTAAAGTTTGGCATTTTATACGATGTTCTTAAAGTTGCAGCAGTTTCTCTTGCCATACCAATCATACTTAAGCAATCTGGTCTATTAGAAGTTATTTCAAAATCTAATATAGCCTTATTTAACCCTAAGTATTCTTTTATATCCATTCCTAATGGAGCATCAGCAGGTAAAATCATTAATCCATGAACCGGTTCATCTCCAGCTATTCCAAGTTCTTCTTCAGAACAGAACATACCGTTAGATACTACCCCTCTCATTTTACCTTTTTTAATTTCAGTTCCATCAGCTAAAATTGACTTATGTAGAGCAACTGGTACTATGTCTTGCTCCTTCATATTAGTAGCAGCTGTAACTATTTGTATTTCCTCATCTGCTCCTATATTAACTTGACAAATATTTAATCTATCAGCATCTGGGTGCTTTTCTATTTTTGTAATTTTACCTGTAACAACATTTTTTATGTTATCCCCTTGTATTATAACCTCTTCTAAAGCTGAGCCTGAAAGAGTTAATTTATCTCCTAATGTATGTGGATCTACGTTAACTTCAGCGTAGTCCTTTAACCAATTATATGGTACTTTCATATTACTTTACCTCCTAATTAAAATTGATTTAAAAATCTCATATCACTTTCGTATAATGCTCTTATATCATCAATTCCATACTTAAGCATAACCATTCTATCTACACCAAATCCAAAAGCAAATCCACTATATACTTCAGGATCAATTCCACAGTTTCTTAAAACGTTAGGGTGAACCATTCCACAACCTAAAATTTCAATCCATCCGCTTCCTTTACAAACTCTACATCCTTTTCCTTCACAAACGAAACAAGTTGCATCCATTTCAGCTGATGGTTCAGTAAATGGGAAGTGATGTGGTCTAAACTTAGTTACAACCTTATCCCCAAACATCTTTTTAGCAAATAACTCTAAAGTTCCTTTTAAATCTGCAAAAGTAACTCCCTTATCAATTACTAAACCTTCCATTTGGTAGAATATTGGTGAATGTGTAGCATCTACAGCATCTGATCTATATACCTTCCCTGGAGATATCATCTTTATAGGTGGCTCTTGATTTTCCATTGTTCTAATTTGAATTGGTGAAGTTTGAGTTCTTAAAACTATATTATCATTAATATAGAAAGTATCTTGTTCACTTCTTGCTGGATGATCCTTTGGTATGTTTAAAGCTTCAAAATTATAATGATCAAGCTCAACTTCTGGACCATCTTCTATACTGAATCCCATTGAAATAAATATTTCTTTCATTCTTTCTAATGTTAAATCAAGAGGATGTCTCTTTCCTATAACTTGCTTCTTCCCTGGAAGAGATATATCAATTACTTCACTTGCAAGTTTAGCATTTTTTTCTTTAGTTTTGATTGCAGTTCCAACCTCTTCTAATTTTGCTTCAACTTCACTTTTAGCCTCATTAACTAATTTACCAACTATTGGTCTTTCTTCTGGTGTTAATGAACCCATACCTCTTAATATTGTAGTAAGCTCACCTTTTTTACCAAGGTATTTAACTCTTATTTCTTCTAATGCTCCGCTATTTTCAGCAGCAGATATTTCATTAAAAGCAGCTTCTTTAATTGCTAATAATTTTTCTTGCATTGTTTGTTCTCCCTTCTTACTTTAATAAAATTTTAATGGGCGTATTTATTTTTAATATCTTCATTTATTTATAAAAACTTAAATACTTTTATAAATTTTCCCATAAAAAAAGGATACCCTGCCCCACAAAGGGACGGAATATCCGCGTTACCACCCTAATTGATATGAAAAATAATTTCATATCCATCTTAATTAAATAACGGCTTCAACCGCTAACTACTACTATTACTTCACAGTTAGGACTCCTGAGGGAACTTCAATAAGAGTCCATGTAAAAAGACTTGCAGTCTATGATCTTTTCTCCCTGAACACTTTCTCAAATTTACTTTCTCATTCACAGTCTTTAAATATTTATTTACAATTTATTATACAAATAACCAAGATTTTTTTCAATACCCAGTTTTAAATTAATTTTTACAAAGTTTTTGTCTTACTTTTTCGAATAAAATAATTGAAGTTGCAACTCCTACATTTAAAGATTCTGCTCCACCAGGCATTGGAATCTTAACTTTTTTATCAGCCAAGTCAAATATTTCATCACTTATCCCGTTACCTTCATTTCCAACTGATAAAATTACTTTTCCACTTAAATCTTCATCAAAAAAGTTTTTTGATTCTTCTAGTGATGTTGCCACTAAACTAAAACCTTCATCTTTAAGATTCTTTAAAAAGCTTAAATCATTATCGTAAATAATAGGTACATAAAATATCGAACCCATAGTAGATCTTATTGTCTTATCGTTATATATATCTACAGTCCCTTTTGTTAATATTATTGCATTAACTCCTGCAGCATGCGCTGTTCTAATAATAGTTCCTAAATTTCCTGGGTCTTGAACCTTATCACATAATAAATAAAAATCACCCTTTATATCTTTAATAGAATTATTTATATTTACTACTGCTATAATTCCCTGAGTATTTTCTGTAGAAACTAATTGTGTAAATAATTCATTTTTTAATTCATATATCTTAATATTATCCACATATTCTTGTAAATAATCATTTATTTTATCTTTACCATGTTCATTTACAATTAAATACTCAATACTACATTTAGCTTTAAATGCTTCTTGAACTAATCTAAATCCCTCTATTATATATTTATTTTCTTTAGTTCTATATTTCCTTTCTTTTAACTTTCTTGTATTCTTAAATAATGCATTGTCTTTACTTTCAATAACTACCAACATTACACCTCTTATTTTCTCTTTACTAACATATCTTCTAAATTGCTTAAATCATCCGCTGATCCTATTGCTACTATAATATCATCAGATGATAATACCTCTTCTGCTTTTGGTGAAATATCAATATTTTCACCTTTCTTTATAGCCATAATATTTATTCCATAGCTACTTCTAAGTTTTAACTCTTTTAAAGTTTTACCATCCCATTCATTTAGTACTCTTAATTCCATAATACTATAATCTGGAGATAATTCTATAAAATCTAAAATACTTGCTGATACTAAGTTATGAGCAACTCTTACTCCCATATCTTTTTCAGGTAATACTACTCTATCAGCTCCAATTTTATATAATACTTTTGCATGTAAGTCACTTTGACCTTTTGCAATTATATATTTTACACCCAGTTCCTTAACTAATAAAGTAATCATTACGCTAGCTTGAATATTTGATCCAATAGTTACTACAGCAACATCAAAGTTTCTTAATCCTAATGTTCTTAATGCATTTTCATCAGTTGCATCCATTTGTACTGCATGTGTAACACTATCTGATATTTCTTGTACTGAATCTTCATCCATATCAATTGCTAAAACATCATGTCCTAGTGAATATAAAGTTTTAGCAACTGATTCTCCAAATCTACCTAATCCTATAACTACAAATTGTTTAGTATTTGCCATCTTTATTCCCCTAACCTATTAAAATTTTTCCTTCTGGATATTTAATACCAGAGTTTACCTTTTTCTTTGTTATAGATAATACAACTGTTAAAGGACCCACTCTTCCTAAATACATCATCATTATTATTAGAACTCTTCCTACACTACTTAATTCTGGTGTCAAACCTAAAGTTAAACCTGCTGTTCCCATTGCTGAAACTGTTTCATAAAATAATGCTATAAAGCTTGCACCTTTTTCTGTATATGATAATAGCATAGTGACAACAATAACTAAAGTAAATGCAACAAATAATAATGTAAATGCTTTATATACTAAATCTTTACTAAATCTTCTTTGAAATACTTCAGAATCTTCTCTTCCTTTTATTACTGAAATTACAGTTACAATTAAAACTCCTATTGTAGTAGTTTTTACACCACCTGCAGTAGAACCAGGCGAACCACCAATAAACATTAAAATTATAGTTAAAAACTGTCCAGCTGTGCTCATTCCTTCTGTAGAAATACTGTTAAATCCAGCTGTTCTCGGTGTAATAGAAGCAAATAAGGAATTCATTAATTTATCAATAAATGACATATCTGCAATAGTGTTTGAATTATTATGTTCAAATAAAAACATTAATATTGCTCCACCTAAAACTAATACAGTAGTCATTAAAATAACCATTTTTGAATGAATTGAAACACGTTTTATACTTTTACAAGTATATAGCTCACTCCAAACAGTAAAACCTAATCCACCTATAATTATTAATATAGAAATAACCATCATTATTACTATATTATTATTGAAAGACATTAAGCTATTTCCTTTTCCCAAAACATCAAATCCAGCATTACAAAAAGCTGAAATCGAATGAAAAATACTATAAAAAACCCCTTTTCCTGGGCCAAATTGAGGTACAAATTGAGTTGATAATAATAATGCACCAAAGAATTGTACTGAAATAGTAAATACTAAAACATATCTAACCATTTTTACTAGTCCTTGAATATTAAAGGTATTCATAGCATCTTGTAGAATTAGCCTTTCTCTCAAAGTAATTTTTTTCCCTAAAAGAATTGCAATTAAAGTAGTAAAAGACATGAATCCAAGTCCACCAATCTCTATAAGAATCATAATTACCGTTTGTCCAAACATACTCCAATAGCTTCCTGTATCCACTACAACTAATCCAGTAACACATACTGCTGATGTTGAAGTGAATAATGCATCTAAAAAATCTGTACTTTCTCCGCTAACACTAGAAATGGGAAGAGTAAGTAAAATTGCTCCCACTAAAATTACTATTATAAAGCCTAAAGCTAATATTTGCACTCCTTTTAATTTTATATTACTTTTAAAATTCCATTTCATTACTTCACCTCCTAATGATAAGAATCATAATATTATTTTGTTCTATTTTTTTCTTTTTATTATTTAAAAGTTCACCATGTATTTTACCATCTTTAATTAACTTTTCATAGTAATTCCACGGTAAATTTTATAGTATTTAAGATTTTCTCAATAATCTGCTTATAGTATTTATAAAATATTTAGTTATTACTTAAATTATCTTATGTTAAATAAATAATAAATTTAAATAACATTAAATTTATTAAGCTATATATTTTCTTTTTTATTAAATTTATTTTTAAATGATAAAAGGGTTGTTTATAAAATAATACAACCCTAAATTTTCAATTTTATACTTTTTACTTTTATACTTTTAATTTTGATGTTTTACAATTTGTACATCCTGTACAATAAAAAACTCTATCACCGAATACATTTACTATTGTTTCTATAAATTCTGCATTTAAGCAATTTTCTTTATGATGTATAATTACTTGCTTTGGTGCATTAGTTATTAAACCACTAATAATAATATCTTCTATTTTAGCTTCAGTATCAATTTTGCACTCTGATAATTCTTTCATAAATTCATTAAAAATGTCATTACCATATCCATCTTTTAATTCATATCCTCCACCTTCGTGGATATAAATGTTGATTTTTTCTATTTTACTTTCCTGTATATCGACAAAGTATTTTAATAATTTTACAAACTCTTTATATTCCTTTTCTACCATGTACTCCTCAACTACTTTGTCTATAATTTCTTCTATATCCTCTCTCAATTCTTTCATTCTAAATGTAATAAATCCTTTAATGTTAATTTCTTCATTTTCTTCAAGACAAGTTTTAATCTTTTCAATTATTGAATTTATTTTGCTAATACAGAAAATCATTTTTTCATCTTTTAAATTTTCTTCGCTTCTCAAAACCTTCATAATCATTTCTTCAACTTCTAATATTTCTTCTTGCTTTAAGAAGAAATAGGTTTCTGTCAAAAAATTAAAAAGTTCTTTTTCTCTATATTTTTCAATTACTATATTATATAAAATATTACTTATATATAAATATATCATTCTTTTTATTTTCTCATTATAACACTCTTCATTGCACATAACTTTTATCAAATGCGAACTTCCCTCTCCACTTTCCACAAGACCTATAGTTATATTTTTCTTTTTTAGTATTTCTCTTAACTCTTGTAATTCGTGGACTAAATCTATTTCATCATTATGCACTATCTTCATCACAAGCATGGATTTCACTCCTTTCTTAATATTAGTATGTATTAAATTTTTTTCTATATACTAAGTTGAGTGTACACTTATTATAAAATATTGATTTTTTTATGAATATTTTATATCTTATAATAAATACATTTATATCAAGGAGAAAAATAATGATAAGTTTTGTTGATTATAGAACCTCATTAGATGAAATTAATTCACTAAAAAATATGAATTATGATGTAATTAAAGTTCCTCGTGCTAATAATCTTTATTCAGCTATTGACGGTCATGTTGATATACAATTAAATATTTTAAGCAAAAAAAATAAGACCATAATTATAAATAAAGATATTAATAATGACTTTAAAAAATTATTAGATGAAAAAGGTATTAAATACATAAATAGCTTTTCTTCGTTACATGAAAAATATCCAAATAACGTATTGCTAAATGCCTATATTACTGAAAATTATTTAATTCATAACTTAAAGTACAGCGATAAAGAACTCTTAAACTATTGTAAGAACAAAAAGCATATAAATATTAAACAAGGATATTCTAAATGCTCCATATTGCCTATAAGGGAAGATGCCATCATAACTAATGATGCTGGAATACATAAAGCTTTAGTTAAAGAAAACTTTGATGTATTGCTGATTCCATTTGGAGATATTGAACTTCCTGGGTTAAACTATGGATTTATCGGTGGTGTTGGAGGTATGATTTCAGATGATTGCATGGCCTTCTTTGGCTCATTAGAACACTATGCTTTTGGAACGATGGTTAAAGAGTTTCTATATAAATATGATATAAAGCCATTATATCTAAGAAATAGTAAACTTTTCGATAGGGGAAGTTTATTAGTTTTATAATCTCTTATATAATACGTCTGTATCATTAAATTGTTGATTATTATTTATATTTTATAAATGCTAATTAATTTTATTTTATGAATATTTTATATAAATTTGCATATATTTAATTATAAGTAATTTGGCGCTATAGCCAAGTGGTAAGGCAGAGGTCTGCAAAACCTTTATTCCCCAGTTCAAATCTGGGTGGCGCCTTTTTAACTATATAATCATAAATAACCATAAGCTATAACTCTTTAATTAAAAAAATAAAACCAAGTATTAAAATACTTGGTTTTATTTTTTAACTATTTACTAATTTTTGATAATAGTTCTCCTATTTCTTCTTTAGTAAATACATATGTCTTATTGCAGAAATGACATTTTAATTCTTCATTTTTTCCATCTTCATATATTTCTCTTAAATCTTTTTCTCCAATAGAAATTAAAGCTTTTTCTACCTTTTCTCTTGAGCAGTTACAGTAAAATTCTGGAGTCACTTCTTCAAGTATTTTTAAGTCCATGTCTCCGAAAATATACTCTAGTATATCATCCATGCTCTTTCCTTCATCTAACATTGTTGTTAAAGAAGGAATTTCCTCTAATCTATAAGTTATTATATCAGCTAAAAATTCATCTGCTCCTGGTAACATTTGAATTATGAATCCACCAGCTACCTTAATAGAATAATCCTTATCTACTAAAACTCCTAATGAAACAGCTGATGGTGTTTGTTCAGAAACAGTGAAATAATATGCTAAATCTTCAGCAATTTCACCAGAATGTATTGGTACTTGACCAACATATGGATCTTTCATGCCTAAATCTTTAATAACCATAAGTGTTCCATTTTTACCTACATATCCACCAACATCAAGCTTTCCATTTGCATTTAACGGTAAATCACCATAAGGATTTCCAATATACCCCTTTACTTTAGCACCTTCATAAGCAGTTACAACTACTCCTTCCGCATCTCCGCCACCATTTATTCTTAAAGTCATTACTTCATTTTCAGACTTTAATGTAGCTCCTAATAAGGCCCCTGCTGTTAACATTCTCCCTAATGCTGCTGAAGCTACTGGCGTACATTCATGTATAACTCTTGCATCTTCTACTAAATTAGTAGTTGTTCCTGCAATTATTCTTACCATTCCATCTTTAGCTACTGCTCTAATTATTTTATCGCTCATATTTGACCTCCAACTATTGAATTTTCTTTACAACATATACTATTCTCTCACTATTTGCTTGTACATTATCATTAGAATATCCATCAAATTTATTAATAAGCTTAAAATCTAACTCTTCTAAGATACTTTCTAACTGAGACTCTTTATAAGCCCTTTCAAGATGTTCTTCTTCAAATCTTTCATATAATTCTCCCTTTTTAACAAAGAAAGTTAAAAACATAGATAATAAGTCATCTTCAAAAACATTTTCCCAAGTATAAAAAACATCTTCCTCACTATATGTATAAATATTATTACCTAGTATCTCTGATAATTTATAATACGAATTAACATCAAATATAAATAATCCGTCATCTTTTAAATGTTCATATACACCTTTAAAATAGTTTTTTAAACCCTCTATATCTGTTACATAATTTGTAGAATCTAATACCGAAGTAATTAAATCAAACTTTCTATTTAAAGAAAGCTCGGTCATGTCTTGACAGATTATCTTACCTTTAATACGTTCACTTTTTAACTTATCAAAAGCCTCTCTAAGCATATCTTCAGATAAATCTACTCCGTAAATATTTTTAAAATGTTTTGCTATTCTTACTGTAACATTACCTGTACCACATGCTATATCTAAATAATCATTAAATTCTATATTATTTTCATTACAAATTCTTAATATACAATCTACCATTTCATCATAATTTATATCTTCATTTATTAATTCATCATATATCTTTGCAAATTCTCCATAAGCCATAATATCCCCCCTCACTTCATTAAATTGTGAGAAAATCTTATAATAATGTAAATTATAATACAAAAAAATAAATTTCTATGTTTTATATTACTATGATACTAAATATTAAGTCAATCCATTATTTTCTTCCTAAAATCTGATCATTAGTTGGTAACTTTAATTCTTTTTTTCTTTTTGTCATAATTCCACCTATTCTACCTGTTTCTTCAGCAGTTAATCCTCCCCATCCACACTCATCTACTTTTTCACTTAAGCCTAATTCTTCTGCGATTTCATATTTTATCTTTTCACGCATTTTTTCTTGTGGTGTAAGTTCTTTATTAGTCTTAATTTTTGACTTTATTATCTTCTTTAATGGTGTTTTACTCATGAAAATTCCCCCTATATAAAATTTATAAAAATATTTTCTCCTATATCTTTTATATTTATACAAAATACGCTGTTACAATTTTGTAATACATTCATATAATAAAATTAAGTATATATGAATAAATTACTAAATATTCCTTGAAAGTTTTGTATATAAAAGGTATAATCTAAATCATATAAGTTTATAAATAGATAGAGGTGCGGTACTTAAGAGTATTATTATGGATTTAAGCGTGTTAAAATAATAGGAAAGGATTTATCGCCGAAGTATATAGCCTAAGCTTTACAGCTATATAACTGGGGGTATGTATAATATGCATATTTCTGTCACATTTTTATGTGGTGAGCTATCATTTAAGGATTTTTTGTATTTATATGTACAGTATACCTTGAGTGATAACTCAAGGTTTTTTTAATAGTAAATTTAATCTTCCTAAATTTGGACAGAATATTTTCTATTATTAAATTTATATATGCAAATATTAAGAGTAAAAAAGGGGGAACCAAAATGTACAATGTTGCAATTGTTGGTAGTACTGGTAATGTAGGTAGAAAATTTTTAGAAATATTAGAGGAAAGAAATTTCCCTATTAAAAATCTATATCTTTTTGCTTCTCAAAGATCAGCAGGATCTTATTTAGAATTTAAAGGTCAAAAATATATAGTAGAAAATACTTGTGAAGAAAATATCAAAAATAAGAAAATAGACATTGCATTATTTTCAGCAGGTGGAGATACAAGTTTAAAATTTGCTCCTATTTTCTCATCATATGGAGCAGTTGTTATAGATAACTCAAGTGCTTGGAGAATGGACAAAAACGTTCCTTTAGTTGTTCCTGAAGTTAACCCTGAGGATTTAAAAAATCATAATGGAATTATTGCTAACCCAAATTGTTCTACAATTCAAGCAATGGTACCATTAAAAGCTTTATTAGATAAGTATGGAATAAAAAGAGTTGTGTATTCAACATACCAAGCTGTTTCAGGGGCAGGAATGCAAGGTATAGCTGATTTAGAAGATGGTTTAAATGGAGTTGCTCCTAAAAAATTCCCATACCCAATAGCTGGTAACTGTCTTCCTCACATAGACGTATTTTTAGATAACGGTTATACTAAAGAAGAAGAAAAAATGATTAACGAAACAAGAAAGATTTTACACGATGAAAATTTAAGAATAACTGCTACAACTGTAAGAGTCCCTGTTTTAAATAGCCATAGTGAAAGCATTAATGTTGAATTAAATAATCCATTTGAAATAGAAGATATATTTACATTATTTGAAAATACACCTGGATTAACAGTTTATGATAATGTTAGCGAACTTAAATATCCAACACCGTTAGAAGTCTCAGGAAAAGATGATGTTTACGTTGGTAGAATAAGACGTGATTTTAGTATAGATAATGGATTGAATTTATGGGTTGTTGCAGATAACATAAGAAAAGGAGCAGCATTAAATGCTGTACAAATTGCCGAAGTATTAATTAATAATAACTGGCTTTAGGAGGAATATAATGTCAATTTTTAAAGGCTCAGGTGTAGCTATAATTACACCTTTTAATGAAAATGGTATAGATTTTGAGAAATTCAGAGAATTACTTGAATGGCATATAAAGGAATCTACTGATGCTATTATCGTTTGTGGTACAACAGGCGAAGCAACTACAATGACAGAAAAAGAAAAGAAAGATGCTATTAAATTCACAGTTGATACTGTAAATAAACGAATCCCTGTTATTGCTGGTACTGGTGGAAATAATACCAGAACTTCTATAGAAATGAGTCTTTATGCAGAAAGTGTTGGTGTTGATGGTTTACTTGTTATTACACCATATTATAATAAAACAAATGCTGAAGGATTATTTATGCATTTCAAAGCAATTAACGATGCTGTAAAGACTCCAATAATACTTTATAATGTTCCAAGTAGAACTAATATGAACATTACAGCTGAGACATTATTAAAACTTACAGAGCTTAATAATGTTGTAGCAATAAAAGAAGCTAGCGGAAACTTAAGTCAAATAGCTAAAATGAAAGCTTTATGTGGTGGCAAAATTGATATTTATTCAGGCAACGATGACCAAGTAGTTCCAATAATGTCACTAGGCGGAGTTGGCGTAATTTCTGTTGCAGCTAATATCGTTCCGAAAACTATTCATGATATGTGTAAATATTATTTAGAAGGTGATTGTTCTAAAGCAACAGCTTTACAATTAGAATATTTAGATTTAATTAACGATTTATTTATTGAAACAAATCCAATCCCTGTAAAAACAGCTATGAATATTATGGGAATGAATGTTGGCGAATTAAGATTGCCTCTTTATAAAATGAATGACAAAAATCAAGAAACTTTAGTTAATACACTAAAGAGACACAAATTAGTATAGAAGGAGTATATTTTATGGTTAAAGTACTATTAAGTGGATGTTGTGGAAAAATGGGAACTGTTATTACTAATTTAGTAAGTGAATTTCCTAATTTAGAAATTGTTGCTGGTATTGATAAATTTCCTAAGGAGGAAAAATATCCTGTATTCACTACACCAGATGATGTTAATATAGAATATGATGTTCTTTTAGATTTTTCTAACATTAGCACTTTACACAAATTATTAGAATTAACAGAAAGAACAAAAAAACCTTTAGTAATTTGCTCTACTGGTTACAATCAAGATGATTTAAATTTAATAAATGAAAAAAGTAAAACTTTACCTTTATTTAAATCAGCTAATATGTCTTTAGGTATTAACCTTATTAACTCATTATTAAGAAAAGTTACTCCTTTATTATATGGAAATTATGATATTGAAATAATTGAAAAACATCACAATCAAAAATTAGATTCTCCAAGTGGTACTGCATTACTTTTAGCTGATACTATAAAAGAATCAATTTCAGAAGAAACTCACTATGTTCATGGTAGAGATGGGCATAAAAAGAGAGAAAAAAATGAAATAGGAATTCATGCAGTTAGAGGTGGATCTATAGTTGGAGATCATGATGTAATATTTGCTGGAACTGGTGAAGTTATTGAGTTATCTCATAAAGCTATTTCAAGAGATGTATTTGCTATCGGTGCTTTAAAAGCATGTGAGTATATGGCTACAGTATCAGAAGCTGGACTATACAATATGGATGATGTTTTAGGTTTATAGAAAAGAGCTACAAAAGTAGCTCTTTTTATTTTGCTTTTAAATTGCTATGAAAGATTTGGATATATATTTCTTATTACTTTTGTATATACTAAGCTTGTAAATTATATATTGATATTTAGGAGGAATTTTATTATGCCAAAAGATAGTCAACCTGATAATAAAGTTGCTAGAATGGAAAAATGCAATTATCAAACTCCAATTACTGAAGAAGGTCATAATCATAATCCAAATTTAAAACATAAGTCTGTAAAAAGAGAAGGAGTTTCTAGCAATCATTACAATCCTGCTGGAAATTAAAAAGAGAGTCATATTTGACTCTCTTTGATTAATTATTCTTTATATGCATATTTGAAAGAAATTTTTCCTAATGTAGAAATTCTAACACCTTTAACATTTTCGTTTGCAGCTGTTACTGTTGTATAGTAATAGATTGGTAATATTGGCATTTCATCCATTAATATATCTTCAGCTTCTCTTAACATTTCAAGTCTCTTTGCAGAATCTGTTTCAACTTTTGCAGCAGCAATTAATTCATCATATCTAGCGTTGCTAAATCCGCAATCGTTGTTTCCTCCACCTGTAACCCATAAATCTAAGAATGTCATTGGATCTATATAATCCCCAATCCATCCATGTCTTGCAATTTGATAATCACCTTGTTGTCTAGTATTTAAGAATACAGCCCATTCTTGGTTTGTTAATTCAACATTTACACCAATTTCTTCCCAGTTTTGTTGGATGATTTGGCATATATCTTTATGAGCACCTTCTGAATTGTACATTAATTCTATAGTTGGAATCCCATTACCATTTTCGTAACCAGCTTCTTTTAATAATTCTTTTGCTTTTGCTATATTTCCTTCCATATCTGATGGATCATAATATTCTTTTGATGCAAAATCATTACCATTTTCATCTGTAATACCTTGTGGAACAAAGCTATATGCAGGAATTTGTTCTGCTTTACCAACGTTATCAATTATTTCTTGTCTATCAATAGCAAGATTTAAAGCTTGTCTAACTAATTTATTGTTTAAAACTTCTTTAACATCTTCACTTAAAGTATCTTGCTTACCAACATTGATTGCAAAGTAATAGTTTCCTAATTTAGGGTTAACATGAACTAACCCTTCTTCTATACCTGGTTCAATTTCATTTGTTGGTACAGAGTTAACCATATCAAAGTTTCCAGCTTTTAATTCTGAGTATGCAGTAGTATCATCTGTAACTAATTTAAAAGTTAAAGATTCTAATTTAACACTGTCTTTATCCCAATAGTTTTCATTTTTTTCAAAAACTAATTGATCTTTCATATCCCATTGTACTAATTTAAATGGACCATTTGAAACATAAGTTTCAGGGTTAGTTGCCCATCCTTCTGGATTAGCAGAAACTATATCTTCTCTTAAAGGAACATATGTTGTAAATGCTAATAATTGTGGGAAGTATGCAGTTGGAGTTTCTAATGTAACTTCTAATGTTTTTTCATCAATTACGTTAATTCCAACTTCTTCTGCTGTTGCTTCTCCATTATAAAACTTTTCTGCATTTTTAATGTAGAATAATTGATAAGCATATTCAGCAGCTGTTTCTTTATTTAATGCTCTTAACCAAGAGTACTTAAAGTTATCTGCTGTTACAGCTTCTCCATCAGACCATTTAGCATCTTCTCTTATTTTGAAAGTATATACTAATCCATCTTCAGAAACTTCCATACTTTCAGCTGTACCTTCTACTGGTTGATCATTTTCATCAAGTACCATTAATCCTTCAAATGCGTTTAAAATCATAGTTCCAGCACCTGAAGAATTGTTTAATGTTGGGTCCATTGTTTCTGGATCCTCACCTAAATTAAATACCAATTGTTGGTTAGAAGAACTACTTCCACTATTAGATGAGCTATCGCCACAACCAATAAATAAAGAAGTAGCTAATGTTGCAGCTAATACAACTGCACATAACTTTTTAAGTTTTGAACTTTTCATTGAAATTTTCCCCCTTGTTTTTCTTTATCTAAATTGCATTTCTGCAATGTGATAACTTTTGTATGACTGATTAAATTATAATTTAATCAGTCTAATTAATTATTTATATAAATGACAAGCAACAAAATGTCCTGGTTCAACTTCTTTTAATTCTGGATTAATTTCAGAACATACCTTCATTGCATCTTTACATCTACCTTTAAATCTACAACCTGGTGGAGGATCTATTGGTGATGGAATATCTCCTTCTAAAACTATTCTTTTATTAGCCTTTGCTACCTTAGGATCAGGTATTGGAACTGCTGATAAAAGTGCTTTAGTATAAGGATGTTTTGGATTCATATAAACATCATCTGCTGGACCTTTTTCTACCATTTGCCCTAAATACATAACTCCAATATGAGTTGATATATGTTTAACCATTGAAAGGTCATGTGCTATAAATAAATAAGTTAATCCAAATTCTTCTTGTAATTCTTCAAGCATATTTATAACTTGAGCTTGAATAGAAACGTCAAGTGCTGATATTGGTTCATCACACACTATGAAATCTGGTTGAACTGCTAATGCTCTTGCTATACCAATTCTTTGTCTTTGTCCACCTGAGAATTCATGAGCATATCTATTAATGTGACTACCATTTAAACCTACTTTATCTAATAAATATCTAATTCTATCTTCTCTTTCTTTTCCTTTAAATAACCCATGAATATCAATGGCTTCACCGATAATATCTCCAACAGTCATTCTTGGATTAAGTGATGCATATGGATCTTGGAAAATCATTTGCATATTTTTTCTTAAAGATACCATCTTCTTTTCACTTAAACCTGTAATATCTTGTCCATTAAAAATTATTTGACCTGAAGTTGGTTCATATAACTTTAAAATAGTTCTTCCAGTAGTAGTTTTACCACATCCTGATTCTCCTACTAACCCTAAAGTTTCTCCCCTTTTAATTGTAAAAGAAACATTATCTACTGCCTTAACAAAGCTCTTCTTTGAAAATAATCCTTTGTTTGCAGGGAAGTATTTACAAAGGTTTTTAACCTCTAAAATAACGTCATTTTTATTTTCCATTATTCTTCCCCCCTTATTGGTGATTCAACTTTTGGTGCATTTTCATGACATAACCAACATGCTGCTCTGTGACCTTCTCCTACTTCAAATAGTGGTGGTTGTTTTTCTTTACATATTTTCATAGCATAATCACATCTTGCAGTAAACGGACATCCAACAGGTGGTTTTAATAAATCTGGTGGTTGTCCTTCAATAGGAATTAATTTTTCTTTTAATTCGCTCTTTGGATTTGGAACACTTCTTAAAAGTCCCCATGTATAAGGATGTTTTCCTCTATAGAATATATCCTCAGTAGTTCCTTCTTCAACAATAAGTCCACCATACATAACATTAATTCTTGAACAAAGATCAGCAACTACTCCTAAGTCATGTGTTATTAATATTATTGATGTATCTAACTTGCTTTTTAAATCTTTCATTAAATCTAATATTTGTGCTTGTATTGTAACATCAAGTGCCGTAGTAGGTTCATCTGCAATAATAAGCTTAGGTTCACAAATTAAGCTCATTGCAATCATAACTCTTTGTCTCATACCACCTGAAAATTCATGTGGATATTGCTTTAATCTTTTTTCTGGACTAGGAATTCCTACCATATCAAGCATTTTAATAGCTTTTTCATTAGCTTCTTTTTTAGATATCTTTTTATGCTTTATTAAATGTTCAGTTAATTGATCTCCTACTGTGAATAAAGGGTTTAATGATGTCATTGGATCTTGGAAAATCATAGACATATCATTTCCTCTTATTGTTTGCATCAATTTTTCAGTAGGTTTTGTTATATCTTTATCATCAAAGAAAATTCTTTCAGCATCTATTTTTGCATTTGCTCCTAAAAGCCTCATTATTGTCATCATTGTTACTGACTTACCACATCCTGATTCACCAACAACTCCAAGAGCTTCCCCTTTTTCTAAATGAAATGATACTCCTCTTACAGATTGTACATCTCCAATATGAGTCTTAAATGATGTTTTTAAGTTTTTAACTTCTAATAATTTACTCATATGTTTCTCCTCCTATTTTTGATGCTTTGGATCTAAAGCTTCAGTTAATCCATCACCAAATAAGTTAAATGCTAAAATGATTAAACAAATCATAGCAGCCGGGAATAATAATTGATAAGGTTGAGTTGTTAATAATCCCTTTGCATCATTTGCTAATGTTCCTAAAGAAGCAAGTGGAGCGTTTAACCCTAAACCTATGTAACTTAGGAATGCTTCAGTAAATATAGCTGAAGGTACAAATAATGTCATTGTTACTATGATTGAACCTAAACAGTTAGGAATTAAATGTCTTAATAATATTCTTGTTTTAGATGCACCTAATGTTTTAGCTGCTAAAACAAATTCTTGCTGTTTAAGTTGAAGGATATCTCCTCTAACTATTCTAGCCATACCAACCCAAGATGAAATAGCCATTGCAACAATAATTGCAAACATACCACTAGATCCATCTTTCTTTAAAACGTTCATTAATAATACTACATATATTAATGTAGGAATTGAATATAAGACGTCTACAATTCTCATCATTATATTATCAACTTTTCCACCTAAGAAACCTGCAATACCACCGTATAAAACCCCAATTACAAGGTTTAAAACTGATGCTGCAAAAGCAATAATTAATGAATATCTTGCACCATACATAACTCTTACAAATAAATCTCTACCTAAATTATCTGTTCCAAACCAGTGTTGTGCATTTGGCCATAAATTTGAAGCAGTTTTATCTGTAGATTTATAAGTAAATCCATATAACTTTTCAATTAATATTGGTCCAAATATTGCAAATATAATAATTACTATAATCATTACTAATGAAAATAATGCAACTTTATTTTGTTTTAATCTTCTCCAAGCATTTGCCCAATAACCTACGCTTGGTCTTATAACATCATCAGCTTTTTTCTCTTCAGTACTTAAAGGAGAAAATAAATCGCTATCAATGTTTAAATCTAAATTTTCTGCCACTACGTTTTTCATTATCTCTCCCCCTTTTATGCTTCAAGTTTAATTCTTGGATCTACTACAACATATAATAAATCAACAATTAAATTACAAATTACTATAAATGTACAATAGAAAGCTAAAACCCCTAATAAAGCTGTATAGTCTCTATTTGTTATTGTTAACGTAAACTCATTCCCTAATCCTGGAATAGCAAATATCTTTTCAACTACGAATGAACCTGTAAGTACCCCTGCAGTTAAAGGTCCTAAATATGTTACTACTGGAATTAGTGAATTTCTTAATGCATGTTTAAATATAATTTTTCCACCACTTAACCCTTTAGCTTTTGCAGTTCTAATATAATCTGATTTTAATACATCAATTAACTTATTTCTTGTTAATCTAGTTATAAATGCCATAGAACTTCCTGATAATGCTATAACAGGCATTATATAATTTTCAGGTTTGCTAATACCTGTAGCTCCTAATACTTTTAATTTTACTGTAAATACAAATATCAATAATGATCCGATAACAAAACTCGGTATCGTAATTCCCAGAGTGGCAATTATCATACATATCCTATCAGGCCATTTATCTGCATTTAATGCTGCAACAACCCCAAGTAAAATACCAACAACTACAGATGCAACAATAGCAACTGCTCCGACTTGTGCTGATTTTGGAAAACCATTTTTTATTGTATCAATAACTTGTCTACCTTTATATTTCATTGATTGTCCAAAATCACCTTTTAATAAACCTTTCATATAGATAACATATTGTTCTCCCATAGGTTTATCTAATCCATACTTTTCATTTAATACTTCTTTCATTTCTGCAGTAATTTTTTCGCCTTCAAAAGGTCCTCCTGGCATAATTCTTACAAGAAAGAACACAATTGTTATTACTGCCCAAATTGTAACTATACTAGTTAAAATTCTTTTTCCAATATACTTTAGCATTTGTGTACAACCCCCATCCAAATTTTTTAAAAGTTAAATGTTAACAATTTATATTAATTATAATACATTTATAATATTTGTCAAAATACATCGTTAAATATTTTCTATTTAAATTAATATATTATTAAATTTACTGCATATTTTTTTGCAATATGATAAACAAGTTTTCACCATTTAGACAACGTTTACATTTACTATTTTAGCCAATTTATCCATTATAACATATATTATTACACTTTTTTCATTGGAAATTCTATTAATAAATTATTAACTATTTTGATTTCAAATTTTAAAACAGAAACAAACATTTTCTTTTTTTTATACCACCTATGACGGACATTTTTAAATATTTATTGTATTTTTTTACATTAATATACTTATACATTTAATAAATACTTTATAATAAAACAAAAAAGACATAGGTCTACATATATAATGTTTAACAAAACCTATATCTTTTAAATATTATTGCTAATATGCTCTAAAGCTTTTTAATAAATTTTTCTAACCTATTTAACGATTCATTTAGTTCTTCATCAGAGTAACAATAAGATAATCTTAAATACCCTTCTCCACCATTACCAAATGCTGTACCTGGTACACAAGCCACTTTTTCTTCATGTAAAAGTCTTAATGCAAATTCTTCAGATGACATATTGTACTTTTTAATTGAAGGAAATACATAAAATGCTCCCTTTGGAATAACTACATCTAATCCTATTTCTTTTAATCTATTAACTACAAAATCTTTTCTTTTGCTAAAAATACGCTTCATATATTTTACATCATTTAATCCATATTTAAATCCATCATATACTGCCCATTGACAAATTGATGGTGCACATGAAACATTATATTGATGTACTTTAATTATTTCATTCATTAAATATTCGCTACATGCATAATACCCAACTCTTAATCCTGTCATAGAAAACATTTTAGAAAATCCACCAACATAAATTATCTTTTCTTTAATTTCTTTGCATTGTGCTACACTATAATATTCTTCATAACATAATGCTTCATAAATCTCATCAGTAATAACAATAACATCGTTATCTTTAATAACTCTTACCAGTTTTTCTTTTTCCTCTTTAGATAATACTGCACCGGTTGGATTACTAGGCAATGATAATACTAAATATTTTATATTCATATCTTTTATTTTATTTTCTATATCATCTATATTTATATTAAATTGCTCATCTAAAGAATAATTAACTACTTCACCACCTAAAATAGCAACTATACTTTCATAAGCTGGATAAGCCGGTGTCGGTATTAAAACTTTATCATTTTTATTAATTAATGCTGTAAATATGTTAAATAATGCCTCACTTCCACCAACAGTAATGCATATTTCATTTGCATTATATGAAATATCCTTTGTATTTAAATATTTACTTATTTCATTTCTTAATTCATCTATACCTAAATTACTTGTATATGTTGTTTTATTTTCATTAATAGCTTTAATTAGTCCATCTTTTATTGCTTTTGGTAATTCAAAATCCGGCTGACCTAATGTTAATGAAATAGCTCCATCGACTTTTTGTACTTCATTATAAAATTTTCTAATGCCTGAGATTTTAACATTTTTCATATTAACATTCATTAATCGTGCCCCCTTAATCTTATTTTAAGTATTTCTTCTTTAAGTAATTTTATAGTAAATAGCCTAGTCAGTAAAGTTTTTTCTACTATTTTACTAATGTCTCTTTAAAATACTCTTTATTTCTATTATAATTATATGTGCTCAGGTAAAAATTTGGGGCATAATGCGAATCTGTTAAGC
>NZ_CBYM010000035.1 GCF_000577815.1 Clostridium saudiense | reverse complement strand
ATTTTTCCTGTTCCTTTTTTATTATTCAGCTATATTAAACACTTCTAAATCTCTCTTATCAATTTCAGATACCTTAACATCTGCTATTGCTCTTAACGTATCTAAAGCTGTTATAACACCTATATTTCTTTCAATGGCAGCTCTTCTAATTAAGAATCCATCTCTCTTAGAATCATTACCCTTTGTTGGAGTATTTACAACTAAATCAACTTCTTTATTCTTAACAACATCTAATATATTTGGTTCTTGTTCATTAAGTCTTCTAACTTCTTCACAGTCAATTCCTGATTCTCTTAAAAGCTTACAAGTTCCTTCTGTTGCAATAAACTTGTATCCAACTTTAGCTAAATCTTTCGCTATTGGTAAGAATTCAGCCTTATCATGCTTATTGATAGTTGCTAATATTTTTCCTTTTTCCATTGATGGGTACATTCCTCCACCAACAAACCCTTTATATAATGCTTCCTTAACATCTCTACCTACACCTAAAACTTCTCCAGTAGATTTCATTTCAGGTCCTAAAGATACTTCAACCTTTGGTAATTTTTGAGTTGAGAATACTGGAACCTTAACTGATACTAGTTCTGGTTCTGGATAAACATCTACTCCATAACCTAAATCAACTAACTTTTCTCCAAGCATAACCTTAGTAGCTAAATCTACTATTGGAACTCCACTTACCTTACTGATATATGGAACTGTTCTTGAAGCTCTTGGATTAACCTCTATTACATAAAGGTTGCCTTCGAACTCTATGAATTGAATGTTTATCATTCCCTTAATTCCTATAGCTAAAGCTAACTTCTTAGTGTAATCTAAAACTTTCGCTTTGATTTCCTCGCTAATATTTTGGCTTGGGTACATTGTTACAGAGTCTCCTGAGTGAACCCCAGCTCTTTCTAAATGTTCCATTATACCTGGTATTAAAATATTTTCTCCATCAGATATGGCATCTACTTCTATTTCTCTACCCATTAAGTATTTATCTATAAGTATTGGATTTTTCTTATCCTTTTTAAATGCATTGCTTAAATAGTAAGTTAACTCCTCTTCATCGTGAGTTATTTCCATACCTTGACCACCTAATACATATGAAGGTCTAACAAGTACTGGATATTTTAATCTATTTGCTTCTTCTATACCTTCTTCTAAAGTCCAAACACCTTTTCCTTTAGGTCTTGCTATATCAAACTTTTCAAGTAATTCTTCAAATTTTTCTCTATCTTCAGCCATATCAATTTGATCTGCTGTAGTTCCTAAAGTCTTAATTCCTTTTTCCTTTAAGAAGTTTGCAAGTTTAATTGCTGTTTGACCACCAAATTGAAGAATAACTCCATATGGATTTTCTTTTTCAATTATGTTTAATACATCTTCTTCTGTTAATGGTTCAAAGTAAAGTTTATCTGATATATTGAAGTCTGTACTTACTGTTTCTGGGTTATTATTAACTATTATAGTTTCAATTCCCATCTTCTTTAATGCCATTACACAGTGAACTGAAGCATAGTCAAACTCTATACCTTGCCCTATTCTTATTGGTCCTGAACCTATTACTATAACCTTTTTCTTATCTGATACTTCAACTTCATCATATTGTTCATAAGTTGAGTAATAGTATGGTGATAATGCTTCAAACTCTCCTCCACAAGTATCAACCATCTTATAAGCTGGCTTTATATTCCAAATATTTCTTAATCTATAAATATCATCTGGACTAACCCTTAACATATCAGCTATAGCCTTATCTGAGAATCCTTTTCTCTTAAGATTTAATAACCATTCTTTATCTAAATCATCTATTTTGCTTAATTTTAATCTAGTTTCTTCATGTACTATCCATTTGAATTTTTCTAAGAAGAATATATCTATTCCTGTAATTTTAGCTATACTTTCAATTCTATAATCTCTTCTTATCATTTCTGTAAGAGCAAATAATCTTTCATCATCTGGCTTCATTACAGCTTCTTTCAATTCTTGAATGCTCATTTCTTTAAACTTTGGATGGTCTAAAGAATATTTTCCTATTTCTAAACTTCTTATACCTTTTAATAATGCTGACTCTAAGTTAGCACCTATAGCCATTATTTCTCCAGTTGCCATCATCTTTGTTCCCAAAGCTCTATCAGCTGTAAAGAACTTATCGAAGGGCCACTTTGGAATCTTAACTACAACATAATCTAATGTTGGTTCAAAACAAGCATATGTCTTTTGAGTTACTGCATTTTTAATTTCATCTAGTCCATATCCTAAAGCTATTTTAGCTGCAAGCTTTGCTATTGGATATCCAGTAGCTTTTGATGCTAAAGCTGAAGATCTTGAAACTCTAGGGTTAATTTCAATAACTGCATATTCAAATGAATTTGGATTTAATGCAAATTGTACGTTACATCCACCTTCGATTCCTACTGCATTGATAATATTGATTGATGCAGTTCTAAGCATTTGGTATTCTTTATCAGATAAAGTTTGAGATGGAGCTACAACTATACTATCCCCTGTATGAATACCTACTGGGTCAATGTTTTCCATGTTACAAACAGTTATACAGTTTCCATAAGAGTCTCTCATTACTTCGTACTCTACTTCCTTCCAACCTTTAACTGATTTTTCTAATAAAACTTGACCTATTGTACTTAATTGTAATCCTGATGCAAGAATAGTTCTTAATTCTTCTTCATTTTCAGCTATTCCACCACCAGTTCCTCCTAATGTATAAGCAGGTCTTACTATAACTGGGTAACCAATCTTGTTTGCAAATGCCATACCAGCTTCCATATCAGTTACTATTTCAGATGTAATAACCGGCTCATTGATTCTATGCATCATATCTCTAAATAGCTCTCTATCTTCACCTTCTTTGATAGAAGCTATTGAAGTTCCTATAACTTTAACATTATACTTTTCTAATATTCCAGCATCATGTAAATCAACTGCTAAGTTAAGTCCTGTTTGACCTCCCATACCAGCAAGTAAACTATCTGGTCTTTCCTTTGCTATTACTTTTTCAACAAATTCTAATGTTAATGGTTCTATATAAATTTTATCTGCAACTTCTTTGTCCGTCATAATAGTAGCTGGGTTAGAGTTTACTAATACAACTTCTATCCCTTCTTCCTTTAATGCTTGACATGCTTGAGTTCCTGAATAATCAAACTCTGCAGCTTGCCCGATAACTATTGGTCCTGATCCTATAACTAAAACTTTTTTAATATCTTTATTTAATGGCATTTTCTAAACCCTCCTATAGTGCATATTCCATAAATCTGTCAAATATATATTCACTATCCTTCGGACCTGCTGCAGCCTCTGGATGGAATTGAACTGAGTATATTGGTAAAGTAGTATGTTTCATACCTTCCACTGTTCCGTCATTAATATTTAAGTGTGTTGCTATAACACTTTCTGGTAGCTCATCTACTACATATCCATGATTTTGAGAAGTAATATGAACTCTATTTCTTTCTAAATCTTTTACTGGATGGTTGCATCCTCTATGTCCAAACTTTAATTTAGTAGTTTTTCCACCTAAAGTTAATGCTAGTAATTGATGTCCTAAACAAATACCTACTATAGGTTTAACTCCAACTATCTTTTTAATGTTTTCTATTACATCAGTTAAATCTTCTGGATCTCCAGGGCCATTTGATAAAAATACTAAATCAGGATTTACTGATAATACTTCTTCTGCTGTAGCAGTCATTGGAAATACTGTTATTTTGCAATTTCTCTTTTTGAAATTTCTTATTATATTTGTTTTTATTCCAAAATCCATAATTGCAACATGCTTTCCTGTTCCCTCGATTGTATATGGTTTCTTTGTAGTTACCATTTTTACTGCATCTCTATTTGAAAAAGCACTTATTTTTTCTTTAACTTCTTCTAATGTTTCATGTTCTAATGAGATTATTCCTCTCATTGTCCCATTGTTTCTTAATACCTTTGTTAAAGCTCTTGTATCTATACCTTCTAAACCTATTATTTTATTTTGCTTTAAGTAATCTTCTAATCCAATTTCACATCTAAAGTTATTTGGGAAGCTACATTTTTCTCTTACTATGAATCCTCTTACCTTAGGTGTATCTGATTCGTTATCCTCTAAATTTATTCCGTAGTTTCCTATTAGTGGATATGTCATAGTTACAATTTGTCCGTAGTATGATGGATCTGTTAAAACCTCTTGATATCCTGTCATTCCTGTTGTAAATACAACCTCTCCTACGCTATCTTTTAAGTATCCAAATGCATTACCTTCAAAAATCATGCCATTTTCTAATATAAGCCTTGCTTTCATTCCTAGCCCTCCTAAAATTCATGTATATAACAGCTAAAAATACACTTTCTAAAAGCTCTTTAACTTCAAATATAATTTATCTATTTTCTTAACTATTTATTTAGTTAAAAATAACAGAAAAGGATAGTAAGGAGACATTTAACTATGTAATCTCTCCATACTATCCTTATTATATTTAAAATTTACTTTAGAAAATTCTTTTGATAAATCGATGTAACTATTGCTATTTACGTATAACATACCTACATACTCCTTTCTGGCCTCTCTGGACCAATTTAAAGTGTACTTTTTAACTAATTAATTATTTATTCTTATCTTTGTATATTATTGTATATTTAGCACGAATTATTGTCAAGAATAAATTAGCTTTATTAGATGGAATTTACCATCTAAATTTTTGTACACTCTATTCCAAATATTTCAATGTGTATTTTTTATAATTATACTCCTCAATGAATATTTATGCAACTTTATTGTATTTTTATAAACGCATAAAATAAGGCCATTAAGATTTGTTATCTTAATGGCTTTATTTTCTTAAACTTATTTATTTTTTAATTCTTTTATCCAGTTTACTATAAATTCTATTGGATTTTCATCATTACTTGGTGCTATATATTTTGATTTTCTTTTTAATTCTTCACTTCCATTGCTTATGCAAAAACCATAATCAGCTTCTTGTAAAAGCTCAACGTCATTCATATTATCTCCAACCGTAATTATCGTAAAATCTTCAATTTCTTTATGCATTACTAATTTCTTTAATGCTTGTCCTTTTGATATTTCTTTTGGTATTATTTCTAAATATACATCTGAACTTCTTACAATATTATTATCACCATAGTCTTTTCTTAAATATGTTTCAACAAAATCTAGCTCTTCTTTTTCGCCTACAATTAACGCTTTAGTCCATTTTTTATTCCAAATACTATCATCGACATTATAAATTACATCATAACCTAGCTTACTAAATCTTTCAGTTCTTTTACATGCTTGATAAATATATACTTGCTCATTACTATATATCTCTATTCCTATATTATGATTAACCTTATTTACTACTTTGACTATTTCTTTTCGTTCTTCCTCTAAAAACTTTTCCCAAATTACTTCATCACTATTAAAATCATATACTTTAGTTCCATTATACATAATTACAGGAAGTGTAACCTTCATCTTATGAATATGTCTCTTTATTGAAGGTAACATACGTCCAGTAGCTAAAGTAAATTGACCACCATTATCTACAAAATACTCTATAGCTTTTTTATTTTCTTCTGATAATTTTCCTTTACTATTTAAAAGTGTTCCATCCATATCAGAAACTAATAAATATCCATCAAAAATCCCCATATTTTTCTCCTTATTTTTTATTAGTTTTCAGTATTATTTTTCTTGAGATTCGTCTAGGTAAAAGCTTATTTCCAATAACTAATAATTTATTTTTCATTCCAGGAATTATAATAAGCTTCCCTTTTTTAAAATCTTTATAGCTAACTTTAGCAACCTCTTCTGCATCCATTAAATATTTCTTGGCAGATTCACTTTTCTTAATTCCAGCCTTGTCTTGGAAAGTAGTCTTAACAGGACCAGGACAAAGACATGAAATCCTTATTCCACTATCTTTACACTCTTCATATATAGCTTCTGTTAAATTAAGTACATATGCTTTTGATGCATAATAAGCTGCCATTCTAGGACCTGAGCAAAAAGCAGCTGTTGAAGCTACATTTAAAATCCCTCCATTTTTACATTCAATGATCTTAGGCAAGAAATATTTTGTTAATTTAGTTAATACTTTTATATTTATATCTATTAATGCTTCTTCCTTTACCCATTCTATTTCGCTAAAATCACCAAAGGTTCCAATTCCAGCATTATTAACTAAAATATCTACATTTAACTTATTCATTTCAACATAATTAAATAAACCTTGAATATCTTCACTCTTTGATAAATCTAAGCTTAATATTTTTACTTCTACATTACATTTACTTAATTCATTTTTTGCTGTTTCTAATTTACCTTCATCTCTAGCAACTAAAATTAAATTATGTCTATCCTTTGCAAATAACTTTGCAAGCTCATATCCAATTCCAGTTGATGCACCTGTTATTAATGTATAGTTTCTTGTACTATTCATAATAAACCTCTCCTAAAAACATTATAATTCTACTTTCATTTTAACATGGGGAATATTAACTTCATCATAAACATCTGATATAACCTTAAATCCTACACTTTCATATAATCCTTTAGCATAAAGTTGTGCTGATAATACTACAGTTTTTTCATCTAAATTGTTTTTAATAAACTCTAATGCTACTTTCATCATTTCTTGAGCAATTCCTTTTCTTCTATGACTTGAAAGTACTAAAACTCTTCCTACTGAAATATAATCATATCCTATTCCTTTAGGTACTATTCTACAATAAGCAACAACTCTTTCATTTTCTTTTAACATTATATGATGACATACCTTATCTTTATCATCAAAATCCTGTTCTTCTACTATCTTCTGCTCACAAACAAAAACCTCAAACCTAGATTTTGCAATTTCATACATTTCATTAACTGTTAAATCATTAAACTTTTTAATTTCAAACATTTTTCTACTTCCTTCCCTTTTCTTGCTACTATTTTATCTCTTTATTATCCAATATAATTTAAGTATAATCTATTAAAAATATAATTTATTTCTATTTATAAATAAAAAAAGGCCTTATAAAGATACATTAATATATCTTTATAAGGCATAAAAAGAAATCTTTAATTTGAGCTAAACGCTCTCTTCTCTTATATTTCTTCATTCTATCGTATTCCCTCATATCAGAGGCTATCCCATATGCTTCAATTCCAAATCTTCTTGCAATAAATATGGCTCTTGGCAAATGATATCTATTAGTTGATATTATAGCTCTATTAATATTAAATATATTCTTTGCCCTCTTCATACTATCATAAGTACAAAAACCACAATTATCTATTAATAAATCTGATTCTCTAATATTCTCTTCAGTGTAATTTTTCATAATCCAGTTTTTCATAACAGCAAGTTCATTGTGATTCTCACCACTATTATCACCAGTTAACAAAATAGTTTTGCATATTCTTCTTACATATACTTTAGCACCCGTATCTAACCTATCTGCCAATAAATCACAAGGATTTCCATCAGGTCTTATACCAGCACCTAAAATAATTACTGTATCACAATCTATCGGAAGGTCTTTCATGTCTAAAATGTACTTATTGCCATACATGTCCATTACTACAAATATGCTAAGAACAATTAGCGCTACTATTAAACAAAAAATCAATACATAGGCCATATATTATTCCTTCTCGACTATTTCTTCTACTATATGATATGTATTGATTTTAAAATTTGTACATTGTTTTTTAGATAAAAACTCCTAATTAACTGATTTTCTACATATTTTTAATGAAATATCACAAATGAAACTCTGCCTCCTTCTGTCGGCTGAGTAAGTTCGCCTGACCAAATTAAAATTTGGAGGCGTTTATTGAAACTCTGCCTCCTTATGTCGGCTGAGTAAGTTCGCCTGACCAAATTAAAATTTGGAGGCTCACTTATCTTATCTGTCCGTTTCCGTAGATAATGTATTTAATAGTTGTAAGTTCTTTAAGTCCCATAGGGCCTCTTGCGTGAAGCTTTTGTGTACTGATTCCTATTTCTGCTCCAAATCCAAATTCTTCTCCATCTGTAAATCTAGTTGATGCATTTACATAAACAGCAGCTGCATTTACCTTCTGTAAGAATTTTTGTGAGTTTTCGTAATCTTTAGTAACTATTGCTTCTGAATGACCTGAACCAAAGTGATTAATTAAGCTTATTGCTTCATCTATATTCTTTACTACCTTAACTCCAATTTTATAATCTAAATATTCATTATACCATTCTTCGTCATTAGCCTTTATTATTGAAGAATCATAAGCTATAGATGTTTCATCACCTCTAACCTCAACTTCTTTATCTCTTAAAGCTTTTAAAATAATTGGCATAAACTCCTTAGCTATTTTTTCATGAACTAATAACTTTTCAGCAGCATTACATACAGATGGTCTTGAAGTCTTTGCATTTAATACAATATTCTTAGCCATTTCAAAATCTGCAAATTCATCAACATATATATGACAATTACCTGTTCCAGTTTCAATTACTGGTACAGTTGCATTTCTGACTACGGCTTGAATAAGCCCTGCTCCTCCTCTTGGAATTAAAACATCTATATATTCATTTAATTTCATCATTTCAGTTGCTACTTCTCTGCTAGTATCTTCTACTAATTGAATTGCATCTTCTGGAAGATCTATAGATTTAAGTCCTTCTCTTAAAACCTTAACTATAGCCTTATTAGAGTTAATAGCTTCACTTCCACCTCTTAAAATAACTGCATTACCAGCTTTAAAGCATAATCCTGCTGCATCACTTGTTACATTTGGTCTTGCCTCATATATTATTCCTATAACTCCTAAAGGAACTCTTTTTTGACCTATTTGCAATCCATTAGGTCTAGTCCACATTCCTAAGACTTCTCCAACTGGATCTGGAAGTGCAGAAACTTGTCTTAATCCATTTGCCATTCCTTCTATTCTTTCTTCATTTAAAGCTAATCTATCAAGCATAGATTTAGATGTACCTTTTTCTATTGCTGCTTGTAAATCAATTTTATTAGCATTAATAATTTCTTCCTTATTATTAACTAAAAAATCAGCCATAGCATTTAATCCATTATTTTTTTCTCCAGTACTTAAATTTCCTAGTATGAAAGATACTTCTTTAGCTTTTTTTCCTTTAATAATTAATTCATTCATTATTACTTAACTCCTCTCTACATTCTTATTTCTTTATAAATAATGTTCCAATCTCTTTACCTGATGTAATGTCCATTAATATTGATGGATTATCACCATTAGCTAATACCATATTACATCCAGCACTTGTAGCTCTTTTAGCTGCTGTTAACTTTGTAGCCATTCCTCCAGTTCCAAGCGAACTTCCAGCACCACCTGCACATGCTTCTAGCTCAGGTGTAATTTCTTCTACTGTTTTTATAAGCTGAGAATCTGGATTTTTTCTTGGATCTGAATCATAAAATCCATCTATATCAGATAGTATAATTAATAAGTCTGCACAAACTAATTGAGCTACTATTGCAGATAAATTATCATTATCACCAAATCTAACTATATTTTCTATTTCATCTATGGCAACTGTGTCATTTTCATTAACTATTGGTATTATTCCATTTTCTAATAAAGTTTCAAATGTATTAACAACATTTTCTCTTATATGATCATCCTCAACAACATCTCTTGTTAATAACACTTGCCCAACAACATGACTATATTCTCCAAAAAACTTACTATATATATGCATAAGCTCACACTGACCTACTGCAGCTACTGCTTGTTTCTCTTTTATACTCTTTGGTTTCTCCTTTAATTTAAGCTTGTTAACTCCAACACCAACTGCTCCTGATGTAACTAACACAACTTCTTTTCCAGAATTCATTAAATCTGATAGTACTCTTGTCAACTTTTCTATTCTTGTTAAATTTATATTTCCATTATCATAAGTAAGTGTTGACGTTCCTACTTTAACTACTATTCTACTGCATTCTTTAATCTGTTCCCTATAATTCACCTTAATCATCTCCTGAACCTTAGACTGTTATCTCTCTATTATAATTATCTTTATTATTATTTACCATAAAAACTTCCTTTACATTTATTCTCTTTGCTTCCTTATTAAATAATTACCTTCTATATACTTGAATAAAAAATACATAAAATTTAATATATCTGCATAAAAATTAAAATTTCCAGTCCTTTTTTTAATTTTTATGCATTAAAAATATTGATTTTTAATATTTTTGCATTTAGAATGAATATAGATGAATAATTATAAATTTTTATGTATAAAGGAGAAAAAATGGAAGTTTCAAAATTAAAACCATTTGATGATAATAAAAGTAAATTTACTTTAAAAGATAATTTAAAATTCATCATTCCTTCTATAATTGGTGTCTTATTATTTATGATTCCAATAAAATATGAAGGTGATGTAACAATTCCAATAGCTATTTTTTCTGGAATGTTAGTAAATTTTCTTGGTGAATATTTAGTATATATAATTACAGGTACAATGGCTATTTCAGCTATACTTAGTTTAATAGCAACAATTGTTAAGCCTAAATTTATCACTAACAATAAGATTTTAAGCTCATTATTTACCACTACACCACTATGGTTAGTTTCTAGAGTATTAGGTGGTATATTTGGGGTTCTTGCTGCATTCCAAATAGGTCCTCAAATGATAATAAGCGGTGATACTGGTGCTTTTGTATTGAATGATCTTTTAACTGTATTATTTTCTATATTCTTATTTGCAGGATTATTCTTACCGTTATTACTTAACTTTGGTCTATTAGAGTTCTTTGGATCATTATTAACTAAAATAATGAGACCTGTATTTAAATTACCTGGTCGTTCTTCAATTGACTGTATTACTTCTTGGTTAGGTGATGGTACTTTAGGAATAATGCTAACTAATAAACAATATGAAGATGGATTTTATACTGAAAGAGAAGCTGCAACTATAAGTACTACATTCTCTGCAGTTTCAATTACATTTAGCTTAGTAGTAATAAATACTGTTGGTCTTGGAAATATATTTGTACCATTTTATTTAACTGTTACCTTTGCTGGAATAGTTGCAGCCGTAATAGTACCAAGAATATATCCTTTATCAAAAAAGAAAGATACATATTATAATGGTAAAACTAATAAAATAGATGAATCTATTCCTGAAGGATATACATCTTTATCATGGGGATATGAACAAGCTATAACAAAAGCAAGAAAGAATTCTAGTATAAAAGAATTTTTTGCTGATGGTGCTAAGAATGTCTTAGATATGTGGGTTGGAGTTCTTCCTGTTGTTATGTGTATGGCAACAATAGCTCTTATAATAGCTACTTACACTCCACTATTTAAAATCCTTGGAGTACCATTTATTCCAATACTTCAATTATTACAAGTACCTGAAGCCGTTCAAGCTTCTCAAACATTAGTTGTTGGATTTGCAGATATGTTACTTCCTTCAGTTGTTGCTTCAACAACAATAACTAGTGAAATGACAAGATTTATAGTTGCTGCAGTTTCTGTAACTCAACTTGTATATATGTCTGAAGTTGGTGGAGTTTTACTTGGTTCTAAAATTCCAGTAAATATAAAAGAATTAATTATAATATTTATTGAAAGAACATTAATAACTTTACCAGTTATAGTTCTAATCGCAAACTTTATATATTAGATATTTAAGCTGCCATATTGGCAGCTTTTTTTATAAACTGAATTCTAACCTTAAAATAGAGCTTTATTTCCACCTTAAGGTTAAAATTCGTTACACCCTAATATCACCTAGTCTAGAATCATATCTGCTATTATCTCCTATCTAAATATGTGGGAGTGTTACAACGGATAATCTATCAAATAAAAAAAGGAGCAAACAAAATTGTTTAACTCCCTAATCCTTGATAATGGTGACTCGTAGGGGAATCGAACCCCTGATTTCACCGTGAGAGGGTGACGTCTTAACCTCTTGACCAACAAGCCATATTGTTAATTATTAACTTAACAATATTAATATTACCATATATCTTAAAAATATACTAGATATTTTTTCCATTTATTCAAAATTATTTTATTTTTATTTTTCTATATCTATTATATGCACATATAATTTCTTGCTTTCTTACCATGGCCAAGCTTCCATGTCCACCTTTAATATTATCAATGTTAATAAGATTCTTATTTAATTCTTCAATTATTTTATCTGTTATTTCAATTAATGTTAAATCCTTTCCCATTAATTTATTTTCAACATATTTCATAATAGCTCCAATAGTATTTAATTGTTCACTATCTACGATTTGCTCCACAGCACGTAAATCTATATTTTCTCTGTTAATAGAAATTCCATCCTTACCTAATGTTTTTATCTTTACACCTTTAGGTCCACTTTCTATTGTTCCTTTAAGAATTACCCTATTAAAATTAATATCAATATTTAAATCTTTATTATGTTCAGTTGATCCCTTACTTAAAGACTTAGCCTTTTCAGTAACCTCAAAAGGTTCATAATTATCCATTTGAATAACTAAATCTGCAATATCAAAAAAGTCTCCTGAACTTCCTGCAACTAATATAGTAGATATTCCTTTTTCGTTATAAAGACTCTTTGCTACATCAATAAAAGGAGTTATTGGCTCTTTATCTTTAGCTACAAGCTGTTGCATTATTCTATCTCTAATCATAAAATTAGTTGCTGATGTATCTTCATCAATTAAAAATAGCTTTGTTCCACTTTCAATTCCTTCAATGATATTTGCAGCTTGTGATGTACTTCCACTTGCATTTTCAGTATAAAAACTCTTAGTATCTTTTCCATTAGGTAAGTTATTGATAAATAATGATATATCTGTTTTAGTTATTGCTCTTCCATCTTCAGCTCTAACCTTTAATGCACTATCATCTGTAATAACGAACTCTCTACCATCACCTTCTATATGATTATATACACCAAGCTCTAATGCCCTAAGCAATGTTGATTTACCATGATATCCTCCTCCAACTATTAGAGTTATTCCTTTTGGTATACCCATACCTTTAATTATCCCTCTATTTGGTGTACTAAATTCTACTTCCAATTCTTTAGGTGAAATAAACTTTTTCCCATCTTTTAAAGGTTTTTGTGAAACTCCACTTTCTCTTGGTAATATAGAATTATTACCAACAAAAGCAACAAGATTTCTATTTTCAAGCTCATTTCTTATAAATTCTTGATCTTCAACTAATTTTATTCTATCACTTAAAGCTTTAGTGTTTATTTTATTATAAATCAATGTATTTTCAACTATATTAGGTAAAACATTAAATAATATCTTTTCTAATTCTCTTGATAATACACTTCTTCCCTTAGCAGGGAATCCAACGTAAAATCTTGCCTCTATTTTTTCGTTATCTATTATTACTGAAGTTCTTTCTAATATTTGTTGTGGACATCTACTTATTTCTATAAGTCCACTTTTTCCTGATCCAAATATTTTTTCTCCATATTTATAAATATTTTTACTAAATAATCTAGTTAAAAAATCACATAATGCTACTGTTTTATATTTTTCGTCAAATAATTCCCCAGGAAATTTATTGAAGTGTCTATTTACTATCACTCTTACTCTTGATGGTGATGCAAATGGGTCTCCTTGAACATGGTCTATACTCAATATATAATTATTAAAACTATATTGTCCCTCTAAATCCTTATATGATTTATATCCACGACCATCAATTCTACCTAATTCTCTTTTTAAATCACTTGAATTTCTCATATATTACTCCTGTTCAGTAAAAAATTCATCAATTAATTTTTCGCTCATCCTTCTATACATATTGCTCATATTTACTAGAGAGCATAATAGTAAAAATTTCTTTTCAAAATCTCCATCTAATTTTTCATTTCCGTCAACTATATTGCTTATATTTTCAAATCTTGTGCTTACATCTATTTTAAAATTACTTTCATCATTAGCACACTCTTTTAAAAAGCTCGAATATAATTCTCTTAATGGATAATTCCCATCTTCTGATTTACTTATTATTTTATCTAATGAAAGCTTAATATCATTTATTGATAAAGCTCCTTTTAAATTATAAATTAAAGACATTAATATAATATGTTCTTTTGAATACTTCTTATTCTTTATTGGCAATAATAACTTCCCTTTAGCATAATTATTAATCATTGTCTTTGTTAATATTTTTTCATCATCATTTCTTTTTTGATTGCTTAATTTTGATTCAAACAATTGTATTACTTGATCCATATATAAATCTATTTCAGGTACTTCATCTAACTTAATATTACTTTCTAACGGTAAACTATTTAATATTTCTATTATATCCATAACATCCTCCATATAGTTTTGAAAACTACTTGTTATCACTATTATATTTTAATAATAATAGTATTTTCTAATATTTGCAAGAAAAACAGATGTATTTACTGATAATTTCCTTAAATCTCCTAAAATAAACTTTGACTATACTGCACATATAACAAATAATATTAATATAATATCATGTAGTTTTGAAAACTACTTATTGAATTGAGAGGTGTTTTTTTATATGTACAAAAAATTAAGGGAACCTATTAATGCTATAACTCATCTTGCTGGTGCTGGATTATCACTAATTGCTTTAATTGCTATGCTAGCTAAGGTAATATCATCTAATCCAACAACTACTGCCATATTATCTGTAATTATTTTTGGAATTAGTTTAATTCTTTTATATACAACTTCTGGAACGTATCATGGGATAACTTCAAACGAAAAAGTTATTTCAATTTTTCAAAAACTAGATCATTCAATGATTTTTGTTTTAATTGCTGGTTCATATGCTCCATTTTGTTTAATTTCTATAGGCGGTAAATTAGGAATTACAATGTTTATAATAATGGTTACTATAGCTGTGCTTGGTATTACATTTAAACTTTGCTGGTTTGATTGTCCTAGATGGCTTCAAACTGCAATGTATATAGGAATGGGTTGGGCTGCTTTATTTATGATAAAACCATTAACAGCAGTATTACCTGGAATAAGCTTATTTTGGCTAGTACTTGGTGGTGTTCTTTATACAATTGGTGGTGTAATTTATGGAGTTAAACCCGAAAAATTAAGAATTGGTAAATGGGGATTCCATGAAATATTTCATATCTTCATATTACTAGGAAGTTTAAGTCACTTTATCTGTGTCTTTACTTATGTAATATAATTTTTATAAGAGAGGTTTATATTATATGTTTAGTTTTGATTCTTACGAAGAAGGCGTTGAAGCCGGAATAGAGCGTGGTCAACATTTATTATTAATGCAACTACTAACACAAAGACTAGGAACACTTTCTGAAAAATATATTGATAAACTAGAATCCTTAGAAAACAATGAAGTTATTAATATTGCTTTAGATATATTTAATATAAAAACTTTTGAAGATTTAAATAAATACTTTTTATAAAGAAAAATGCTTATAATCTCTTTTATTATAAGCATTTTTCTTTATTTTTACATACTTAATTTCCCCCTTCTTTTTTATGCTAATAAATCATTTTTTGTATATAAAATTTTTACAATGATTTTTTTTGTAAATTTCTCACTAATTCACTAGTTTATTTATTGTATATTTTAATACAAAGTTAAAATTTTTATGTTATAATATCGAAAGAATAATAAATGAAATGAGGTATGTTGAGTGATAAATGTTTTAAATGTAAGTTTAAGATACGGGTCTCGTAAATTATTTGAAGATGTTAATATAAAATTTACTCCTGGTAACTGTTATGGTGTTATCGGTGCTAATGGTGCTGGTAAATCTACATTTTTAAAAATATTATCTGGAGAAGTTGAGCCAAATACTGGTGAAGTTGTAATTGCTCCAAATACAAGAATGTCTGTTTTAAATCAGGACCACTACAAATATGATGAATTCCCTGTTTTAGAAACAGTTATAATGGGTAATGAAAGATTACATACTATAATGAAGGAAAAAGATGCTTTATATGCTAAGCCAGACTTTTCAGATGAAGACGGAATTAAAGCTGCTGAATTAGAAGGTGAATTTGCTGAATTAAACGGTTGGGAAGCAGAATCAGAAGCATCATCTTTATTACAAGGATTAGGAATCGGAACTGATGCTCACTACAAATTAATGTCTGAATTAACTGGTGCTGAAAAGGTTAAAGTATTACTTGCTCAAGCTTTATTCGGTAACCCAGGAATATTAATCCTAGACGAGCCTACTAACCACTTAGATATAAAATCAATTAAATGGCTTGAAAACTTCTTAGGTGACTTTGAAGGAACAGTTATAGTTGTATCACATGATAGACATTTCTTAAACGAAGTTTGTACTCACATGGCTGACGTTGACTTTGGTAAGATTAAATTATATGTTGGTAACTATGATTTCTGGTATGAATCAAGTCAATTAGCTACTCAAATGGCTAAAGATCAAAATAAGAAAAAAGAAGAAAAAATTAAAGAATTACAAGACTTCATTGCAAGATTCAGTGCTAATGCTTCTAAATCTAAGCAAGCAACATCTCGTAAGAAGTTATTAGATAAAATTACTTTAGATGATATTCAACCATCAAGCAGAAGATATCCATTCGTTGGATTTAAACCTGAAAGAGAAGTTGGTAATGATATATTAGTAGTTGAAGGCTTATCTAAGACTATTGATGGAGTTAAAGTTCTAGATAACGTAAGCTTCAGAGTAAATAAAGAAGATAAAATTGCTTTTATTGGTAACGAAATTGCAATCACTACTTTATTTAAGATTATCAATGGAGAAATGGAACCAGATGCTGGTGAATTCAAATGGGGTATCACTATAACTACTGCTTACTTCCCTAAAGATAACTCTGAATTCTTTAATGATTGTTCATTAAGCCTAGTTGACTGGTTAAGACAATTCTCTGAAGAAAAATCTGAAAGTTATATTAGAGGATTCTTAGGAAGAATGTTATTCTCTGGAGAAGAAGCTTTAAAAGAAGCTAACGTATTATCTGGGGGAGAAAAGGTTAGATGTATGCTTTCTAGAATGATGCTTTCTAATGCAAATGTATTAATTTTAGATGGTCCTACTAACCACTTAGACCTTGAATCAATTACAGCTGTAAATAATGGATTAAAAGATTATAACAGTAATGTTTTATTTGCTTCTCATGACCATCAATTCGTTCAAACAGTTGCAAATAGAATTATAAGAGTAAATGATGATGGATCTATTTTCGATAGATCAATGTCTTACGATGAATTCTTAGAAAAATTCGCTGAATAATAAAAAAAGTCATTATATTGGAGTCTAAATTATAGGCTCCTTTATTATGACTTTTTATTTATTTAATTGCTAATCCATCAAACATTATATCTACAATATTCTTCATTGTTTCAGAGTAATCTATTTTTTCTTCTCTTAATTTATTATCTTCTAATAAAATTCTCATACTTCCTGTTAGTATACTCTTCATAAGATATATATTAACTTTTTTAATTAATCCTTCATTAATACACTTCTTAACTAATTCATCTGTTTGCTCCCAAGTCAAATCTAATCTATATATGATTTTTTCATATATTTTAGGATAGAACTTTTTTACTTCATGTATTTTAGTATAATCTATAGTATCGTAAGATGTTGGCAAAATAGTTAGTACCCTCTTTAATTTTTCTAAGTCTCCAATACTGTCATCATTAATTACTTCTTTTCCTTTTTCAGTTACCGAATCAAATACTTCATCTACCAGTAAATTCAAAAGTGTTTCTTTACTATCTATATTCTCATATAATGTACGTTTGCTAACCCCAAGTCTATTGGCCAAATCATCCATAGTAAATTTAACACCTTTTTCTCTAAAAATATCTATTGTTGCATTTACTATTTTTATTTCCAAACTCATCTTATTCCTCCATATCACGAACTATATTTTATAAGTTTATTCTATTATTTTATATCTTTTCTTTCAAATATTTTTTCTTTATATTAATGTTAATAAACTATTAAAATAAAATATGTTAATATATTATATAATAGTAATTAAATATATCTTTACGATAATTAATATTATTTTATTAATTATAAAAAATAATACGAGGTAATTAAATGATACAAATTTATAATAGAAGAACAAATAAATACGATACAGAAGCAGTAGCTGGAGAAAAATATATTAATTGGGCATATGAATCTCCAATTGGCAAAGGTTTTGTAGAACTATTTGTTAAAAGAAAGATATTTTCAAAACTATATGGATTATATTGTGATAGTAAATTAAGTAGAAAAAAAATTCCTTCTTTTATTTCAAGTTTTAATATTGATATGGATATGTGTCCAACCATTCCTTCTGACTTTAAAAGCTTTAATGATTTTTTTATTAGAAAGCTTACAAAAGAAGCTAGACCGATTAATACTAATAAAAATATATTAATCTCTCCTGGTGATGGACGTTTAATGGCCCATACTAATATTGATATAAATGAACTAATCCAAGTAAAGGGAATTACATACAGCTTGTCTGAATTAATTCAAGATGATGAAATTGCAAAAGAATATAATGGTGGTGTTTGCTTAGTTTTAAGATTATGCCCTACTGATTATCATAGATTGCACTTTATAGATAATGGAACTATTGAAGCTTCAAATAAGGTTCTTGGAAATTATTATTCAGTTAATCCTACAGCATTAGAGAGAGTTCCTAAATTATATTGTCAAAATAAAAGAGAATGGTCAATTTTCCACTCTAAAAATTTTGGTGATGTAATTCATGTTGAAGTTGGTGCTACTTGTGTTGGTTCTATAATCCAAAGCTATACACCTAATCAAAAGGTTAAAAAAGGTGATGAAAAATGCTACTTCAAATTTGGTGGATCAACAACAATTTTATTCTTCAAAAAGAATACAGTAACCATAGACGATGATATTTTACTTCAATCTTCCTTTGGCTTCGAAACCAAAGTCAACATGGGAGAAAAAATTGGTGAAAAATTTAGTTATTCATCATAGTAAAACAAAAAAATAAATAGATTATCTCCAGGAATTAATATAATTTTCCTTCCAATAATTCATTTATTTTTTCTTTATTATCATATTGAACTAACTTAAACATAAACTTCTTCTTGTCAGTTAATTCTTATACTACAAGTAGTGGTATGGTAATTCTAGCAATAATTTAGTTTACTATGTATATATAGAAAAAAGAAGATATTATATTGAAGGGAATATTGAAATCGAGCCGTAGAATTTAATAGTTACTGGAATAAAGTTTACGTTAAGAAGATTATATGTTTGAGCCGATAGGTGAGTTTATAATCTTTAGAAAACTTTATGAAAGTAACCATATAAATTCAAGGCGAGATTTCACTAATTCCCACAAAGATAATATCTTCTTTTTTTCGTAATTACACGTTCAAGCTAAATTATAGCTTTAATTGTTCGTATAAATTTATCTTCGTCTCCGTCGAAGATTATTAGGTGGATTCCCATTTCTTTTGCTCTTATGCTTACTGGAGATTTTATTGGCTCTTTTGTTGCTACCAAGAATTTATATGAATTTTCTCCACCAAACTTTGAAGCATAAACATTTAATTCATTTAGGGCCATTTCATTATATTTATCACTATCTTTACAAGAAATAAAAATAGGTACAGAATCTTTTACTGCTACTACATCAACTTCATTTCTAACACTTTTATTATCATCATTCCATAAAAACATAACGCCATTTTTAGATTCATCTATTTCTTCTATTTTATTAATAAGCTTATTAGTTTCTATTTCTAACCATGTTCCACTTTTAAAAATAAATGCTTTTATATAATTATTTAAAAAATCCACTGTTATTTTATTATTACTTTTATTTAGAGTTATTTCTTTCATTTCTTCAAGTTTTTCTAACACTTTATTTAACAATTTTTTTTCTTTTTCATCTAATTTATCTGTATGTATATATATTCTTTGCTGATTATTAGAATCATGCTCAAATATACTTGCTTCATATAATTTTTGTTTATATTCATGCCATAATGGTAAATTCTTTGATATTTGTTCAGAAAAATATATTAAATCTTTTTTATTACATAATTGCGAAGCATCTTCAACAATCATTCCACCTGAAGCCTTTACTATATCATCAATTTCTAAATCCTCAAAACTTTTACTAGAAATTAAAATATCATTATTATTAAATTCATACATAACCTTTTTCTTAATATCAATATATAATGCTTTAATTTTCATTTTTAAGCAAATATCTAATAAAATTAATGAATTTACTCTTTTTCCACCAGTTAAATTTACTATTATATTCTTGTCTTTTACATTGTCTATTATTTTTTCTAAAGCTTTATTATTTCCCTCTTCAACATTAAATAGTTCTAACTTAACATTTTTAAAATTATTTTCATAATAATTCTTTAATGTATCAACCTTATCTTCATATGATTTATCTTTAATAAGATAAACTACCTCAGGATTAAACTCTTTTGTTGCTAATATATTACTTTCATTATGTTCATCAATTTGACTTATTAAAATATTGATCATATTTTTAATACCTCTTTATTCAAACTATATTCTTAGTTTTCCTAGCAAGATGAAATTTAATCAAAAAAAAAGAACTATTGAAATTCAATAGTTCTTAAATGGCAGAGCGTAAAGGAATCGAACCCTTAATGCGCCGTCCGTAGCGGCGTGTTATATCCGTTTAACTAACGCTCCATGGTGTTAACAAATCTATGTTAACACAAATAAATTAATTTTTCAAGAAATAAAACAATTTATATTGTAATTATTCCCTATCAATAGTTTGTTTTAAGTAATTATCATTAATAAAACTTAATCCAAACATTAATATAATTCCTCCAATTAAAATTGAATATACTCCTATTGGGAATATTAAATTAATTATCGTTGGCAATGTAACTGAATATAAGGCTAAATTAAATACCCTATTATAAGACATTTTTCTATTTGAAATTAGGTTACTTAAAATTCCCATTAATGATATAAATAATGCATACATTAATAATTGAACAAAATTAACTACTATCATAATAGGTATTATTATATATTTTACTATATCAAGTTTTTCAATAATCGATATAACAAAATCATTATTAAAGTTGATTAAATCTAATCCTAAATCAGAATATTTTTGAGTAACACTTTCTGAACCACTCTTAACCATAAATCCATCCCTTAGTAATACAGTCACTGTATCTTTATGAACTGTAATGCTTCTTAGAGAATCTAAATCATCTATATCTTTATTTGTATCAATATATAATAAAGCCTGACCTTCTTCTTCCTTTAAAGGTGAGTTTTTAAAATCTAAAACTCCATCCTTCATTTCAAATTGCACTTCATCTTCTTCTAAAATCATTTTAGTAGTTTTTTCTATTCCTGATATTAATACTGCTCCCATTACACCTTGAACAAGCCCTATAATTACGGATAATAATAAAACATACAAAAAAGCTTTACTCAATTTTTCTTTATTTAAATAAACATATTTCTTAGGATTTATGCTAAAAATAAATTTATTTCTCATTTTTATATTATCGCTCCTTTATTCTCTAAAACCTTCTAAATTAACAATCCCCTATACCTTTTAAGTATATCATATTTTCAATATTTTCTTATGTACTTTTTGTAAATTTACTAATTATAGGTTTAAAATTGGAAAATTAGTCAAATATTATTAATAGCTATAAGGAGGTATAACATTGCAAAATTTATTTAGAAAACGTAAAAAAAACAATATATTTAAAATTGTTACTATAGCTTTTTCATTCCTGTTATTAATTTTGACTTTAAACTATTATGTAAATTATAAATACTCTAAAATTACAAGTGAGTTTTATTCAGAATTTAATAATTGTAATTTTACTGATGCAAAAAGTCTCATTGATAGTGATAATATTTATTTAAAATTAAAGAAAAAAACATTAAATAATGATTTAAATACTTACTTTTCTGGAATAGTTAATAATATATGTGACACATTATCAGAAGATGATGAAAATAAAGATAAAGCTTTAATAGTTCTTAATGAAATTAAAAGTTATGATATCTTAAATTCATCTATAAATAAGCTTATAATTTCATTAGATGAAAGTTATGAACCTGAAGACTCTTCAGATTACGAAGCTCTTTTATCTCTTGGATTAGATAATTGTGATAGTGGTAACTTTGAAACAGCTCTTAATTTTCTAAAGAAAATCCCTGCTGATTCAGACTATTCAGAAAAAGCAAATGAATATATAGAAAAATGTATTAGTAACTATAAAGAAAGTATATTTAATGAAGCAGATGAATTAGCTAATAATGATTACTATACAAAAGCCATAAATTTATTAAATAATATTGATACTTCTATAGTTTCAAAAGATGATTCTGATATTCAAAATAAAATTACCTCAATTGCTGAAGCTAAAGAAAGTTACTTAGCTTCATTAAGTTCATCAGATAGTACACAAAATTCAACATCAACCTCTAGTGAGTTGCTTAATTCAATAACTAGCTCTAATATTAATACATTAAATCTTGAAAGCTTAACTTCTAATTTAATATACGTTAGTTTAGCTGATCAAATTACTTATGTTTATAAAGGCTCAATGAATAAATGGGATAAAATTAAATCCTTTACTTGTTCAACTGGTATAGATGGTGAAAATACCCCTACTGGTGTTTATGATGTAAGAGAACGTGGTGATTGGTTCTTTTCTGATAAATACAATCAAGGTGGTAAGTACTGGGTACAGTTTTATGGAGATTATCTTTTCCACTCAGTTCCTTATAATGAAGACCAAAGTGAAGTAGTTGATAACACTTTAGGTACTCCGGCTTCTCATGGTTGCATTAGATTAAAAACTGAAGATGCTAAATGGCTATATGATAATATAGAAGCTGGTACAAAGGTAATAATTAAATAAGTATTAAGAGGTAGAAACTAAATTCTAATTCATTTAACTTCTACCTCTTAATTTTTTACTATTATCTTTTTTTCATAATCTTTATGTTAAAATATATTAATAACAATTTATTTTAAAGGATGATTTAATATGCTTATTAATATACCAAATAACGTTCAATTTATTATAGATACTTTTTATAAAAATAATTATGAAGCCTTTATGGTTGGTGGATGTGTTAGAGATTGCTTACTTGGTTTAACACCTAAAGATTATGATATAACCACTTCTGCCTTACCAAACATAACAGAATCACTATTTGAAAAAACAATACCAACGGGAATTAAACATGGGACAATTACCGTTGTATTAGATAATGAAAATCTAGAAGTTACTACTTACAGAACAGAAGGAAATTATTTGGATAATCGTCATCCCGAATCTGTTGAATTTGTTTCAAACATAAAAGAAGATTTATCAAGGCGTGACTTTACAGTTAATGCTTTAGCTTATAACAATAAAGAAGGTCTTATAGACTATTTTAATGGTATAGATGATATAAAAAATAAAACAATTAAGGCTGTTGGCGATCCAAATAAAAGATTCCAAGAAGATGCTTTAAGAATGTTGCGTGCTATTAGATTTAGCTGTCAGCTAGGATTTAAAATTGATGATTCAACATATGCAGCTATAAAATCAAATTATAAACTAATAAAAAATATTAGTATTGAGCGTATTAGAGATGAATTATGTAAAATCCTGACTTCCGACAATCCTTGTGATGGTTTGAATTTACTTAAAGATACTGGAATTCTTGAAATAATTATTCCTGAAATTTATAATTTGGTTGGTTATACACCTCTTTGTAATAATCATAATAGAGATGTTTTTAATCATACATTAAATGTAATAAGTAATACTTCAAATAATGATTTAATCTTAAGATTATCAGCTCTTTTCCATGATGTTGGTAAGCTTAATACATTAAAGCAATTACCTAATGGTCATTGCTACTTCCCTGGTCATGCTCAAGAAGGTGCAATAATATGTAAACCAATATTATCTAGACTAAAATTTGATAATAATACTATAGACAAAGTTTCTAAAATAATTTATGATCACTTAGTTTTAGATGTTAATTATATGCCTAATGATGGTGAAATCAAAAGATTATTAATACGTGTTGGTAGTGAAAATATATTTACACTTTTTGAACTCCAAAAAGCTGATATAAATTCATTATGGGATCCAGTTCCTTTCTTGAAAAAAGTAGATTATATTTCTGATAGAGTAAAATTAATACTTAAAAATAAAGAACCACTTTATATCAAAGACTTAGCTGTTACTGGCTCTGATTTAATGACACATTTAAATATTAAACCTGGAAAAATTATTGGAGAAATACTAACGTTTTTATTAGAAAAAGTTTTAGATGATAAAACTCTAAATACTAAGGACAATCTTTTAAAAATTTCTGAAAACTTTCTTTAATATATAATACACTAAAGGCTAGCAAAGTTCTGATATGCTCCTCTCAAGTAACAGTCTTTATTATTTTAACTGTCTACCATAAAGGGAGCATATCATTTTTCTGCTAGCCTATCTATTTAATAATTATTCTTTTACTAAAACTCCTTTATCTATTCCAAATAAATAAAGATAACTTTCCTTTACTCTTTTCCCTGTTATTTTTTCTAAAGCATCTTTATAGTACTTAAGTTGAGATCTATATCTTTCAATAATCTCATCTTCATTACCTTCTTCAACATAATCAGTCTTATAATCTAAAAGTACTATTCCATCCTCTTCTTCAAAGAAACAATCTATTATCCCTTGAAGTCTAATCTTTTCATCAATATAAACATCTTTATTTAATTCAGTATTATATTCTACGCTACTTAGTTCAGTAAAGAAAGGTAATTCCCTACTTACCAATCTTCCTTCTTTATAAGATTTTAGTAATCTTTCACCTAACGGACTAATAAAGAATTTATATATTTTTTTATACCAAACAACAGAAGCTTCCCTTTCAGTTAATGAATTATCTAATACCATTTCTTCAATTTGAGCTTTTATTTCAGAATCACTATTTACTCTATCATAATTTAATCTTTGCATAACATAGTGAATTACAGTTCCTCTTTCAGCTGCCGATAATCCTTTTTCTTCTTTTAAAAATTTAGGCTTTAAGACTTCCTTTTCTTTAAATACTTCTACAGTATCATGAACCTCATCACCATAAGTAAATTCTTTTTTCTTTAAATCAGAAACCGAAATATTACTAGGTAACATTGCTCCTTCTATAAACTTATATTTATAATCAAGTCTTCTCTTTATTTCTTTATCAACAACTATATCTTCAGAGTTTATAAATAGACTATCTTCTTCAATTTTATCCACAGCCTCTAAATTTTTATCCACTGTTAATAAGTCTTTAGTCCAGAATTTTATATTCCATGTGGAAAAGTCACTTGTAATTAAATCTCTAGTAGCACCCGTAACCCCTCTTAACTTTTCTCCACAGGTATGTTTACACATTGCCATAGCAATCCAATCTAAATATGATTTTCCTTTTAAGACTTCCGAAGGTAATACTATATTTTCATCTAATGAAGCTGAAGATACCCAATTATTAATTGCTTTTTCTAAATTACTAGTTGCTCCAGTAATAATTAATTTTTCCTTTGCTCTAGTAAATGCAACATAAAGTATTCTCATCTCTTCAGATAAAGTCTCTAATCTTATTCTTTTCTTTATAGCTTCTTTTGCTAACGTTGAATATGAATTTCTAGTTTCTAAATTAACATAACTAGGACCAAAACCTAATTCCTCATGATATAAGATAGAATTTGATAAATCCATTAAATTAAACTGTTTCCCCATTCCACTAGTAAATACTACTGGGAACTCAAGCCCTTTACTTTTATGAATACTCATAATTCTTACTACATCTTCATTTTCACCAAGAACCTTAGCACTTCCCATATCACCAGAAGACTTTCTTAACTTATTAATAAAGTTTATAAAATTAAATAATCCCTTAAAGCTAGTACTTTCATATTGTTTTGCTCTTTGGAAAAGAATTTTTAAGTTTGCCTGTCTAAGCTTTCCATTAGGCATTGCTCCAACATATCCATAAAATGCAGTATCCATATATAAATACCATATAAATTCATCTATTGGAGTATAAATAGATTTTTCCCTCCATTTAGTTAAAGCAGCTATAAAGTTAATACATTTAAACTTTAATTCATTATCTACCTCATAGTTACCTTCGCAAACTTCCTTTATTATTTCATAAAAATATAACTCCTTATTTAATAACCTTAAATCACTTAACTCTTCAGCTGTAAATCCAACTATAGGTGATCTTAAAGTTCCTATCATAGGTACATCCTGAAGTGGATTATCAATTATTTTTAATAGTGACATTATAGTTCTAATTTCAATAGATTCAAAATATCCACTACCTGTATCTGCATACACTGGAATTCCTTCTGAACCTAATTCATCTAAAAATATCTCTGCCCAATTTTTTGTTGCTCTTAAAAGAATAACTATATCCTTATATCTAACATCTCTATATTCATTAGTATCTTTATCAAATACTTTAAACTTTTTACCATCTTTAGATTCAAATAATTCCTTTATTCTTTTTGCAACAATTTTAGCTTCAAGGGTAATAGCATCTATATCTTCTTCCTCTTCTTTACTTACCACTTCACTGTCTTCATCTACAACTTCACTTTCTTCTTCCTTAACAATACCCGATTTATCTAATATATGAAGTTCAATTTCTCCACCTACTATTGAATCTTCATCATCAGTTGCCTTAAAACTTGCACCTAAATTCAAAGCTTCTTCATCTGTATATTCAAGTTCACCAACAGTTTCTGACATAACCATTTTAAATATATAGTTTACGCCTTCTATAACTTCTTGCCTGCTTCTAAAATTTTTATATAATTGAATTTTTCTATTCTTACTTCCATCCTCTAAAGAATATCTATTATATTTATCTAAAAACAGTTCAGGTTTTGCCTGTCTAAATCTATATATACTTTGTTTAACATCACCAACCATAAATACATTAGACTCTTTTAATTTTCTTCTTGAAACTAAATCTATTATAGTTTCTTGAACATTGTTAGAATCTTGATATTCATCTACTAATACTTCATCAAAGAACTCCATAAAATGTTCTGCAACCTTTGAAGGTACAATATTATTATTTTCATCCCTATCAATTAATATTTTCAAACAAAGGTGCTCTAAATCATTAAAGTCTAATATATTTTTTTCTCTTTTCTTCTCATCAAATCTCCTTGAAAACTCACGAGTTATAGTAGCTAAAGTTTTCATAAAAGGATACACACCTATTATTCCATCTAAGGCCTCCTGTGGAGTAAATTCAAATGTATTTTCAATTAATGATTTTATTTTTTTCTTAACTGAATCTCTTATCCCCTTAACTGAATTTTGGGCATTTTCATCAGAAACTTGATTCTTCTTAACAGTCTTTAGCTTAATAAATGAAATAGAATTTAAAGCAATATAAATATCATTTAAGCCTCCTTTTAAGCTTTCATAAGCTCTTTCTAAATATCCATAATCACTATTAAAAGCATCTAAGTATGGCTCTAATCCATCAGTATCATTAATTATTTCAATTGCCTTCTTATACATATTTAAGAATCCATTTAATTCTACTCTTAAGCTATCTTTTAATACCTTTACCCATTCACTTTTATCAAGCTCTTCTAAAGTAGTAATATTAAAAGCTTCTGCTTTTTCAATCAACCATTTCTCAGGCCAAGGTCCACTCATAGAAAATCTATATAAAGAAAGTATCATTTCTTTTAATTTTTCATCATCTTTAGATCCACTATATGCTTCTATTAATTCCTTAAATTCTTCATTATCCGCTTCATAATACTCTTCAAAAAGCTCTTCTATTATTTCATTTTTCATTAAGGTCGCTTCTGTCTCATCCCCGATTCTAAAGCTAGGATCCAAATCAATAGTATAAAAATAATTTTTAATTACATCTAAGCAAAAAGAATGCATAGTAGTTATATTAGCTCTTCCCAATAAAGTAAGCTGTCTTTGAAGATTTTTAGAGTTAGGAGTTTTCTCTAAAGCTTTTGATATAGCAGCTGCTATTCTTTCTCTCATCTCCGAAGCTGCTGCACTAGTAAAAGTAACAACCAAAAGCTTATCAATGTCTACTGGATTTTCTTCATCAGTTATTATTCTTATAATTCTTTCAACTAAAACTGCTGTTTTACCTGAACCTGCTGCGGCTGCTACAAGTAAATTGCATCTTCTAGTTTCAATTGCTTGAAGCTGTTCATTAGTCCATTTAGTTTCTGCCATATCTACTTACTCTCCTCCTCTTTCACTTTGTTTTCCATTGCATTCCATAAATCATCCTTTTTCTTCTTCAATATAATTTTATACTTATTATCCCTTATTGAAGTATCAAACTGACAAATTGCAGAATAATCACAGTAATCACAATACGTTACCTTTGAAGATTTACAAGGCTCTATTTTAACTTCTCCACTAAGCATCTCTTCACATATTTCAATCATTTTATCATTAACATAATTTCTTAATAATTCAAATTGTGATTCAGTTACCACTGAACTAGTACTTGTAAAATCTCCATCTTTCTTAAATGCAGCTGGAATTATTAATGAGTATGTTTCCATATCATTATCCATAGCTTTTACAAGCTCTACATTTTTTAATAATAATCCATCCATCTTTAATTTCTTTAATACTTCTACTTGGATTTCTTCTTCACTTAAAGCCTTTTTAGATTTAATTATCGGATTATCTATTTTAAAATATAATATTCCACCAGGCATACATTGAGTCTTTAAAATCTGTTCTGAATTTTTTAGTATTGCATCTAAATAAACTAATAACTGAATTTGTAAGCCATAATATAATTCATTTAAATCAAAACTTTTTGAACCTGATTTGTAATCAACTATTCGTATATAAGTTTCTCCATTTAATTCAACCTTATCAATTCTATCAACTCTACCCTTTAAATAAACTGTCTCCTTAGAAGGCAATTCTAATTTTATTGGATCTGAATCTTTAAAATCACCAAAGTCAAATTCACTCTTAAATATATCAAATTCACCTTTTCTCATTTGCTCTGATATTACAGTTACAGATTTGCTTATAGTCTTTTTAAATCTTTCTGAGAAATATTGATACTTCTTATTACTATTTAATATAGAATTTGTTTCATTCTTAAGTTTAGTATTAACTAATTCATTAACTATTTCACTGCATCTCTCCTTAGTTAAATCACTCCATGCTATATTTTCTTTTTTTATTTTATTTGTAAATTTATCTAATATATCATGCATAAATGAACCTAAGTCTGGAGCTGAAAATTCATATACTTTTCTATCCTTAGCCTTTAATCCATATTGAACATAATAGCTAAAAGGACATTGAGCATATTTTTCTATTCTTGAAACACTAAACATTAATCTTCCATTATCATTACTATAAAGCTGCTTCATTTTTTCTCTTGGAATTCTTTCAATTAAATTAGTATAATTCAATCCATTAAAGATAATTTTAGTTCTATCTTTGAATTCATCACTTTCTTCAAACCACTTAAAAGTTTCTACCCAATGGGGCTCAATTTCTTCCTTCTCATATTCTTTTCTTAATGCTTCTATAAGTTCATTAAATGTTGGCGTTGGTGCCGTTATATTATGATATTTATCGTTAAGTAAATTCTTATTAAATATTTCACTTTCTTCTTGTAATCTAGGTAAAATCTTTTTTAATCTTGGTATTATTATTGATGGTCTTAAAGACTTTCCTTCAAAGTCTGCCATAGGGTAAGTAATCATTAAGTAATTTGAAGGTATAGTCAAAGCTGTATAAACCATAAATTGCTCTTCAAATACTCTGCTTCGTGTATCACTAGCAAGTTCAATTCCTAATTGTTTTAATTCAAGTCTATCCTCATCAGATAATATTCCTTCATCCTTATTAGCTGATGGTAAAACACCATCATTAGCACCAACTATATAAAGTGCTTTTACATCTCTACCCTTTATTCTTGCTATATCCCCTATATTTACTTGATCTAGTGCCATAGGAATTACACCGATTTCTTTTTCTTCAAATCCTGATATTAATATCTTTGAAAAAGTTTTTAAATCAACCTTTTCATCACCTAGTACTTCTACAGCTTGATCTAACATATCCATTACTATAGATGGCACTTGAGTATACTCCTTAATCTTATCTTGCATTCCATGCTCATTAAAGTTTTCTAACCACTTATCCATAGTTTCAAATGCATTTATCTCTAATAAGAATTCATATAAAGCAGTACAATACTTTCTTACTGTAACATCGCCTTTTATTTTATTATATAAATTAATTATTGGTCTTCTTATTTCTTCCATGTACTCAAAAATTTCAATTTCTTCTTGAGTTAATTCCTCATCTGTATTACCTATTAAGTCTCTAGTCCATTTATATCCCTTTATCCCATTAGCTAAAATATAATTTTCTAATTTATCAATATATGTTGATTCTAATGTTATAAGTCCGCTCTTAACATATTTAAATACACTTTCATAAGACCAATTAGTACTTAATATCTCTAATGATGATATTATTAGTACTACTAATGGATTACTTAATATCTCTCTCTTCTTATCAAGGAAATATGGAATATTATATTCATTAAAGATAACAGAAGTAATTTTATCGTAACTATCAATTTCTCTACAAACAACAGCTATATCCTTATATCTATAACCTTTATCTCTAACAAGTCTTAAAATATCTTGAGCTACCCATTCTATTTCAGAATAATTATTATTTGCTTTATATAAACTTATATCTTTACATTCACCCTTATATATTTTAAATGGAAAGTTAAAAAAGTATTTTTCTATATGCCCTAACTCTTTACTTTCTTTGAATCTATATATATTTTCTTTATTTAAGTTAACAGGCTCCTTATATGCAATATTATTTTCTTGCATCATTTTTAATAATCTATTTTCCGTATTTTTTATTACGTCAAATATATCTGTTTCACCTTCAGTAAACTGAATTTGACCATCACTACACAAAGTAATATTTATATTTTTACATTGTTTAGCTAATACCTTTAAAACTTCTAACTGCTGTGGAGTAAATGTTGTAAATTCATCTACCCATATTTCTGCATCATTATATAGCTCACATTCTTTCAACTTTTTCGCTAAAATAGATAATATATCTTCTGAATCTATATATCCCTTATGAAGATTTTCATTGAATATTTTATAAATAGATGCCAAGTCATTTACCTTTTCTTTTAAATCCTTATTATCTATTTGTGATTCTTTTTCTATCAAAATTTCCTCGGAAATATTGTACTTCTTAAATTCAGTTATTGACTTTGATACTATTCCAACAAAGCCTTGTTGCTTACTAATTCTATTAAAATATTGAAGTTCTTCACCCTTATCCTTTAATAGTTTATAAATAAGCATATTTTTTCCTGAATCCTCTATTACATTAATGGCCCTGCCACCACATCTATCAAATACTCTTGTAGCCATTCTTTTAAAGCTTAATACTTCAGCTCTAAGTAATGCTCTTTCTCCTATATGCTCTAATAATTTCTTTTCAGTTTGAAATGTATATTGATCTGGTACAAGTAGTATTAACTTATTGTTTTTATCATTTTCTAGCTTTTTCTTTATTTGATTTAAACAATAATAACTTTTTCCAGAACCAGCTCTACCAAAAATAAATCTAATTCCCATATGCAACTCCTTACCATTTATATTCTTCTTTTAATATCCCCATCACAACAGTGTCTAGATATTTTCCCTGATAGTAATATTTGCTTCTTCTTATTCCCTCTTCTATAAAGCCACACTTTTTATAACACAATATTGCAGCTTCATTTTCTCTTACAACTTCTAACTCAACTTTATGAGCTTTTCTTTTTCCAAATAAATACCCTAAGATTGTGTGTATTGCATCGCTTCCATATCCTTTACGCCAATATTTTTTACCTATAGTTATGCTAATGCTATATATATTTCTAGCATATTTATCTTCAGAATATATTATTACGCCTACAATATTACTTTGTTTATCTACAATTACATAATTCCTTCTTGAAGGTATGTTTAAATATTTTAAATGTTCAATTATATATTTTTTTGATAATACTCCATATTGATCACCATTATATTTTAATACTTCACTATCAGAGCATAAATTATAAGCTATATCAATATCTTCTTTTAATATTTCTCTTAAATATATTTTTTTTCCATAAATCAATTTAACCCCACCCTACATTAATAATACTATTGTTTTAACTACTTTTCTAATTACCACTTTAAAATAATATATTTATTGTAAAAATAAAGCTACAACACCTATAGAAAATCTCTACGTGTTGTAGCTTTTATTAAAATTATTATTATTGTTCAGTTATTGCTAAAGCTGCAGCTCCTAAAACTCCTGCTTTTCCACCTAAAACAGCCTTTTCTACTGTACAGCTTTCAACAAAAGTTTTCATGCATCTTTCTGAAACTACTTTTCTTATAGTGTCTAACACTATATCTCCACCATTAACTACTCCACCACCAATAACAACTTTTTCTGGGTCAAAGTTAGTTATAGTATTAGCTACCGCTATTCCAAGATAAGTTAATGAAGTTTCTAATATATTCTTAGCAACTCTATCTCCGTTAGCTGCTTCTTTAAATACTTCTTTAGCCGTTACATCTTCATAGTTCTTTAATGTTGTTTCTATATTACTTGCTACAGCTTCTTTAGCTCTCTTACCAATTGCTGTACCTGAACCAAATGCCTCTGCACATCCAACGTTTCCACATCCACATCTAGGCCCTTCAGTTGCAACTATTGTATGTCCAACTTCTAATGCATTTCCTGTAGCTCCTCTGAATAATTTTCCATTTAAAACAGCTCCGCCACCGATTCCTGTACTTGCTGTAATAAATACCATGTTTTCAGTACCTTTTCCAGCACCAAACATAAACTCTCCTAATGTAGCAACATTAGCATCATTATCTAAATAAGTTGGTAAATCATATGTTTCCCTTATTGTCTTTACTATTGCAAAGTTCTTAAAAGGTAAATTTGAATTTTGAATTATAATACCATTTTTAACATCTAACGGACCTGGAGAACCGATTCCAATTGATCTTATTGAATCTTTATCAGTTCCATCTATAACATAATTAATAGTATCTATTATTCTTCCCATAACAGCTTGTTCGCCTTCATTAGCTAAAGTTTCAACTGTTTTTTCTTTTATAATATTTCCTTCTAAATCTACTAAAGCTGTGTAAATTTTAGTTCCCCCTAAATCTACACCTACAACATATTTCTTTTCCATTTATTACCCTCCCATTTTAAGTTATACTATCTTAACTATATAAAAGTATACCATTTAAATATTACGTTTACAATTATTAATTATGGAAAATTTGGAATTAAATCTTTTTTACACTGTAAATATATGTATTAATATTACTAGCACCTATATCTTTTATTTAAACGCAAAAAAACATCTAACAAACGTTAGATGCTTTTGGCGGAGAACAAGGGATTCGAACCCTCGCACCAGTATTATCCAGCCTACTCCCTTAGCAGGGGAGCCTCTTTAGCCACTTGAGTAATTCTCCACTTATGGCGGAGAGACAGGGATTCGAACCCTGGGTACGCTCACACGCACGCCGGTTTTCAAGACCGGTGCCTTAAACCAACTCGACCATCTCTCCAAGACAAGATTTATTATATCAATGCCCAATAATTATGTCAACACATTTTTAAAATTTTTTTTTATTTTTTTTATTTTTTAATAATCTTCACTTATTACTTCTAATTTTCCACTTTCAGGATCCATTATTAAACCATGCACTTTTACATCTTTAGGTACCAATGGATGTTTTTTTATTAACTCTATACTTTCTAATACTGAATGTTCTATAGAATCAAATCCATGTAACCACTTCTTTATATCTATACCTGAGTTCGTCAATGTTTCTATTGTTTCTCTCGATACCCCACGTTCAACTATTTTATTAATTGTAGTTTCACCATCTATAGTGCTCATTCCACATCCTTTATGTCCAATTACTAATACCTCATCTGTATTAAATTCATAAATTGCAACTATAATACTTCTTATTATACTTCCAAATGGATGCATTATAGTAGCCCCTGCATTTTTTACTATTTTAGCATCTCCATTTTTCAAATTAAGTGCCTTTGGTAATAATTCCATTAATCGTGTATCCATACAAGATAAAATTACTAATTTTTTACCTGGATATTTTGTTGTTTTGTATTTCTCATATTCTTTATTTTCTACAAACATTTTATTATACTCTAATATTTCATTTAACTTATTCATACCTACACCCCAATTTATAATTTTATA
>NZ_CBYM010000034.1 GCF_000577815.1 Clostridium saudiense | reverse complement strand
ACTTAACAGATTCACTTTCTACATAAATTTATAATAATTATATCATATTTTTTCCTTATTTTTTGACATATTTTATTTATTTTTATCATTTTTCTATAAAATAAATAAAATTTAAATTATAACAATAAACAATAATGTAAACAGTACAATTTATTGTAATATTTATATAATTATTGTTAAATGAATATTGAAAACTATATATTACAATAAATTTAGACCCAAATAGTCAAACTTCTTCACCATTTGGGTCTAAATTTTAAAGCTTATGTTTTTTTGTATAAATTATACTACAGATTAGAGATGTTAAAGGTGATACTATAACAAGACCTATACATCCTACAAATGTTTGTACTATTTCAGATGAAATAAATTTTGTATTTAATATACTCATAAGCGGAGTCCCTTGTGCCATATAAACCATCATTACTCCAATAAAACTCCCCATATAAGCTAAAAGTAAAGTTGTAGTTTGAGAGCCAACAACTGACCTACCTACATTAAGGCCTGATAATAATATTTCCTTCCTAGATATATCAGGTTTTTTATCAACTACCTCTTCTACGGCTGCTGATATATCAATTGCTAAATCAAGTATAGCTCCTGAACATGATAAATAAATAAATAAATAAATACCAGCTTGATATATTAAAGTTAAATTTAAATTTTGATATCCAGAATAAATAAGAGATGCTAACTAAATCACTTAATTTTAACGAATCTTCATCCATGTCAATGCTATATTCCATAGCTCCACCAACTAACTCTGGATTAATTGCATACACCTTTCCACTTTCGTTGTCAAGAGATAATATTTCATCTTTATCTCTAGTTACTGTATATCCCTTTTCCTCTAATATTTCATAAATATCTCTTTGATCTTTATCTTTACCTGTAGGTTGCCCCAATTCCCCACCTGCAAAGTAATCAAAATCATTATCTGCCATTTGAAGTGCTATATCATAATAACTATTTCTCGATTCTACATTAGCATAAAACGCTGCTGGAGTAGCATGGTTTAATGTAACTGTTGAAACTATCCCAACCTTATATCCCTTTTCTTTTAATTGTTCAGCTATTGTTGTTACTTCTGTAGTTTTATCAGCTTCTAACCCTATAACTCCACTATGTGTTTTAACTCCTGAAGCTATTGATGTAGCTGTTGAAGCTGAGTCTGGTGCAAATGATGTTGAGTCTTGAGTTGATGCTGAGCCTGTAACTGGGAATTCAGTAAATCCTAATCTTGTTAATTCAACTGAATCCTCATTATCAACTGTTCCGTTATATATTTGTGCACCATTTACTTGTGGATAAGACATTCCATCCCCAATAAACATAAATATATACTTTGCCGTAGATGTTTCTTGTGATGCTTCATTACTAGCTACTGCTGTATCTATTGTTTCATTCCCCTCTTCTAGATTATTGCTAGAACATGCCACCATACTAAAAGTCATAGTTGCCACTAATGATGCTATTATCCCTATTTTTTTAAACCTATGCATTGTTAATTTCCTCCCTCATACTTTTAACAATTTAATAATTTAACGATTTTAGTTTTTCCCTACTAAAAATATAATAACCATTATTTTGATTAAATTGGTTAACATGAGGTTAATTTCCAGCTAAAACTCCATATTATTCAAATAGTTCAGTTTATTACTCCTTATATTATTTACCTTGTTATAAAAATAAGTAGCCCTCTAGGATGCAACATTATGCTGCATCCTAAAGAGCTATTTAAATCACTTAAAACTATTTATTTCTTTTTCTTTTTTGTAACTAAGTATATTCCACTTCCTATAATAGCAGCTGCTATAGCTACTATTACTCCATAGAATACTCCTTGCCCTGTCTTAGGAAGTTCATTTTTCTTCTCACTATCAGTATTTGTTATATTATTACTTGTTGTATTGTTATTTGTACCATTATTATCTGTACTATTATTTGTACCATTATTTTCATTATTATTTGCTGATCCTGATCCATCTGGTTGACCTGGCTGTTCTGGTTGATCCGGTTGAGTCGGTTGATCTGGTTGACCTGGCTGTTCTGGTTGATCCGGTTGAGTCGGTTGATCTGGTTGATCCGGTTGAGTCGGTTGATCTGGTTGATCCGGTTGAGTCGGTTGATCTGGTTGATCTGGAACTACTGGTGCCTTCTCAACAGTTAATACAATATCTTTTCTAGATTCATTTCCTAATCTATCAGTAGCTACTAATGTAATCTTGTACTCTCCAGCTACATTTAAGTCATAATTTCCTTCTATATTAACATTAATAGTTCTTCCTAAATAGTCAACTGCAGTTATTAAATCAAGTAAATTTCCTACCTTACCTTCAGTAACAACTAATTTTCCATCTCCTTGTCCATTATTGTTAATAGTAATTGTTGGAGGAGTTGCATTATTAGCATTGACCTCTTCAACCATAACAGTTTGTACTAAAGTTACCTCATCACCTTCACTATCATTAACTGAATATTTAATACTATATGTACCAACCTTCTTAGTATCAACTTTACCAGTTACAGTAACCTCATCAACTGAAATTTCTCCATCTTCTTCATCATTAACTTCAATATAACTTTTTGCATCAAAAGTGTCACCTTTAGATACTATTATAATTCCATCAGCTATTGCAGGAGAATTTTTTAAGCTTATTACTGGTAGTGAATTTATAGTTAATTTTTCTTCACTTAAGTTAGCCATATCAATTCCACTAACTTGTCTATTTGTATCGTTAATTACATAGCTATAAGATTCCCCTTCAGCATTAACATTAGCTTCAATACTATATGCTGATTTTCCTACTGAATCTTTTTCAACATTTATTTCACAAATTTCTATTGTTCCACCATTTTTAACTAAAGGTTCACTTGAAACTATGAATATCTCCATAGATTTTTTATCATTACCCATTTTTACATGAGTTTTTAAATCACTTGAACTTTCATCTGCATATGATTCTACAAGCCATTTAATGCTGTCTTCTCTAAACTTTGCATTACCATCAATCTTTAAGCTTAATTGTAATGATTTTATTACAGGAGTAAAGTTTTCTAATTCTATCTTCACTTTATCTCTTTCTAACTTTTCAACATTCAATTCAACAGAGACATTGCTACTCTTTTCTTTATTATCTGCTGAAATATTTTTTGTCACTGCACATGTACTTACAACAACTGCAGATAATGCAATTAAACTTACAATTCTTTTATTATATTTATTATTGTTAGCTTTTCTAACAGATTTTTTTTCAAAATTATCTGGTTTCATTTTATCCCCCCATTACTTTAGTTTTGAGTTAGTAGCTAATAGTTAGTGGTTTAAGTAGAAACTCCTTGCGGAGTTTCTTCCAAATACACTTTTTCAAATTCAGCTAAGCTGAATTTAAACCATAACTTGTCACTTGCTAACCTTGTGACTTGCCACTTAAAACTTGTCACTCTCTAAGCTTGCTAAGCTTTATCTTGTTTCAGTAATTTTTTCAATTACATTTTCCTTAATTTCAAAAGTCTTAACATTTGATTTGCTTCTTGTTGTAGTAGTACCTGAAGATAATACTATTTCTGGTAATTTATCTGGTACTGCAATTTTAAATGTATCACTTACAAGTCTTTGACCACCAGTTAAGGCATCAGCACTATCTGTTCTATATAATTCTGCAAAAATCTCAGTGTTATCAGTCATGAAATTTGCTGCATCTTGTGGTTCAACCCAATAAATCCAGTTACCTTCTGATATTTCTTCTAAATCTCCATTATCAGGAATTTCAGCCATAAGTATTCCATTATACTTATCTGCAATATGCTCTTCATTTTGATTTAATACTAAAGGCACATTGAATGCAGGATTTCCTCTATATTCCCCAGTTATAACTATTGAACCTGCTGGTATTGATTTTTCTTCATTTTCAGCAGTATCAGGGTTGTCAACTTGATAAACAAATTTATCCTTTAATATTCCAATACCATTTTTGTAATTAATATTGTCATCAGATACACCTATTTCAATATTATCTCCTGGAGGAGTTAATACTTCTAATTCTGCTGCCGAAATACTCTTAGTTCCAAGAGCTGTAACCTTAACATATCTTGCATTATATGAATTTAATTGATTTCCTCCAGTAACCCCTTCTTTATCAAAGTAAATTGTAGCTGTAGGATTATCTGCTGTTAAATCTAATGTTCCTTCCTTAACAGTTGTCCAATTAGAACCATCTTTACTTACTTCAATTTTATATTTCTTAAGAGCTGTACTTACTACAGATTGTTTCTTAAATATGAATCCTGAAGTTTGTACTGGTGCAGTATACTTAATACCAACTAAAGTTTTCATTTCAGTTGTATCTAATACTACATATGGATCGTTATTTGGATTCATTTCAGTTAAATGAACTGAACTATTAAACTCATCCTTAGTTAACATTCTACCTTCGTAAGCAGTAGTATTGTCATCATCTAATGCAAGTTTTAAATCTTCATTTTCATTACATGAATGAATATCGTTATGCCCTTCATCAACACTTATAGTATTTGTAGTTAAAATCGTACTAGACTTAGCAACTCCACCATCATGTCTAACCTTAACAGTTCCTAATTCAACTGTATTTGTAGGATTTAAATTATAATCATATGCAACTGCTGAATAAGTTACTACTCTGTTATTCATATTATCAACAACATCAGTATAAACTGTATCTGCAGAAGCCTTATCTCTTTCAATAAATCCACAAGGTTTACCATTTCTATAAATTTCATATCCTAAGATATTATCATTGCTCTTATCTACAGATAAATTAATAGTAACATTTTTATCATTTACATAAGAACCACTTACAATTTGATTTCCCTTAGAATCAACGCCAAAACTAGCTGAAAGTGTAGTTCCTGCTTCCATATCTGCAGTTCCTTCCATTCTTCTTCTTCTAGCTTCATCATTTATATATTGAATCTTTCTAGTTTCTTTAGGGAATTGAGATACATATTTTAAAGTTGTAGCATTTGCCACTATTCCATGAGCTTCATAGAAATCAGTTAAATCTTTTTCTGCAACTTTTGAAGTCATTCTTATTAACCATTGATCTCTATCTCCATCAGCTCTTTCTTCTTCTGTCATTTCTCTATATGCTCTATTTAATTTTGCATAGAATGAATCATTACTTAAATCTGCATCATTATCTGTAAATAACATCTTATAAGTACTGTCATCTTCATATGCTAGGTATGGTTGCCATAGCATGTTTACTACAACAGTTCTATCAGTAGATAATCCTATAGTATTTGAAGTTACCTTCTTATATAAATCTTTCATTGCTGATGCATATGGACTATCTTCATCTAACATAGTTCCAGTTATTGCAGTCATTAAGTTATTACTTGTTTCTGGATAAAGTCTATCTCCAATATCCATACAGTGACCCATTTCATGGCCTATTAAACCTCCATAAAGGTGTGCTTCACTTGCATTTATAACATTTCCAGCATCATCAAATTTATAAGGAACACCTTGAATATATTGTGCTGAACCAAATCCAACACCTATATGGTGACTTGATGCATAAGCCGCTGCTCCCATCATCATTCTTTGATACTTAATATTTAATCTTGTAAGTGGTGCTCTATGCTTTTTGAAATATGCTTGGTCTTCTTCATCAATTTGACCATTTCCATTAAAGTCTTGAACTTCTTCAAATACACCTTTCTTAGCAAAACCAACTTGTACTTCTTGCTCCCAAGCTAAAAGTGCATCATAAACTCTATTTACTTGAGCTTCTGTATCACCTTCTAACCCACTTTCTATACCTCTTAGTATTTCTGATGCAGGTAATGTAAGAGTAAATCTATCTCCTTCAATATCTGTTGTATTTAAAGGTGATGTTTGTTCATCATAAAGATATATATTATTTATCTTATCCTTATCACTAACTTGAGTTGGGTAAAGTGTCTTAATATCAGACATATATGTTCTTAATTCTGATATGTAAGTTCTAATCTTATCTTTAACTTCACTTTCCTTAGAATCATCATTTATTAAATTATTAACATTTAAATGAGGAATTTCTGTAACTCCACTTAAACGTATTTGTACATTTGCAGTTGTAGAACCTTGAGTAACTCTAGCCATAACTTGACCACCCTTTTCTACATCGGCAGAAATAATTGTTGGAATAGTTATTTCAGTTCTACCAGGTGATATTGTATAAACCTTACTTATATATTCTCCTGGTTGTCCATAATTTTGTAAGAATACTATATCAACCTTTGTATTAGGATCAGATGAACCCATATATACAGCTATTTGCTTAGCTGTTCCATCATCATCAACTGAAGGTCTTGCAACACTTCCTAATGATTGATAACTATTTTCCATTCCTAAAGATGGTCCTTCATTATCAGTTCTGATACTAGCATCAAGAGTTGTTATTTTTTCTGAAACTTCCTTATCATTAAATAACTTTTGTGCAATATCTAATTCCTTTTCTAAAACAGACTTTTCTGGATGATATTCACCACAAATAGGATCTGGAGTATTTAATCTCTCTGCTAACTCATCTAACATATCTTGAGTTACTGTATCTTTAAGAACTAATCTTAAATCATCTTCATATAAATCTTTTATATCATCTGCTAAGCTATCATACTCATAGAATTTAAGCTCTGATATTCTTTGTATACTTCCACCATATCCAGATGTATCTACCTTTATTTTATTTGTAGTTATTGGTTCTTGTAATTTTACAATATAATAATTATGTCCATTAGAAGACTTTTCAGTTATTGATTCTGTATAAACTACTTGTTTATCACCATTTTCATCCCAATAAGTAACCTTAACTTTATATAAGCCCATATAATTTCCTTTTTCTAAAGTTTGTCCAATTCCTATTGAGCCTATTGTATAAGTATCATCAAATGTAATCTCTGAACCTCTATCAGCTCCATAACTAGCTCCTGTATCCCAGTTATCAACCTTCCATTCAGTAGTAAAGTCTCCATCAACTAATGCATATTCAGAGTCATAATGTAAGTAATCATCTTGAGTTGCCCATCCATCAGCATCTAGCTTATTACGTACATCAATGATATGTGTAGTACCAATTTCATTTTCATCTGTTGGTCTATTTATAAGCTTGTACTCTTGCATTACTGGTGGATTAACTGATGTTGTACTTGCTATATATGTCTTAGACATTTCACTTGTACCTAAATGGTTAGTTGCTGTAAGTCTTACTTCATAAGAAACATTATCTTCAAGCCCATTAACTGTATAGCTATGACTTCTTACTAATTTACTCTTATCTGGATTAGTAATATCTTGGCTACCTTCAGCAACTTCTTTATTATTATCATTTGCTTTTATCCAATTTTTATTTTCATCACCAATTTTTCTATAGTAAATATCAAAGTCTCTTGCTTCAGAATGCTCTTCCCAGCTTACTGTAAATGACTTATATCCTTGCTCTGTTGTTAAGTTTCTTGGTGGCTCTGGTGAATTTAATGGAACAACTTGTATTTCTGATACACTTCCCTTATCACCATTGTAGTAACTATCAATTGGATTAAAGTCAGCATCTACGTTATCTGCCTTTCCATCAAAAGCTGATGGTACATCATCTTCACTTAAGTAACCACTGCTCCATTCACCATTTAATGATTGAATACTTACTCTATATAAGTCGTAAGGCTTAATATCCTTATCTAATATATTTATATTTGTTTCGTTTGTTTGAAGCTTCTTTGTACTAACAACTTTTCCATTAGCATCAAGTTTTTGATACATTACTTCATATGATGTTACATTTGGTTGCGCTTCCCATGATATTGTTATTCTTTCATCATGCAATTTTGTTGATGTTTCTAAAGTTTTTATTGTAGGAATGTTCATATTTGGAGCTGGAACTTCCTTATATACATTATTTAAAAACTCAATTTTTGCTATTTCAGAAATATTTTTATTTCCTCTATTTGCTGTTACATTTATAGAAATCTGTTTAACAGCAACTTGAGTTCCTAAATCAATAACTATATCCCCATCCACGCTTCTTGAATATACTGATGCTGTTGAAACATCACTTGAATTGCTATTAAATTCAATTGTTTGTTGAACACCATTTTCATCAGTATAAGTTATACTTCCTGCCTCTGGCATTCCCGCATTTGCATTAATAGAGTTTTCAGGAGCCTTTAATACTATTTTCTCCATTTCTACAGCTTCATTGCCATTTCCAGTTCTAGCTACTCCATTTTTCCTCATAGCACTTGATAAATCAATATCAATAACTAATGGTGATTCTTTACTAGGAGCCTGTCCATCATTTTTCGCAATTCCTATTGATTTCTCATTATCTAAGAATATATCTTTTAAGTTATCTCCAAATTCTAACTCAAATTTACTTTCATCTACGTTAACATTATTAACATCAAGGATTGCATCAGTATTTTCAATTACTACTTGACCTTGGCTTAATCCAATATTTTCATTAACATAAGTTAAATCAGCAATGTCAATTTTTCCGTCTTTATTTACATCATATTTTGAGTTATATGATGATCCGATATTTTCAAATATAAGTTCATAGTCACCCATATCGATTTTTCCATCACCATTTACATCACCAGCTAAAAATACTCCATTATATTTTAAAGCTTCATTACTACTATTTCCTAAAATAACTCTCTTTGAGAAATCCATTATTTCTATATTTTCAACCGTAGTATCTACATAACTTTCAGCAGTAATTTCTGCACTATATGTTCCAAGTTCTAATTTTTCTATTGTTATATGTAAGAAGTAAATATCATTATCTCCACTTTCTAACGGTAACTTCTTTGAATTTAACGTTTCAATTTTATAAGTTGCACCATTGCTGAAAGTTCCTTCTTCAACAGATAAATCAGTTATTACTCCAATCTCTTGATTCTCTTTACTTATTTTAAGCTTCATAGAATCTGTATTTGATATTGGCATTGCAAAATTCATATCAAATTCTAATTTCCCATATCTTTTAGCTGATTGTAAATATGTAGAATCATTAGATTTTGAAAGTTCTTGTTGCTCACTCTCTTTGCTATCTACTTCGCTAGCCTCTGAATTTAATTCTGAAGATTGTTCTGAATTTAATATACCTTCATTCATCATTTCATCAGCTTCATTATTAGAAGTTGTTTCCTTTTCAGTACCTTCTGTTTCTACAACTTCATCTCCTAAATCTGTCGAATCATTATTATTTTCTGTTACCATTCCTTCCTCAGATGAACCTTCAATTTTCTCTATATCTTCTATGGTAACATCTACTGAGCTATTAGCTTCTTCATTAATATTAGCATTAATAGAATCATCTATTTTTGTTACAGATTTTATAGTATCTGCAGATACAGTAGTTAAATTTGTAGTAGCTAAAGCAGTTGCAATAGTACACGATACTATCTTTTTCATTTACACCTCTCCTTTTTTCGCCAAATATAGATAATTGCCTTACTTAGTACTTATCTTTTTATATTTTACTCTATTTTTTTCGTTTTTTAAACTCTTTACGTTCATTTTTGTAATTGTTTTTTGAATTAAATTAAATTTATAATTCAATTTTTATTTTTTATAAATTTAAAAATATAACTTTTATATAATTAGCAATTTGTTAATTATTCATTTACTATTTGTTTATTTTTCTCCTACTTTTTCTTATTACTTTTCACAACTTATAATAAAGAAACACAATCTTAAAATTATTAACATTTTAAGATGGTGTTTAAATTAATACAAATTATATATATCGGATAATTCTGCATCTATTTCTTTACTGTTCACTTCGTAAATTTTACTAATATTATCATGTGAACTTTCTAAACAATTATCCGGTAAAATTATTCTAAAGATACTTCCTATTCCTAATTTACTTTCAACAGAAATACTTCCATTATGTAGCTCTATTAGCTTCTTAGCAATACTTAATCCCATTCCACTACCTTCACTCGCTCTTCTCAATGAATTATCAACTTGTAAAAATGGCTCAAATATATTTTCAATCATCTCTTCACTTATACCTATTCCATTATCAATACATTCAATAATTATCATAGAATCTTCACATTTAATATTAATATGTATTTCACTATTATTTGGGCTAAATTTAATAGCATTAGCTAATATATTAGTAATTACTTTAACTATTTTACTTGGATCACAACTTACTATCTTTTCCTCAAATTCTGTATCAAATATTATATTAATATTATTTGAATACTTTGCAATATAGCTTACAATTTCTTCTACCAATTCAACTATATTTATATTTTTGAAATTCATCTCAATATTTTCATAATCTAGTCTTAATGTGTCAATTATATTATTAATAGTTCTATATATCCTCAAACAATTTACCTTTACAGGCTTTTTATATTTACTATATATGCTTACTAATTGATCTTTATCAGAAATATCTACATTCTCTAATAATTGAATTACTGAAAAAATAACATTTATAGGTGTTATAAATTCATGAGATAAATTTATAATGAAATTATTTTTTATTCTTTCATGTTCTTTAAATTTATCATATTCTAAAAGTAGGTTGTTATATTTATTACTTTCACCTGGATTTCTTGCTAAAATTATCTTGTCCACTTTAGATATTTCTTTATCCTTTATCTTTAAAGTTATAGATTCAATTTCTATAGTTTTTCCTTCATCTATACTTATAGAATATCTTATTTTTTCATTTATTTTTGCTTCAAAATTTTCTCTTTGATCAGGATTACTTACTAAACTAGCATAATTTATTTTCTTTTGTTTAAAATCAATATCTCCAATGTACTTTTTAGCTGTTAGATTTAAAAATATAATATTTCCATCCTTATCAAGAGCTATTATCATCTCTTGTATATCATCTATTATATCCGATAATATTTTTTCATTATTTTTAGTTTCTTGATTTTTACGATACTCTTCAGTTATATCATTAAATTTAAAGGCATAATAAATCTTATTATTAGGTGTATATATTTTTTGACCATAAACTTCAAAAACTCTATCAATATTTTCTACTTCTAAAACCTTCTTTATATCAGTGTTTTCATTTAAAAGCTTAATCAATCCTAAAACACTATATCCACCTTCATATAAACTTCTTCTTATATCATCATACTGCTTTAGTTCATCCTGTGATTTACTTATTGATTCCCTAAATTTTTTATTTGCATAACATAACTCTCCATTGCTATCAAATAGTGCTATTTGTTCACTATAATTAAACTCTGCTAATTTATAAAATATTTTTAACTCAGAGCTTAATTGTACATTTTCTTTTGTTTTCAAAAGAACTTGCATAAAAACTCCACATACTATAAATAAAAATGAAAACTTAGTTAAACCCATGTATAGCTTAAGTATTCCTAAATTATTTTCTGTTGGAAAATTAAATATTCCATATATAATAATAAACTTTCTACTAACTAATAATGAAATGCTTGTAAGCACATAAGAATATAATACATCTAAGTTCTTAATAGCATTTCTAGCTAAAATTATAATTGCTATGAAACTAATAATAACTGATAGAATAATTGCAATTATTATTAAATTCCTATATCCCATAGCTCTATATCTATTTATTAGATATCTTTCTATAGAAATATTAATAATGGTAAATCCTATAACTAAATTTGATACTATTATTTTTTTACCACTTGCAATAAGGCTTTTTATACGATTTATATATAAAATTGATATTAATATTAGCGCTCTTAAAATTGCATTAATTATTCCCCAATTTTCAATTCCAAATATTCCTTCATATATTATACCTATTAATAAATTTAAATATATCAATGAAATAATAAAATACTCATCTTTTTCATTTCCTATGTAATAAATTAAGCACCCTAAATAGGCCATTATGTTTAAAAATATACAAGTAACAATATCATGTGTAGATGCTATAAAACCTTGTCCCACTATATATTTATATCCAACTTCATAATCTATAAATAAGTAAACAAAAAAGCCAATAACTAATAATGAAGCTAATATAAGTAATACTATTATTTGATTATTCTTTTTCACTACTTCTTCCTTACCTAAATTAAACACACTCTTATCCCCTAGTTCTAATTCTAAAAGCAAATTTTTTCTTGCACATTTAACTTTACATTATTTTCTTTTTATGTTCAAGTATAACATATCACAAAAATAATAGTAATTTTTCATAAATTAATTTATTAATTATATATCTTTTTGCCAAATTTAAAAAATAAAAATACTCCCAAGTAAGTAATACTTCAGTATTACTCTTAGGAGGATTTTGTTACTTAAAATATTCAATTATATTATTTACTATTCTTTCACAAGCTTTTCCATCTCCATATGGATTAGCTGCATGTGCCATTTTTTCATAAGCTTCTTTATCATTAATAAGTTCATTTGCTATATTAAAAATATCATCCTTATTTATACCAGCTAATTTAACTGTGCCAGCCTCAATAGCTTCTGGTCTTTCAGTTTCAGTTCTTAAAACCATAACTGGTTTACCCAGTGCAGGAGCTTCCTCTTGAATTCCTCCTGAATCAGTCATTATAAGATAACATTTAGCCATTAAATTAGCAAAATCAACATACTCTAAAGGTTCAATTAAATGTACTTTATCTTCAATTCCTCTGAACCCTTCAGTTGCAAGTTCCCTTATTAGTGGATTTTTATGCATAGGGAATATAACATTAACATCTTCATTTCTAGCAATCATTTCTCTAACCGCTGCAAAGATTCCCTTCATTGGTTCTCCCCAATTTTCTCTTCTATGCGCAGTTAATAAAATTAATTTCTTATTTTCAAAATCTATCTTATTTAAACTTTCATCTTCAAACTTATGATTTTCATCTATTACACTTAAAAGTGCATCAATTACAGTGTTACCTGTTATATATATATTATTATGTATATTTTCTCTTTCTAAATTTTCCTTATTACTCTTTGTTGCAGCGAAATGTAATGTTGCAATTGCTCCAGTAAGCTTCCTATTTGCTTCTTCTGGAAATGGTGAATATATATCTCCAGTTCTAAGCCCTGCTTCTACATGCCCAATTGGTTTTTGATTATAAAAAGCTGCTAATGCTCCATTTAATGTAGTTGAAGTATCTCCATGAACTAATACTATATCTGGATTACATTCTTTAATTACCTTATCTACTCCAGTTAAAACCTTATTTGAAACATCTACAATTGTTTGTCCATGTGACATTACATTTAAGTCGTATTGTGGCTTTACATTAAATATTTCTAAAACTGCATCTAACATTTCTCTATGCTGACCTGTTGCGCATACTATTGATTCTATTCTTTCATCCTTTTCTAACGTTTTAACTAATGGACACATTTTTATTGCTTCAGGCCTCGTTCCAAATACGCTTAAAACCTTTATCTTACTCAATATCCTTACCTCCTATATTGAATTTATATCCTTAATTTATTTCATTAATCCTATTTTACATTATTAAGTATACTAATAAAACCTTTTACAAATAAAAATGTTAAGATTAAAACTCTATTCAAAAGATTGATTTTAATCTTAACATCAACTTGCTTAATAATCTTGTATTTAATTAAACTTATTCCTTATCTAAACAATTTGCTATTACAATTAAAGCAACAGGAATAATGTAAGATAACATGCTTATAAATGGACTAATGTATATAAATCTTAATGCAATATTTCCAGTAATAAATATTAATAATGTAAATATCGCAACTACAGCTATTGGGGCTATAATCCTAACAACCTTTTTCAATTTCATAAAGTTCTTAAATGATAATGCTGCTAATGCAATAATTATTAATGGTTCAATTAATGTTAATAAAGAATTTATAAAGAAAAATAATGCTCTAACCCCTTCATCATACCTTATTGAAAGATACATATTTTCAAAGCAATCTGCAAAACCACCAATAGCCAAAACCACCTTAGGAATCAAAAGTGCAATTGCTATTATTGATAAAACATAACTTGCTTCTTTATACTTTCTATCTATTTTAACACCTGTATTTCCATATTGATTAGTTTGATAATTTGAATATAAATTTTCTTGTGAATTATTATTTGAATTCCTATATAAACTATCGCTTACATTCACATTTGTATATGAATTGACTTTCCCTAAATCTAATTGTTCTTGATTATTATTTGGGTTATTTATTTCATTTATATTATTACCTAAATTACTATCATTAGTATAATTCATATTATTTGAATTATTATTATAAGTATTATCATTTTCATTATCTGTTGAATACATTTCAGAAACACACTCTTTGCAATAATATTTATTATTAATTTTTACTGCACACTCTTCACAAATAAGCCTATTACATCTGACACACATTCCTTTTGCTTCTCTATCATGATGTTTTGAACAATTCATATTTTATCAACCCCTATCTCTATCTACATATTTTATCACTCTTCCATAATAGCTTTCAATACACTATTGGAAATTTGAGGTAAATTAATTAGGTTATTTTCTGAAATTTTTTTGAGTTTTTAAAGAATATTGCCCTATTGAATAAAATTTGGTAAATTGCATAGAATATAAAATAAACGAGATGAAAGGATGGTAATTTATAATGACTGATTTTAATTCAAGTAAGACAAAAGAAAATTTACTTAAAGCTTTTGCTGGTGAAAGCCAAGCAAGAAATAGATATACATTTGCTGCTTCTGCTGCTAAAAAGGAAGGCTATTCTATCTTACAAGATTTATTCCTTTATACTGCTAATCAAGAAATTGCTCATGCCAAACAATTTATGGATAAATTAAAAGAATTCTCCGGACAAGAAATAGAAATTACTGCTTCTTATCCTGTTGAAGTTGAAACTAGTACTTTAAAATTATTAAGATTAGCAGAACGTGATGAAAATAACGAAGGCGTAAATGTTTATCCTGAATTTTCTAGAATAGCTAAAGATGAAGGTTTCCCTGATATAGCAATATTATTTAGTAATGTTGCTTCTGTAGAAAATGTTCACAGTAAAAGATTTAAGAAATATGCAGATAGACTTGAAAACGGATCATTATTTAAAGATACTGCAACATCAGCTTGGATGTGTACAAATTGCGGATTTATTTATGAAGGTCAAGTAGCTCCTGCTAAATGTCCTGTATGCGCTCATCCACAAGGCTTTTTCATTAAATTTGATGAATCATCTTTTGAAGGTAAATAATTAATTTTAAATATAATATAAAGCCCAAAAAATCTTATTTCTTGATATTTTCGGGCTTTTTTTATATCTTAATCTTTAAAGTTCATAACTAGCTTCTAAATTAATATTACATTCTTTTAAATTATTAATTCTCATGAGTTGCTTCCCACTGAATATCATATTCTTCCATATTATTAATTTTATTTAGAACAAATTTATTACACTCATTACTTATTCTTAATTTTGAAGTAAATTCTTTAAAATAATCCACTAATTCTTTTCCTCCTATTTCTGCAGTTATATAATTACTTACCGTTCTACTTAATTCCATTAATATCTTACAACACTTCATATCAGTTTCTTCATCTAACTTTCCTGATGTAACTGCTCTATAAACAATATATCCATAAATAGCTGAAAGCTTTAAGCAATCATCGACTTTTTCATCTCTTTTATCTTTTTTTCTATTTTCTATTTTTTTAATATCTTCTTCACTACATAATTCTTCATCAACTATAAAGTGTATTGCTGCAACTACAAAATCTTTCTTCAAATTATCAGTTAATTTTTCTTCAATATAATTCATAATTATACTATCCATACCTTTCCCCCCTAATCCTTTTATAATGCATACCTAAAAATTATCTTCTTATAAACCCCTATAAAATTTACTATATAAACTAAGTGTTTCTGTACTGCATAAAATCATTTATATGTCCTCATGCAAAAGGAATCATACACAGCTTTATCGTCATTACACTTTTTTTAAATAAAAAAGCAAGTTGATTCTAGTATTTCTACTATAGAACCACCCTTGCTTCTACTTTTATATATATACTTTTTCGCTTCTTTTGTCAATATATTCCAAAGAAATTTTATATGCCTTTTTTTATAATATTAACTTTTCTTCTATTATTATTAAATATTTACTTATATGAATTTTAACTTACAAAAATTTATATACTTTAGATTATCTATTTTCATACTGATCCTTATTAGGATTTTTTCTATGTGTATCCTCATAATAATTATATTTTTTATTTAACTCACAATTATCATAGTAATCATATTCTTTATACATTTCATCAACTTCATCGTCAAAATCACTTGCAACCTTTAATAATGAATAAATTATAATAACTCCTATACTTGCTCCTAAACCTACCAAAAAATTAATCATCTAATTCACCTCTAACTAAATTATTTATTCGATCTATTTATTGAAAGTCTAGCCATTAAATCATATTATTATTCACACCTAATTAAAAGGTTAATTGAAAAAACAGCGAAGCATAGCTTGTCGCTGTTTTTTCAATCCTTAAATCACCATATAATTGTACTTTTTTATCTTTTCACCTTTAATATCTTAAATTCCTCAAGGGGCTGGAGTTTTTTATTTTATGAAACCGTATTATTTTTGCATAATGATATTTTACTCATGATATTATCAAGGAGTTGTTTTCATTTCCCCCTGAGGAAAATGTATATTGATGTCTATTTAAGTATATTTTTTTTAGAATATTTAAACAATTACAAATTCTACTAAATATATACAAAAATCACTTATTAAAACACTTTTTATAATTACATTGTAATAATTACTAAAAATACTATATAATAAAATAGCTTATAATAAAAAAGGAGGTTCTTTATAACTATGAGTTTAGAAAAATTTTTAGGAAAAATAGTTAACTGGGCAACTACTGATGGTATAAAGCTAATTATAGGAATATTTTTACTATGGATTGGTTGGAAACTTGCTAAAAAAATAGTTAACATATTAAACAAAGCTCTAGAAAGAAGAAATGTAGATGTAACTATTAGATCATTTTTAGATACATTTTTAGAAGTAATCTTAAAAGGTCTAGTAGTCTTAGTAGTTTTAGAATATGTAGGAATTAAAACAACTGGTGTTGCAGCATTAGTTGCTTCTGCTGGGGTTGCAATTGGGCTTGCTCTTCAAGGAAGTTTATCTAACTTTGCTGGTGGTTTAGTAATTTTATTAATAAGACCTTTCAACGTTGGCGATTATGTTGAAGGTGCTGGACATAATGGTGTTATTGAAAAAATAGGTATGTTCTATACACATATGGTAAGTGTTGATAATAAATTAATACTTGTACCAAATGGAACCTTAGCAAATGGAAGTATAGTAAACTACTCTGCTAAAGAATTAAGAAGAGTTGATTTAACTTTTGGTGTAGGATATGAACAAGATATATTAAAGGTTAAGAGAGTTTTATCTAATATAGTGGAAGCTCATGACTTAATCTTAAAAACACCAGAACCATTTATTGCTCTTTCTAATCATGGTGATAGTGCTATAAACTTTGTAGTAAGAGTTTGGGTTAATAATAGTGATTATTGGAAGGTACATTTTGACTTACTTGAATCTGTAAAAGTTGCCTTTGACAATGAAGATATTAGTATTCCATACCCACAAATGGATTTACATATAAAAAATGAAGGATTATCTAAATAATATTTTTATGTAAGATAATAAATTCGCCTCCTGTTATCATCTAATAAATAGATTTACACGGGAGGCGTTTTTATTATAACACCATCTAGATATGATAATTCCCACTTCATAGTGTCAAACCTATATCTATAACTCTTAAAACCTATCGATATAACTATCTTTACGACTTGAAATTTTTTATATTTTCTGTACATAAAAAATACCTCCAGATAAGACCTAAATATTAAGTCCTACCTGAAGGCACGCATATTTTCTAAATTAGACTTTTTCAAAAGCACTTACTTTAACATTACAAAGCCAACTAGCACAACTATATAAAATACTTCCTATTACTCCACCAATAAAGTCAATCATAACATCATTAATACTAGCCCCTCTTCCTGGTACAAATAACTGATGAAATTCATCTGTCATTGCATAAAATAAAACTATTAATAATGTAAAAATAACTGCCTTCATTCCTTTAATTTCATGACAGGCCATTGCCCATAATAAAAGTATAGCAAGTACTAAAAACTCAAATGCATGAGCAGATTTCCTAACAAAAACATTAAAATTATTGAAATGCTCATACACAAATGACTTTATCCTATCTCTTACTTTAATAAGCAAATTCTTAATATCACTTTTATCAATACTAATCATTCTATTTTTAAAAATATCATTTGATTCTTGAGTTACTTTATTAATTTTTATCCTATTTGAAGATATGCTTTCCACATTATCTGAATTTATCCAACACAACTCTATACTGTTATAATTTTCACTATTATCATAACTAATAAATATATTACTTATCTCTCCTTCATTACACTTTCCCCAATTAACAGTACTATTTGGAACAATTATTTCTCTTGTACTTTCATTATAAACTATATATCTATTTAAGCTTGAACTATTATTACCATTTATTATTTTACGAATCATATCAAGTGCATTATCTTGAAATTCCTTTATCATATTAAGTACCTTAATACTTTTTTCATTTGACTGATTTCCTGGTTGGCTGGAATTATAAAATATAAATCCCATCCACAATATACATAATACTATACTTAATTTCTTCTTCATACCTGTCCCCCCTTTTAATTAACATAAACCTATAAAGTTATACCAATTATTCTTACCAATTTATTCATTAATAAACTATAAACAGTAAAATACTCCTCTTCACCCTACTAACAATAATCAATTCCCCTTTATTATTGTTATGCTTCTCCAATTAGGTGTACTTAAACTCAATAAATTATATTTATATAAAACTAAATAATATCCCAATACTAATATATTTATTTAGTCCCATATAATAGAAATATATGTTTTTGCCCCTGTTGTCAATCTAAATATTAAATTGACAACAGGGGCACTATTTATTATTACCAAGTTTTCTTATCTTCAAAAATATAATCATGTAACTGATTTACAGTTGCTTCTTTGTCAAATACTAAATAATATACTCCATTTATCATTTGACCTTCACAGTACCCATCTCTTGGGAATCTTTCTTGTTCTAAGCTTGTATTTCCTATACTTAATACTTTATTACCTAAATCCATTATTTCACCTGCATCAAGACTTGTGCTAACCATTGGTAATAAATCATTTAATAATGATGGATAAGATGTTGGTGACATACTTAATATCTTTTCAAATATCTTAGTTAAGACTTCTCTATGTCTTTCAGTTCTCTTATAATCTCCACCAGAAGTATATCTTATTCTGCAATATCCCATTGCTTGAGTACCATCTACATGCTGAAGTCCAGTAGTTGTTATTCCTGGAGAATTTGTTCCATTAACTGAATTTATATCACTTATATAACCATTAATATATTTTAATTCTTCTGAATCTATATCTAATTCTATTCCACCAATTTTGTCTATTATTTTAGGTAATGATGAAAAGTTTACTGCAACAAAATCTTCAATGTTTAAATCAAAGTTTTCATTTAAAGTTTTAATAGCTAATTGAGATTTACCAAATGCATAAGCATGATTTATCTTATCTAATCCATGTCCATCAATATTTACATAAGAATCTCTCATTATTGATGTTAGTTTTAACTTCTTATTATGTGTATCTATAGTTGCTATCATTATAGAGTCTGATCTACCAATACCATCTTCTCCAGCATCTATCCCAAATAAAGCTATGTTTGTTACCTTATCATCATATACAGATAATTTTTCTTGAACCTCTTCTGTAATTCCAACATTATCTTTATCTATTTCTACCTTTTCCATCTTATTAAATAATGAATTTGCATAAATAAATGCTCCTCCAACTGCCCCTAAAACAACAACTAAAATAATTGCCAATATCCATAATACAATCTTTTTGCTTTTATTCTTTTTCATTACTCTACTCCTTATATAACTAATTATAAGTTTATAAATAATTAATACCTACTTGTTTATATTATTATACAAAATTAAATTTACAATCCTTAAACTTATCTAAAACAATAATATTACATCTATTACTTATATACAAGTTTGAAATTGCTACTTCCATATTCTTATGTAAATCTTCTTCATAATTTTCTATGGTTAAATGCTTAGTCATTTCATCATAATTAAATTTCCCTAGAAGAAAATAATTCTTCTAGGGAAATAAAAGAAATTATATTATAGTTTTTAAATACTCTATAAATCCATCCCTTAATTCTTCTTTTCTAAGTGCATATTCTACAGTTGCTTGAAGGAATCCTAATTTGTCCCCAACATCATATCTTCTTCCTTCAAAATCATATGCATACATTGCTTCATGTTTAATAAGTTCAAGTAATGCATCAGTAAGTTGAATTTCATTCCCCTTACCTGGTTTAGTATTTTCTAATATTTCAAATATTTTTGGTGTAATTATGTATCTACCTAAGATAGCAACATTAGAAGGTGCTTCTTCTACTGCTGGCTTTTCTACTAAGTCTTTTACTTTATATACTCTATCTTCTATATGTATTCCACCAACTATTCCATATTTATTTACATCTTGAGGTGCTACAGTTTGAACTCCTAAAACTGAAGTTTTGTATTCTGCATAACAATCAACAAGTTGCTTTAAGCATGGTTTGTTATCATTATAAACAACGTCATCTCCAAGAAGTACTGCAAATGGCTCATCTCCTACAAAGGTCTTTGCACAAAGTATAGCATGTCCTAATCCTCTTGGTTCTTTTTGTCTTATGAAATGGATATTTACCATATCAGATATTTCTCTAACCATTTCAAGCATTTCTTGCTTTCCTGCTTTTTCAAGTTCCATTTCTAATTCAACACTTCTATCAAAATGATCTTCTATACTCTTTTTATTTCTTCCTGTTATTATAAGAATTTCTTCTATTCCTGATGCAACACATTCTTCTATAATGTATTGTAAAGTAGGTTTGTCAACTATTGGTAACATTTCCTTTGGTTGTGCTTTTGTTGCTGGTAAAAATCTAGTTCCCAGACCAGCTGCTGGTATTATTGCTTTTCTTATTCTCTTTTCCATCACTATTATCCCTTTATATATTAATTTTTATTTTCTCTTAAAAACATATATAATTATATCACTTTAATAATTATCTATGTTGTCCATTTTTGCGACTAGTTTCAATATTTGCAATATATTTTAACTATTTTTCATAATTAATTATAATAATACTAGAATTATTCTCCATATCCTATGTTGAAAAATCTACAATATTCGCAGATAATACATTTACCCTTAATTGTTAAATATAGTAAATTATCTTTATTTGTTATATAATTTTATTATAATTAAGTCTTGTGACAAATAAAGGAGCGATATTTTATGAAGAACTTTCTTTTAGTGGCTTTAAAATTTTTAAGTTGGCTTTGGACTTTATTTATGATTTTCATGATATTCTTTACAATATATATGTCACTTTATTTAAATCCGAAAGAAAAAATATCAATTTTAGTATATTTCATATTTGCTTTATCAGCATTACCTTCAATAATATTTTTATTTTATAGACATAAAATTGAAGCTGCTGCTAAATTAGAAGATCCACCCTTAAATATAGATAAATATCTTAATAATAAGAATTCTAACTTTTAAGAATTCTTATTACTAAGATTTTTTGAACATTTAATGTAAAAATACTAATTATATATATCTGATAACTCAATCTCCGTATTAGCTTCATTAAACTTATATATATTCATTATAGAATTATCTAATAATGTATTTGGTAATTTAACCTCAAAAACACTACCTTGATTTAATATACTATTTACAGAAATACTACCACCATGAACTTCAACCATAGATTTTACTATACTTAGCCCTATTCCACTTCCCTCATTCAATCTTCTCAAAGAATTATCTAGCCTTAAAAATCTATCAAATATTTTATCTTTCATTTCCAAAGGAATACCTATTCCGTTATCTTCAAACAATATTTTTATCCATTTCTCCTCTAAAATAATATCTATTTTTATAATTCCACCATACTTACTATATTTAGTATATTTAATAGAATTAGATATCAAGTTTAATACTATTTTTTCAATCATACTTGGATCATATTTAATATAATGCTCCTCTACATTTGTATCAAATTCAATACTTATATTTTTAGATTTCGCAAAGGATACTGTTGACATTGCTATATCTTCTACTAAAGAAACTATTTCATAATTTCCAAAATCAGCTCTAAATTCTCCAGTATCTATTCTCGTTGTATCTACTATATTATTTATAATCCTTAGCATTCTTTTGCTATTTACTTTTAAAGAACTACTATATTTATCATATACTTTTGAAAATTTCTCTTCATTAACTTTCCTTGTTTTTTCTAACAACTGTACTGTGGAGTAAAAAACATTAAGAGGGGTTTTCAACTCATGAGATAATACTGAAATAAATTCTGATTTCTTTATATCATTAATTTTATGGAAATTAAGCTCTGTTTCTAACTTAATTCTCTCTGTTATATCTACGTAAATAACTAATATTTCATTTTTATCAATATTTTCATCTGAATGAATAAGTTGAATAAAACAATCAATTATTGAATTGCCTTCATTACTCTTTAATACTCCCCTCCAAGTTCCTTCTTTATCTAAAATCCTCATAATTTCATTAAGTAAACATAATTTGATCATTTGTTTTCTTATATAATATTAAACAAATTACTATTGATATAATGGCCATTAATGTATTAATCACCCTAATAAACGTAGCTACAGAATATACATATCCAACACTATTATTACGGTTAAACACCCTAAGTACATAAAATAAAACTATTGTAACTACCATTATAAAAATAAACTCTCTAACTTTATTTGATTTTATCTTTAGTGCATTTTTCTCTATCTCTTTTATACTCATCCTCATATTTATCACCTTTGATAATCCATTGTTTTTTGAATATTATTTACAATTATACTACTATATTGCTCATTTTAAGCTTTTTCACAATTTTTACATAATTTTAACATTGCAAAAATATTCTTCAAAATAAAAAAAAGAAACAAGCATTAGCTTGCTTCCGTAAAATTCTGTACCTTGTAGGTAGTTTGTTTCGCAATTTTCTTCCAGTTATAATAACCATATAAAGAATTCAATAAATTAGTAAGCTTCATAACTATTATAATAAGTGCACTCTTATCACCAGATGCATATACCATTATCCACATTACTATTGATAAAGCATTTACCCCAACCCACATTAACCATTGCTCAGAAAATCTCATTAAATAAAGAATACTAGCTACAACAGAAACCACAGTTGTTAAAGAATCCATAAATGCCAAATTTCCACCTAATAAACTTAATACTCTAGCATATAAGAATACACAGACTAATGTACCAGCAAAAGTTAATACTATTAACTTACCAGACATAACCTTAAAGCGTATTTTCCCATCATCATCCTTATTTTTATTCCATAAATATATGGCTATAGCACTAACAGGAATACTAAATAACATATTATACATTACTTCTCCATAAAGCTTTACTCCCATACATTGATATGAATATAATAAACAATTAATAATTGCAAAATATAATCCTGCTATCTTTCCCTTTGCACCTAAAACTAAATTAAGACTGCCAGTTAAAGTTAGTGCCAATAAAAATGGTGCATCCCCATTTAAGTACCAAATAACCGTCATAATTGTACATACTGTTATTAGCCATAACTTTTCAAACATTGTCCAATCTGCGAAATAATTTTTAATTTTATCCATAATAATATTCCCCCGCTTTATACTTTAAATTTATCAAAACATTCTTTACTCAGCTTAGCCCCTTGTATTTGCACTACTTCTGCAGCTACCTTATTTGCTAATTTGCATCCAGACACAAAATCATATCCAACATTATTTTCTAAACACCCTACCTGTGAGTCATCAAAAAAAATATCTCTTGAATCCTTGGAATGAAGCTTACTTGAATCCACTAAAGAAACCTCCTTAGATACCCCTAAAGAATATGCTGAAATAATTGCACCAATATGACTATCACCAGCCCCTATTGTATCTACAACATTAACTCTTTCACCCTTTATATGAACAATTTCTTGCCCATCATAAAGTACTGTTCCTCTTTCACCAACTGTTATGAATACAGTATTTTTAGTTAATTCGTATAAATATAAAATGCTCTCATTCACATTATCCTTTTTAGTAAAATCCAAAGCTTCCTTTTCATTAAGATGTAATATTGGATTAGTTGAAAATATCTTTTTCATTGTATTTTTATCTATATCATTAATAACTGGACCTGGTGCAAAAAATATATTCTTGTCCTTTTGCTCTATTAACCAATTTGCTATTATGTCATCCTTATCTTCACAAAGCTGATAGCCAGCTACATATATATTTTCATATTCACTCATATTTAAGCTATTAAACCATTCTTTTTTATGAAGCCCTTCAATGCCCTTAACAGTAATAAATGTCCTTTCGCCATCATCTTCTACTAAACATAAACAATATCCATTGTCCATTTCTGAATCACTTATTAAAACATCATACCCATCTTCACTTAATGTTTTTCTTATTATATCTGCATACATTCCAGATCCTATTGGCACAAATAAATCATGATCCACATTAAATCCTCTCAAGATATTTGCAACATTATAAGCACATCCACCTACAGTTACTTTTCTTTCAGTACATAAAACATCCTCACCACTTTTAGGTAGCTTAGGTATTTTCATAATAATATCTACTATGGCAGCTCCAAGTACTAAAGTCTTCACTTAATGCAACTCCTTCCTTCCATTAAGATAGAAATATATCTATTAAAATCAACATCATTTGCTTCGTTTAAGACTTCAATATACTCTTTCTTTATAGAATCTATTCCCTTAAAAGCTCCACAAATTGCAGTTGCCATTGCTCCAATAGTATCAGTATCTCCAGCTAAATTTGCACAAAGCACCGCACACTTATTAGGGTCTTGTGCATAGTAAGCTATAGAAATTGCAGCTGGAACAGACTCGCTAATATTTACACCAGCTCCAACTATGTCATATAGTTTTTCTAAAAATAAATCTTCATCATCCTTATATTCCTTAGCTAAATAAATACCTAATTTTATTCTTTCTGTTAATGATGGACTAAAGGTTTCTGCACCTAACTTTCTAGCAATAGGCTCCATTTCAAAAACATCTTTTAGGACAGCTTCAAAGTCAGTATTTTCGATAGCTGAACTAACAGCTACTGCTATCATCGCCGCTCCTGCAATTGATATATCACTAGTGTGAGTTACTTCTGAAACTCCATAAACAAAGTTAGCTATCCTTTCTTTATCAGCAGCATTAAAAAGACATCCTATTGGTGCAATTCTCATGGCTGATCCATTTGATAAAGCCTTATCTGTAACTGCTTTTGAATCTATCCCATCTCTAAAATTAGCTAATGCAACCTTTGAAGTAGGTCCTAAAATATTATTTTCAAATGCCTTTTCTTTTTCAGCCCATTTTAAAAGTCTTTCTGCAATATCTTTAGAATTAGGTTTAAAGTTTGTACTATTTAATGAATCTACTAAAACAAGTGCTTGTCCTGTATCATCTGTAAATTGTCCTCTTTTATAATTGCAAGCTACACTATTTTCTTTAGGTCCATCTAATAATCCTTCAATCTTTCCAAAATATTTTCTTACTTTTTCTCTTCCCCATAGTTCTGAAGGCATTCCCATGGAATCCCCTAGTGCCATTCCATATATAGCTCCTGCAATTTTATTTCTCACTATTATCACTCCTGTATCCGCCACCTTTATTGAATTTATATCCAATTGTGTAACATTTCTTTTGTTTCAATTGTATATACACTTGTATTGTTGTGTCAATATATAATTAATCTTTTTAATTAGGAAATATAAATCAATATTTTAGAAACTTAATGCTATATTATTAAACTAAAAATTTTGTAATAATATATATGAAAACTGAGAAATCGATTTCTATTCAATGTTTAATTAAACAGGTATCTAAGGATATTATTAAGAAATATAGAGGTGAGAGTGTGAATACGCTAATAGATAATAAAAAAATTGATAAAAATGATAATGTTTCTATAAAGACTTTACTTACTTATAGTTCAGGAAGCTTAGGCAATAATATAATATATTCATTAATTAGTTCCTACCTTCTAATTTTTTTAACTGATAATTTTGGAGTAGGTGCAGCTGCTGTAGGTACATTATTTTTAGTAGCAAGAATTATAGATGCTATAACAGATCCTATCATGGGGGTTATAGTTGATAATACAAACACTAAACTTGGTAAAAGTAGACCTTATTTATTTATAGTTCCTATTTTTGTTGGACTTGCAACAATAATGTGCTTTTCATCACCAAACTTAACTTATAGTAATAAAATTATCTGGATATATGTAGCATATATCTTCTGGGGAATATCTTTTACTGCTATGGACATACCATATTGGTCACTATCTGCAAATCTTACAAGATCCTCTGAAGGAAAAACTAAGATTGTTACATCTGCAAGAACAGTTGCATATGTTGGTGGATTTATAATTTCTACACTTACTATTCCACTTGTATCAATTCTTAAAAACTGGACAACAGTAGCAATAATTTATGTTTGTTTTGCAACCATACTTACTTGGATTACAGCTTTAGGAACTAAAGAAATTAGTAGCACTTCTACTAAAAAAGAAAAACAAGGCTTTAAACAATTTATAGAATTATTAAAGACAAATAAACCTTTAAGAATAGTATTATTATCAATGCTAGTACTAGAATTAAGTGGCTCAATAAAAAATACAATATCTATATATTATATTAAATATAACTTTAATTCAGAAATGATGATTCCTGTTGTAACTTCAATTACTTTAGTAGCAAGTATATTAGGGGGATTAATATCTCCATATTTAACAAAAAAACTTGGAAAAAGAAATACAGCTCTTTTAGGATTATTAGTTGGTGCTACTGGATCACTTTTAATATTTTTACTATCATATTCTTCTTTATATGCAATGATAGCTATAAATTTCATATGTGGAATTTTTGATGGAGCTGGATATATTACCTTAACTTCAATGGTTACTGACTGTGTTGAATATGGTGAGTGGAAAACAGGAAAAAGATCAGAAGGTATGATATTTTCCCTAAATATCTTTAAAAGTAAAATTTCAAATGCAATTGGAGGTTCTTTATGTGGATACATTCTAGCGTATATTGGCTATAAAGCAAATTCTACTCAATCTATATTTACATTAAATGGAATACACATAATTCAAACTTTGGTTCCATGTATAATTATAATAACAAGCTTCTTATTATTAAGAAAATACAATTTATCAGAAGCAGAATATGATGCAATAGTTGATGATTTAAAACATGGAATTACAAGATTGAGTAACTAAATAGAATTAAAAAGGTATATTAAAATAAATTTTTATACTCACTATATTAAAAGGAGTATTTAGGTTGAATTAATCAATTCAATTTAAATACTCCTTCTTATATTTATATTTTTTATTTTCTAAACAACTCGTAAACATTTAAAATTAACTTTAAAATTTAAAGTAATCATCAAATCATTTATAACTATTTATTATCACTCGTTTGATTATTTCTATAATTCAATGGCGACATTGAAAAATACTTTGAAAATGTTTTTGAAAATAATAAGGAATCACTATATCCAACTTTGCTTGCAACTTCTCCTATTGGAATTCTAGTGCCTTTTAATAATAATGTTGCTTTATACATTCTAAGATTTATAAGATATTTCTGTGGAGAAACTTTAAGATTTTTCATAAACATTTTATATAAATAACTTCTGCTTAAGTTAACATGCTCAGCAATATCATTAACAGTTATACTTTTCATATAATTAGAATTAATAAAGTTAATTGCTTCTTGGATATATGTATGTAGTTCTTTGTCCTTATATTCAAAAGCCTTTGGAAATTCTTCTATAAATGCATATAATAAAGAATAAAGTTCCTTTAATAATAATATATCATCAGAACGTGAAGGATTATAAGTTTTTGATATTTCACACATATTTGATATTATACATGGAATTTTTGAGTCTTCTTTACACGTAGCAGCATAAGAATCAATTATAGATGTCCTATTTAAATATTCATTAGCATTTGAACCACTAAAACCTATCCAATAATATTCCCAAGGATCATCTATAGATGCTATATATTCAACTTTCATTCCTTTCAATAATATAAATACATCACCCTGTTTTAGGTTGTATACCTTATCATTAAATTTAAATGTACCATGCCCCTTAGTTATATAATGTATAACTGCATTTTTTAACACTTCATATTTATAGCCAAAGCCTGGAATGCCTTGCTCTATCCCACACTCATCTACATTCATTTCAAAATTTTCTTTAGTATATTTTTTCCATAGTATTTGCATATATACCTCCCAAACCTATAAAACTAATTGATTTTATATTAAGTCTTTTCTCAATCTCATTTATAAAAGTTTAATAAGGCCCCTATTATTAACCACAAAATTATAATGGAAACATTATACCATATTTTAGAACCTTATAACTATTTCAAAAGATTAATCTGGATATTAATATTAAATTACAAGAAAAAATACTAAAAAAAATACTTATATATAATTATGATTCATTATACCATAATTAAATTAAATATATTAGGAGGGAAATATGCCACTATTAAATGAATACCACGAAAATCTTTATAAACTGCATATTAACATGATGCAAAGAAGAAGTTACTATGTTCCATTTATTGATACTGATGAAGCTATTAATATTAAGGATAGAAATAAGCAAACTAGCTTTTTTTCACTTAATGGAAAATGGCAATTTAATTATTTCAATAGCCTACAATTAATTAAAGACTTTAATAATATTAGCGAAATTAATCTTTCAGATTCAATTGATGTGCCATCTGTTTGGCAAATGAATGGCTATGATTATAACCAATATATAAATGTTAAATATCCTATTCCTTATAATCCACCTTTTGTACCTAAGGATAATCCATGTGCAATTTATAAAAAGGAATTTGATTTTAAAATAAATTCTGAATCACATGATTATCATATAAACTTTGAAGGAGTAGATTCATGTTTTTACTTTTGGATAAATGATATGTTTGTTGGCTATAGTCAAATATCTCATAGCATATCTGAATTTGATATTACAAACTTCTTAGTTGATGGTAAAAATACTATTACAGTATTAGTTTTAAAATGGTGTGATGGCACTTATTTTGAAGACCAAGACAAATTTAGAATGTCAGGTATTTTTAGAGATGTATATATACTAACAAGATCAAAGTCAAGAATTGTTGATTATAAGATTACTCCTAGTGTAAACGTATCATCTAAAAAAGGAAAATTAAATCTTAAAATTCTTTCAACTATTGGTAATCCACATATTAAATATACTTTATTAAATCCAGATAATACTATAATTTCTTCTGGAGACATAAATGATAATAACTTACAAATAGATATTACTGATGTAGAACTTTGGGATGCTGAGTCACCTAATTTATATACATTACTAATAGAAACAGAAAATGAAGTTATAAAAGAAAAAATAGGAATGAGAGAAATCAAAATAGAAAATTCAATTTTAAAGATTAATGATACTCCTATAAAATTGAAAGGTGTTAATCACCATGATTCTGATCCAGTTAAAGGATATGCCGTTACTTATGATGACTTGCTTTGTGATTTAAAATTAATGAAAGAATGTAACATTAATTCTATAAGAACATCTCATTATCCTAAATCTCCAATCTTTTATGAATTATGCGATGAATATGGATTTTATGTTATGAATGAAGCTGATATTGAAACTCATGGAGTTGTTGAATTATATGGAGCTGGATATTTAGATAATTATAATATGATAGCTGATGATAAAACTTATGAAAATGCTATTGTAGATAGAATTGACTCTTCTATAGTTCCTTTTAAAAATAGATCTTGCATTTTTATGTGGTCACTTGGAAACGAATCAGGCTTTGGAATCAACTTTGAAAGTGGAGCTAAACATGCTAGAAAATTAGATTCTTCACGTCCATTACATTATGAAGGTGCATTTTACGCTAATAAAGAAAGGAAAAATGATTTTTCTAACCTTGATGTTATTAGCAGAATGTATCCAAGCATAGATGAAATTAAAGATTACTTTAAAAAAGGTATAGACAAGCCATTAATATTATGTGAATATGCACATGCAATGGGTAATGGCCCTGGTGGATTAAATGAGTATGATGAACTTATTCAAAATCATGATGAATTTGCAGGTGCCTATGTTTGGGAATGGTGTGACCATGCCCTACTTATGAAAGAATATAAAGATGGTAAAAAAGCATATGGGTATGGTGGAGATTTTGGAGAAGTAAATCATGATGGAAACTTCTGTGTTGATGGTTTAGTTTATCCTGATAGAACTCCTCATACAGGATTATTAGAATTTAAAAATGTTAACAGACCTGTAAGAGCGTTAGAATTAGACCAAACTAATAAAAAAGTTAAACTAAAAAATATGCTTGATTTTAAAAATATCAATGACTTCTTAGATATTACTTATAAAGTGTATTTAGATGGTTGTTTACTTTCATCTAATAAATTAATATTAGAAAGCCTAAAAGCAAAAGAAGAAAAATGGTATGACTTAAATATATCAAATTTACCAAAGGGAATAGTTACTATACTATTTGAATACAGTGTAAAATATAATAATTCACTTTATGAAAAAGATACAATTTTAGGCCATGATCAATTTATTATAAAAAATGATGCTGAAAACATATCATCTATAACTAAATTAACAAAAATTAATGATACCTGTGAAAAGTTTTATATAGAAGCAACACTTAACAAAATTAAAATTACAAATTCAGATTTTAATTTTATATATAATAAAAATACCGCTTCCTTTGACTTTATCGAATCATTAGGAGAAGTATTTATAGATAATCCTATGGACTTCATTATTTGGAGAGCACCTACAGATAATGATAGAAAAATAAAAAATGATTGGATTGAAGCTGGTTTTGATCAAATTACAACACATGTATATAATAATGAAATTAAGACATATTCAAACAAAGTTGAAATAATTAGTTCCTTATGCTTAATTCCTCCATATAGAGAAAAGGTTCTTGATCTTATAGTAACTTGGAGCATTTACCCATATGGTTTAATTAAATGTGATGTTAAGGCTAATAAAAATATGAAAACACCTTACTTGCCACGTTTTGGAGTACAATTAAAATTAAATAAATCATATGAACATGTAAGTTACTTTGGCTTTGGCCCATATGAAAATTATATAGATAAAAATTCATCATGCTATTTAGGCAGATTTAATTCTACTGTTTCTGAAATGCATGAAGATTATATAAAACCTCAGGAAAATGGAAGTCATCATTTCTGTAGAGAGGTTTCTATTAGTAATACTAAGAAAACGATCTATGTTTTATCTGAAAATGATTTTGCTTTTAATGCTTCACATTTTTCTGTTAATCAGTTAACTAATACTAATCATAATTTTGAATTAAATAAGGAGAATTTAACTTATTTAATTATTGATTATAAGCAAAGTGGTATTGGCTCAAATAGCTGTGGTCCTGATTTACCTGATGAATATAGATTTAATGAAAGTGAATTTTCGTATAATTTTTATTTAAAATTTTTATAATATTAATCTTTTATCTATGTACTATATATCCCCATAAAAAGAGTCAAGCTTTAAAGCTTGACTTTTCTTATTAACTTGGATTTACTTTACTACATTTTAGTTTAATTAAATTTTACTTAATATTAAATCAACTAATCCATTAGCCATTTCATTTATTTCTTCTTGATTTTCCCCTTCAAGCATAACTCTTACTAATGGTTCAGTTCCTGATGGTCTTATAAGAACTCTTCCTACTCCATTTAGTTTAGCTTCAACCTCATTAATAGCCTTAACAATTTCTTCATCTTCTAAATATATATTCTTCTTATTATTAGGAACTGTAGCATTAACTAATACTTGTGGTAATTCCTTCATAACTCCAGCAAGCTCACTGAAAGTCTTTCCACTTTCCTTAACTATTGCTGCTACTTGAAGTGCTGTAACTAATCCATCTCCAGTAGTATTATGGTTTAAGAATATAATGTGCCCTGATTGCTCTCCACCTAATACATAATTATCCTTAAGCATTTCTTCAAGAACATATCTATCTCCAACCTTAGTTTTAACTAAATTAATTCCTTCTCTTTTAGCAGCAATATCTAATCCTAAGTTACTCATTACAGTTACTACTAAAGTATCATCCTTTAATTGTCCAGCTTCTTTTAATGCCTTAGCACATATCGTTAATAAAAAGTCTCCATTAATCATGTTTCCTTTTTCATCAACAGCTAAACATCTATCAGCATCACCATCAAAAGCAAAACCAATATCACATTTCTTCCTAACAACATAATCCATTAATTCTTCCATATGAGTTGATCCACAATTTTCATTTATGTTATTCCCATCTGGATTATCGTTAATTACATAAACTCTAGCCCCTAATGCTCTAAAAGCTTTAACTGCAGCTTTATATGCAGCACCATTAGCACAATCTAAAGCAACTTTTAATCCCTTAAAATCAGTTTTTATAGTACTTTTTGCATATTCTATATATTCATTTAATGCAGATTCTTCTCTATAAACTCTACCCACACCTTCACCAACTGGGCTTGGTACTCCTTCAAATCCACATTCTATTACTCTTTGAATTTCATCTTCTAATGAATCAGATAACTTGTATCCTTTTCCATCAAAGAATTTAATTCCATTATATTCTACTGGATTGTGTGATGCTGAAATCATTACTCCTGCATCAGCATTATATTCTCTTGTTAAATGTGCTACTGCTGGAGTTGGCACTACACCTAAAATTATAGCTTCTGCTCCAACTGAAAGTATACCTGCTACTAAAGCTGATTCTAACATATCTCCTGATATTCTTGTATCTTTAGCCACCAATATTCTTGGTTTATGTGTCCCTTCTGTTAATACATAAGCTCCTGCTCTTCCTAAATTATATGCTAATTTTGCAGTTAATTCTGTGTTAGCTATTCCTCTAACACCATCTGTTCCAAACATTCTTCCCATTTCTGTTTACCTCATCTTTATTTTTATCTAATCTTATTCCCAGATTTTCTTATCTTCAAATATATATTCATGTAACTGATTTACTGTTGCATCCTTATCAAATGTTAAATAATAAATTCCATCAATCATTTTTCCTTCGCAATATCCATCTAAAGGAAATCTCTCTTGTTCTAATGAAGCTACTCCCATAGATAAAACTTCAGTTCCTAATTCTAATATTTCAGCTGAATTAAAGTTTGTTTTAACCATAGGTAAAACTTCACTTAATAATCCTGGATATTTAGTTGGATTCATAGCTAAAATTTTCTCAAAGATTTTAGTCAATACAGTTCTTTGCCTTTCTGTTCTTACATAATCTCCACCAGTAGCATATCTAATTCTTGAATAATCAAGAGCTTGATCTCCCGTTAAATTATAAGTACCAGCACTCTCTATTCCTTGAATATATGATACTTCTTCACTAGTAATATCTACTGTTATTCCACCTATCTTATCTATAATTTTAGGCATAGTAGTAAAATTTACAGCAACAAAATCTTCAATATTCAAATTAAAGTTTTGATTTAAAGTCTTGATAGCAAGCTCAGCTCCACCAAATGCATATGCATGATTTATTTTATCTGTTCCATATCCATCTATATCTACATAAGAATCCCTCATTATTGAAGTTAGCTTTAACTTTTTATTATGAAAATCTAATGTAGCAATTATTATAGAATCTGATCTACCTACTCCACCCTCTTCGGCATCTATTCCAAATAAAGCTATATTAGTTATCTTATCATCATATTGAGATAACTTTTCTTCAACCTCTTCAGTTATTCCAACATTCTCTTTATCTATTTCAACCTTATCTATTTTATTTAATAGATAATTTCCATAAAAAACTGTTGCTCCCACTAAAACAAAAATTAAAATACCTGCTATACAAGTAGCCCATATAGCTACCTTCTTACTTTTTACCATATTCTCTTCCCCCAAATTCCTTACCTTTTAAATACCTTTATTTTCTCTATTAATATAGTATTATAAAATGCGATATAATATAGATTTATATCGCATTTTAAATTATTAATTACTAAAAACTATTCTACAGTAACTGATTTAGCTAAGTTTCTTGGCTTATCTACGTCGCATCCCTTTTGCTTTGCAACATAGTAAGATATTAATTGAAGTGGTACAACACTTACCATTGGAGTTAATAAATCAATAGTCTTTGGAATATAAACTAAAGAATCAACAACGTCCTTAGTTGTAGTGTCTCCTTCATTAACTACTGCAAAAATATTTCCACCTCTTGTAGAAACTTCTCTTACATTAGAAACCATCTTGTCTTTTAAAGCTTCTTGAGTTAATAATGTAATAACTGCAGTTCCTTTATCTATTAATGCAATTGGTCCATGCTTTAATTCTCCCCCAGCATATGCATCACAGTGAATATAAGATATTTCCTTAAGTTTTAAAGAACCTTCCATTGCTACTGCATAATCTAATCCTCTTCCTAAGAAGTAAATATCTCTGTGATTATAGTGTTTATCAGCATACTTTTGAAGTTCTTCCTTCATTTCTAAAGCTATTTCTATCTTTTCAGGAATAGTTAACATTTCGGCTTTAATAGCTTCTGCTTCTTCAACCGAAATAGTTTCCTTTAATCTACCAAAGTATAATCCTAAGATATAAAATGCAGCTAATTGAGTTACATAAGCTTTAGTAGATGCAACTGCAATCTCTGGCCCTGCTAATGTATAAATTACATCATCAGCTTCTCTAGATACTGAAGAACCGACAACATTAGTTATTGCAAGAACTCTAGCTCCTTGTCTTTGACCATCTCTTAATACTGCAAGAGTATCTGCTGTTTCTCCTGATTGAGATACTACTATTATAAGAGTTCTATCTGTTATTAATGGATCTCTATATCTAAACTCAGATGCAACATCTATTTCTACTGGAATTTTAGCAAGTTTTTCAATAACTGTTTTACCTACAACACCTGCATGATAAGCTGTACCACAAGCTACTATATAAACTTTATCAAAGTTTTCTAATTCTTCCTTACTAAACTTAACATTATCTAATTCAATTTCTTTTCCTAATTGAATCTTCCCTGCTAACGTATCTCTTACTGCCTTTGGTTGTTCATGAATCTCCTTTAACATAAAGTCTTCATATCCACCTTTTTCAGCAGCATCTACATTCCAAGTTACATGGTAAACTTCTTTTTCAATTCTTTCACCATCTTCAGTTCTAAGTTCAACACCATCTTTAGTTAAGATAACAAATTCTTTATCTTCTAAAAGATATATATCTCTAGTGTGATTTAAAACTGCTGGTATATCCGAAGCTATAAAGCTTTCCTCCTCACCTAATCCAACTATAAGTGGACTATCTTTTCTTACTGCAATAATTTTATCTGGCTCATTATTTGCAATAACTCCAATTGCAAAGCTTCCTTCTAATTTTGAAGTTGCCTTAACTACTGCATCAAAAAGATTTCTTCCATCTTTATAGTAGTAATCTACTAAGTTTGGTATAACTTCTGTATCTGTTTCAGATAAGAATTCATATCCTTTTGAAGTTAACCACTCTCTTAATTTCATGTAGTTTTCAATAATTCCATTATGTACAACACTAATTGTTGCATTTCCATTTGAATGTGGATGTGAATTAACATCAGATGGCTCTCCATGAGTTGCCCATCTAGTATGTCCTATTCCTATATGTCCATTGATTGGATTAGCCTTTAAATCATTTTCTAAGTTTGCTAATCTTCCTTTAAGTTTTCTTACGCTTATTCTTTCATCTTCTATGATTGCAACACCTGCTGAATCATATCCTCTATATTCTAATTTTGAAAGACCTTCAACTAATAAATCAGCTGCTTGTCTTTTACCAATGTATCCTACTATTCCACACATATTTTATTCTCCTTATTATTAACTCTTATTATTATAACTTGAGTATTTTTTCTACTTATTTATCTATTTATAATAATAGTAAAATTTTCTTCTTCAAATTATAACATATTTATGTTATATTTTTTGATAAAAATAATAGTAACATACAACTTTTAACGTAAATTTTAAAAGTTTTTTGTTATATTTTTTCAATATGACCTTAATTTAATTTTTATTTAACTAAATCAATACACTTACGTTTTTACATAAACTTATTTAATTAAACTGTAATTCCATAACACCTAAAAATATTTATCAATATTTGAGTATTACAAAATAATCATATTTAGATTTTATGCCCTAAAAACAATAATTTGAATATATTAACATTTCTTATTATATATATTGAAAATGGAAGACATAATGACCCTACTAATATGTTACTAATGAAAAATATATTATAATTAGTTATATTTAATATTTCAACTATTACTATCATAGATACTATTTGGAAAAACCACGAAAATAAATATATATCCATTGAATGTTTTCCTAAAAGCAATAAAATTTTAGCAATAATACTATTATGAGATATATTGTTTACAATATACACCAATAATATGGCGCCCAAAATCCCACATATAAATAAATATAAACCATTAAAATGAATATTAATAGTTACACCTGTACTAACAATAAATGTATATATTAATATTAAAACAAAAGAAATTATTACACTTATTTTTCTAACCTTAAATAAATTATTACCATTTTTATTATATATATCTCTAGTATACATTTCAATTAAATAGAATACTAAAAAGAAGCAAGCTCTACTTATTGAAAACATTTAATTATATTTAGGTACTAATATATTTAATAATATGGCTATAGGCATTACTATTTTCCAACTTAATTTATATAATAAAGGTGCCATGATACTAATTATTAATAATGTATATAAAAACCATAATGCCCCCATAACACCACTTTCC
>NZ_CBYM010000033.1 GCF_000577815.1 Clostridium saudiense | reverse complement strand
GAATGATTTCGAACTGGTAAGCATTTATTTGAATTAAAGAAAACTGCATAATTTAAATTTTTAAAGCCTTTTTTCATTAGGCTTATTTAAGTGCGTCTATTTTTATATTCAATTTGATTTTAATCGAAAATGTACAATTATTTTTTTGAAAATATAGAAAAAGAGCTATCGCTAGCGGATTTTTTTACCCTCTATTGCGACAGCTCCATTAAAATTTAATTTAAATAGCTAACTTATTTGAACTATAATTATTTTTAATTAAGTATTATTAATTTTATAAAACTTACTAAGTATATATCTCTTATCCTTATTATTTTTTCCAATAATATAAGGAAAATAATTAATTATTATTTTTTCAATAATAATACTAACTAAAATGATTATCAATGTAATTAACAGTGAAAAAACAATAGATTTTCTCAATATTTCCCCTTCAATATTCAATAATAGCTCCATTACTTTAATTATTACTCTTTTAATAGGTTCATGAACTAACATTATAATTAATGAACTCATTCCTACAGATTGCACATATTTATTTTTAAATTTATTTGCAATATACATAACAATATATATTCCACAAAATGCTGCCAATATAAAATTAAAATAAGAACTATATTTCCTAGCAAGTATATTTGAAGAACCAAAAAAATGATTTATTAATAAAGATAAACTTAAACATAACAAAAATAATCTATTGTTATTAAAATATTCTATATTATCATTATTTTTTTTCTTTAATTCATTCTTATAGCCACAATAAATAAAAATTGTACTAATTAACGCACTTTCCAATACCCATGGCAACATGATATTCGAATACTTACTTAATAAATAACCACTAATAGATAAAATACTTATAAATATAATTTCAGTATTATTAGAGTATTTTTTCTTTATTATTAAAAATACAATTAATTGTGCAATAAACAGACAAGGTAAAAACCATAATACTACATTAAATACAAATAACTCTTCATTACCTTGAGCTATAATAATATTTGCTAATACTTTAGTTGTAGATATATTTATTTTATCCCTTATATTTCTCTCTACAATATACCAATATATATAAAATATTAAACTAAACGAAAAATATGGTACACATATTGTTTTAAATTTTCTTATAAGAAATTTAATACAAGGCATTTCAGCTTCCTTAATGGCCATTGTTTTTCCTGAAATAAAAAAGAATAATGGCATATGGAATAAATATATATAATTTGTAATAGTTGAAGTAGACATTACATGTGCAAATACAACCAAAAATATTCCTATTGCCTTTGCATTATCCAGCCTATAATCTCTCTCCATTATTTTGCTCCTTCTTTAATCATAGGGCAGACTCTTACACATATATAACATTTTATGCACTTCTCTTTGTCAATAATAGGGTAATTAAACCCTTCTTCGTCTTTGTAAAAGCTTACTGCATCTTTTGGACATCTATATATACATGCAGAACAGCCACAACAGTCTTCCTTATTTTTAAATAATATAGGATAATCCCTTTCCATACTTATCTTCTCCTTGATACTCTCTTTAATGTAAATATTCTTACACTATTTTTACTCTAAAACATTTATACATAATTCCTTAGGCTAATTATCTTTCATAATACAACTTAGCTCTTTTATCTTTAACAACTTAAATTAAATAAAAGCCCCGAAATTAATGATATACTTTCAAAATTATAAAATTTTATAAGATGCTTTACACATATAAGAATATAAAGCTTCTTATATAAGTTTTTCAAATATTCAATTATCATACTCTATTAAATCTTAAAGGTCTATTTTTTCAACATATCTATACACTTTATATAACTCTTTCCATTTATTAGTACCATCATCACAAACAGTAAAAAATATAAAATGAAACCTATAATATTATTAACAAACCAAAATACTAATACGAACACAATTGTTAATATTGCTTCTAATAAATTATTTATTATATACGACTTCTTTGATGTATTTAAATAATCTACTAAAACATATTCAGCTAAATAAAATCTTATCATAATAACTAACACCATAAAAAGTGCCACAATCTTTATATTATGGAATATGTATGCTCCAATTAACGATAAAATAATACTTATTATGCATGAAATAATGTTTATTTTAAGTAATTTTTTTTCAAGCCTAAAAACTTTTAAATATAATGTTCCATATAAGTGCATCTTGCTATCATATACTAATATAGGAAACATTATTACCATATATTTAATACTATCTGAATATTGCGGTAGCCATTTTACTAAAATTATTGAAATAGGATAATATAACAATAAAAAACCTGATAATAAAACTCCTATAGCTAGTCTAGTATTTTCATAAAATACTTTTATTTTTTGCTTTTTCATTCTACATAATATAGGATATAGTACTAAACTTATTTGTGCAGTAAACTGTAGAATAAATTGAGTTGCAGACAATGAAAATGAAAACTTTCCAAATTCCTCAATACCAAAATTCATATCTATTATTTGTCTACTTGATCCAATAATCAACATACTTGCTAAGCTGGAAATCATAAGACTACTTCCAACGCAAATATTAATTTTACATTCCTTTAGTGCAACTTTTAACTCAACCGTTCTTGCACTAATAATATTTCTTGCCATATATAAACAGTAAATAAATGCACATACTTTTGAAAAAACTATAACATAAATATAATATTCAAATTTTTTGCATTTTATTACAATTAGAACTATTGCAAGAATTATACTAAAAAACTTCTCAATAAAAATTGAAGTAGAGAACCATTTAGTTTTATTAACACTTTGGAATATATACCCAAAATACAGATTGCTATTCATAACAATAATAGTAATAGCTAAACATATTAAAACTATTTTTCTATTAGATCCTATGTCTATTATAAAACCTAAACTTAATATAATAATTCCAAAAATCACTTGAAACATCATTAATATAATGTATTGTGACTTTAAAATTGATAAGTTAATCTCCTCATATTTCTTACCACCAATTCTTAAGTATATTCCATCAGCTAATCCTAATTGAAATATCATTGTATATAATGAATAGAACATATATAATTGCCAATATCCAAATTCAGCAACCCCCAGAACTTTAGGTAATATAAATGATAGCATTAAACTTAAACATAATGATATACCTTGCGCAAAAAATGCATATGAGACATTATAAATAATATTTTTTATTCCACGCTTCAATAATACTACTCCTTGCTATTCTAAATTTATTTTAAAATACACCTTTAATTTTCTTAACAGCTCTTAATATTCCAACATTGTACAATATTGGTTTTACTATAGCTTTAACTTTATCTTTACTAGTCCTTTTACAAAATTTATCACTTAATTCATCAAAGCTTAACGAATCAATATTTTTATAATATTCATTTCTATATGCATTAACTTTAGCTGAATTTACGACCATTGTTCCATCTGTTTCTATAACCTTATCATAAGGAATATCTATAAATCTTACTTGATCTATTATTTCCTCAAATACTGTATTAGCTAATTTCGAATTTAATATTACTGCTGTTGTTCCCTTATCATCATCCATATCTTTACTATAATCACCTATACTCCAGCAGTCAAAAATAGTAAAATCACTACAATGCTCATCTCCCTTAAAAGGGCATGCATAACAACTTGGTCTAGAAATTAATTCTTTAACATAAGGCTTTAGCATTAAATCTGTTTCATGACCTTTATAATATTTTTTCCCATTATCAAATTCTAACGCCATTACTGTACTAGAGAACCCATATTTTTTTTCTCTAAACCCAACCTTAATAATTTTTCCGCCATGTTTTTCTTCTTGATAATTCATATACTTTCTCCATACCTTTGGAGATGGAACTCCCTTACAAACTACATCTACCGTAATTAGTTTTTCATAATCTTTTCTTAGAAATGACTTTAATCCGCTTATTTGACAAGGAGTTCCACTAAAACATACCCATCTATCCTCTAATAAAAACTTTTCTACTTTAATAAATGAATCACCCAATTCACTTTGAACATATTTTGATCCTCTAAATTGACTTAAATCATGTTCATTTTCTACAAATGAATGAATTACATTAAAATTCGAATCAAATTTTGCTCCAAATACTACACCTTTTTTTCTAAGAACATATTGTGAGATAACAGTAAATACGCCTCCTGAAGTGCTTTTCTGTCTAACATCATCATTAATGTTTTGGACTGCTATTAACCTTCTTTTCATTTCTTTATTCATATCTATAAAAACCATCTTTCCAATTTATTAATTTTTCAAAGCCTCTACTAAATAATTTATAGAGTTATTTCTTAGGTCATCAATTCTCTTGTTTACACTATCATAATTTATTTCTTCTTCCATTTGAGTTAGTATATCCACCTTCTGGTCATATTTCCTGCTACTTAAATTTAAACTATTTAATAATGTGTGAATTCTAGAGTTTGTTGAACCCTTAGCTGTCTCAGAGTATCTATTAAAAATAATGAATTTTTTTTGATAAATAGCCGAATACACTGTCCCATGGAATGAATCTGTACACACATATTTAGCATTTTTAATAAGATTTAAAAACTCAGCTGGGCCAACATCGTATCTAACTATATCACCAAATTTAAAATCTCCTTCTACAATCTCATCCATAAATGGTAACGTCACAATCTTATACCCAGTTTTTTCACTTAATTTCTCCGCCGCTTTTCTATGTTGCTCATTCTCACCTAAATAATAACAGAATATATAATCTTCATTAATAAATTTCTTTTCTAAACAAACTTTGTCCCATTCATTAGCGCTAAATAACATAGTTGGGTCTACAACTACTGGCACAGACTTACCAATCATATCATTTACAATTTTTTGACCTGCTGTTTCTCTTACTGAAATACTATCTATCTTGCTAAGATAATTCCTTGTACTATTTTTTTGTATTGATGGCACCTGAGATACCCCAAAACTTGCTGAATATGTAACTTTTTTAGTTTCTTTACCAACCCATTCCAAAGTATAGTAATGACTTCCTAAATTTATCGGATGCCATACCTGGTCACTTCCTAATAATACAATATCATATCTTTTATAATTATTTTTAAGAGAATTATATCCTATAAAGTGTGGTGATTTTATAAAGTTTTTATCTACAAATTCATTAAATTTATCATTTCTTATTTCAAAATTCTTTCTAAAGTCTTTTCCCTTACTCCTTATGTATCTACTTTTTTTAATATTTTTATATTTCATCTTAATAACTGATGGTAACATCAACTGTGGTAAATAATTCATAATCTGTTTAAAAGATTTATCTTTATTATAGTATATACTCTCCACTTCATACCCTAAATCTTGTACGATTTTTTGGGTCGCATAAGACTGAAGGACACTTCCATAATTTTTTATTTGAAAACAATTTACAACACCTATTTTTATATTATTTTTTTTGTTCATATCACTTTGTGTATAATATACATTTATATTATACTTCTCCTCTCCATTATTATTTTTTTTCATAATATATTATTACTTTATTTCTAGATAACACAATGCTTCCTATAACTACAAATGGTATAAAATATACAATAGCAGTTTGAATATAAGAAAATCCATACCAGCAATATCTAAATGAAGTTATAATTAAGAAAATAAAAAGAATATACCTATAAAATCCTACTTTTTTTGTTATAATATTTAAAATAATACAAAATAAATTTGTAAAAATAACTACTCCTAATAATCCAAAATTAATTAATGGCTCTGTTAAAATGAATTCTCCCCCTGGAGTATTATACTTTTCTCTAATTATCCCTCCAGCTCTATATGGTGTATCAACAAGTGGTACCATTCCATTAATATAAGTACTATATGTCTTTCCATATAATAATTCCTCATTTTCAACAAATTCTATACTTGAATTATAGACATATGTTAAATCGCATGCAGTATTTTGTATTATCACTTTTCTTAATAATTCACTTAATTTTAATTGAGTGTTTCCAGCCCTATATTCCCCTAGATATACCATTAACATTAATAAAAGAAATACTAATGTTCCGTATTTAAATATAGTTTTAATAGTAACTTTTATATCCCTTTTTACTAATATAATTATTATAAATGCCATTAAAAACCCAATAATATCTACTCTTTCATAATGAGATAAAAACCAAAATACAGTAAATATTAAAGTAGGTAATACAACCTTACTTCTTTTTATTTGAGTTGTTGCTATTAATAAACTACATAGCGACAAGTGATTCCATCCATTTCCTGGCAAAAGCGCAATAAACCTATTATCTCCTGTCCAAACAAATGGTATTGTTGGAAATGCTATTATTGCAGCCACTATAGAAATTACACAACAAAAATATATTGCATTTCTTGAAATTTTAATATTACATTTTAATAATTTCTTTTCATTCCTAAGCAAATTACTAAACCTTATCCAAATATACATTACTACATTGAATAAAAATATAGTAATTATTATTTCTTTATAATGTAGTGGTATTATATTTAAAGCTAATACCCCATAAGTATTACCATAATTATATTGAGCAAATGCACTTATCAGTATATAATTAGTTAATAACATTATAAGTGATATAATTGAAAACTTGGATTTAATAAGAATTCTAATTATCACATATATATTTATATAGAAAAGTATGTTAGGATCTATATTATTATTTTTAAAAACTAAGTATATAATTATTGCTACAGTAGCTATTAACATTGGTATCCAAATACTAAATTTATTTTTTCCTATAGTTCTACTAACCATATAAACTACCTTTTCTTTCCTGTAATATATTTATTTTGTATAGTACTCTAGTTTATAACGTGTAATATAATAATCTTCTATCTTTTTAGATTCAGTTTTGATATCATATCCATTATTAATTAATGTATCCATAGCCTTATTTCTATTATAATAAATGTCATTTTTAATGATTATATCTGCCCATTTTTCAACATTTTCATCAATATTTAACAACTCAATATTATCAACTATTTTAATACTTCTATCAATATTATTTGATAAAAAGCATTTTAATCCTGATGCTTGTGCCTCTACACCAACTACCGGAAACCCCTCCCATAAAGAAGGTAGCACGAACACATCCATTGCTTGATAAAATTCATTTACATTATTTGTTCCAGGAATAATAATTACACTTTCATTTAAACCTTTTTTAGATATTTTTTCTTTTATATCATCAAGCAGCTCCCCAGTACCAATAAGTAAAAGAATTGAATTAGAATTTTTTCTTTTTATCTCTTCAAATATATCAATTAAGTAATTATGATTTTTTTGATTCATAAACCTTCCCACGTGTCCCACGCAAAACTTTCCTCTTATTCCATATTTTTGTCTCACTTTATTTCTTATCTCTTCATTATAAGAAAATTTATTCAAATCAATAGCATTGTTCATAAGCAGCACTTTTCCACTATTAAAATTTTTTTCACCAAAAAGAAACTTTCCAGCTTCTATACCACAGCTAAAATAATCTGTTGCACAAATTTGATTTAACTTTTTTAATATCTCATATACTAAACCTTTAATTTTACTTTTCACTATAAATGAATTATGTGAATGAGAAATTGTAATTTTTGTTCCAAAAAACTTTGCAATTGCTAATGTATAAAAATTGGTTAATGTCATATGAGAATGTACAATATCAAATCTACCTTTCTTCATAACTTTTAATGTCTCTAATACATTCTTTAATATACTATCTCTCTTATGTGATATAATATGAACTATAAAACCATATTTTTCAAATAACTCTATGCATCCTTGTGCATTTTTATCCTGAGTCAAAATATGAAATTCAAATTTATCTTTGTTCATATGCTTAGTATAATTTAATATTATAGATTCTACTCCACCATACTCCAATCTACATACAACATGTAATACCTTTATTTTTTTCACAGTTCTCCTCCTAATTTTATGAGCGAAAATTCACTTAATAATTTATGATTAACCTATATAAAACTATTACCCTTTCTTATATATTATACTGTTAATCTTTTCAATTTCACTCTATTAACTATTGGCCTTATATAAACTTGAAGTATTGATGCAAATCTTATAGAAAAGTAATATGGCATAATGTTAAAAATTTTAATAAATAATCTCTTTATAACACCTGCCTTATACTGCCTAAACGGTTCATTACTCCACGGACTCTTATTTTTATAATATAAATATCTATCTTTATATTTATGATTACACCCCTCCACCCATGGCCTTCTACTTATAAAACTTGTAGTATAATGAATTATTACTGGATCTTCAATAGCTTTCTTAATCTCTTCTTTTGAATAAAAGTTTGGTGGCTTCCTATATATCAACATATTTTCATAAGTAAAATCAAAAAAAATCGTTACTGCATTATATTTAGGATTAATACATAATGTTTGCTTGCTTAAAATAGAATTAAGCGCACCTTGATCTCCCTGTTGTATAATTCCATTATTTTTTTTTATTAATTTTAGCAATCTATCTTCTATACGGTTTTCTTTCCACTTTAACATATCTATAAGCATTACACCTGAATTAAACATTATATCATTAGGCTTTAACCTTATATTAGCCCTATATCTACTGCTAAATGCATCCTTAAGTGCAGCTATTGTATTTCCTTCTAAATCAATATTCCATAAATCTTTAATTGATTTTTCAATAATTGTATCACAATCAAGATATAATACTCTCTTTATATCCTTATCTAATAAATCCCCAATAAATAACCTTGCGTATTGACTTAATGATCCTCTATCCATTTCAACATTAATTCCAAGAACATCATTAATATTTTTTGCTTGAATCCACATTGGTAACTTCTTACTATAATTAACACATATGCTTTCTATTTTATCCTTATTATCTTTCGATATGTTACTATCTAATATATATATGTTAATATTCTCATCCTTGTTATTTTCAAAAAGTGATAAAATAGATACTCCCATTATATCCGAAAAATTATCATCACTTGCATAAACTATATACATTTCATCTTCATATATATTTTTTCCCATCACTTCACCTTCTCTTACCTATATTAGTAAATAATATCTAATTATTATTTGCTATGATGCATTCTTATCTCCAAACAACACAAGTACCGTCTTAAATATAAGCTTAATATCAATCCAAATATTTCTCTCATCAACATATTTAATATCAAGCTTCATCCAATCTTCAAAGTCGATATTATTCCTTCCACTAACTTGCCAAAAACAAGTAAGTCCTGGCTTTACACTCAATCTCTTATACATCCACTTTTCAAATTGAGCCACTTCCTTAGGTAAGCTTGGCCTTGGTCCTACCAAACTCATATCACCCTTAAGAACATTCCAAAGCTGAGGAAGTTCATCAAGTGATGTTTTTCTAATAAACTTCCCAACCTTAGTTACTCTAGGATCATCTTTCATCTTAAACATAGGTCCAGACATTTCATTTTGATGAGCTAGTTTTTCCTTAAGCTCTTCAGCATTTACAACCATGGACCTAAACTTGTACATATCAAATAATTCACCATTTTTACCAACTCTTTTTTGAGAGAAAAATACAGGTCCTTTAGAAGTAAACTTAACAGCACATGCTACTATTGCAATAACTGGACTTAATAAAAGTAATCCACTTCCTGCTCCTATGATATCGATTGCCCTTTTAGAAATTTCATAAATTCTTTTTCTATTTTCATCTATATTATCAAACTCAACTCTAATCCCTTTCATGCATGTCCCCCACTTCTTTATATAATATAAACCCCTAAAATATTATCATTTGTAAAGTATTATTCATTTCCGTAGTAGTATTGATACTTATTTCTAGTGTTATCTACAGCATGTAGAATAGTTCCAATAATATCTGCATTAACTTTCTTTAAAGTATTAACTGTATTTTGTACTTCATCCTTTTTAGTAACACCAGCTCTAACTACAACTAAAGTACCATCTACCTTTGTTGATAATATTTGCGCATCAGCAACAGCTTGCACTGGTGGTGTATCTAAAACAATATAATCAAAATGCTCTTTCATTTCCTTTAAAAATGCAGTCATTGCCTTTGAAGCTAACATTTCTGCTGGGTTTGGTGGTACCTTTCCAGCTGTTATAATACTAAGATTTTTATTATAACAATGTGCTACATCCATAACTTTTTGTTTTTGAAGTAATATATTTGAAATACCGTATGTATTAGTAATTCTAAAATTCTTATGCATAGAAGGCTTTCTCATATCGCAATCTACTAATAAAACTTTTGCTTCTCCTTCAGCTAAAGTCAATGCTAAATTTCCTGCAGTAGTAGATTTACCTTCTCCTGGATTAGAACTAGTTATTACTATAGTTTTATACTCTTTATCAAAAGAAGAATATTGAATATTAGTTTTTAAGCTTCTATAAGCTTCTGCTGCTACAGACTTTGGACTTTTTTCAACTATAAACATTCATCTTACCTCCTATATACTTTCAATATCTGGAATAGCTCCAAGCACTGGTATACCTAATTCCTTTTCAAGTTGATCTTTATTTTTATATGTGTTATCTAAATATTCTAATAAGAAAACTAAACCTACACTTACCATAAGCCCTAATAAAAATGCTATTGCTATATTCATTTTTTTATTTGGGCTTACTGGATTTTGTGGCAATTCAACTTCTTCAATAATTCTTACATTACCATTAGGAACAAGTTCCTTTGCAGTTACTATAAATTCATCTGTTACACTTTTTAATACATCCTTAGCTTCATTTGGATCTTTACTTTGATACTTAATTTGAAGAATTTGAGTATTTGATATTGGATTTACAGTCAAAGATTCTACTACATTACGAGCTTCTAATCCGTCATATTTCAATCCACTAATTGCTCTATTAACTAAATCTTTTGTTTTTATGGCTTGAGCATAAGTTTGTAGTAATTGTTGATACATATTGATTTCACTACTGTTATAAGCTGCATTATCATTTTCTTCCTTACCTACAAATACCTTGGTACTTGCTTCATAAACCGGATCAATTACAAAGAAACTTATAATTCCTGATATTATAGTAGCTGTTAAAGTGATTGCTACAATTATTATCCAACGCTTTTTTATTGCCTCAAAAATTTCTGAAATACTGATTACTTGTTCTTCCATTTCATTCATTAAAATTTTCACTCCTTATCATCATGACAACCAATATAAAATCAAAATATATAGTTTCATCAATAATTTGTGATGATACTTTAGTTGTCACAAAATTATAATCTTATAAATTAAAATAATTTTAAATTTATGATACAAAATCCCTCATTTAATTTTTTTCTAAAATTCAATCTCAGGAATAACTCCAACACCATGAATTCCACTTTGCTCTTCAAGTGCTTTTAAATACTTTTACACCTGCTTCGTATTGTTGTTTAATGAAAAAAACACTAAGTAATATGAAGCTTATTACAACCGTAATTATTGTTTTCCAATTCTTTTTCATCTCTTCTAAATATTCTGTAATATTTACCATTTATCTCCCTGTTTATTAAATTTATCTTAATATTCTTTATTCAATTGAAATTATATCATAAAATTCGACATTTTAAAGTCAATTTTCTCTTATATTCGACAAATTTGAAAACATATAACTTTCTTTTTTGTGTAATATATTGAATTTTTCATTCCTAATCTATCCTTTTTTAAATATTATTAACTTTTTTCATGCTAATCATTTTTATTACATCATTATCATTTCCATATTTCCCACAAAAAAATTTTAATATTATTATATTTCGCATTAAATTTTTAATTTTTTCAATAAATTAGTTGTATATAAATTCTTTCATAGATATTCTATTTAATTCTTCCTATAACTATTGGAAATTATATAATTTAATAAACATAATTTTTTTTAGAATATATGCTCTCCCCCTTAAATAAAAAAATATCTACATTTAACTCCTGATATTATAGTAGCTGTTAAAGTAATTGCTACAATCATTATCCAACGTTTTTTTAATGCTTCGAAAATTTCCGACAGACTAATTACTTGTTCTTCCATTTCATTCATTTAATTTACACTCCTTATCCTCGTGACAATCAATATAAAGTTAAAAGATATAATTTCATCAATAATTTATGCTACGATTTGAGTTGTCACACAATTGTAATAATATTAAGTTAAAATAGTTTTAAATTTAGAATACTAGATCCTAAACTTTAATTTTTCTCTAAAATTCAACATTAGGAATAACTCCAAGGACAGGAATTCCCATTTGTTCTTCAATAGATTTCTTGCTTTTAAAAGTATTATCTAAATACATAAACCCTAATACTCCACCTACACCTGCCATTAATCCTAAAATTAATGCAAGTCCAACAATCATAAGCTTTTTACTAAGCAAATTGCCATGATTAACATGCACTTGCTCTAAAACCTTGATATTAACAGTTGGATATAATTCCTTAGAATAAGCAATTAAGTTTTCAGTAGTAGAATAAAGCAAATCATAGCTTTTCTGAGGATTTAAACTTTTATATTTTACTTCTATAATTTGAGTATTAGTAATTGGATTAACAGTAAAATTACTAATAACTGAATCATAAGTTATTTTCTCATCTTTATTACTTAAATTATTAACGTTGGAATCATTTATTGATTTATTAATAAGCTTCTTACTTTTTATAACTTCAGAATAGGTAGTAATTAATCTTTGATATAAACTTATTTCTTCATTATTATAATTTTCTGTAGTACTTTGGAATTTTTGTTTACCAATAAATACTTTTACATTTGCTTCGTATTCCTGTTTCATAAAAAAAGTTGTATATAAACCACTAATTAATACGAAGCTTAATACAGCCATAATTATTATTTTCCAATTCTTTTTTATCTCTCCCAAATATTCCGCAATATTTATCATTTATCCCCCTATTTTTCAAAATTATCTTATTATTCTTCTGGCAATTGAAATTATAGCATAAAATTTAATATTGAAAAATCAATGCTAAATGCAATTAGCCTCAAAAATGTAAACGTATTTTTGACTTTTTTTGCAATATTTTAGAATTACTTTTTTCTGTAATTATCTTTTTTTACTTATATTAACTTTTTTCTTGCTTCTTATTTAAGATACTGCTTTTTAATTATTTTTACATTTAATAAATTTTCCAAAGCTTGTCGTAATTTGCAGTAAAGTTTTTTTCAATTTTAACAATTTAGAAACATCTATATTATTTTGTAGATATTCCACATAAACTTTTTCTATAAATACTGGAAATTATGTAGTATAATGAACATAAGTTCTTAGAACAATTGTTCTAAAACTGAATAAAAAATGGGGTGATACTTTTTGAATAATTATAATAACGAAATTAAACTTAACTCAAAAAGACTACTTGATATAATTTTAAATGCCAAAAATAAAGATTCCGATTCTATACTTTTTTTAATTAATAAATATAAACCACTTATAATAAAATACTCAATATCTTATATATTAAAAAATTATGATAAGGAAGACCTAATTCAAATAGGAACAATAGCAGTAATTAAAGCAATAGAAAAATATGATATATCTCATGGCGAAGACTTTATTGATTGTTATATAATTAATTCAATTAAAAATACTTATAGAAATTTAGCTCGCGCTAATATCAAATACCAAAGTGAATCAAGCCTTAATATTTCAGTTGATGAAGACACAGATATCCAATCATTATTACCTGATGATTATAATTTAGAAAATGACATAATTAAAACTATGCAACATGTTGATCTAAAAAATCTACTTAAATCACTAACTCTAGAGGAGTATACCCTTATAAAAGAAGCTTACCTTACTGAAAGTTCAAACCTTTATAAATATTGCATTACAAATAATTTAAATTACCATAAGAAAAGAAGAGAATTAATAGCATTATTATCAAAACTAAAAATTAAACTTAGTAAATAAAATTATCATTTAAGAAAACCTTTTCTAAATAAAGTTATTCTTAAATAAAAAATATCTACATTATATATAGATATTTTTATCTATTATAAATGTAGATATTTTTTCATATTAATAATTTATATAACTCTTAAAGTATATTATCATTAAATTTTATTATTAAACTATATTACTATTATATATAGGTTTTATATTACTCTTATTATATAAGTCTTACATTACTTTCTAAAATTTTGTTTTTATTAATTTATATATTAAAAGCTATGCAATTTTATTATTTAACTTAAATACATTGAAATTGAACTCATATAATTTAAAAAATATGCACCTTTAAAAAAGCCCTAAGAACTTCTTTTCCTTTACAGCAGTTCCATTAAAAGCTACTTCTTCATCATCAAGCATAGCACTTGCATTGCTAATGAAGGCTCTTTTTTGAGATTTTTCTAAAAGTTTAAGAGCTTCGCTCATATCTGTATCTCTTCCTCTCTCTCTATGCGCATCAGATCCAATAAAGCTATAAACATTATGTTCTAAGAACTTTTGAGCTGTTTTCTTAACATCTTTACCAAAATTCCCCGCAATACTTCCCGCATTTAACTGGAATAGCATTCCTTCTTTTATAAGCGCATTAATCATTGAAGGTTTTTTAATAAATTGCTTGTACCTTTCTGGATGAGCAATTATTGGCACTATTTTTCTTATTTGAAGCTCATAAATAGTATCGATAACTTCATCTAAATTAAACTCAAGCATTGGTAGTTCAATAAGCATATATCTTGACCCATTAATTGTTCCAATACACTTGTCATTAAAGTACTCCATAAGATTGCTACTGTAATATACTTCTTGTCCCGCATATATATTTATATCTATATTATTGTCTGCTGCAACTTTCTTTAATTCTTCTACTCTTTTTAAAACTTCAGAATACTCAACATCAAATCTTCCTCTCATAAAATGAGGTGTTGCTACTATTGATTTAGTTCCTGATATCTCTGCTTTTTTTAACATTGTAATTGTCATTTCTATACTTTTTGAACCATCATCAATCTCATTTATTATATGTGAATGTATATCTATCATCTCTTATTCCCCTCTCGCCATTTTATCCTTTGTTCAAAAGATTAATTATATTATATCTAACTTACTGTTATTTTCAAATAATTCTCTAAAAACTATACCTAAGAAAGCAATTGCTCTACTTTATAATAACAAGCAAAATAGCTTCTTGAACATACCAAAAGTAATTTTATAAAAATTAAAGTTAACCTAAACCAGGAACAATTACACTTTCACTTTCATTTTCATTCCTAGATTCAATCATTTCTTCATCATCTGGAATATCTGGCCATGCTTCAAAGTCATTTGAAGTATCATCTGTAACATCTGGTTCAACCCTTCCACCTTCTGATGGTGGCATAACCTCTTCATTTTCTACAATATATGCAACTATTCTTTGTACACTATCATTGTAGTAATATTCCATTGCAATATGCCCTACATCTTCTCCACTATATTGCATTCCCTCTTCATATATATTTTTAATAGTTTGAAGCATATTTTTATCGCTACTCTTAAACTTCTTTGGTATATAGCCTTCACTAACACACCAAATTGCCATTTGTGTTGCAAAATATGCATCACCATCTGATGTTAAACCTAGTTCTTCTGCACTTTTATTAGGATATCCGGCTGCCATAATTCCTATTATATTCTTTTCTGGTGTTCCTTCAAACTCAAACATTTCCCCATTTGGGTATTCTTTTTCAACTTCTAAACAGTATGCTGCTCCTACTTCTGTAGTAATCTCTTTTGCTATTAAATAAAAGTCTTCATATCCAATACTTCCAAGCACATTATCCCCCGTACTAACTACCATCTTGTTTCGCACATTTTCTGCTTTTGATACACCTTTTGATGTTTCATTATTATTTATAGGATTAACTCTTTCTTCTACTAAATCACTAACTTTTGAAAAATTAGCTTTTTCAGAAAATACAGATACAGATTTACCACCTTGAAAATCAACACTATTAATTTCATTGCTTCTATTAATATAATTTAATTTTTGTAATTTTAAATTTGAATTTTTATATGTAGGGCTTCCTCCTACATTTTCAACCCTAACTGATCCATCAACTCTTGTTAAAGGTTCTGCATAAACAGTGTTTGTCAAATTTATAATTAACATAAGTAATATGGTAATGATAATCAATAAGTTTTCTTTAACTCTTTTCATTAGTGCACCTCCAATAAAGTTATTCTTATAATTATTTTTATGTTGTTTTTTAATTTATCATTTTAAATTAGTCCTTTGATATTTATTCACAGAAAATTTTCCAATATCATAACTCCTAATATTATTGTTGGCCTTATATGAAAATATATACTTGAAATCTAATTTCCTTAATAATAATTTTTGTTTTAAAACTGCTATTTTACTAATCTTATAATTTCATAGAATTAATATCTTATAAATATTTTTGTATTTTTAAATTCTTATATATATTAATTATTAAATTATTTTAAACTATGTCACCTTAACTCATAAAAACATATTATATTAGGAGATTATTTTTTTATAATCTTTGTAAAAATATATGAGGTGGTAAAACTAATGAAAAACGAAAGAATAAAACGATATACTAATGAAATAAGAACTAAAAATTTTATTATAAGAAAAATTTCTAATCCCAACAATTGTAAAAACAAAGTAGACGGTCTTATTCCAGGTGGTGATAGGTCAAACTCATATGTATGGGCAATGGCTGAAACAAAGAAATATATCTATATAGGAAGTAACCGAAATTTACTACTAAATTCCATTAATTTATTTATTACTAATGATACTTTAGCAAATGTAATTACTAAACTTGTATTTAGAGGCGATGTTCCTACTGATGTTGATGATAATGCTGCTAGAATATTTAGATATAATAAATCTACTAAAAAAATTGAACTTGTTTACAAATCTGAAACTGATGCTGATGGAATAGTTTATGAAACTGGTTATAGAAGTGCAATAACATTTAAAGCCAGTAATGAAGATAGTGAAAGTGTTTATATGGGTGGATTTGGGCCTAAGTATGCTAGAATATTAAAATTCAAAGATAATTTTGTTATAGGAATTGATAAGCCTGAAGTTGTATTTTTTGATGAAAGTGGTTTTGCAAGCATAAGGTCTATGGAAATTTATAATAACAAATTATACTTTGGAATGATGATTATTGATTCTGACTTAGTAATCATGGAAAGTGAAAATCCTAGTAAAGATAATTGGAATGTTGTTGCAAATTTAAATTCTTTCCAAAACATTCCAAATGTAGATCAACTTTCTACTGGATTTGGAGGTATCTTCGATTTAATTGATTATAATGGCTATCTATATTCAATAATTGGATCTTGAAGTAAGCCTTTAGAGGAATCTGGATTTTTAGTATTCAAAGGTAATCCTATTGAAACTATAGATGAGTATGATTCTAATTTTGATTGGAATTGGCAAATGATAGTTGGTCCTGGTGCAAAATATGAATCTGGCCTTGGAATACCTTATCATGCTGTAGCAACTCCATTTAAATATACAGCTTGTGATGGTAATGAATATGTATATGTTGGAACTTTTTCTAATATAATTTATGCAATTCAAAGAATTACTCAATTTGATTTTAGTTATTTATATGAAAGCTTTAAAACTCCTACTACCCTTTATAGATTCGATGAAAATGATAATTGGGATTTAGTTATAGGTACACCAAATGATTCTCAATCATTTGAAACTGCATTAGGTAATTATAAAGCTGGGTTCGTTAGTAAATGTAGCAATATAGATTATTCTTCTAATCAATATATTTGGAGAATGTCTAATTACAACGACAAATTATTTTTAGGAACATTTGATTCATCAACATTATATGATTACCTTATTCCTAAAAACATTCCATGCTCTTTAAATAACTTCAAAGAAATACTAAAGTTTTTATTAAACTATTTGATTCAACTCAAAATCATAAATTCATCTAAAGCCTATAATATAATTGATTTATTTAAAAATTATACTAATCTTAGTAATACTCCTGATAAAATTTCACTTGTATATGCATGTTCACATTCTAATGAAATGAAACCTAGCGAATATTTAGAAGAGCATATTAATAATTTAACTATAAATGCTCACTTAAATTTATTAAGTTATTTTAATGCCTTCCTTCCAGATGATTTAAGTACTGAAATCACTGAATTAATAAGCGATATTAACTTTGTTAATTGTGGAAACTATTTAAATAAAAATGTTTTATCAGCCTTAGATATGATTTCTAAAAAACTCCCTTATGACACAATAAATGATGATGAAAAATATTTAGAATTAATTTATGAAAATCTAAGTTACTATTTTGGTGATGGAGCTGTAGATGCTATAAGAAATGCCATTGATAAATGTAATAACAATAAAGAGAATCTTATTTTATTAATTTCTAAAATTAAAAATTACTTGAATTCTGATGAGATAGCAAGGCAAATTTATTATATTAAGGAAATAAGAAAAATGTTAGATAACTCTTTATCTGGCTTTGATTTCTTTGTATCTAATGATGGACTTAATTTTAGTAGGATTACTAGAAATGGATTTAATGATAAATTTAATTATGGACTTAGAACATTTATATCTAGTAATGATTGTCTTTATATAGGTACTGCTAACCCATTCTATGGTGGACAACTTTGGAAGCTAACTGAGATTTAATTTAAATTGTAATATAGCATTAATTGAAATGTTACATTATGTGTATCCTCTGATATATCATAAATATTTGTAAGAAAAAATGCCTAGATTGCTTAATCTAGGCATATCTTATAATTAATAATTTATTAGTTATTATTAATTGATTTCTCTACGCCGTTTTAAATAATTTTACTAACTGTTATTTCTTCTAAAAACAGTTACTTTTACTTAATAAAACAATTATACTTTGTAACCCCATATAATTCTGTTATATTAAAATGTTGTTAACAACATTTTGGTATAACAGACCTATATGATATTTTCAACAACATTTTGATATAACAGAGATTTATACTAATTACACCTTCTAGCAACTACAATAGTTCTCGCATCAGTAAATTCATAACTACAAGTTACTAAAGTTATAAGATTATCCCCTGCACTAAAATCAACATCCTTTTTATAAAGAGATTCCTCTGCCTCATTATACGCATAATTAATGAATTCATCTTCACTTGCAAATCCAATTGCTAAATTAACTTCATTTACATTCTTTACATAAACAGAAAAAACTTCATACTCATATAATGTATTATTCATTATTATGCTAATTTTATTATCTTCATTGAAAAAACTTTCTTCCTTATAATTTGTAATATTATTAAACATAGTTCCATTTCTCATATTATGTCCATATAAAATAATATTCTTATCATTATCAATATCGTTTGCACTTTCTACAAAAACTGTCCCGGAAATATTAGATTCTTTTCTAAAGTTATGCTTCAAATAATAATCATTATCTGAACTTTGAACAACAGGATAATTTATATTTGTATTTTCAATTTGTATCCACATTTTATAATCACTATTTATAGATTTTAATTGTTCTTCATTTGCACTATTTACATAATCCCCATCTTTAGATTGATCTTGTCCATCATTTTCTCCACTAGAATTATTATCTGAATCACTAGCTTCATTAATTACTGGTTGAAGATCCTGTATTTCTGAATTTAACTTATCATCTTTATTGTAATTATAATACTTATATCCTATAATACTTAAGCATACTATAATAATAGCTACTAATATAATGTTAATTATCTTTCTCATATATTTTCCCTTTTTACATTTTATATTTATATATCTATTTTATCATTATAATTTATAAATTGCTTAAATATATTTTATGAATTTATTCTCTACTTTCAACTTTTTGTTTATTAATTTCAAGTAATAATGCTCCTCCTGATAATATTAACACTGCAATAACCATTACTAATCCTTCATCACCAGTTTTAGGTATTACTATATTATTATTTGATACTTCTGCCTTAACTGTTGTACATATTGTTGTCATCATTAGAAATATCATTAAAAATGTTAATATACCCTTATGAAAAATTTTATTTTTACCCCTATTTAGTTTTCTCATACCTTTTCTCCCTTTTCGTTTAAATAAATAATCATTACAGCTAATTTTGCCATACATATTAAATATATTTATTCAATGGCTAAATTATTACTAGCAAATCTCAATAAAATATCCCTTTTACTTTATTGAGGTTAACTATTTAACATATTTTACCATATTTTTTCTCTAATTTCTATAATTTTATTTTTAATATATTTAATCATTTATTTAAAAAAGAGTGTTCTCTTAACTTTAAAATTTTATTATTTAATAATAGTTATGTTAATTAACCATAATAATTTCAGAGTATCAACCTTACAACCCTAACTGTTTAGAATAACTTATATCACTTATTTTACAACTTCAAAAATTTTATAATTTTCTAGACATAAAAAAAAGAACAAACTGTATTTTATAACCACAATTTGTTCTCTCTCTCTGATTTAGCTTTATCCATACTATGTAAACTCATTAATTTTAATAACTTTATAAGCTGTATAAACGCGTTAATATATTATCCAACAACATTTCGATACAAAATCGGAATCTTACATATAAATTATATAAAAATATCAATATATTATCTCTATCATTAAAATCTAAACTACTATTTTTATATAATCCTCTATAGCCGTCTGAAATTTCTAATTATAAAATTATACATTATAATAATTTCTCCAAATTATTTACAAGCTCACCTATTGCATCTACATATTTATCAACAATTCTTCTAGCAACTTCATCAGCTAAATTTTCATTATAGATATGAGAAGTACAGTTTCTATCCTCTAACAAATTAATCCAAACCTGATCATCAGAAATTAAATTATTAACATAAGCTTTTTTGTATATAGTTCTTGGAAATGAATTTTCCAATGTTACACCTAAATACTTCATAAATTCCTTTAAAGTTTTATGTGTTAACTCATATGTAAATTCAAATCTTTGAATTAAGCTATCTCTTATTATATCATTTTTACCATCATACATATCACTAACTTCTTTTAATCTTAAATAGGCTTTCTTTAGATTTATATATTTAAATTCAACACTTCTCATATAATAAAATTCCTTCTTTCTCTACTTGCTCTATAAAAAATTCATCTCGAATATTATTCATATCTGAAAAATCAAACTCTAAAAGTGTATGTGTATTATTTTCAATTTCTTCAATAAATAATAACAAATCACTATCGCAATATATTCCTAAATCTATATCACTTTTTAATTCATTATCTCCTCTTGCTCTAGATCCAAAAAGAACTACTTTTTTAATTCCATCATATTTTTTCGATATATCTACTATTTCTTTTATTATATCCTTATTTAAATTCAATAGTTCTTCCCTCCGCTTATTTCTATATTTATTTATATTATATACCACAAATACTGCTTTATAAACATCTTAATATATCCCATTAACTAATACATAATTGAAAAGTGACAAGCTGTGAAATTATTCTCACAACTTGCCACTTATCATTTATCACTTGTTACTTGGAACTTTCCTCCCCTGTAACATGTTATTTATAATTTAAAATTTTATTTATTCGTCGCTCTTACCAACACCAGAAAGAACTAATCCTTTATTATGATCTAAAGCCCAGTTAATTCCCCAGTCATTTTGGAATATAATAAGGTCTCTATCCTTAAAGTCTTTAACTCTCTTAGCATCAGAAGTTAAGTTTAATCTATCAATATCTCCATCGTAGCTTTCAATCCATCTTACATATCTAAATGCAAGTCTATCCATCTTGATATCAACATTGTATTCATTCTTAAGTCTATATTCAAGAACTTCAAATTGAAGTACACCTACAACCCCAACTATTATTTCTTCCATACCAACATGGTTTTCTTTAAATACTTGAATTGCACCTTCTTGAGCTATTTGAGTAACACCTTTAACGAATTGTTTTCTCTTCATAGTGTCAACTGGTCTAACTCTGGCAAAGTGTTCTGGAGCAAATGTTGGAATTCCTTCAAACTTAAACTTTTTGCTTGGTGAACATAAAGTATCTCCAATTGAGAATATACCTGGGTCAAATACCCCGATAATATCCCCAGCATATGCTTCTTCAACAATTTCTCTGTTTTCAGCCATGAATTGTTGAGGTTGAGCAAGCTTTAATTTCTTTCCGCCTTGCATGTGGAATACTTCTTCACCCTTAGTGAATTTACCAGAACAAATTCTCATGAATGCAATTCTATCTCTATGAGCCTTGTTCATATTTGCTTGAATCTTAAATACAAAAGCAGAGAACTTATCATCAAATGGATCAATTTCTCCAATATTTGAGTTTCTAGCAAGTGGTGATGTAGTCATTTCTAAGAAATGCTCTAAGAATGGCTCAACACCAAAGTTAGTTAAAGCTGATCCGAAGAATACAGGAGTTAATTCCCCAACTCTAACCTTTTCCATATCAAGCTCATCACCAGCAATATCAAGAAGTTCAATATCTTCCATTAATTTATCATGAAGTGCTTCACCTAATATTTCTCTGAACTTTTCATCATCAACAGAACCTTCAATAGCTTCAACTTCTGTAGAACCGTGATTTCCACCATTGAATGCTATGATTCTTTGATTTTGTCTATCATAAACACCTTTGAAGTCTTTACCTGAACCAATTGGCCAATTCATTGGATAAGTTTTAATTCCAAGCTCAGCTTCAATATCTTCTAATAATCCAAATGGATCTTGAGCTTCTCTATCCATCTTATTGATAAATGTGAATATTGGCATTTCTCTTAATGAACAAACGTGGAATAACTTTCTTGTTTGGTCTTCCACCCCTTTAGCAGCATCAACTACCATTACAGCAGAGTCAGCAGCCATAAGAGTTCTATATGTATCTTCTGAGAAGTCTTGGTGCCCAGGAGTATCTAGAATGTTTATGCAGTGTCCTGCATAATTAAATTGCATTACTGATGAAGTAACAGAAATACCTCTTTGCTTTTCTATTTCCATCCAGTCAGAAACAGCATGTGTTGATGCTTTTCTTGCTTTTACTGAACCTGCAAGTCTAATTGCTCCTCCGTATAATAGGAACTTTTCTGTTAATGTTGTTTTACCAGCATCAGGGTGAGAAATAATTGCAAATGTTCTTCTCTTTTTTATCTCATTTATGTAATCAGCCAATTTTATGTCCTCCTAAAATTATTTATATATAAATTTAAATAAAATTTCTTTATCTTAACTTTTTTAATAAAAAGAATCTTAAATTCCCTTAGTCGTTGAATACACGGTATGTAACTTTAACTGACTAAATTGAAATTTTGGATTTCCGTCAAGTTCGACTAACCAAATTACCAGATAGGTAACTTCTACTTACTAAATCTAAGATTTAGAGTATCAATTGAAATTTGGAGTATTCACTTTAAAGGAAACTCGACTCCTTTCAGTCGCTGAGTAAGTTCGACTAACCAAATTGAAATTTGGAGTCTCACTTAACTTAATTATTATATACTTTTTTCTCTCATAATACAAACTAATCCTTTTAAAATTTAATGTTATATTTTTTCAATTTCACAAATATTTTAATATAGGCAATATTATATTTTAAGGAGGGAAGTACTAATGAAAATTTGCTCTCATTGTGGATTTAAATTATTGGATAATCAGAGGTATTGTCCAAAATGTGGTTTACCTATAACTACAAGTAATAATCAAGATAAAGCTAACCTTTCTCATGACGAAAACATAGAAAATACTGCAAGAATAGAAATACCAAACTTTGATGAAAAAGAACATAACAAGAAACCTGTAATTATAGTTTCTTCAATAGCAATAGGAATTTCTCTTTTATGTGTTATTTTAGTTGTATTATTAATTTATAATCAAAATAAAACCAAAGTTAATACCGATAATATAGATACTATTAATCCAGTAGATACTATAAACAATACCGATGGAAATGATACTGATGACGATGATATTAATAGTATTGATAATGATAACACTGAAAAAATAGATGAAACTATTATCATTGAAAATACGGATGAAACTAATAATCAAGGTAATACTGATAATACAGTTAATAATGATGATACTAGTAACGAAAATAAAACTATTATTAACTCTGAAGATTCTAGCACAGTAGATTCTTATATAAAAAAATATGCAGACAGAGATTTTATATTACCTCAAAGCAAGACTAAAAAATTAACTTATTCAAATTTAAATTCTCTTTCTGTAGAAGAATTATTTATTGCTCGTAATGAAATGTTTGCAAGGTATGGCTATGTATTTGATGATAATTCTAATCTTGCTAAATTCTTTGAGAGTAAAGAATGGTATTCATCTAACTCCAATTATTCCGGTGATCTTCATTCAGAAATTGAAGAAGATAATTGTAAATTAATTAGAACAGTAGAATTTATAAAATTATCTCATGATTCATGTGCAGATATAACTTCTGATTACGTTTTTCCAAATAGTTCTTCTTCACTATTATCAAGTAGTGATATTTCATCAAAAAATAACTGGGAAATTATTATTGCTATAAATGAAATATATGCTAGATATGGTTATAGCTTTTCATCAACTGAGCTAAATAACTACTTTGAAAACAAATCCTGGTATAATAATACTCATTCTAATGATATAACATTAAACGATATTGAAGATAATAATTTAAAACTTCTTGCAGAAGAAAGGGAACGTCGAACTAAAAATGTATTAATGCATGATTTAGGGAAATAAATATATCCTCTTTCTCGCTAAGGCTATCTACTATCCTTTATAGTACATCTAAACTTATATAATTAAACATAAAAAAGGACATGACTCAAAATATCATGTCCCTTTTATGTTTAATGAAGTAAACCTTACAACTTTATTCACTTCATTCTCATGATCCACCACTATTTCAACTATTTGAATCCTTATTGTTCATTTTATTTATCCTTTCTGATATGCCATCAATAATCTTAGTATTTTCCTCATTAAACGATAAATCTACAATTATCTCCCCCTTCTTATCTATAGATTCACCAAAAATACTTTTTTTTAATTTTCCCTTTGCAGAATCATTAATACCATTTTCAAAAGCCTCCAACGCTTCACCTGCTGTTAGCTTTTCACCCTTTATAATAGAATCAATCCCTTCTTCAACTACAGCTGCTCCACCGTCTATTAAAATATCTGTGGCTTCATTATTGCCAGCCTTCCCCTTTAATACATCCTTAACTAATTTTGATGTTGAATTCTTGGCTCCTTTTCCTGCTCCTTTAAGAAAATCATCTGCAACTTCTAAACCACTATCATCACTTTTAAGCGCTTCCTCCGCTCCAGATTTAATTGAATCTTTTAAAACATTTTTACCTGAATCAATTATCTTTTTCTTAAATGCAGGCTTAATTTTTGAAATACTACCGGCAGCGGTTTTTACTGTTGTTTCTGTTCCTACTTCTGCGGCCATTTCTGCCGCAGTATTTGAAGCTGCTTTTTGAGCTGCTCTTTTGGCTAAGGTTGTTCCTACTCCTTTTCCAATAAAGGCACCTGTTATTGCTCCTGAAATTGCTCCTTTCATGAAGCCATCTGCAAATCCATCCATAAAGTCTTTTCCATCTTTTTCAATTTTAATACCACTAATTATTCCCTTTGCAGTTCCCATAGCCCCCGCTCCTACAGCAGCTCCAATCGCCATTGCTGAACCTCCAGTGACTACTACTGCAATAGCTGCTCCAACAACAACAGCTCCACCTACAGCTATCTTAAACCATTTACTTGTATACCATTTTTCATCTTTTTTATTTTTTTTATTTTTATCTATACTGTTTTCACTTTTACCATAAACTGATACAAACAAAAATCCTAATGATTTTAAATTTTCCTCAAATTCCTTACTTAACTTTGTCAGTGATCTTTCTGCATTTTCGTAACTGGTTGCAACAAATAACAATAAGTAATTAATTTTACCTATTCTATCTTCAACCATTGATATTCTCATTTTAATGTTACTTATGGAGTTTGATATATTACTTTTACACTTTACCTCATAATCAAGTTGTTTTTTTATTTTATCTAAACTATCATTTTTTCTATCTAGCTCTTTCATGAGCCTTTCTAATTCATTTGCTTTAGCCCTAATACTATTTGTATCTATTAATATATCCATATCATTTCCTACCAACTACATCCACCATTTTTATCAAACGAATTATTTTCTAGTTCTTTTGAAACACTAACAATAATTTCGCCTAAACTTTCAAGTTCATTTCCTATACTATTAAGTTCTTCTCTTATACTATATATTTCTCTTATTATGGCTGAAGTTTCTATACTTCTGTACTTGCTAGGTATAATATCCGTTACTCTTTCACATTTAATTCCTATCCCTTTAATTTCATTTCCCAATTCTGAAACTTTTCTTCCATTGTTTATATTTCTTATATTATCAAACATTATAAACAATCACCCCAATTAAACATTAGTAGCTAATTAAAACATTTGAACTTACTTATATAAAACCTTCCCTCTAAGTATTCATATAAATATTGTATTAGATACTAATTTAACAATGCTTACACCCAAATTACCTTATTAAACTTTTAGTGTAGAAATTTCCACATTTATTTTTTATATAATTGCCCCTTATTAACACTACTCGCCTTATTACTTATTGCTTATTACTTTATTTATTACTTCTTATTTAATTACTTACTTTAGTTGCTCATTTTTACTATCTGCTTTATTTATTGCTTTAATTGCTTCTTTTAAACTTTTAACTTAGCTACTATTTTAACTACTTTTAAGCTTATAGATTAGTCTTTTTAATCTTTTAATTTAAATTTTTAGCCTAATTTATTTTTTAGATTATTTACTTTTATTACTTAACTTAAATCTCTTAATTTAAATTAAAATTTTTCAAATTGAATTAACTTAAATTTTCTTCAACAAATCTTTTTTCTTCTTCATCTTCATATCCTAAGTAATAAACTTTATCTATTTGATCATGATTAAATAAATACATAAACTCTTCATTTATGTTCCCTTCTGGATATAAACAAGCTAAATAGTCCCATTCTTCACCAGTTTCAACATGCATTTGCTTTCTACCATAAATAATTATTTTCTTTCTTCCATTTTTCAATAAAACTACTGAGCCAATAGGCAAATATTTATCCACCAAACATCCCCTCATTTCTAATTATTACTCAAATGCACTTGCATTATTATTAATACTTGATTCAGTTGTTGAGTAAGCTTCAACAGTATTTTCTAAAAATGTTCCATAAGAATCTATTATATTCTTATAATTTTCAAACTTAGCTTCTAATTTATTAAAATTTGCCCTTATTGTAGTTGAACTCTCACTCTGCCAACTAGACTCTAATGAATTCATTTCCCTCTTTATTTCATTTAACCTTGTTACTATTTGAGTATTTAATGATTTTATATTTCTTGCTGTTTCCAAAACTTGTTCTAAGCTAATACTAATTCCTTCTATAGCCATTTTAATAACCTCTCTTTATTTATTTGTTAAAGTTTTTGCTTTACTTATTACTTCATCTTGGGTACTCTTATATACTTTTGCACTTTGTCTTAAAAAAGAAGAATATTCATCTAATACCTGCTTGATTTTATTTAAATCCTCTCTAAATCCTTCAATTTGAGTTGTATAAGCAATATTATCTGCCCCTTGCCATGCTTTCCCCATTGCTTCCACCTCTGTAAATAGTTGTTGATATAACTTTGAATAATCAGATGCTTGCTCTTCTATCTTACTTGCAACTAATTCTAATTTAGTTGGATCAACCATAATTTTTGCCATATATAGCCACCCCTTCATATCTATAAGATTTATATATATTAATATCATTAAACCTATTAATTAATGATATTAGATATCATTATTAACTGTATCTTATAACAACATTAAATTGTCCCCATTCTTAATATTTAACTGCCTAGCTGACATATTTATATTTAATATATTTCCGGTTTTTCTTTCATATAAAATTGAATCATCACCTGAAATAAATAATCCGTTAGATAATTCACTTAGCATTTTAGAAACTAAGGGTGTTATCTCATAAAACTTTGAATCCAATGGTATATAAACTTCAAAACTTCTATTAATAGCAGGTAAAAATATATCTATTAGAACTTTATCCATAACTATTCCCCCTGTATATTATTAATACTTGTAAGTAGCTTAGTTAACTTAGCCTTGCTATCATTTATTACATAACCAAAGTCATCTCCAATATCTGAATACATTTCTTTAGAAATCTTATTGAGTTTTAAATGATATTGTTCTGAAATACCATTTCCTATCCAAATTCCATTATTTAATGAAACATGCTTACTAAACCACTCTTCATATACAAATGAATTTAAATTATTAATATCTTCAATTATGATAAAGTTTATATTATATTCCACCTTACCATTTAACATAAATACATTAACTTTATCTTTTCCATCTGCTGATAGATATTTATAAAATTCACTAAATGAATTGATTATACATTTTATATTTTTATACTTTAAAGCTTTAATGCTGACTTCCTCTTGTCTATTAAGACTCTCTCTTTTCACCTTATTACTTTCATATTCTTTTACCCTCTTACTTACATTCTCTTTTATTTTATTACTTACATCCTCTTTTAGTTTATTATTTCTACATTCCTTTGAATTTTTAATAGCTTTATGTCTCTCTACTAATGTGTTAAATAATTCAACTGCTATATCTTCAAATTGAGAAGAATCATTAATATATCTATATTTCTTATTATCATCATCAATAAAAGAATTAATTGCATCTATCACTATTACTTCATCTTTCTCTATAGATTCATATTGCTTCTTTATAATTTCTTCTGCTTTATTTACAATTATTGAATCTTTTTCTATAGGTTTATATCCAATCTTTATACTATCATCTACATCATTTATCTCTACATCATTTATCTCTAATGTTACCTTATCATTGCTGTTTGCTATTATTACATTACTGTTACTTGGCATTATTTCATTTATAGCTTCTTCTCCTTCTTTATATCTACAATCTATGCAATTTGACATAACTTCTGCTAAACCTTGACCAAAGCTATTTTTACTTTGATCTTGTGATAAAACTACCGTTATAAATTCTTTATCAAAATCATAATATAAAGTTTTTAATGTACTCTTTTCTATTCCAATTGGAACCTTATTAAATTGATTTACTTCATTTACTTGATTTCTTGCTATTTCATCTTTAAAGAATATTAAATCAACTTTTTTAGGTAATACAGGAATCTTCTTTGCTACTTTACCATTCCATTCCTTGCTATATTTATTGCAATATCTTCTTATTAATTCAAATGTATTATCTAAATCTTTAAAAGGAAGTGCTATTTGGAATTCATATACATTATCAACTTTAAATATACCTCTTCCCTTATATTTTGCTGGAATAACGCCATCAGTTTGCCCAAGTATCGATACATATTCACTATTATCATTAAGTTGTAGTGAATATACGTATTTAAAATTTTCAGCTAATTTATATCTTATTCCATTTATATTTGGTACAGTTGTAACAAAATAAATTCCATACTTTGTACATTCTCTTATTAAATAAGCTAACTTGTCTGATAACTCTTCATAGGCTTCAGTAAATGCTGTAATATTATTTATAATTATTAATAATGCTTCTATAGTACTGCCACTATTTTTTATATATGAATTATAATCTCCACCAAATTCAACAAATAATTTCTTTCTTTTTTCTATTTCTGAATATAATATTTTGAATAAATTATTTATCTTTTCATTTTCGTAAGATAATAAAACTTCTCCAACATGAGGTGCTTTTTCAAATACTCTTAATATTTCAGATCCAAAATCTAAAATATAAATATTAATCTCTTCAGGGCTATGTCCCTCAAGTAACGAATAAATAATAGTTGTAATAAATGTAGTTTTACCACTACCTGAAGCTCCATAAATAATTACATTACCATCTTTACAAATAGGTATTGTCATTGCATATTGAGATTGTGTTACAGGATCATCATACTCTCCAACTACAGGATTAAACTTATACTTAATATCTTTAATGTTGTATTTATTTTTTATGTCATCTAAATAAATTACCGATTTTATTGGTTCAAGCCATATTGGTCTTGCTTTTATATTTTCTTCATCTGCAATTTTGATAATATATTTTACTATTTCGTCTATTTGCTTTGGAGGATTTTTGATAGATTTTGCTTTTTTATCTATCTTTGTACTTCTTAATACTCTTCCTATATTATCTATAACAGTTATATTTTCATTTTTATCAGCTTCAAATTTATTAGTTGGATAATATGGAGCTCCTGACCACGCTGATTGTCCCATTTCAAATAATTCATTAAAACCTACTTGCAAGTAGAATCTACCTGTTTCAGCTATCTCAGCAGCATCTGGCCTTTTTATTACATCCATACTATCCGCTTTTTCTTGAACCTTTAAACAAACTCTAAATCTAGAATTACTCCAAATTTGATCATCAACAACACCTGCTGGTTTTTGTGTTGCAAGAATTAAATGAACTCCTAAACTTCTACCTATTCTGGCTGCACTTATAAGTTGCTCCATAAATTCAGGCTGTTGAACTTTAAGCTCTGCAAATTCATCAGATATAATAAATAAATGTGATAACGGTTCATTAACCTTACCTTCTCTATATAATTTTTGATACTTATATATATCAATATTACTTATTTGAGTTTGCTTACTTGCTTTATAAAATATAGATTGCCTCCTTTTTAATTCACTTTCTATAGATATTAATGAACGCTTAACTGCTGCTCCATCCAAATTTGTTATTGTTCCAGAAATATGTGGCAAGTTTGTAAAAGCATTTGCCATCCCTCCACCTTTATAATCAATTAAAATAAATGCAACCTCATCTGGATGATAGTTAATTGCTAAAGAAAGTATAAATGTCATTATAAATTCACTTTTACCAGACCCAGTCATTCCAGCAATTAACCCATGTGGTCCATGAAACTTTTCATGTAAATCTAATTTAAACACTTCTCCCATAGTGTCCACTCCAACTTCAGTTTCAATTGTTTTAGTAGGATCATTTTCCTGCCATCTTTCTAATATATTGAGATGTTCTATTTTCCCCACCTTAAACATCTCTAAGAATGTTATCATTTCTGGCAATGTATTTTTGTTTTTTTCTTCATTAAGATTAATATTAGATAATTCCTTTGCTAACTTCTCATAATCCGAATCCCTATCAATCTCCATGTTAAATTCTATATATTTTCCCGTAATGTCATCTTTATCATATATTTGAGCTACTGTATCCGTAACCTCTATAACTGTAGAACATTCCTTAGGTAAACTTCTTATTTCATCATATAAACTAACTATACTAAATCCTAAATTTTCATTTTCCTCTAATATTGATTTAATAAATTCAGCTCTTATTTCTAAACCTTTACTCATAGAAAATATAATATAATGAGGTATTATCTTCTCTTTTCCATGAGAATTACTCGTCTTTCTTTGGATTATTAATTTTTCTATACTAAGCGATATTTCCTTTACATCCTTTATGTTTGTACATATAAATCTAATACTCTTATCTTCATTCCATGAATGTGGAAGCCACCTTGCAAATGCCCAATCCGTTTCCTCTTCTTCATCATACAAAAATATAAATTTTAACTGATCATAACCTTGAAGTGTTGCTAATTGAAATATTAATGATTTAATAAAAAACTTTGCACTTTCTCTATCTCCAATTATTCCACTTGCCTTTTCCTCAAGTAATGATATTGTAATTGGTACTGATTGCAGAATTTTAGGTTCATCAATTAATCTATATAATTCATCTTATAATTTATCATCTTGTAATGAAAACTTCTTTTCTTGATATTTAAAATCTGCTTCCAATGGTATGTTTCCTACTCCAAGTCTCACTTTAGCAAAATCATTATGCTCAATTATTCTTTCCCAAATATTTATGTCTCTATTTGATATCATTTCGATGCATTCATAAATTGAAATATTGTTAGCATATAATATTCTCCTTTGCTTCTCAGCTTCTTCTTGAATATCATTTCTTATTTTTTCTATATATTTTTTATATTTTTCTTCCCTTATTTTTTCTTTACTTAAATTCTTCTTCTTTTCATGTCTCTTTGTCAAAACTGGCCATAAAACTGTACCAATTATCATACTAAAAGACATTAAAATCATAGGTAAAGCCTCTTTAATATCTCCATCATTGCTTATAACATTTTGAACTGAAACTATACTTGTAATAAGACTTGCCATTCCCATAGTAATAGCTGGTCCTAACATATACATTACTGGTACATCTTCAACCTTTTCTGATGGTGGTGGTGAATCTATCTTGAACTCTCTTTTCTTTATGTCATTTTTAAATCTTGGTGACCTAAAAAATATATCCTCTTCTATAACTTCCTCTTCAATTTCATCTAATATGTCTTCAGCCATATTTTTTGTTACAGGTCTTTTAATTAAAGTAAAATCTATTTCATCAATAGTAACAGAATTATTAGGATTATTAATTGATAATATATTTCCGTTATATATTATTTTTAATCCCATTATATAAACTACATCGCCTATTAAAAGCCTTTTCTCCGTCACCTTTTCTCCATTTACATAGACCCCGTTATCACTGCTATTATCTATAATTACTGCTTCACTATAATTTTTACTATATTTTATATAGCAGTGATTTTCAGAAACTAATTTGCTTCTAAAAAGTATATTAGATTCTTTAGATGTTCCTATTTTTATTATATCTGTATTTACTTTATATGATTTAAATCTATGAGTTTCATCACACTCATCTAAGGCAATTAAAGAAGCAAATGTAGAATCTTTTTTGAATATTTTATATATGTTTGATGGCTGTAATTTTATTTTTACTAATAAATTATCTTGATTATCTTTTAAGAATGCATTTTTATTTGACTTTAAAACCCATTTTCCCTCTTCTTCTTCAACAATAATTAGTGGCTTTAATTTCTCCTCATCATCTTTAGTATTTATTATGTATTTTCCAGCCACTTTTTTAGGAAGTACATAATCAAAGCTTTTATTATTATCAATTAAAGTTACTAGCAAACTCATTTCCCCCCTTTTTTATAATCTATATTTGCATTCATCCTAAAAAATGACCTTTAATATTAATTTTTTAAGAAAATATAATAGGCTTATTAGAAAAAATTACAATAAATAAAGCTTTTTAGGAATAATATTGATTAAAAACTCTTATATATTAAATTTGAATTATTTTTTATGTAATAAAGTTAAAAGCTATTTTAAAAATTGATATAAAAAACTTTATCAATTTCAAAATAGCTCTATATGATAATAATTTTAATTTTTAAAGGATTTTAACTTTATATATTTTAATTTAATAGTTAAGTTGTTAAAATAACTTATTTCATTTATATACATTACGTTATAATTTATTAATTATAATATTTATTAAGCAAGGTTAGCTATAATACATTTACTCACATAGGGGTCTGTTATATCAAAATGTTGTTAACAACATTTTGATATAACAGACCTCTATACTAATTAATCATTATACTATTGACTAGATAATCTATGGATTGTATAATAATGACTCGTCCCTATAAAATAGTTTTTAAGAATAACATACCACAAATAAACTATTATTAAAATAATAATAGTTTAAATCGAAAAATTATCCACAGGCACTAGAAAACAATTCACACAAAATCATTTCTATATGTGGATTATTAAAATTTTATACTATTCTCTTATATTTTTCAAAATTTATCCACACCAATGTTATTTTTATCCACATATTTAATCCCATATTTGTTAATATTGTTCTTATTTTTGGAATTAATCCAATATTTTATAACTACATGTATATTCTTTAAATATATCATTATAAATAACGCATTTCTAAATTATAATTATACCGATATAACCTTTGCTTTTATGTTATTCCATGATGAATATGTATTAATTTCTGCTTTTATATTAATATCAATGTTAGACGTTTTTATAAAAAAACTATCTTTTCTATCTTCACTATTATTTTTATATTCAAAAACTCTCCAACTCAAATAATGATCTAAATACTTACTGGCTACCCCTTTAAATTTGCTAAGCCATTTTTTAACTTTAATAGAGTACATAATATCCATCCTTGAAATATTTTCATTATCCAACTTTCTCTTATTAATTTCATTAAACGCTTTAGAAAATAATTTAAGTCTAGAATCTGTATATCCAACTACATAAGCATGCTTATCTAATCTAGGTATGAGATTATCTCTTATTTCATAAAATCCAAAAAAAGATCTTCCAGCAATTATAGGAAGAACATCATTATAATTATTTAATGCATTTATAACTATAATTTTATCTCTTTTCTCACCATGATATTTTCTATCCCCCTTAAAATTTTCAAGTGTAACCATCTTTGTTAGCTCAACATATGAACCAATCTTTGCAATGTAATTTCGTTCTTTTAAATCATTTAAAAATCTATGTCTCCAGAAAAAAGATGTCACTATAGTTATATTCATTTTCTTTGCACACTCTCTTAAAGATAGCCCCTTAGTAATAAGATTGAAATATTCTTCCCAGTTATCCTTAAACTTTTTAGAACATCTAAATGGATTATTACTATCACCACTAAATGTTCTTCCACATTCATCGTTATTGCATTTATATCTTTGGATTCCCTTATAAAATCCAAACTTGATAATCTTATTACTATCACAATAAGGACATTTTTTATTATTGTTTTCGTTCCCCTTAATAACATTAAATTTGGAATTTATATTTGTTACACTTTCCGGAGCATTTTTTATTAAGATTTTATATCTCTCATACATAATTCATCACCATTTGTGATTATTACCTTCTATTTCTCTTAATAAACATAATCATTATAAATTTTTACTTTTTATATAATTCCAAAATTATAATTTATTTAATACTTAATCTTAGAATTCTCTATTAAATAAACTTGTATAATTTTTTATTGATAAATAAAGCTAGAAATAAAAACACCACTATGATTAATCTAAATCTCTAGTTAATCATAGTGGCACTTATCTTTATCTAATCTAATTCAGCTTTTCCTGTATATAATTGATAGTATCTTCCACCTTGTTCTAATAAAGAATCGTGGTCTCCTCTTTCAATTATTTCACCATGTTCAAGAACCATGATTGCTTTAGAATTCTTAATAGTAGAAAGTCTATGAGCAATTACGAAAACAGTTCTTCCTTCCATAAGCTTATCCATACCTTCTGCAATAAGTTTTTCTGTTCTAGTATCGATTGAACTTGTCGCTTCATCCATTATTAAAACTGGAGGATTAGCAATTGCAGCTCTGGCAATAGCAAGTAACTGTCTTTGTCCTTGTGATAATCCTTCACCATCACCAGTAATTACTGTATCATATCCATGTGGTAAATGCTTAATGAATGTATGAGCATTTGCAAGCTTAGCAGCTGCTTTAACTTCTTCATCAGTTGCATATAAATTACCATATCTGATATTATCAGCAATTGTTCCAGTAAATAGATGCGTATCTTGAAGAACTATTCCAAGTGATCTTCTTAAATCGTCCTTCTTAATATCCTTAATATCAATTCCATCATAAGTTATTGTTCCTGAATTGATTTCATAGAATCTATTTATTAAGTTAGTAATTGTTGTTTTACCTGCACCAGTTGAACCAACAAATGCAATTTTTTGACCTGGCTTAGCAAATAAACTTATATCTTTTAATACAGTTTTTTCTTCATTATATCCAAATACTACATTCTTGAATCTAACATCACCAGTAAGCTCTTTTAATATAGGTTCATCAGTTAATTCCACTGCTGTTTCTAATCTTGAATCTGATATATCATTAACACCAGAAACTGTTGCAGCCATTTCTAATGCTGATTCACCATATTCACTGTTATTCATCTTAGCAACAACTGAAGCTGGAACCTTCCAAGCCCAGTGTCCTGTATATTTTTCAGTTTCAACTAAAGTTCCATCTTCTTTAACTTCAACTCTAGTTAAAGTAACCTTACCATCATCAACTTCAACTTCTTCATCTAAAGCTGTAAATATTCTTTCAGCACCAGCAAGGGCTGCTAATATCATATTTACTTGTTGAGATACTTGTGCTATAGGATTTGAAACTTGTTTTGTATATTGTAAATATGACACTAATGACCCAATATCAAAACCACCTGCTATTGTCATTAAACCACCAATACAACAAGTTACAGCATAATTCATGTGAGAAAGATTACCTAGCATTGGCATCATGTATCCACCAAATGTTTGAGCTCCAGTTGAAGCAACTCTTAACTCTTCATTATGCTTCTTGAAATCTTCAATTGCTTCTTCTTCATGACAGAATACTTTAATAACTTTTTGTCCTTCTATCATTTCTTCAACGTAACCATTTAATTTACCAATATTCTTTTGTTGTAATCCAAAGTAATATTTACTCTTAGCACCAACTTTACTTATAACAAATACCATTACAGCTAAGAATGTTATTGTTATTAGTATTAACACTGGACTTAAAACAGCCATCATTACTATTGTTCCAATGAATGTAAGTCCTGAAGCTAAAATATTTGTTAAACTATTATTTAAAGCTTCACCAATATTATCTATATCATTAGTATATAAACTCATTAAGTCACCATGAGTATTTCTATCAAAGTACTTAATAGGTAATTCTTGCATCTTATTAAATAAATCTGTTCTTATATTACTAATAGTGTTCTGACCTATATGAACCATAATTCTTGAATATCCATAAGAGGCAAGGGCACCAATTCCAAATATAGTTCCTAGTAGTGCTAACATCTTAGCTAGTCCAGTAAAATCACCTGGTAATATATAATTATTTACTAATGGCTTTAAGAAATATGATCCTGCAACCATTGCAAATGAATTTATAACTATTAATATTATAACTAAAGCTAATAATGCTTTATATCTTCCAACATAATGCATTAAAGTTTTTATTGTTTTTCCTATATTCTTAGGCTTTTGAGGTCCTGGTTTTTTGCCACCTTTTCCAGGTGCACCGTGTGATCCTTGCCCTTGAGAATTATTGCTTTCTTGTCTTGGCATTTCATTCTTATTCTTACTCACGTAAACCCACCCCTTCCTGTTGAGATTTGTATACATCCTTATAAATTTCACTATTTTCCATTAACTCTTCATGAGTACCAATTGCACTTATCTTACCATCATCCATAACGATAATCTTATCTGCAGTAGCAACTGAGTTAACTCTTTGAGCAATTATAATCTTTGTTGTATCTTTTAAATCATTAGCAAATGCCGCTCTAATCTTTGCATCAGTAGCAGTATCAACAGCACTTGTACTATCATCTAAGATTAATACCTTAGGTTGCTTTAATATTGCTCTAGCTATACAAAGTCTTTGTTTTTGTCCACCAGATACATTAACTCCACCTTGTTCTAAGTGCATATCATATTTTCCTGGAAGTATATTAATAAATTCATCAGCACATGCAGATGTTGCTGCAGCTTCAATTTCAGCATCTGTAGCATTTTCATTACCCCACATAAGGTTTTCTTTAATAGTTCCAGAGAATAATGTATTCTTTTGAAGAACCATTGCAACTTCATTTCTTAAAGTTTCAATATGGTAGTCTTTAACATTAACTCCTCCAACATAAACCTCACCTTCAGTTGCATCATAAAGTCTTGGAATAAGTTGAACTAAGCTCGTCTTACCTGAACCTGTGCTACCAATAATACCAACTGTTTCACCAGATTTAATCTTAATGTTAATTCCTTCTAAGTTGTTTTCATCACTATCATCTTCATACTTAAAGTTAACATTTCTAAATTCAATTTCTCCACTCTTAACTTCAGTTATAGGTGAAGCTGGATCCTTAATATCTGATTCTTCTTCTAAAACTTCAATAATACGTGTTGCAGATGCAACTGATCTTGAAAGCATCATAAGAACCATAGAAAGCATCATAAGAGACATTAGTATTTGGAAAGAATAAGTCATGAAGCTTGTAAGCTTACCTACAGTTAATGTTCCTGCATGAACCATATTTCCACCAAACCAAAGAATACCTATAATACTAGCAAATACAACAGCTTGCATAATTGGCATGTTTAAAACAACTATACCAAAAGCACCTTCAGAAGCTTGTAATAATTCATCATTACTCTTCTTAAATTTCTCTTTTTCCTTATTACGTCTTACAAAAGATTTAACAACTCTAATCCCAATTAGATTTTCTTGTACAGTAGTATTTAAGTTATCAATCTTCTTTTGCATAGCTTCAAATCTTGGCTTAACATTTTTGATGATTAATCCAATTGAAATTATAAGAACTGGCATAGATACTAAGAAAATCATTGCTAGTTGTGGACTAATTGCAACAGATAAAATACATGCAACAATAAGCATCATAGGCGCTCTAACTAAGAGCTTAATACCCATTGTTAATGAATTTTGTATCATTGTAATATCAGTAGTCAGTCTTGTTATTAAAGATGCAGTACTGAACTTTTCAATATTCTTGAAAGAATAAGTTTGTATTTTTTCATACTCAGCTTGTCTAAGTTCTGCACCAAATCCTTGTCCTGCTATAGCTGAAAATTTTGATAATCCAATACCAAAACTTAAAGAAATAGCTGCCATTACAAGCATTAATAATCCCATTTTTATTGTATATCCTGTATCCCCAGTAGAAATCCCAACGTCTACTATTTGTGCCATTACTAATGGGATTAATAATTCAAAAGTAGCTTCTAATGCCGCACATAAAACACCTAATATTAATGGTGTCTTATATTTTTTCATATAAGGAGCTAATTTTTTAATCATATATTTCACCTCTTTATAATAATTTTTTAATTTTTATATAAACACTATCTGCCGATTTGTTATGCGATAACTTTTTTATTACATTAACTTAAAATCCGCATTGATGTTATTAACATTTGAAAATATAGCTATTTCTAAACATTATCAATAATTTAACAATACATAGTTAGCTATATATACACTTAAAAATAAGAGGATTTTACTCCTCCATATTCTTTAATGCTCTATATAATAAATCTTTAAACATTTTTACTTCTTCATCAGTCATTCCTTTAGATAGTTGCTTTTCAATATTGTTTGCACCAAACTTAAAGCTTTTACATATAACTTCTTTTCCTTTTTCAGTTACATGAAGACATTTATATCTAGCATCTTGTTCACTTGGAACCCTTGCTATCATTTCTTTTTCTTCTAGTCGTTTTACTATGCCTGTTACAGTAGGATTCGTTAATTTCAAACACTTTTCAATATCCTTTTGAAATACATCTCTTTGACTTTCGTTTCTATCTATAAAACATATAATCTCATGTTGTACTCCTGTTAAATTGAATTCCGCAAGGTTTTTATTAATTTTATTACTAATTTTCCCATTTAGAAATTTAATCATTAATCCAATATGTTCTTTAGGATCAAAGTTATGCATTTTTTTATCCTCCTCAATACATAGCATACTATGTATTCTATCATTGCTATTTTTTATAGTCAAGCTATTAAAACATATAAAAAGATTACAAATAAGCTTACTCATTGCAATGTAATTGATTACTACTATCATTTTTTCATTTTCAAAGAAATATAATACTTTTCTACACTTACTCACATATAAATCACTTTCTAACACTTATAACTGAAATTAAAATCTATTTCTTTTTTATGCTATAGTTCTTATATTTAACCCAAATTCTATATTCCATATTTACTTATTATTATATTTAGTAAAAAACTATAT
>NZ_CBYM010000032.1 GCF_000577815.1 Clostridium saudiense | reverse complement strand
GGAAAAAAATATTAGGGGGAGAAATATGAAAAAAGAATTTTCAATAAGCAATGATAAAGTATTGATGAATTTTTCGGCTAGATATTGTAATAATTTTGAAAGCTTATTAGAGAGTGAAGGCTTTAGAAGAGTTTTAAGTGTTTATCTAAAAAAAGCAGAAAAGAAAAGAACATTATCATACAGATATTTAGTAAGCTCATTAAATACTACTGATTTATCAAGATTAAGAGAAGATATGACTCAAGTGTTTAAATGGTTAACAATAATGGATGTAAAGGAGATAGTGGAGTTTAATCCTAAATATGAGGGGCTATTAGGAAGTAAAGAAGATTTCATTAAGGTAATTGAAGATTTTTATTTATTTTGGAGAAGATTAGAAAGATATACGATAATACAAAATGATAAAATTAGTCAAGGACTTGCTGCTATGAACTTTACCGAAGCAAATTCATCTTTTGAAAAGCTAATATTAAAGTTTTACAGAAAAATTGAGCAAAATGTATTAGGTAGATATCCTTTAGTATTTAGACAACTTACGGCTGGTGGAAATTGTAGCATTATGATTAATAAGTTACTATGGCCAATCCCAAGAGGATATGAAATTTTAGAGGATATAAATTTTATTGATTGCATTTTACTAGAACCACCATTTATTACTTATCCAAAGAAAAATACTAGAAATGGAATGTTTACAGAAGTACAAGAAAATCCATTAAAGTATACACATATAAATAAGGATCATTGGTTCTGTTGTCCTATTAAAGTAGGTGAATTAATAGCTTATGTTTATTTTCATAGAGATTATATGAATCATGGAATTACATTGTGTAATTTATTTGAAGTAGCGACTAAGGAAGAATGTAGGGGTAGAAGACCAGATATTATATATGTATTTGGTATAAATGATGGAGAAGAATTAAAAACTGTTTTTTATGATGATGATGAAAATAATATTATGCTAGGTTATGTTAATTATTCAGAAGAAATAGATTATTTTGGATATATGAAAAAAATGATTTTGACATTGCATAATTTAATAATGATTAAAAGAGGAAATTTACCTATACATGGAGCTATGGTTAATATACAAATGAAAAATGGAAAACATGCAAATGTTGTGATTATGGGGGATAGTGGGGCAGGTAAATCTGAAAGCCTTGAAGCATTTAGAACAATGAGTGAAGAGTATATAAGTAATATGACTGTAATTTTTGATGATATGGGAACATTTAAGGAAATTAATGGTGAGGTTTATGGCTATGGTACAGAAATAGGAGCTTTTGTTAGATTAGATGATTTAGCTCAAGGATATGCATTTAGAGAAATAGATAGAAGTATATTTATGAATCCGGATAAGATTAATGCAAGGTTAGTAATGCCAGTTTCACCTTATAGTGAAATAGTAAAAGGATATAAAATTGATGTATTATTATATGCTAATAATTTTACTGATGTTTCAGAAGGAGAAAAATCTATAGATTATTTTGATAATGTAGAAGATGCAAAAAAACTATTTAAAACAGGACCAAGAATGGCCAAAGGAACTACAACTGAAGAAGGGCTGGTACAAAGTTATTTCGCAAATCCATTTGGACCAGCACAAAAGCAAGAAGAAACAGACATATTGATAGAGAAGTATTTTAATACTATGTTTAATGGAAATGTAAAAGTCGGACAAATAAAAACTTGCTTAGGTATTAAAGGAAAAGAGCAACAAGGACCAAGAAAGGCAGCTCTAGATTTATTTGAAATAATTAAAGAGTTATAACAAATTGTTAATCAGCATATAATGGTGAAAAAATAACTGGATTATATTAATTTTTGAATATAATCCAGTTATTTTTTATTATACATATTAACTAACTTATTTTTTTATAAACCTATCTTTAGCAAAAAATGAAATAGCATATAATCCACAGATACCTATTATCGCATAGATTATTCTACTAAACATAGTCATATCACCAAAGATTGCTGCTACAAGATCAAATTGGAAGAAGCCTATTAATCCCCAGTTAACAGAACCAATGATAACCAGACAAAGTACTATAGTATCTAAAATTTTCATAAAAAAACAACTCCTTTAGTTTTGATAACATACTTATCTTTTCCAAAAGAGTCATATATATTCATGAGAAGACTGTATTACTTTAAAATATTATTCCGTTTTATTAAATAGAAATATTTCTATCAATAGGTTGATTTAAGGAAATTATAGTATCAGTTCTTTGAATTCCTGAAATTACATTTATCTTATTTAATAATATGTCTTGAAGATCGCTTATATTTTTACAAATAACTTTAGCAAATACAGAATAATCTCCTGTTGTTAAATGTAATTCTACAACTTCCTTAATTTTAGACATTTCGTCAAAAACTTCAGAGAATGATGATGTTTTATCGATGTAAATACCAACAAAGCAGCAAACATCATATCCAAGCTTAGGAAGATTTAAAAGTATTTTTGTACCTTTTATTATTCCAAGCTCCTCCATTTTTTTCATACGAACGTGAATAGTTCCACCACTTACATGACATAATCTAGCGATTTCTAAATATGGCGTTCTACAATCTTTTATTAATATATCTAAAATTTGAAGATCTAAATCATCAAGTTGATAGGCTTGGCTTAAACCCATAATAACACCCCTTTAATAAATTTATAATATCTTTAATATATTTTATCAAATTTTACATAAAAAATGAAGCATTAAAGTAATATTATTATAAAAAAGAATAATAACATTAATAAATTATCAATATATGGAAATAAAAGCGTCTTGAAAATATGTAAATTTGACAGTAATATATATAGTAGAAAGATAATAGGAAGGAGAACGATTAATGGCGAATTTTTTAGGAACACTATTATATTTTTTAGTTTTATTAGCTATAGTATTTGGTGTAATGTTTTTAGGTAGAAAATATGTATTTTCTAAAGTTAGAATAAATAAATATATACCACTAGGAATTGCAATAGTATTATTTATTTTACAAATATTTATGCCTGCTATTTTAGGTAAAAATATTGTATGGGTATCATTTTTATTAACAATATTAACAGTTACTTTCTTTTTATGGTTTATGGATATTGTTACAACTGGTGGACCAAAGCAAAAAGAGAAAAAGATAGAAATAAGACCAAAAGCTAAGCCAAATAGAGTTAAGCATTTGAATAATGCACAAAATAACACAAATAATAAAAAATAATAAAAGCGCCATTTAAAGGCGCTTTTATTATTTTTAAATGTGATTAACATTTAAATGATTAATAAAGATAGGTGAGCTTACAGCAGTTTTATTGTCTTCTTGTAAGACTTTTATTACATACCAAGTTTCTTTTGGAGAGTTTTGGTGTTCATAAATATATTTTATACTATTTAAATTTATATCATCTACTTTTTTTATTATAGTACCTCCGTTTGAAAGAATTTGTATTTCTTTAATTTTATATCGAATATCTTCAGTAAAAATAGAAAACTTTATTTTAGGTGAATATATTGAGATTGTTTCACCCATAAATGTTTCATCAATTGTGAAATGAAGTTTTAAAAATCTTGATTCAGTAGAATATGTTCTATGGCTTCTAAAAGCATCAATTAATGAATTCTTTGATAAATCATTTGCAATATATGCTGTAAGATAATCTGCTTGATCAAAATTAATTCTATGATTATCTTGCCCGTTAATAGCACCTAATTTCCAACCATCATCAAGTAATTGGTAATAGTATTTTTCATGTTTTGTATATTTACTTGCGGGATTACCATTATACACTTCTATAGATGTTATTATTTTATTAAAGAATTCACTATATCGAAGTTTTCCAACTTCTTTATGTGGATGATTGATTATTATAAAAGCTTGATTGTTATTTAACATCCATAAAGTTAATAGTCTTAGGTCTTTTATACTACCTGTAAAGTAATTAGAAGGGTTTATTATATTAAAATCACCATAAGGAATGGTTTTACATTCAAACCCAACAATAGGCAGAAAATCATCTTCGCTTTTTTTTATTTTATTAGCATAGTAATTTGTAGCGTTCCATCTCGTTAAAGTGCTATCCTTTACGGAAGTTTTATTTGATAAAAAATCATTATGGTCAGTTACAAATAAAAAGTCTAATTTACATTTGATTGCAAATTGATATAAATCTAATGGTGTACCCTTCCCAGTTGAATAGCTTGAATGACAGTGAGGAATACCATAATAATATTTTAATTTATTTTGATCAAAACTTACTTTGTTTTTATGTTTACTTTTACCCACAAATTCGCCTCAAAAATTATTACTTACTTATATATAGTATTAAACACATTAAAATAATGACAATAATTATAAAGGGTGATAAAATAAAGTGAAACTTTATGGTGAATTTCAAAGATAAGGGAGTTTGAATAATATGATTATGGATTTTGAGGGAGTTACTCCTAGAATAAATAAAAATACATACATTTCTGAAAGTGTTGATATAATAGGAAAAGTTAATGTTGAAGAAAACGTAAATATATGGTTTGGTACTAGACTTAGAGGTGATATGAATAATATCATTATTGGTGAAAATACTAATATTCAAGAAAATTCAGTAGTGCATGTAGACATTAATTCTCCATGTATTATAGGAAAGAATGTAACAATAGGTCATGGAACAATTATTCATGGATGTAGTATAAGTGATAATGTACTTGTAGGAATGGGGTCAATAATATTAAATAATGCTAAAATTGGAAAGAATACTATTATAGGAGCAGGGAGTTTAGTTACTCAAGGAAAAGAGTTTCCAGAAGGTGTTCTTATCTTAGGAAATCCAGCAAAGGTTATAAGGCAACTAACAGAAGCAGAAATTGAAAGTATACAACGTTCTGCTGATAATTATGTTAGCTTAAGTAAAAAATATAAAAAATAGGAGGACATATGTTAAGAATAGGTGAATACAATACGTTAATAGTAGATAGAGAAAAGGACTTTGGTTTTTATTTAATGGATAAACAAAGCAGAGAAGATGTTTTGCTTCCAAAGTCTTTAGCAGAAGGAATGGGGGTAGAAGTTGGTAAAGAAGTTACTGTATTTATATATAGAGATTCTAAAGATAGACCAATAGCTACTTTTAAAAAGCCTTTAGCAATAGTAGGAGATGTAGCATACTTAAAAGTAGTACATCAAGGGGAATTTGGTGCATTTGTTGATTTTGGATTAGACAGAGATATATTTGTGCCTTTAAAAGAGCAAAGATATAAATTACATACAGGAAAAAAATATTTATTTTACATATATGTAGATAAAACAGGAAGACTTGCAGCTACAACAGAAGTTGAACCTTATATTGATGTTGCAGAAGAAGGAACATTTAAAGTTGGAGATGAAGTTACTGCAATGGTATTTTCAAAGACTCCATCAGGAACTTTAAATGTTGCAATTGATGCTAAGTATAGAGGATTAGTTTTACCTAATGAGTATTATGATGAAGTGCATCCTGGATATGAAATGAAATTAAGAGTTAAAAGACTTTATGAAGATGGAGTAATTGGATTAACTCCAAGAAAGACTAGATTAAGTGAAAGAGATGAACTTCAAGAAAAGATAGTTGCATATATGAGAAAGAATGGTGGATTTATGGAGTTTAATGATAAATCTAATCCAGAAGATATAAGAGCAACTTTTGGAACTAGTAAGAATTACTTTAAGATGGCTTTAGGTGGTCTTATGAAGGCTGGAAAGCTTACTCAAGATAAAGAAGGAAGTAAACTTATTTAGTAACAAGGTTCAAGTAATATGTAGTACATTTAGTTTAAGTAATAAAAGTTATAAGCAAATTTGAAATATTTAAGTTTGCGTTCTTAAGGAGAGCACTGTAAATACAGTGCTCTTTTTGATATTGAATATAAAATATTTTTGATACGTAACAATTTAGCAATAAGTAAACTATAGTATGTAAAAAGTAGGAACTATAATTTAAGTATAAAGTAAAGCATTAGAAGTGCTTGGAATGTTACAACGATAATCTAATATAAATTTCTTAAAGAGGTGAATAATATGAGAAAATATATATTTTTTTTAACTATTATATTTACTTTTACTGGGTGTTCAGAAAAAGATAAGACAATAGTAGTAAATGATAATGTATTAATGGATGAAATTAGAAATTCCCAAAAGATAACAAAGGAAGAATTAAATATACCCTTAGAAGAAGGGTACACTTTTGAACCTGGATTTATTTATGAAGATAAGATATATGGAGTAATAGTGAAATTATCAGATAATTGGACTGACGAAGAGATGTATAATTCATATTATTCTGAGGAGGAAGGCTTAGTAAAAGTAAGTAAAATATCAGGGTATGAAGAATATATAGATATGAGTTATAAAAATAGAGTTGCTATCGGCTGGGGTGGGAAAAAAGATGATAATTATTATATGGTAGACAATGCTACTGGAGAAAGAATGAAATTGCCAGAAATAAATATTACAAAGAAAGAAGAAATTAAAGTGGCTACTCCAGTTAAAGATGAAAATGGAAATATAAATATTGAATTTTTAACGAATGAAGATAATCAAGGCATGATGTCTTCAGGTAGCTATAATGTAATAGAAGAAAATAATAATTATGGTTATAGAGTAATTACAAATGGTGGTTCAGAGGATGAAGAAACTGGAAATGATAACTCTGGATGGTATTACGATAAAATTGATTATAGTTCATATGATAATGTACAAAGTTTAATGGTTCTATTTGATTTAGAAAATAAGAAATCAATAATTTATGGAGGCGAATTAAGTGCATTAGAATTTCCTGTAATTGCAGATGTATTTTATAGTAAAAAGAATAATAAATTTTATGCAATTGGAGGTTATTTTCAGAATGAAATATATGAAATAAATATTGATAATGATATTTATGATATAAAACTATATTATAAATTTGACTATGATAATAGATTGATTAGAGTTTGGGATTCTAAAGTTTTAGATAATAGTATTATTTTAGAAACATATATTCCAAATGAAATTGATGAGTATGGCAATTTTAATGCAGAAGAAATAGAACATGTTTTATTTAATTTAGATAGTAAAGAAATTAACGTATTTGAAAAAGATAAAAATAATATAAGTTATTTTATTTCAAATTTAAATTCAGATAAATACTTAATTATAAATAGAAGTGATTACAATTCTATGGAAGGAAAAAGTTACTTATGTAGGGTAAAAAATAATATTGTGGAATATATGTATGAAGTAGAAAGTGGGAGTAGTTTTTATGCGATTATGGATGAGGATGAAAAGACAATGATTAATTATTATAGAAATGAATATGAATCTAAGTATGAGATTTATAAATTAAATATAGAATAAGTAGTATATGTGATATAATTCTTAATATGTAAAACTTTAGAATGTATTAATAAGAATAAGGGGACAAGATGGAAAATCAAAAAATATTGGTTGTAGAAGATGAAATTTCAATTAATGATATATTAACCTTTGCCTTAAGAAAAGAAGGTTATGAAGTTAGAGGGGTATATAAAGGAGAAGATGCTATTGAAATGGTACATACTTTTAAACCGGATTTAGTTCTTTTGGATATTATGCTTCCAGACAAAGATGGATTTCAGGTTTGCAGAGAAATTTGTGATAAAGCTTTTATAATAATGTTAACAGCAAGAAATGATGTTATAGATAAGATTCTTGGTATTGAAATAGGAGCAGATGATTATATAACAAAACCATTTGAAATAAGAGAAGTAACAGCAAGAATAAAAAGTATTTTTAGAAGAGTTAATAAAAATAGTAATATTATGTCTAATATTACCCAGGAAATATTAGATAAAGGTTTATTTATAAGTTTAAGTGATAGAAAAGTTTATAAAGATGGAATAGAAATTGAATTAAAGAAAAAAGAGTTTGATTTGCTAAGCTTTTTGTATAGAAATAAAAATATAGTATTTTCAAGAGAAGATTTATTAGATAGAGTTTGGGGAGAGGAATATGAGGGTGATTTAAGGACTGTTGATGTTCATATTAGGAGAGTTAGAGCAAAACTTGGAGAGGAAAAAAATAGCACTGTAATAGAGACTGTATTTGGTGTTGGATATGTTATGAGGTAAATGAAATGTTTAATACTATTAGAGGAAAAGTTACATTAGGGTCTATAGTAATAGTTGGGATATTAAATGTTTTTCTTAGTGTGTATATATTTTTTATAATTAATAATAAGTTAGAAAGCACCATACAAGATAATATGAATAATATAAAGTTTATAGCAAGAAATTTTGCTATGCTTCAAATTGATAATAGTGAAAGTAATTTAGAAGTAGAATCAGGAGCTAAGAATGTAGTTGATGGATTGTACAATATGTTTGGAAATTATGTAGCGATAGTGTTAGAGAAAGATGAAATATTAAAGAGCAGAGGAAATTTGTTAAGTGAGAAAAAAGTAAATTTAATATTAGAAGAAAGTGAAGATAAGAAATCTTTGCTTATGTTAACAAAGGAAAAAAATTCATATATTGCGACATTTAATTATCCCATATACATAGAAGAAAACTATTATGGTAATATTATTGTTCAGCGAAATTACTTTCAAGAGTATAATCAAAATACAAAAATATTAATGACTATATTTATTGGGCAGTTTGCAATTTTTATAATGTTAATAATTGTAATAGGTGGAATGATTAGTAATCTTACTAAACCATTAAATAATTTATCAGAAGCTATAGAAAGATTTGGTAAAGGAGAAGAGTTAGAAGATATTAAAATTGAAACTAAAGATGAAGTGGCAGTACTAGCAAATAACTTTAATTTTATGAAAAATGAAATAAAGGATCAAATGAAAGTTATTATTAATGAGCAAAATAAAAGTAGAGAGTTTTTTAATAATGCAACACATGAACTTAAGACGCCAATAACTGCAATAAGTGGATATACTCAATTATTAATAGATAATGATATATGTGAAATAGAAGAAGCGTTTAGAGATAGAGCATTAGACAGAATCATTAAAGAAAGCAATAAATTAAATTCTCTTGTAAAAAATATTCTTGAAATATCAAGAGGAGAAGTAAAGCGAAGTATAGTTAAAGAAGAGTTTGATTTAGGAAATCTTATCAATAGTAAAATATCTGATATGAATATTAGAATAATAAAAGCTCAGATTAAATTAAATGTCGATATTAAAAATATAAATATAGTTTCTAATAAAGAGGATATTAATACGATAATAGTAAATCTCATAGATAATGCTATTAAATATACAGCAGGAAAAGAAATTACAGTAAAAGTTTATGAAGATGATTATAAATGTATCACTGAAGTATCTAATGAGATTTATGAGATACCAGAAAAAATAAAAGATAATTTATTTGATCCATTTGTTAAGCATAGTAATGATATTGTTCTGAAGAAGGAAGGAATAACAAGCTCCGGTTTAGGATTATATATCTGTAATAAACTAGCGGAAGATAATAATTTAAAATTAGAATATGCAATAGAAGAAAATATAATAAGTTTTAAATTAATAATCCCTAGAATCAATTAATTATTGGTTTTAGGGATTGCTTTTTATATACAAAATAAAAGTGAGAATAATATTCAAAAAAGGAAAAAATTTACAAAGAATTAACTTTATAATAAAATAAATATAACAATAATGAAGTAGAGTTATATTAGGAGGGCATAATGAAAAAGAAGCATGTAATTGTGATATCTTTTGATGCAGTATCAAAAGAAGATTTGGATTTTTTAAGTAAGCTGCCCAATTTCTCAAAATTAATAAAGGAGGGATCATTAATTAAAAATGTGGAAAGTATATATCCATCTTTAACATATCCAGCGCATGCAACGATAGTGACTGGTAAGTATCCTAAAAATCATGGGGTCATAAATAATACTATCTTAGATTTTAAAAGTTATAATCCGGATTGGTATTGGTATAGAAAATATATCAAAGGTGATACGATTTTTGATTTAGCAGAGGAAAATGGGATGAAGACTTGTTCTATTTTATGGCCTGTAACTGCAAGAAGTAAAATAACTTATAATATGCCAGAGATATGCTGTACTAAAAAATATGATAATCAAGCAGTAAAGTCAGCTTTAGCAGGAAGTATATTTTATCAGTTAAGTATGAATAAAAGATTTGGATACTTAAGAAGCGGAATAGATCAACCATATTTAGATAATTTTGCAATGGAAGTTGCAAAGAAAACAATTAGAGAATTAAAACCTAATTTATTATTACTTCATTTAGTAGATGTTGATAGTCAAAAACATAAGTATGGTGTTAAAAGTCAACAAATCATTGAAGCATTGAAACGACATGATGATAGATTAGGAGAAATAGTTGAAGTATTAAAAATTTCTGGAATATATAACGATTCAACAATAATTGCTCTAGGAGATCATAGTCAAATAGATGTTAGCAGTGTAATTAGATTAAATTCAATATTAGTGGAAAATAATCTTATAGAAGTAAAAAATAATAAAGTTAAAAGTTATAAGGCTATAGCAAAAAGTTGTGATGGTAGTAGTTATATTTATTTAAATAATAAAAATGATAAAGATATTATAAATAAATTAAAAGAAATATTAAATAATTTAAAAAATCAAAAAGATAGTCCTATAGAAGAAATTTATAGTAATGATTCAATAAGTAATTTAGGTGCAGATAGAGATGCTATTTTTATGGTTGAAGCTAGAGAAGGTTATTATTTTATAGATGATTTATTTGGTAAAACTATTGAAGAGTTGAGTCAGGACAAGTCTTTTAAGATAAAACATAAAATAATGGCAGCACATGGATATTTACCTACTAAAGATAATTATAAAACATTTTTTATTGCTTCAGGTAAAGGAATAAAAAGTGGAATAGTATTAGAAAATGGAAAACTAATAAATCATGGACCAACAATTGCTAAAATTTTGGGTATTGATTTAAAAGATGCAGATGGTATGGCAGAAGAAAAAATATTAGATATTTAGGGGGAAGAGAATGAGTAAGGTAAACAAAGAGGAAAAAAGCTGGATTTTATATGACTGGGCAAACTCGGCATATTCAATGACAATTACATCTACAATATTACCAATTTATTTTAAATTAGTAGCAGAGCAAGGTGGTATGAGTTCTGCAACATCTACAGCATTATGGGGTTATACTATATCAATAGCAACCTTTATTGTAGCGATGATTGCACCAATATTGGGTAACATAGCTGATTATAAAGGAAATAAAAAGAAATTATTTAATTTATTTTTTTTCATTGGATTAATAGCAACAGTATTATTGGTTTTTGTACCAGAAAATAACCCAATTGCTTTACTAGTTATTTATACAATAAGTACAGTGGGATTTTGTGGTGCAAATGTATTTTATGATGCTTTTTTAGTTGATGTTACAACAGAAGATAGGATGGATTATGTATCATCTATGGGATATGGTATGGGTTATATAGGAAGTACTATTCCTTTTATACTTTGTATAGTTGTAGTTTTGTTATCTCAAAGTGGTTTAATTAATATGAGTTTAACATTGGCGTGTAAAATTACATTTTTAATAACAGCAATATGGTGGGGTGTGTTTACAATACCATTAGTTAAGAATGTTAATCAAAAATATTATGTGGAAAAACAAAGTCATATTATAAAAAATTCATTTAAAGATTTAGGAAGTACTTTAAAGAATATAAAAAAGGATAAAGCAGTATTGTTATTTTTAATTGCATACTTTTTCTATATAGATGGTGTTCATACTATAATCAGTATGGCAACATCATATGGTACAGATTTAGGAATATCAATGATTTCCTTGCTAATAATACTATTACTAACACAATTTGTTGCATTCCCATTTACAATTATTTATGGAAAATTATCAGAAAAGTTTGGTGGTAAAAAGCTAATAATGGCAGGAATAATAACTTATGCTCTTATTTGCTGCTATGGATACTTCATCAAAACTGTATTAGATTTTTGGATATTAGCAATGCTTGTTGGGTCAGCTCAAGGAGGTATACAAGCTATATCAAGATCATATTTTGCAAAGCTTGTACCAAAAGAGAAATCAGCAGAGTATTTTGGGTTTTATAGTATTTTTGGTAAATTTGCAGCAGTATTAGGCCCATTCTTAGTAGCGATAGTTACGCAATTAACAGGTAAAACAAATAATGGAATAATAAGTTTGATAATTTTATTTATTATAGGTGGTATTGTTATGATGAAGGTACCAGATATTAAGGAAAGTAATAAAGTAATAACTACAAATGAAAGCATGTAGAAGTAAAGAGCCTTTATGATGATAGGAAAAAAATAAATAGAATATTCCTGGGATATATTCTATTTATTTTTTCTTTATTTCCAGATATATTGTTATAAAACTAATATAATTTATGCAAGTTAATATTTATTTTTTCGTACTATCAATGATAAATTCGGATATTTTGGATATGTCCATGTTCATGATGGAATAGGTGCTTGTAAGAGGACCTTTAATTTCAGGTGAAAGATTAGAGTGTAGGTAAAGTGAATTAAGTCCTGCATTAGTTGCACCAGCAATATCGCAAATATAATCATTTCCAATCATGATACTATCTTTAATATCTAAGTTATGCTTTTTTATTAATGTATTGTAAAAATTTATATCTGGTTTACATATTTCATAATCTGCAGAAAATAAAATGTCATCAAAATATTTTTCAATTCCGAGCATTTTCATTTCTGAAAAAGTAAAAACTCTTTGTGCATTAGAAAGTAAATAAATATTTTTACCTTTAGATTTTAGCAGTTCTAATAGCTCAATTACACCATCATATAATTTAATATATTTTATTGATAATGTTCTAAATAAATGAGCAGTATCTATAACAAGATCTTTAGAAGGATTAATTCCTTTAAGTTTATATAACTCACTGAAAATAGGCTCAAGTGGTGTGTCAGGGTATTTAGTATTAGTATAGCTTTGTAATTTAGTTTTTATCATATTATTATATGATGTTTGTAATTCTTCAGCCGTATATAAAGCACCTTTGAATGAATAGAATAACGAAAGCTTGTACCAAAACTCTTTGCTAGATTCATCTGTATTAATATCTACTAATGTTCCATATAAATCGAAAATATAATTTGAATACATATTAAATAATCTCCTTAATAAAAAAAATATTAATATATTTATTGTAACATTATGTTATGGAAAATAGGGAATTTTTTTACAAAAATTGATTTGTTAATAAAATTAATATAAAATTTGTAAAGTATATAAATTAGTAAAGTATATAAATTAGTGAAGTATATGGAGGTTAAAAGTGAATTATAATTTTTATAAGTGGAGAGTATGGAGTATATTGGCAATTTCATTTGTGATGTCTTTATTTCATAGAGGAGCTATTGGAGTAATATCAGGAGATTTAAGTAGAGATTTAGGATTAACAGCAACAGAACTTGGAAATGTTGCTTCAATTACATTTTATACATATGCATTTATGCAAATACCTGCAGGGTTATTACTAGATTATTTAGGTTATAAAAGAATAAGTTATTATGGAGCATTGGTAACGGGAATAGGATCAATTTTATTAGGGATTGCAACTAATGTAACAATAGCTTATGGAGGAAGATTATTAGTTGGACTTGGAACATCAGTTATATTTATTTCAGTTTTAAAGGCTCAAACTATATGGTTTAAAAAAGATGATTTTACGAAGGCATCTGGAAAGTTATCTTTCATAGGAAATTTAGGGGGAGTAATTGCAACATTTCCATTAGCTATTTTAGTAAGTTTTATGGGATGGAGACTAGCTGTGATTTTAATGGGTAGCATTTGTGTTTTAATAGCTATAATAATAAAGTTTTATATTAAGAATTCTCCACGTGAATATGGTTTTGAGCCACAAGGAATAGAACTTAAAAGTATAAAGATTAATGTATTTAAATCAATTAGAGAAGTATTAAAATTAAAAGCAACTTGGAGAAATTTTTTTGTATTATTTACCTTAGTTGGATGTACTACAACAATTACAGGCCTGTGGGGAATAAATTATTTAACTGCAGTGTATGGAGTATCTACAACTAAAGCATCATTTTATGTAGCATTTATAGTATATGGACTGGTTTGTGGTTCGCTATTTGTAGATAAGGCAACAATGATTTTTAAAAAGAATATAATTATTTATCCAAGAATAGCAGCAATTTTAAACTCTGTATTTTGGATTTATATATTATTTATAAGAAAGGGAATGCCTACATTATTTGAATTAAGTATAATATTCTTTTTTATGGGATTTTTTGCTATGGCTCATATAGTAGCATTTACTGATATAAATAATTATTGCAACATAGAAAATAGTGGACTAGCATCAAGTATTGTAAATTCAGGAGAATTTATTGGAAGTTCAATTATAAGTTTAATTATTGGTTTTATTTTAGATTTAGGTTGGAATGGTAATATTATTGATGGAATAAGAGTTTATTCTAAGTCACAATACATTGGAAGCTTTTACATATTTATAATAATTTCTCTTATAGGTGTAGCTGTAACGTTTATAGGAAAAGAAAAGTAAAATTAAAAGGGATGTGCATAGTAAATGACACATCCCTTATATATTGAGAGGAAAATGAGATAGCTAAATATTAATTAGGGTTAAGAACGTATTCAGTATACGGAATAGCCAGATCTTTAGAACTTATGATGCTAATATTATAGGGTTTTTCTATTTTATTTAAAATAGATTTAGCTTCATCGGATATAGTACCTGTAGTTATTATTATTCCGTTATTTATATTATCACAAATCATTGCACCTAATAGTTTTTCAATTTCAAAGGCTGTTATGGAATCAGAAATTGAATATCTTTTACATTCAACATAAAATTTTTCACTATTTTTTTCACAAATTATATCCTTTCCACCATCTGGTCCTAAAGGAAGTACAACTATATTATTAAAGCCTATATTGGATAAATATTCACTACACCAAATTTCAAATTCATGAGGTGTAAGTCTATGAACTAAGTTATAAAGTAAGTCACTTTTTTTTAATTCTTTATAGGACTTATAATAAATAGTAATATTTTTAATTAGCTTACCTATTAAAGGAGAGAATAAAATTATTATAAAATAACTATATATTGTATTTAACTTCATTTATTAAACCCTCCTTAATAATATAATATTTATGATTTCTAATTGATTTTGTTAATTCATAACCATCAATAAGTTTAATTTCTATTCCACGATTTTGAGCGTTAAGGTTATTAGCAAATTCTATAGCATTACTTGAAAAAGTGCTATTAGTAATAATAATTCCTTTTTTACAATCATTAAGAACCATTCGAGCTAAAAAGCTTTGCACATCAGGCCTTCCAGTTGATTCCCATTTATCTTCATCTTTGGCAGTTTCACCTATTAGGTCATTTTGAATGCAACAAATAAGAATATCAGTATTATTTAGAGTACATTTAAAATTGGTTAAATCACTATTCCCACCAGGTAGAGCCACAATTTCTTTACATCCTAATATATCAAGATATATATTTATAATTTTAAGAAAAGTACTATAGTTGTTTCTTTGTATATCTTTTATTGATAACAATCCTAGCTCAATTTGTCTTTTGATTGCCTTATTATTTAAATTAATTGTTGCTTTTTCTATATAAGATATTAAGAATTTTAAAGCAAAAAAAGATAATACAATAAGTGGAATAAATCTAAAATATACCAAAAAAATCACCTCTTCTTAAGTATGAACAATTTTTTTACTTATATTCACATAAAAATAAATTTATTAATATTAAAAAATTTGTTTTATTGTAAACAATAGGGTATAATTATTATTAATAATTAATATATAAAATTGAAAAGTGTAGGAAAATGTTCTGATGGAGGTACGTATGGGGAAAGTAGTAAGATGCTCAATTATTATTTATGATGATTTTGATAATGTGTTAATTGCTGAAAGAGGAAAGAAGAATGAAAGAACATGGGGGATATTCGGTAAAGAGATTAAAGGTAAAGAAACTGACGAAAAGTGTATTAATAAAGCAATAGATAAAGATTTAAAATGTACAATTTTCGATTTAAAGCCATTTAAAGATTATACACTTGAAAATAATGATATATTAAGAGTCTTTACAGGAACAGTTAAAGAATATATTACTTGTCATAAAACTATAAGTAATACAAAATGGATAGCTAAAAACAAGTTAAATGATTATAATTTCAATGAAGAAGAACTTAAAATATTAAAAGACTTTTTTATGAATTAATTTAAGATAAAACCAAAGATGAGCTACAACGAAAAAAAGAGGGAAATAAATGCTTTATAGGGTAATAATAAAAAAAGAAACAGATAAATATTATATAGGTAAATCTTATGATAATAAAAAGTACAAAATATTAAAAAATGATAATATTAAAAATTTAAAAGTAGGCTTAGATTATCATATATATGCAAAGAAAGAAGAAAAGATGTTTGGTACAGTATTAATTCCTATTTCAGATGATGAAGCTGGAGTTGTTGATGTTCATAGGGAAAAATAATACATATTTGTGTTTAAGGACAAGAGGATATTTATCTTGTCCTTATTTTATGTTATAAAAAATAAAACTACTTTTATATAAATAAGAGTATAAAATAAATTTAAGCTTTAATAGGAGGGGACTTAAATAATGATAAAAAAATTTATTTCATATTATAAGCCATATAAAAAATTGTTTATATTGGATTTAATAGTAGCGACCATTGCAACCATATGTAGTTTGATATATCCGATGATGACAAGAGTATTAATAAATGAAACTATACCTAATAAAGAAATTAAAGTAATAGGTATATTTGCAATAATTTTAATGTTACTATATTTAATAAAGGCAGGCTGTTGTTATTTCATGCAGTATTTTGGGCATCTTGTAGGTGTAGGAATGCAGGCTGATATGAGAAGAGATATGTTTAATCATCTTGAAGAATTACCTAATTCTTATTTTGATAATAACAGAACTGGAGATTTAATGAGTAGAATGATTAATGACCTTATGGAAATATCAGAGTTAGCTCATCATGGACCAGAGGATTTGTTTATTTCTATAGTTATGTTTTTAGGGTCATTTATAATTTTATCAACAATTAACATACCACTTACAATATTAGTTTTTGCATTTGTTCCATTTATAGTTATATTTACTTTGAAGAAAAGAAAAAAGATGAATGATTGCTTTATGGAAACTAGAGTTCATACATCTAATATAAATTCAACTTTAGAAAACTCTATAGCAGGAATTAGAATTTCGAAAGCTTTTGTAGCACATGAATATGAAAAAGAAAAGTTTAATAAAGGTAATAATAAGTTTAGAGAAGTTAGAAAAAAAGCATATAAGGTAATGGCAGAGTATTTTGCAGGAGTTAATTTTGGCGTAGATATATTAGATTACGTTGTATTAATTGCAGGTGGGGTTTTTACATATTATGGTGTGATAAACTTAGGAGATTTTCTAGCATATATGCTTTACGTAAAATTATTTACTGATCCAATTAAGAAGTTAATTAATTTTGTTGAACAATATCAAAATGGTATGACTGGATTTAAAAGGTTTATGGAAATAATGAATGTGGAAAAAGAAAAAGAAAATCCAAATGCAGTTGAAATTAATAATGTAGAAGGAAATATAGAATTTGAAAATGTAAGTTTTAGCTATGAAAATGAAAGTGTGTTAAATGACATTAATTTATCAATAGAAAGTGGAAAGATGCTTGCATTAGTTGGTCCATCTGGTGGTGGAAAAACTACTTTTTGTAGTTTAATACCAAGATTTTATGATGTTGATAAAGGAGATATAAAAATTGATGGTAAAAGTATTTACGATATTAAACTTAATTCTTTAAGAAAAAATATTGGAATAGTACAACAAGATGTATTTTTATATACTGGGACTATAAAAGAAAATATTAAATATGGTAACCAAAATGCAACTGATGAGGAAGTAATTGAAGCTGCTAAAAAAGCCAATATACATGAATTCATCATGGAACTAAAGGATGGATATGATACATATATTGGAGAAAGAGGAGTTAAATTATCTGGCGGGCAAAAGCAAAGAATATCAATTGCAAGGGTATTTTTGAAGAATCCACCAATATTAATATTAGATGAAGCAACATCTGCTTTAGATAATGTAACAGAATATTTAATTCAAAAATCTTTAGAAGAGTTATGTAAAAATAGGACAACTATTGTTGTAGCTCATAGATTATCAACAATTAAAAATGCAGATGAAATAATAGTATTAACTGATAAAGGTATTGAAGAAAGAGGAAGTCATATTGAACTTATAAAAAAAGGTGGTATTTATGAAAATCTAAATAGATACTCAATGGCTAAATAGAGATTTATTTTATAGAATTATAATGAAAAAAGTAGGGCAAACTATCAGTAAGGATAAAATTATTGACTAATAATAATTATCGCTGTAAAATAAAACAAATAATATTAATATCCCCCTAAGGGGGAGTAGGAGGAAATAAAATGGTTAAGCATTTAAAAGAAAATGAATTCAATACAGAAGTAATTGATTTTGATGGAGTAAGTATAGTAGATTTCTGGGCTGAATGGTGTGGACCTTGTAAAATGATAGGACCTATCTTTGAAGAAGTTGCAGGAGAATTAACAAATGCTAAATTTACAAAAGTTAATGTTGATGAATGTCCAAATTTAGCTGGTAAATACAGAGTTGCAAGTATACCAACAATAATGGTATTTAAAAATGGAGCACCTGTTGATACTTTAGTTGGATTCATGCCAAAGAATCAATTAAAAGAAGCTGTTGAAAAACATCTTTAGAAGGTAGAGGTTACTATGGAAAGATATGATATAGCCATAGTAGGTAGTGGTCCAGCAGGATTATCTGCAGCTCTTAATGCAAAAATAAGAAATAAAAAGTTTATTATTTTTGGTAATAAGGAATTAAGTCATAAATTAAGTAAAGCTCCTAAGATTAGTAATTACTTAGGTTTTTATGGAGTAAATGGAGCTGATGTTAAAGATAAATTTCTTGAGCATATAGATAAGATGGGCATTGAAATTACAGAAGAAAGAGTTAATAACATATATGCCATGGGTGATTACTTTGCCTTAATGGTAAATGAGAAAATGTATGAAGCTACAACTGTAATTTTAGCTACTGGAATGGAATATACAAAACCAATAAAAGGTGAAGAGGAATTAATAGGTAAAGGTGTAGGTTATTGTGCTACATGTGATGCGCCTCTTTATAAAGGAAAAACTGTAACAATAATAGGATATAATAAAGAAGCAGAAGAAGAAGCCAATTATGTTAGTGAGCTTGCTGGAAAAGTTTATTATATTCCAATGTATAAAGGTGAAACTAGTTTAAATGAAAATATAGAAGTAGTTGCTAAAAAACCATTAGAAATAGTTGGAGAAGCAAAGGTTTCTTCAGTTAAATTGGAAGATGGTGAATTAGAAACAGATGGAGTATTTATATTAAAAGATAGTATATCACCTGGACAGTTAGTACCGGGACTAGAAATAGTAGATGGACATATTCATGTTGATAGAGAAATGAAATGCAATATTCCAGGATGTTTTGCAGCAGGAGATTGTGTAGGAAAACCATATCAATATATTAAATCTGCTGGAGAAGGTAATATAGCATCATTAAGTGCAGTTAAATATATCGATACTTTAAAAATGAAATAAATGTAATAAGGCATATAAATAATTTGTATTTATATGCCTTTTTCTTATGTCAAGTCTTGATTTAAAAATAAATACAAGTTATCATTAATGAGCACTAAGGATGAATAGTAAAGGATAGGTGAAGTATGTTGTTAGTAGTTGGTGGAATGATAGGCTTAGGAAAAAGTTCAGTAGCAAAAATTCTAGGAGAGCATTTTCAATCAGATGTTTTTTATGAATCTGTTGATGATAATCCACTTTTGCCATTATTTTATAGTGAGTCTGAAGAAGAGATACAAAGAAAAAGATATCCTTTCTTATTACAATTATATTTTTTAAATACTAGATTCAAAAGTATAAAAGAAGCGTTAGTTAATGACAATAATGTATTAGATAGATCTATATATGAAGATTGGTATTTTGCTAAGAAGAATATGGAGCTTGGAAGAATATCACAATTAGAAATGGACATATATGAAAATTTATTAAATAATATGATGGAAGAACTAGAATCACTTCCAAAGAAGGCACCAGATATAATGATTTATCTAAAAGGTTCTTTTGAAACTGTTATGAATAGAATCAAATTAAGAGGAAGAGATTTCGAAGTTGATGATAGTTTAAAAGAATATTATCATTTCTTATGGAAAGACTATGATAATTGGGTAAAAAATCATTATAAAGCATCTGAAGTATTAGTAATTGATATGAATGTCATGGATGTTGTAAATAATGAAGATGATAAAATTAAGTTAATACAAATGGTAGAAGAAAAATTAAAACAAGTAAGAAAATAATTAAGTAAGGAAATTTATATTCTGATATAAATTTCCTTATTTTTTTATTTTATAATGGAGTTTAAAATAATTAGTAAAAAAGAGTGAATAAAATCACTCTTTTTGCTATCTAAATGAATTAAATGAAGCATCAGATGGCATTCTCCAGTCGCCACGAGGACTTAAAGAAATTGAACCAACTTTAGGACCATCAGGTAATGCACTTCTCTTAAATTGTTGAGTAAAGAATCTATAAATAAATTTATCAAGCCATTTATTTATTTCTTCTTCAGAGTAATCATCTTTAAATGCTGCCTTAGCAAGAAGTTCAATTCTTTCTTTTGAAGAACCATGTTTAATAAAGTGATATAAGAAGAAGTCGTGAAGTTCATATGGACCAACGATATCTTCTGTTTTTTGAACAATATCCCCCTTTTCACTTTTTGGTAAAAGTTCAGGACTAACAGGAGTATCTAAAATATCTAATAAAGTATGAGAAACTTCTTCTGTAGATTCTTTTTCTGCTACATATTTAACTAAGTATCTAACTAGCGTTTTTGGAATTGAAGGATTAACAGCATACATACTCATATGATCGCCATTATAAGTACACCATCCAAGTGCAAGTTCAGAAAGATCGCCAGTTCCTATTAGTAAGCCACCTTCTTTGTTAGCTAAATCCATTAATATTTGAGTTCTTTCTCTTGCTTGAACATTTTCATAAGTTACATCATGTATATCTTTATCATGACCAATATCCTTAAAATGTTGAAGGGAAGCTTCAACGATATTTATTTCTCTTAAATCGGTACCTAATTCTCTACAAAGTGTTAAAGCATTATTATATGTTCTATCAGTAGTACCAAATCCAGGCATAGTAATAGTTATAATATTTTTATTATCGATTCCAAGTAATTTAAATGTTTTTACTATGACTAGTAAAGCTAAAGTTGAATCAAGTCCACCAGAAATTCCTATTACTGCTTTTTTTAGATTAGTATGTTCTAAACGTTTTGCAAGTGCTGATGATTGAATATTGAATATTTCTTTACATCTTTCTTCTCTTTCATGTTCATTAGATGGAACAAATGGATGTTTATCTACATATCTATCAAAATCTTTAATTTCTGTGCTTTTAAAATTGAAGTTAATGTTTTTAGCTTTAAAAGGTACAATTTTAGAAGCATCTCTATAACTTAAGTTTTTTAATCTTTCAGCATTTAGCTTAAATACATCTATACAAGAAGTTATAACTTCATTTTCTCTTTGAAATCTATTATTTTCTTTTAATATAGAACCATTTTCACTTATTATTAAGTGACCACTAAATAATAAATCAGTTGTAGATTCATGTACACCAGCTGAAGAGTAAATATAAGATGACATACATCTAGCACTTTGATTAGAAATTAATAAAAGTCTATAATCTTTTTTACTTACTAATTCATTTGATGCAGAAAGATTACCTATAATATTAGCACCTAGAAGTGAAAGATAAGAGCTTGGAGGTATTGTTACCCAAAGATCTTCACAAATTTCTATACCAAACTTATAATCTCCAGCAGTAAATAGCAAGTTTGTACCTAGTGGTATATTATCTTGGAAAGGTAAATCTACAGTTTCATCAACTAACATAGCAGCAGATGTAAACCATCTTTTTTCATAAAATTCGCTATAGTTTGGAATATATGATTTAGGAACTATTCCAAGAATCTTTCCTTCAAAAATAATAAATGCTGCATTATAAAGAACGTTGTTATGCACAAGAGGACATCCAACAGCAATTAATATATCTTTATTAATACTATTTTCGCAAACTAATTTAATTCCTTCTATAGATTTATTTATTAATGTAGAAGTTAAAAATAAATCAGCACAGGTATAAGAAGTAATAGATAGTTCGGGAAAAACTAAAAATTTAACATCTTTATTATAAGCATCATTAATACATGAGCATATATTTTCAACATTAAAAATAACATCTGCAACTTTAGTTTTAGGACATGCAGATCCTACTTTTATAAAATCCATAATATCATCTCCAATACGTTATATAATTTTAGTATTGTATTAGTTCTCTAATAAAATACATATAAATAAATAATAAAAGGAAAACCTTAGAAAATCAAATTATTTAAAAAATAGATAAATCTAAACGTTTTAAGAGATAATAAATACCTTATAAAACAATAAAAAATAACTTGCGAAAAGATTTAAACTATATTATAATGAGTTTGTAGTTAAGATTTAACTATTTGGAAGAATTAATACAAAAGAAGAATAATATAGTATATAATTAAATTATAATGAATGGTTTAGTAATAAATCAGGAAAGGGGGAAAAATAATGGTTGAGGTAATTAGTTGGATACTTGTTGCAGTTTTTTTAATTGCTATTGATGTTATTACTAGTAGTTTCATATTTATGTGGTTTTCTTTAGGAGCTATAGTTGCAATAATACTTTCTTTATTTGAAGTTACTGTTGTATGGCAAATAATAGCCTTTTTAATTGTTGGAGTTGCAACTGTTTCTATTGGTTATCCTTGGGCAAAAAAGAAATTCAAGGCTGATGTTAATCATGTACCAACGATGGAACAAACCTATATAGGTAGAACAATGATTGCAGAAGAGGATATGGGGAAGAACTCAAAGATAAAGGTAAGTGGTATTTATTGGACTGCTTATAATAAGGGAAGAGTAATAAAAAAAGGTGAAGAATATAAAATTACAGGTATTGAAGGAAATAAGTTAATTGTAAGTTCGAAGGAGGATTAAAATGTCAGGATTAATATTTTTAGTAGCATTATTAGTGATTATTTTATTAGTGCTATTATCATCAATTAAAGTTGTAAATACAGGGTACTTATATGTAGTAGAAAGACTAGGACAATTCCATAAAATTTTAGAACCAGGGTGGCACTTTGTAATTCCAGGTGTAGACTTTGTAAGAAAAAAAGTATCAACTAAGCAACAAATTTTAGATGTACCACCACAATCAGTTATTACTAAAGATAACGTTAAAATTTCTGTTGATAATGTTATTTTCTATAAGATGCTTAATGCAAAAGATGCAGTATATAATATTGAAGATTATAAAGCAGGTATAGTTTATTCAGCTACAACAAACATAAGAAATATACTAGGTAATATGACATTAGATGAAGTTCTTGCAGGAAGAGATAGTATAAATCAACAATTACTTGGTATTATTGATGAGGTTACTGATGCTTATGGTATAAAGGTACTATCAGTTGAAATTAAGAACATAATTCCACCAGCTGAAATACAACAAGCTATGGAAAAGCAAATGAAAGCTGAAAGAGATAAGAGAGCTACTATATTAGTGGCTGAAGGTCAAAGACAATCTCAAATAGAAAAAGCTGAAGGTGAAAAGAGAGCTAAAATTCTTGAAGCTGAAGCAGAAAAGGAAGCTAATATTAGAAGAGCTGAAGGTTTAAAAGAATCTCAACTTTTAGAAGCAGAAGGTAAGGCTAAGGCTATAGAACAAATAGCTATAGCTGAAGCAGAAGCTATTAGAAAAGTAAATGAGGCTATTATTGAATCAGGAACTAATGAAACAGTTATAGCACTTAAACAAGTTGAAGCACTTAAAGAAATGGCTAAAAATCCAGCTAATAAGCTTATATTACCAAATGAAACTTTATCATCACTTGGTAGCATAGCAGCTATTGGAGAAATGCTTAAGAAAGATAATTAATATAAAAAAGCATCGTATGAATTTATACGATGCTTTTTTATTATATATAATTAAAAGTGCTTATGAAAAATACTAAAATAAATATTAAAAGGAGTTCGTTTATATGTTAGCTCTATTTAAATTAGTTATTTTATAAATTAATTATCAATTAAGGTATACAAGCTATTATCTTGAGGTAGTATATTTTCTAATGAAGTATTGGTATATATATGCAATTCATGTAATGCTCTTGTACAAGCAGTATAGAATAAATGCTTATCTTCAATTGATAGATAACTTTCACCATCAGCTAAAATAACTCCATCAAATTCTAATCCTTTTGCAATATATGAAGATATTACATTAATACCAATCTTAAATTCACATTTATCACTAATTATTAAGTTTATATCATCATTTAGTTCTTTTAAAGAAGAATAAAGTTTTTTACTATTTTCTTTATTTTTACAAATAATAGCTATAGATTTATAACCTTTATCTTTCATTTCATTTATCTTAGTAGAAATCCTTTCTTCTAAATTATTATTAACAATATGAATAGTTGGATTATCACCAATTCTATCAACAGCTTCTATAGGTTCGTGGGTTTCTAAAATATCCTTAGTAAAGTTAGTTATATTACCTGTTGAACGATAGCTTTTAGTTAAAACTACTGTTTTAACATCATTAAATACATTAGTTATACTATTTCTACTTTTTACATTAGAATGTTTATCAATTCTTTGATTTAAATCACCCATAATTGTTAGTGAAGCATTTGGGAAAGATCTTTTAACTATTTCGTAGAATAATGGACTATAGTCTTGAGCTTCATCCACTAAAACATGTTTCATATTTCCGTAACTTCTGAAACCTTCTAATGAAGATCTTATATAAATTATAGGAGTAATATCTTCAAACTTTACTTCGTTATTGTTTAAATAATTTAAAGTTAAATCTTTTGTATTGTTTAAATCAATATCTGTATACTTTTCAATATTACTCCAAAGAGATTTATAAATAGCAACACTATCAAGTGTTTTAATCATAGCATCAACTTGTAAGTCAACTTGTGCTTTACAAAAATCATAGAATGTTTTTTTATCTTCAACATAATCAAAATGAGAATTATCTTTTGAAGATAAATATTTATTTTCTACTTGAGAGAATAAACTTTGTTTAACAACATCAATTCTGTTCAAGAAAGGAATATCCTTAAATCTTTCAAATATAGTTTTTTCTACTGATTTTTTGCTAACTATTTGTACACCTTCAATTGTAATAGGAGTTACATTAGTAATAAGTCTTGGAATATCTAATATAAATTTATTTAAAGTATTCATAAAATCTAAAGTATTTTTATATTCCATAGATTTAGTTCTTAATTTGAATGTTTTTAAATCAGTATGATTAGAGTAAATATAATCTAAATGATCATTTTTGCTTTCATATAAATAATTTGATGGTAAGAATCTCTTTGAAAAAATTTCAAATGTAGTTTGACGTATATTACTTTCACCAAGCTCAGGTAATACATCAGAAATATACTCTGCAAAAACTTCATTTGGACTGAAGATTAAAATATTATCAGCGCTAAGATTTTTTCTATGCTTGTATAATAGGTAAGCAGATCTATGTAATGCTATAGATGTTTTACCAGAACCAGCAGCACCTTGAATGAATAGTATTTTGCTATCATCACTTCTTATAATATCATTTTGTTCTTTTTGAATAGAAGCAACTATGTTTTTCATCTTATCAGTAGCATTTCCGCTTAACATTGATGTTAAAGCCTCATCACATAAACTTTCATTTGAGTTATGCATAAAGACTATTTCACCATTTCTAATGTTATATTGTCTAGTGAATTCTATATGACCTTCTATTCTTCTAACTGGAGCATCATAATATGCAGGACCAACTTCAAAGTCATAAAACATATTAGCAACAGGAGAACGCCAGTCGAATACAAAAATATCAAAATTATCTTCATCTTCTACAGTTGATAGACCTATATAAAAACTTTCTGATTCTTCGCCGTCTTCCTTAAAATCAATTCTAGCAAAATAAGGATTAGAAAGTTGCTTTTCTAAAGTTCTAATTCTTGATATTTTCTTAGCGTGCAATTGTTCATTTAATGCAACCTGTCCACAGTTTTCATTTATTTCAATTTCATCTAATTCATTTCTATTATCCCATAAAAATTTTCTATGCTTTATTATTTCTTTATCTTGTTCTTCACTTGAAACACCATAGCTAGTAAGTAAATCAGTAATTTTTCCTATTGTTTTATTTAAGTATTTATTTTCATCTTGTAGTTCTTTTCCGATAATCATTTAATCTCTCCTTAAAATAATGGTCATTAAATTTTAATAGTTTCTAATAGTGTATGTCAAGTAATGAATATAAATTAATACTTGAATAAAATGAAATTTTAAGGAAAAAATATTAATGACCTTTTAGGTTACGTAGGATTGTGTCGCAAGAAGTATCTTGTGGCACTTTTTTTATTCTTTTATTATTTCTGAACAGATTTTTGAGCTTTTTAATACCATAGATGTTCCATTACCAGGATGTATTGAAGCACCTGTAAAGTATAAATTTTTAATCTTTGGTAATGTACATTGAGGCCTAAATACTAAACTTTGATTTAAATTATGGCTTATTCCAAATGCAGATCCTGCATAGGTATTAAATATATTTTTTAAATCAATAGGAGTTAAATGATGTTTAAACAATATATGAGATTGTAGATCTTCTAATCCTGGAATTTTTGAAACAATACTCAACAAGTTATTGCTTAATTTACTGATGGTATCACTATTCCAATAAATATTTTTATAAAGTAAATTTGGAACTCTCACCATAATATTTATTGTTTCACATCCTAAAGGACAAAGTGAATTATCTATAGAACTAGGACAATAAATATAGAGTGACGGATTAGATGAGAGCTTTCCTTTAAAAGGAGCCTCTATGTTTTTTCTGAAATCCTTATTAATAAATATATTATGTACATTAAGTAAAGGATACTTTTTATCTAAAGCTAAATAAATAATAAAAGTAGAGCAGGAGTGTTCAAGATTATTAATGTTTTTTGATATCTGAGTGATAGATTTATCTTTTAGTAAATTATTAATTGCATAAGAATAATCACTTGAACAAACTACTAAGTCACTATGTATGTTTTTATTTTTTATTTTAATCCCTATAGCGGTATTATTTTTTAATAATATCTCATCTACTGGAGAAGAAAGATGAATTTTACCACCAAGATCTAAAATTAATTTTCTTAATGATTGAATATAGGAATACATTCCACCTTTTATATAATAAAGTCCTTGATATTGAGTTGCCGAAGGAATTAAATTATAAATACTAGGGGAACTAAAGGGAGATACTCCTACATACATAGATTGAAACAAAATATAATTTATTAATTTTTCAGATGATATAAACTTTTTACAGTCTTTATAGCAAGAGTTTAAAGTATGTAATTTATAAACTTTACTTAAAGTTAATGGATTAAAAAAGTTATTAGTATTTATAAATGATGTATTTAAAAAATATTTTTCAGCTAATAAATATTTTTTATAATTGGTTGATAAAAAGTTAAAGTAAGAATACATATCATTTAAATCATTATTTGTTATATTATTTATAGTTTTACAAAGAGATGGTAAGTCTGTTTGAAAAGTATAATTTGTATTATCATAATAAAAAACTTTATAAAGATTGTTAAGAGGAATAAAAGAAAAATAATCTTTATAATTTTTATTACAATAAGAAAAAATTTCAGTATAATCATTAGGAATCATTAGCAAGGAAGCAGTTAAATCAAATTTAAAATCAGCAAATTTAACTTGACTAATTTTGCCACCAAGCGATTTATTTTTTTCGTATAAATCAACATTAAAACCATCCTTTAATAACCTAGCAGCTATAGATAAACCACCTATACCACCACCAATAACAATTGCTTTTTTCATTTAAATCACATCCTTGAATTAAGGCTTAACCTCCTAATGTAATGTCTTGAGTTGAATACCATTCTAGTGCATCGTATATATGTTGAGGTTTAAAATCAGGCCAATAATCATCAACTACATAAAAATCAGAATAAACTGATTGTATAGGTAAAAAACCACTTAATCTTCTTCTTCCACCCCATCGAATAATTAAATCGATTCTAGAAATATCTTTTGAGTGTAATACTAAATCTAAATTATTTCTTTTTGTATGTGTTTGTCTAGATAAGTTTAAATCCCATTCCCAACCATAATTAACTAAAAAGTTTACCTTTATTCCACCTTTTCCAAAAGTCCTTCTTGTTGTAAAAGGTAACAATTCAGGGGGGAAGCAAGGAGATTCGATGTTTCCAATAACTAGTAATTCTGCGTTTTCATTAGATAGTAACTTTACAGCATCTATACAAGCTTTTATAAATGCATCCTTTTGAACAGTAGGTCTTTTAGTATTATCAGTAGTAAATCCATAGTAAGTTATTTCTTTTATACCTAGATTTTCACATAGTTTAAATAGTACAAGTCCAGGATTAATACCTATGTTATAACCCTTTTCCTTTGAAAGACCATTATTTTCAGCCCAACGTCTATTGCCATCAGGAATAATGCCAATATGTTTAGGAAGTCTCATAAAATCACTCCTTCTATTATATTTATAAATTTATGCTATATAGTATTGCTAATTTTAATAATGTTAATACAGTAAAAGTTTATTTTTGGATATAAAATTGATAAATAGCAAATAAAACGAATTAAAAATAGTAAAATTTAATTAAAATTCGGATATATGACGAAAAATATGTTAAATGATATCTGGTAATGTTGACAAATATAAATCGAATTGGTAATATTTAATTAACACGAAGAATATAAATAAAAAATATAATAATGTTCGTGTTTTGAAAAATATGTATGTGGAGGTATAGAATGTTAGGGTTTAAATGCATTTTTGTAGAAAAAAAAGATGGCTTTAATGTTGAAGCTAAGAGCCTTATGGAAGATTTCAAAAGTAATTTAAGAATAGAAAATCTTCAAGCTGTAAGAGTAGCAAATAAGTATATATTAGGTGAAATGAAAGAGGAATACTATCAAAAATCTTTATATACAATATTTGCTGAAAAGACAGTAGATAATTTATATGAAGAAAATCTTCCTATAAGTGATGATGAAATAGCATTTGCTGTAGAATTTTTACCAGGACAATATGATCAAAGAGCTGACTCAGCATCTGAATGTATTGGATTATTAGGAGCTGAGGAAAGAGTTGAAGTAAAATCAGCTAAGGTTATAGTTTTGAAAGGAAAATTAACTAAAGAAGATATAGAAAAAATTAAGAGTTACTATATAAATCCTGTAGATTCTAGAGAAGTAGCAATAGATAATATTGAACTTTCTTCAAAATTAGCAGAGCCTAACGATGTAGAAATACTTCATAATTTTATTAATAAAGATAGAAAAGAAATAGAAGACTTCCATAAAGAATTAGGACTAGCAATGAGTGTGGATGACTTATTGATGATAAGAGATTATTTTAAAAGTGAAGAAAGAACACCAACTATTACTGAAATAAGGGTAATTGATACTTATTGGTCAGATCACTGCAGACATACAACATTCAGTACTGCAATTGAAGATGTAACTTTTGAAATAGGTGAATTAAACAATGCAGCACAAAAATCATATGAAGCATATTTAAAATCAAGAGATTTCGTTTATGGAGAAACTGATAGAGACGAAACGTTAATGGATATAGCAGTTATTACTATGAAAGAAATGAGAAAAAGAGGTATGCTAGACGACCTAGATGTTTCTGAAGAAATAAATGCTTGTTCAATAAAAGTTAACATAGAAACAGATAAGGGTAATGAAGAATACTTAGTGATGTTTAAAAATGAAACACACAATCACCCAACTGAAATTGAACCTTTTGGTGGAGCAGCAACTTGTTTAGGAGGGGCTATAAGGGACCCACTATCAGGTAGAACATACGTATATCAAGCAATGAGAGTTACTGGTGCAGCAGATCCAACAGTACCAGTAGAGAATACTATAAAAGGTAAATTACCACAAAGAACAATTACTTTAGGAGCGGCTCATGGCTATAGCTCATATGGTAACCAAATTGGGTTAGCAACTGGACAAGTTTCAGAAGTATATCATCCAAACTATGTTGCTAAAAGAATGGAAGTTGGTGCTGTTATAGCAGCAGCACCAAAAGAAAATGTAATAAGAGAAGAACCACAATCTGGTGATATAGTAATTCTTCTTGGAGGAAGAACTGGAAGAGATGGTGTTGGGGGAGCAACAGGTTCATCGAAGGAACATACTGAAGATTCAATAAATGAATGTGGAGCAGAAGTTCAAAAAGGTAATGCACCAACAGAAAGAAAAATTCAAAGATTATTTAGAAATGCTGAAATAGCTCAAATGATTAAAAGATGTAATGACTTTGGAGCTGGGGGAGTTTCAGTAGCAATTGGGGAATTAACCAGAGGGTTAGATATCAATTTAGATAAAGTTCCTAAAAAATATGAAGGTTTAGATGGAACTGAAATTGCAATTTCTGAATCACAAGAAAGAATGGCTGTAGTAGTTAATAAGGAAAATGTAGATAGATTTATAGAGTTAGCTAAAGTAGAAAACTTAGAAGCGGTTGTTGTTGCAGAAGTTACAGATACTGAAAGATTAAGAATGTATTGGAGAGGTAAAGAAATAGTTAACTTAAAGAGAAGCTTCTTAGATACAAATGGGGCAAGACAAGTAACTAATGTAGAAGTTAAGTTACCAGGAGAATATCCTTTAACAGTTGGGGATGTAAATGTTAAAGAAGAGTGGTTAAATAACTTAACAAAGTTAAATGTTGCTTCACAAAAAGGATTAGTTGAAAGATTTGACTCTACTATTGGTGGAGGAACAGTTCTTATGCCATATGGTGGTAGGGATGCAAATACAGAACAAGAAGCAATGGTTGCTAAGATTCCAGTATTAAATGGAGTAAGTGAAGAGGCTACAATAATGAGTTATGGATTAAATCCAGATTTAGGAGTATGGAGTCCATATCATATGGCATACTACTCAATAATAGAAGCAGTTACAAAGCTTGCAGCTGTAGGTGGAGATTACAGAAAAGCAAGATTGACTCTTCAAGAGTATTTTGAAAAATTAGGAAAGAGTCCAGAAAGATGGGGTAAACCATTTGCAGCACTACTTGGTGCATACCAAGCACAAATAGATTTAGGAATACCTGCAATTGGTGGTAAAGACTCAATGTCTGGAAGTTTTGGAGATGTAGATGTACCTCCAACATTAGTAGCTTTTGCTGTTGGAGTAGAAAAGGCAAAGAATATAATTAGTGCAGAATTTAAAGAAGTTGGTTCAAAATTAGTATTCTTAATGGCAGAAAGAAATGAAGATTACACATTAAAGGTAGAAGGATATAAAAAGAATTTAGAGAAGTTACATGAGCTTATTTTAGAAGGTAAAGTAATATCAGCTTCAAGCGTTAAGTTTGGTGGAGCTTCTGAAACACTTTCAAAGATGGCTTTCGGAAATAAAATTGGGGTTAAATTCTCTAATCTAACTAAAGAGGAGTTATTCGGATTAAACTATGGAAGTTTAGTTTTAGAAGTAAAATCTGATGTAAATGTAGATGAAGAATTTAAAGGATGCGCTTACAAGGCAATAGGATGCACAATTAAAGATGAATTAATAGTTTCACAAGAATATGATTTGAATTTAAAATTAAATATTTTAGAAGAAACTTATGAAAAGAAATTATCAAAGGTATTTAAAATTAAAACTACTGATAAAAATGAATCAGTTAAGGAAGTCTTATACAATGAATCAAATGTTAAATCACCTATTATAAAGGTTGCTAAACCAAAGGTAATAATTCCAGTATTCCCAGGAACAAACTGCGAATATGATTGTGAAAGAGCATTTAGAAATGCTGGAGCAAAAACAGAAACTTTAGTATTTAGAAATTACTCTAAAGAAGCTTTTGCAGAGTCAATTGAAAACTTAGAAAAGCAAATTAGAGAAAGTCAAATAATAATGTTACCTGGTGGATTCTCGGCTGGAGACGAACCAGATGGCTCAGGTAAATTCATATCAACAGTATTTAGAAACGAAAGAATTAAAGATGCAGTTATGGATTTATTAAAGAATAGAGATGGATTAATGTTAGGTATTTGTAACGGCTTCCAAGCATTAATTAAGTTAGGATTAGTACCTTATGGTGAAATAGTTGATATTGAAGAAGATATGGCAACATTAACTTATAACGAAATTAATAGGCATATGAGTTCAATAATTAAGACTAAGGTTGTTTCTAAGAAATCACCATGGTTTAGTGGAGTAGAATTAGGAGACATCCACAATGTTGCAATTTCTCATGGAGAGGGTAGATTTGTTGCTCCAGAAAAACTATTAAAACAATTAGTTGAAAATGGACAAGTAGCAACTCAATATGTTGATAATAAAGGAAATATAGCATTAGACATGCCATTTAATCCAAATGGGTCAATGCTTGGAATAGAAGGTATAACAAGTCCAGATGGTAGAGTTTTAGGGAAAATGGGACACTCTGAAAGAATTGGAGAAAACCTATATAAAAACGTACCAGGAAACTTTGATCAAAAGATTTTCGAATCAGGAGTTAAGTATTTTAAATAAAATTTAAAATAGTTAAGAGTTAAGAATTAATAGTTAAAAGTTAAAGAATAAAGTCAGCGTAATTGATTTTAGAAACTTATTAAGGAGTTTCTACCTAAACTACTAACTATTAACTAAAAACTACTAACTACAAAAAGGTGGTTTTAAAAATGAAGGTAGCAATATTTTTTGGATCTAAATCTGATACAGAAATAATGAGAGGAGCAGCTAACTGCTTAAAAGAATTCGGAATTGAGTATAAAGCATTTGTTTTATCAGCTCACAGAGTTCCAGAAAAGTTAGAAGAAACTTTAAGAGAATGTGAAGCACAAGGATGTGAAGTTGTAATAGCAGGTGCAGGACTTGCAGCACACTTACCTGGAGTAATAGCTTCTCAAACAACAATGCCAGTTATAGGAGTTCCTTGTAAAGGAGCTATTGAAGGATTAGATGCATTATTTTCAATAGTGCAAATGCCAAAATCTATTCCTGTTGCAACAGTTGGAATAAATAATGCTTACAATGCTGGAATGCTTGCAGTTCAAATGTTAGCTGTTGGAGATAAAGAATTAAAAGCTAAATTAGTTGAATATAGAAAAGAAATGAAAGAAAAGTTTATAGCTGAAAATGGTGAAGGAGTGGATTTATAATGGAAAAATTAGAAATGATGTACGAAGGTAAGGCAAAGAAAATATATGCTACAGATAAGGCTGATGAAGTTGTAGTATATTACAAAGATGATGCAACGGCTTTTAATGGCGAAAAGAAAGGTCAAATCGAAGATAAAGGTGTTTTAAACAATGCAATTACGTCAATGTTATTTGAAATGTTAAATAACAAGGGAATTCCAACTCACTTTATTGAAAAGCTAAATGATAGAGAACAATTATGTAAAAAGGTTGAAATAGTACCACTAGAAGTGATTGTAAGAAATGTTGCAGCTGGTTCAATGGCTAAGAGATTAGGATTAGAAGAAGGAACAGAACTTAAAACAACAGTATTTGAATTATCATACAAGGATGATTCACTAGGAGATCCATTAATAAATGATTACCATGCAGTTGCTATAGGAGCAACAACTTTTGAAGAATTAGAAAAGATTTATTCTTTAACAGCAAAAATAAATGATATTTTAAAGGATATGTTCTTAAAATCTAACATAAGATTAATAGATTTTAAATTAGAGTTTGGTAGATATAACGGAGATATAGTTTTAGCAGATGAAATTTCACCAGATACTTGCAGATTCTGGGATGCAACTACTGGAGAAAAGTTAGATAAAGACAGATTCAGAAGAGATCTTGGAAATGTTAAAGATGCATATGTTGAAATCTTAAAGAGAATACAAGAATAGTTTAGATAGTTTCAAGTTTCAAGTTACAAGTGGTAAGTTGAGGAATAAAGTTGATTCAAATCAGTTTTAGGAAAAATAAACTTTAAGAAACTACGATAGCAGTTTCTACCTAAACTACTAACTCAGAACTAATAACTATTAACTCAAAACTATTAACTAATTAACGGGGGTAGGAGTATGAATCCAAAGTTGGACAATATTATAATGGATCCAAGTAATGATAAATTTAAAGATGAATGTGGAGTATTTGGTATTTATTCTAATAATCCATTAGATGTTGCTTCAGTAACATATTACGGTCTATATGCACTTCAACATAGAGGGCAAGAAAGTGCGGGTATAGCTGTTGCAAATGGTGAAGATATAAATATTAAAAAAGGAATGGGGCTTATAACAGAAGCATTTTCTCAAGAAGATATAGATAGTTTAAAGGGATTTGCTGCTATTGGACATGTTAGATATTCAACAAGTGGTGATACTAGAATAGAAAATGCACAGCCATTATTAAGCCAAACAAAGCTAGGACCAATAGCTATGGCTCATAATGGAACTTTAGTTAATGCAGATGTTATTAGAGAGTTATTAGAAGATGGAGGACATATATTCCATACATCAATTGACTCAGAAGTAATTGCTAATTTAATTGCAAGAGGCGCTAAAAAAGGTGTTGAAAGAGCTGTATTAGATGCTATTCAAGCTGTTAGAGGATCATTTGCAATGGTTATATTAACTGAAAATAAGCTTATTGGTGTAAGAGATCCACATGGAATAAGACCTCTTAGTTTAGGAAAAATTGAAGAAGGCTATGTATTAACTTCAGAAAGTTGTGCTTTAGATGCAATTGGTGCAGAGTTAGTTAGAGATATTGAGCCAGGTGAAATTGTTGTAATTGATGAAAATGGAATAAATTCATATAGATATTCTGAAAATACTCAATGTCAAACTTGTGCTTTTGAGTATATATATTTTGCTAGACCAGATTCTATAATAGATGGATTAGATGTTCATGAATCAAGAGTTAGAGCTGGAGAACAATTATATAAAGAATTCCCAATAGATGCAGATGTAGTTGTTGCAGTTCCAGATTCAGGTATACCAGCGGCAATAGGATATGCTAAGGCATCAGGAGTACCTTATGATACTGGATTTGTAAAGAATAGATATGTAGGAAGAACATTTATTACACCATCTCAAGAGGTAAGAGAAAGAGCTGTAGCGGTTAAGTTAAATCCTTTAAAGGTAAATATTAAAGATAAGAGAGTTATTCTTATAGATGATTCTATAGTAAGAGGAACGACTTCAAAGCATTTAGTAGAATCATTAAGAAGAGCAGGAGCTAAAGAAGTTCACTTCTTAGTAGCATCTCCAGTTGTTCAATATCCATGTTACTTTGGAATTGATACTCCTTACAGAAAAGATCTTATAGGAGCTAATCATTCTATAGAAGAAATGAGAGAAATAATTGGCTGCGATTCTTTAGGATATTTATCAATGGATGGTATGTACAAGTGCTTTAATGCAAATCAAGGATATTGTGTAGGATGTTTCAATGGAATATATCCAGTTGCGACACCAATAGAAACTGAAAGGTAGGTAATTTAAATGATAACTTATAAAGAGGCTGGGGTTAATATAGAAGAAGGTTATAAGTCAGTAAAGCTTATAAAAGAATATGCACAAAGAACAATGAGTGAATATGTTTTAAATGGTCTTGGAAGTTTTGCTGGAATGGTTGAATTACCAGAAGGATATAAAAAGCCAGTTTTAGTTTCGGGTACAGATGGTGTTGGAACTAAGCTTGAATTAGCATTTAAAACTAAGAAGTACGATACAGTTGGAATTGACTGTGTAGCTATGTGCGTAAATGATATTTTATGTCATGGAGCAAAACCATTATTTTTCTTAGATTATATAGCTTGTGGAAAGCTTGAAGCAGAAGTAGCTTCTGATTTAGTTAAAGGTGTTTCTGATGGATGCGTTATGTCAGAGTGTGCTTTAGTTGGTGGAGAAACTGCTGAAATGCCAGGTTTTTATAAAGAAGGAGAATATGATATTGCAGGATTTGCAGTAGGTATTGTAGATAAAGATAAAATAATAAATGGAAAAAATATTAAACCAGGAGATAAGCTAATTGGTATTGCTTCTTCAGGAGTACATTCAAATGGCTTCTCTTTAGTTAGAAAATTATATACAGATTTAAATGAAGAATTTAATGGAGAAGAGGTTTGGAAAACATTAATTACTCCAACTAAGATATATGTTAAACCAATATTAAACTTAATAGAAAAGTTTGAGATTAAAGGTATGTCTCACATAACAGGTGGAGGATTTATTGAAAATGTTCCAAGAATGTTTAACGGTTCTGAATTAACTGCAGAAATAAGAAAAGATAGTTATCCATTACCTGCAATATTCGAAGATATGATTAATAAAGGTGTAAGCAGAGATCATATGTATAATACATTTAACATGGGAATTGGTTTTGTATTATGTGTTGATGAAAAAGATGTTGATTCTGTTATTAAAGAACTTATTGAATTAGGTGAAAAAGCTTATGAAATTGGTATTGTAACAGCTGGAGGTGAAGGAGTTTGCTTAAAGTAGCAGTACTTGTATCTGGTGGAGGGTCAAACCTCCAATCAATTTTAGATTATGAACAAGATTCTTTTAAAGTTGAAATGGTTATTGGAAGTAAAGATGGTATTTATGGCTTAGAAAGAGCTAAAAACGCAGGAGTTCCAAGTTATGTTGTTTCAAGAAAAGAATATGGAGATGAAGTTTCAAATAAAATATTAGAATTAACTAAAGGTAAAGTTGATTTAATAGTATTAGCTGGTTATCTTTCAATATTAGATGGGGAAATATTAAAAGTATTTAAAGATAGAATAGTAAATATTCATCCTTCACTAATTCCAAGTTTTTGTGGAGATAAAATGTATGGAATGCATGTACATAATGCAGTAAGAGCTTCAGGGGTAAGGTTTACTGGATGTACAGTTCATTTTGTAAATGAAGAAGTAGATGGTGGGGCAATCATACTTCAAGAAGCAGTTCCAGTATATTTTGAGGATACTGCAGAGGATATTCAAAAGAGAGTATTAGTAGAGGAACATAAAATGTTACCTAGAGCTATTGATTTAATAAGCAGAGGTAAAGTTGAAATTATAGACGGTAGAGTAAATATTTTAAAATAGGGAGGATTTTTACATGATTAAAAGAGCATTAATTAGTGTATTTGATAAAACAGGTATCTTAGATTTTTCAAAGTTTTTAGCTGAAAGTGGAGTTGAGGTTATTTCAACTGGAGGTACTTATAAGCACTTAAAAGATAATGGAGTAGCTGTAACAGAAGTTAATGAAGTTACTAATTTCCCAGAAATGCTAGATGGAAGAGTTAAGACTCTTCACCCAATAATTCATGCAGGAATACTTGCTATAAGAGATAATGAAGAACATATGAAGACTATAAAAGAAAGAAACATTGAAACAATAGATATGGTTATAGTTAATTTATATCCTTTCTTTGAAAAAGTAAGAGAAGATTTAAGCTTTGAAGAAAAGGTTGAATTTATAGATATTGGTGGACCAACAATGCTTAGAGCAGCTGCGAAAAATTTCCAAGATGTTGTTGTTATTTCAGATGTTTCTGATTATGAAGCTGTAATGACTGAAATTAAGGAAACTGGAGATGTTAGCTACAAGTTAAGAAAGAAATTAGCTGGTAAGGTATTTAACTTAATGAGTGCTTACGATGCTGCAATTTCAAACTTTATGTTGAGTGATGAAGAAGAATATCCAGAATATCTTTCAATTTCATATAAGAAAAAGCAAAGTTTAAGATATGGTGAAAATCCACATCAAAGTGCTGCATACTATGTTTCAAATGAATTTGATGGTGGTATGAATGACTTTGAAGTATTAAATGGTAAAGAACTTTCTTATAACAATATAAAGGATTTAGATATTGCTTGGAAAGTTGCTAATGAATTTGAAGAAACAGCTTGTTGTGCATTAAAACATAACACTCCATGTGGTGTTGCAATAGGTGAGACTGCTGTAGAAGCTTATACTAAAGCACATGATGTAGATCCAACTTCTATCTTTGGTGGAATAGTTGCTATCAATAAGAAAGTTGATAAAGCTACTGCTGAAGAAATGGTTAAAATATTCTTAGAAGTAGTTGCAGCTCCAGAGTTTGATGAAGATGCACTAGAAGTTTTAAGAACTAAGAAGAATTTAAGAGTTATTAAATGTAATGTTAAACCATGCGATAAGAGATTCATGGTAACTGTTGATGGAGGAATCTTAGTACAAGAAGAAGATACTAAGCTTTTAGATGAATTAAAGGTTGTTACAGAAAAAACTCCAACTGAAGACGAAATGAAAGATTTATTATTTGGTATGAAGGTAGTTAAATACGTTAAATCGAATGCTATAGTTACAGTTAAAGACGGTGTTGCTGTAGGAATTGGTGGAGGACAAGTTAATAGAATTTGGCCAACAATGGATGCTTTAAGAAGAGGTGAAGGAGCTACAATTTTAGCTTCAGATGCATTCTTCCCATTTAGAGATATCGTTGATGAATGTTCTAAGTATGGAATTAAAGCAATAATTCAACCAGGTGGTTCTATGAGAGACCAAGAATCAATTGATGCTTGTAATGAACATGGAATAGCAATGGTGTTTACAGGAATTAGACACTTTAAACACTAAGAATAGTTAAGAAGTAAGAGTGAAGAGTGAAGAGTTAATAGTGAAGGTAGAAAGTCAGCTTAGGCTGACTTTCTGTGAATTTAAAAAATAGTATATTTGAGAAGAGGTAATGTTATATGAAAATTTTATTAGTTGGTTCTGGTGGAAGAGAGCATGCTATTGCTTGGAAATTGGCTAAGAGTGAAAAGGTTAGTAAGGTATTTGTAGCACCTGGTAATGGGGGAACTGCAACGACAAATAAATGTGAAAATGTTAATATTACTGATTTAGATGAGTTGGTAGTATTTGCAAGAGAAAATAATATAGCTTTTACTTTTGTTGGACCTGAAGATCCATTAACAAAGGGTATAACAGATAAATTTAAAGCAGCAGGATTAAGATGCTTTGGGCCTGATAGCAGAGGAGCCCAATTAGAAGGAAGTAAAGCTTTTTCTAAGGATTTCATGAAGAAATATGGAGTTAAAACAGCTCAATATGGAACTTTTACAGAATATGATAAAGCTAAAGCTTATTTAGAAAATTGTGAATATCCAATAGTTATTAAAGCAGATGGATTAGCTGCAGGTAAAGGTGTTGTAATTGCAGCAACTAAAGAAGAAGCTATGAAAACAATTAATGATTTCATGATTTCAGATATATTTAGTGGTGCAGGTCAAAAGGTTGTTATTGAAGAATTTCTTGAAGGTGTAGAAGCTTCAATACTTTCAATTACAGATGGTAAGACCTTAATACCTTTTATTTCAGGAAAAGATCACAAGCAAATTTTTGATGGAGATAAAGGACCAAACACTGGAGGAATGGGAGTTTTAGCGCCAAATCCATTTGTTACTGAAGAGGTAATGAAGGAGTTTGAAGAAAATATAGTTGCTAATACCTTAAAGGGAATTCAAGAAGAAGGATTTGATTTTAAGGGGATTATTTTCTTTGGATTAATGATAACAAAGAAAGGAACTTATCTTTTAGAGTATAATGTAAGAATGGGAGATCCAGAAACTCAATCTGTATTAACTTTAATGGAAAGTGATTTAGTTGATTTAGTTCAAGCGGCTTTAAACAGTAGATTAGATGAAGTTGAAGTTAAATGGTATGATGGAGCTTGTGTTAATGTTGTTTTAGCTTCTAAGGGGTATCCTGGAACTTTTGAAAAGGGGTTCGAAATCACTATTGACGAAAGTATTAAGGATAAAGTATTCTTAGCAGGAGCTCAATTAGTAGATGGAGTTCTTAGAACTAGTGGAGGAAGAGTTTTATCTGTTGTTGGTAGAGGTAGAACTGTTCAGGAGGCTAGAAAAGAAGCTTATGGATTGATTGAAAAGGTTGATTTTAAGGGGAAATATTTTAGAAGAGATATATAGTATATTATTAATGTAAAAAGCCATCGGCAGTGAACTGCCCCCCCCGTCAAGTAGACAGGGTAAATAGGG
>NZ_CBYM010000031.1 GCF_000577815.1 Clostridium saudiense | reverse complement strand
ATAATATATTAATAAGTTATTATAAAAAAGTTTTATAATAAACTATTTTGAGTTATAATAATTAAATACGTTATACATAGAATATATATTACAAGAAGTTTATATAATTAAAATACTGTAGGGAGAGCACATATGAGGATTAAATCATTACTAAAAGGAAATACTCTTTTAAATTCTGCAATTTGGTATACTGTAGGAACTTTTTTGTTAAAAGGAATTAACTTCTTTACAACACCTATATTTACTAATCTACTAAGTACAGAGGAGTTTGGAATAATAACAATTTATTCTACTTGGAGCGCAATATTTGCAATAATAGTTGGATTAAGTATGAATGGAACTATAGGTAGTGCTAAAGCAAATTTAGGTGATAAGGAATATAATGAATATTTATCTAGTACATTATTTCTTGGAACAATAAGTTTCGCCGTAATTTGTATAGTTAGTTTACTTTTTAAGAATGAACTAGCTAATATATTTGGATTAAAAAGTTCATTAATTTTAATATTATTATTTGAAAGCTTTTTTGCTTTTGTAATTAATTATGTAACTGCAGTTTTTACATTCGATAGGAATCATAAGGCGTTTCTATTCACTTCTGCAATATCCACAATTATAAATGTAAGTGCATCAGTATTACTTATATTATCAATGAATAATGAAAGATATCTTGGAAGAATTTACGGTGGTGCTATAGCAACTATAGTTATAGGAGTTATATTGTACATAAAAATAATTCTTAAGGGGAGAACATTTATTAATATTAAGTACTGGAGGTTTGCTTTGCCTATAGCTATTCCTCTTATACTTCATAATTTATCACATTTAGTATTAAATCAAGCGGATAAAATTATGTTACAAAAATATACTAATGATGATATTGTAGGGATATATAGCTATACCTATACTATTGGAGCTTTAATAAATACCATACAGATTGCACTTAACAGTGCGTGGATGCCATGGTATTTTGAGAAATTAAAAGAAAAAAATAGTGAAGAGATTAAAAAAGTATCAGCAATATATATAGGGATATTTACAGTTTTAACTTCGATGTTTATTTTAGGATCACCTGAAATTGTAAAGATATTATCACCAGAGTCATATTGGTCAGGAATAGGATTATTACCTATAATAATAGCTGGATACTATTTTGTATTTTTATATACATTCCCGTCAAATTTTCAATTTTATATGAAGAAAACAAACTTTATAGCCATGGGAACTATTATATCAGCAATTATTAACATAATTATAAATTATATATTTATTAAAAAAATAGGTATGTATGCAGCTGCTTTATCAACTTTAATAGCATATATAGTTTTATTTGCAATGCATTTTATAATAGTTAAATTTAAGTTTAGACATGCAGATTTTCCGTTTTTATACAATTTGCTAGGCGTTTTTGTTATTATAATAATAAGTTGTATATTTTACATTTTCTTAAATAATATGTTTGTGAGATGGGGAGTTATATTTTTAATTATTTGTGTATGTGCATACTTAGGTTTGAAGTATTTAAAAAGAAATAGTATTGATAAGAATTAATAAATAATTAAGGGGATAGAATAGTAAAATGAAATTTTTTAAAGAAATTAGAATGAAAGTATTTATACAAATCTACTATATTTTACGTATATTTACAAAAGTTAATAATAAAAGAATATTATTTGAAGCATATTGGGGTAAAAGCATATCATGTAATCCGAAGGCTATGATGGATTATATGATAGAAAATGGATACAATGATTATCAATTCATAGTTGTTTATAATGGAAAAGATAAAATAAGTAATAATAGAGTTAAATATGTAAATATAAGAAGTATAGATTATTTATATTATTTATGTACAAGTAAGTATTGGGTAGCAAATAGTCATATAATGGGTGAATTAAAGCCTAAAAAAAATCAGGTTTACATGCAGACTTGGCATGCTGCAGGAGCTTTTAAAAAATTTGGATTAGATATAATTGAAAGTGAAGATGATAGGGATCATGAAAAGTTAGCATGGAGAAAAGAGGCCCAAAATTGGGATTATTTACTTTGCAGTAGTGAAGAAGTTAGAGAAATTTATAGTAATGCGTTTGGTGTATCTGAAGATATAATATATCCAATTGGAATTCCGAGAAATGATTGTTTCTATGATAAGGAAAAAATATTAGAATTAAAGAAATATATAAATTCACAAATAGGAAATAATTTAGGCAAAAAAATAGTATTATATGCTCCAACTTTTAGAGATAATAGAGAATTTAAATTAATGTTTGATTTTGATAAGTTATATAAGGAATTAGGGGATGAGTATGTAATTTTATTAAAACTACATCCCAATATCATGGATGATGCAATTAATATAGATGAGAAGTATAGTAATTTTGTATTTAATTTCTCTCATTATGGAGAAATGCAAGAATTATTATTAGCAGCAGATTTACTAATAACTGATTATTCATCGGTTATATTTGATTTTGCTTTAACTGGTAATCCTATAATTTTATATTCCTATGATTTAGACGAGTATAAAAATGAGATAAGAGGTTTTTATTATGAATATGAAAGTTTTGTTCCGGGACCAATAGTAAAAACTGAAAATCAATTAATAAAAGAGATAAAAAATTACGATGAGTTAAAATCTAGAAATAGTAATAGGGTTAAAAATTTCGCTAAGAAATTTAATCAAAGGGAAGAAAAAAGCTCATCACAATTAGCTGTGGAATTATTGTTAAGCAGTAATAAATAAGAGTAAAGAAATTAAAACTATATTAATATAAGAAGGGTGATAAAAATGAATATAGCAATTATTTTAGCTGGTGGATCAGGAACAAGAATGGGGAGTGATATACCGAAACAGTTTATAGATATATATGGAAAACCTATGATAATACATACATTAGAAAGTTTTGATGTAAATCCAGAAATAGATAAAATAATGGTAGTTTGCAAGAGTGAATGGCAAGAGGACCTTAAAATATGGATAAGAAAATTTGGTTTAAATAAGGTAAGAGGTATAGTTAATGGAGGAGATACTAGGCAGGAATCTGTATATAATGCAATAAGAGCTTTAGATGGAGAATGTACTGAGGATGATATTCTTGTTATACATGATTCAGCTAGGCCACTGATATCTCAAAGAATAATTAATGAAAATATTAGTGGAGCAAAAGAACATGGAGCTGTAGATACAGTTATACCTTCTGCTGATACTATTGTAAAAAGCATAAATAATGAAACTATAGATACAATTCCAAAGCGTAGTGAACTATACTTAGGACAAACACCACAAAGTTTTAGGTATAAATTAATTAAAGAAGCTCATGAAGTATCAATAGAAAGACAAACTCAAGATGCTACAGATGATTGTCAACTGGTTTTAGCTTTAAATAAAGATGTGTATTTAGTAAATGGAGATAAATTAAATTTTAAAATTACTACATTTGAAGATTTATTATTATTAAAATCAGTAATAAAGATAAGTAAGATAGAGGTGATTTAGGTGTTAAGCAAAGGGTTTAAGATAATTTCACCTAAAACATTTGAAATTGATGTAGATACTGTAAAAAGTAAAATAGGTAATGCAATTGTTAAGGTAGATTATATAGCTGTATGTAAAGCAGATTTAAGATATTACCTAGGCAAAAGAGATGAAAGAATATTAGGATTAAAATATCCAATGAGATTAATTCATGAAGCTACAGGAACCATATTAAAAGATAATACTGGTAAGTTTAAAGTAGGAGATAAAGTTGTTTTAGTACCTAATATTTGTGAATGCGATAACTGTGACTTTAATTGTAAGGATAATGAGGCTTTAGGTGAAAATTATTGTCCTAAGGCTAAGTTTGCTTCAAGTAATTATGATGGCTTTTCATGTGAGTGTCTTAGCTATCCAAGTAAGAATATGGTTAAGCTGGATAATGAAAAGTATAGTGAAAAATATGTATTTTTAGAGTTAATATCTGTAGCGGTAGCTGCAATTAGAAGAGTTGATAATGTAAATGGATTGAAAATAGGTGTATGGGGTGATGGAATACTAGGATATATATTATCAAATACACTTAAGGTATTATTTCCAGAAAGCAAAGTATATTGTATTGGTAACAATGAGTATAAGTTGAATAAATTTAATATTGATGGAACTTATTTAGTTAACTCTGCTGAGCTAAATAAAGAAGTATTTGATTTATGTTTTGAATGTGTTGGAGGAAATGCTGCAGAAAATGCTATTAATCAAATAATTGAAAAGTGTAAGTTTGGTGGGGATATAGTATTAACAGGAGTATCAGAGAATGGAGCTTTAATTAATACTAGAAGAATTTTAGAAAAGGCTGTTAGAATAACAGGAACTACAAGAAGTACAGTAAGAGATTTTAAAACAGCAGTAGATTTAATAGAGAATACTAATTTATTAGATGAATTAGAGAGATTAGTATTATCAACTAATGAAGTGAATGATATATCTGCTTATTACTCTGTTTTTGAGAAGGAAGTTGAAAATAGAGAGCTAGGTAAGCATATAATGAAGTTAAATTTATAGAATATATATGAAGAGGGATTATTATGCCTAAAATAAGTATTATTGTTCCTATTTATAATGCAGAAAAAGTTTTAAAAAGGTGTGTAGATAGTATTTTAAATCAATCATACAAGAACTTTGAGCTTATACTTATAAATGATGGATCAAAGGATAAAAGCATAGATATTATTAATGAATATAAAGAAAAAGACGAGAGAATTAAGGTAATAGACAATAAAAATAAAGGTGTATCGGAAACTAGAAATATAGGAATAAAAACTTCCAAAGGAGAATATATCCAGTTTATAGATGCTGATGACTTTATTGATCCTTATATGATTGAAGAGACATTAAAAGAGATTGAGAAAAATAAAGCTGATTCAGTAATAACAGGATTATATTTGGATATTGAAAGTGAGAATGAGATAAAATCATCAAAGCAAACTTTTGAATATAAGATAGAAGAAGGAAATAGTAATATTGCAGTTGCTGTAATGGATAGACTGAACGGAACATATATTAACTCTCCTGTAAATAAAATATATAAAAAATCAATAATAATTGATAATAATATTTATATGGATAAAACAATTGATTTAGGTGAAGATTTATTGTTTAATTTAGAGTATTTAAAAAATTGTAAAAAAGTTATTTTTGATGATAAATGTTATTATCATTATTGTATGAAAGTTGAAGAAAATTTAACGTTTAAGTATAGAGAAAACAAGCTAGACTTAATGTATTTTATTTATTGTAAATGTAATGATTATTTTAAAGAGTGTAATATTAATAATGAAAAACTAGTAAATTTGAATAATCTCTTTATTAAATGGATGTATTCTTGTTTTATAGATTTGCATAATAAAGATTGTGCATTAAGCCTTAATGAAAAGATTAGATTGATAAAAAAGTCTACAGAGAAATATGGTGAAATAATAAATAATACTTATAATATGGGAACAATGATTAAGGTATTAAAGGTATCATTAAGATATCCATTATTAGTGTGGATTATTAGTAAATTTATTTTTATTATTAAAGTTAAGTTTAGACAAATACTATATAAATGATTGGAGTTTTAAATATGAATATAATTAACAATGTATATAAGTCTAAGTTATTAAGTGATAGTGTTTATTATAAAATTGTATTTATGACGTGGGCATTAGTACATACATTAAGCTTTGGACCTAGAATTACAGGGTATTTTTCTCCAATAATATTATTGTGGGGATTACTTATACTATTTAAAAATTTAGTATTGGAACGAAAGAATATCAAGAAAAGTTATTTTTGTATAATTTTTGCATTTTTAGCGGCGTATGTTATTACGATAGTTGTTAATAGCTCTCTTAATATTTTTGGAAATACAAAAACACTAATATGGTCAGCAATAATGTTGCTTGTTATGTTTATTAATGAGTATTCACAAGATAATAAAAAGGTATATAATGATATAATAAAAGTTTCATCAGTAATAGTAATAAGTACTTTTATTATATCAGTTATTTCTGTTGCAATGTTTTGTTTAGACATTTCATATTGGGTTAATAGAGCTGATGGAGCACTAATACCACAGGGATATTATGCTGCGAGATTATGGGGAATATATGTGGATCCTAATCAAGGAAGTAGTATAGGGATAGTATCTTTAATATGTTCAATAATAATTATTATTTTTGCTAATAAAAGCTTTAAAGGTAAGATAAAGTTATTTAATATAATAAATATTATAATTCAATATATATTTATTATTTTAACTGGATCAAGGGGGGGAGAAATCGCCTTTATTTTTGTCTTACTTGGATTAATATATCTTTTAACTGATTATTTATTAAAAAATAAGATAAAAGCAATTGTTATAAGAACTATAGTAGGATTGTTATGTGGACTTATTATTTCTGTTACTATAGTATTTTCTTTTGAAAATAGTAGAAAGCTTTTGGCTAATATACCGAGATTAACAATTAGTACACAAGAATTTATAAGTAATACAACAGGAACGGATGTAGGATCTCACTCAGGGAATATTACTGTTGAACGACCAGATGTAGGAGGAGGAATAGATTCATCAAATGGAAGATTGACATTATGGAGAGATGGATTTAGATTAATAAAGTATTCACCAATATTTGGATTTGGAGATAGAAATATTGTTTCAAAGGCAGCAGAATTTACACCAGGATCATCTTTAGAAAAGCAATTTGTTCATAATGGTTTTATTCATATGCTTTTATCTGGTGGGATAGTAGCAGTAAGTATAATGATGACTTTATTGGTATTAATAATGATTAATATTGTAAAGATTGTATTTGGAAATAAAAGATATAATAGAGGCTATTATATATATAGTATTATGTCATTATTGATAGGTTCTTTATTAATTACGGCTGTATTTTTAACTGAAATCTTTTATCAGAACTCATTCATGGCAACTGTATTCTGGATATATATGGGCTTTGTGGTTGCATTAGCTAATGATAAAAAGTTATTAGAAAATTAGGAGAATATATATGAAAAATGATATTGTACTTTCCATAATTGTTCCTGTATACAATGTTGAAAAGTATCTGGACGAATGTTTAGAAAGTATTATTAAAAATTATGATCAAAAGATAGAAGTGATTCTAGTAGATGATGGATCTAAAGATAATAGTAGTGTTTTATGTGATGAATATGCTAAAGAATATAACTTTATAACTGTAATTCATAAAGAAAATGGTGGATTATCATCAGCAAGAAATGCTGGAATAGATAAAGCAAAAGGTAAGTATATATGGTTTGTTGATAGTGATGATTATATATCTGATAGTAGTATTTCAAATATACTTGATGCAGCAAGGAAGAGTACTGATTTAATAATAGGGAATTATTCAGTTTTTTATCCAAATGGAAATAGAGAAATTTATCAAGATTTTAAATTTGATATAAAGGAAAATATGAAGCCTTATGAATATTTTTATCAGTTAGGTAATGTGAGTTATGCTGCGGTAAGATTCATAATAAGGAGAGAGATTATCTATAAATATGATTTAAGATTTATGGAAGGTATATATCATGAAGATGAACAGTGGACTCCAAGGGTATTATGTACGAGTGAAACTTTTTCAGTAATAAAGCCAACAATATATAATTACAGATTAGGAAATTCTAATTCAATAATGGGAATGGTTAACCCAAAGAAAAGTTATGATAAAATTATAATATGTAATAGTTTATATAATATAAGTAAAAAAAGTGATTTTTCAAAAAATATGATTGAATATCTAAATAGTAGGATATTACATAATTATATAGCCATATTAAATGAATATAGTAAATATTCAAAAGAAGAAAGAAAGAAATTATTTAAGATTCTTAAGGAAAATTTATACTTAATAGATGATTATAATAGTAAAAAGGCTACAGTAATAAAGTGGGCAATTAAATTCTTTGGAATACCTATTACTTCAAAGTTATTGAGCATTAGAAATAAAATAAGTAGATAATATAAAAGGGGGATTAATAAATAATACTCCCTTTTATATTATATATAAGAATATAATATAAAAGATATTGAATAGATAAATAATAACTATTAATTTATTTAATAAGGATGTAAGAAAATATTAATTTGATTATAGAATTATATATTGATATAATTAATATGATAATTTTGGATGTATAAAATATCAATGAATTATGAAAGGAAGAGGAGCTATGGGAAGTGAAAAAAAGATAAGAGTTATGTTGTTAGTAATAGCAGATATAATTCTTATTAATGTAGCGTATTTAATAAGCTTTTATATAAGGCTTGGCTCAGTATATAATGAAATTTATAATGATATTTATGTAAGATATTTACCATTGATTTTAATAACGTATATAGGAATGCTAGCATTATTTAAAATGTACAGGAGTATTTGGAGGATAGCTGGAATAGATGAAGTAATTTATGGAGCAACAGCATGTTTTAGTGCAGGAGTTTTAAATTTTGTTATCTCAGAATTTATGTCTTTTAGAATTCCAAGGGTAGTAACTATACTTTCATGTTTCTTTATAATAGTATTTATTCTAGGATTAAGGCTTTCTTATAGGATTATAAGAAGAATAAGCATATATGGTAGAGGATATATAGGTAATGGAGAAAGAGCTATAATAATAGGGGCAGGAGCTTGTGGACAATTATTAATAGAGGAAATAAGAAAAGATGAGTCCTTTAATTATAAGATAGTAGGATTAATAGATGATAATCCAAATAAAAATCATACTTACTTAAAAGGTATAAAGGTTTTGGGAAATAGGAATGATATTTTAGATATTGTTAAGGAAACAAAAGTAACAACTATATTTTTAGCAATACCATCAATGAGACCAGACGAAAAAAGTAAAATACTAGAGATTTGTAAGGAAGCTAAAGCTAAAGTTAAGATAGTACCAAGCTTTTATGAGTCTATTGATAGTGGAATTGATTTAAAGCAAGTAAGAGATGTAGATTTAAAGGATTTGCTTGGTAGAGAAGAAGTTCAGTTAGATAAGAGTGGAATAAGCGATTATTTGACTAATAAGGTTGTTCTTGTTACTGGTGGAGGAGGATCTATAGGCTCAGAACTTTGTAGACAAATAGCAACATTTAATCCAAAAAAATTATTGATTTTAGATATTTATGAAAATAATGCATATGATTTACAGAATGAGTTAACTAGAAAATTCCCTAAGGTAAATAAGGAAGTAATTATTGCATCTGTAAGAGATAAAATGAGATTAGAAGAGATTTTTGAACAATATAGGCCTGAGGTAGTATTCCATGCAGCAGCACACAAGCATGTACCTTTAATGGAAGGAAGTCCACAAGAAGCAATTAAAAATAATGTAAAGGGAACTTTAAACGTTGCTGAATGTGCAGATAAATATGAAAGCGATAAGTTTGTAATGATTTCTACAGATAAAGCAGTTAATCCAACTAATGTTATGGGAGCAACAAAGAGATTGTGCGAAATGATAGTTCAGGCTATTAATATTAGAAGCAAAACTGATTTTGTGGCTGTAAGGTTTGGAAATGTTCTTGGAAGTAATGGATCAGTTATTCCATTATTTCAAAAACAAATTTCTGAAGGTGGTCCTGTAACATTAACACATAGAGATATAGTTAGATATTTTATGCTTATACCAGAAGCGGCTCAATTAGTTCTTCAGGCTGGAACTTATGCTAAAGGTGGAGAAATATTTGTATTAGATATGGGGAAACCAGTAAAGATATATGATTTGGCTATAAACTTAATAAAATTATCTGGATTTGAGCCATTTAAAGATATAGATATTAAGATAACAGGATTAAGACCAGGTGAAAAGTTATATGAAGAATTATTAATGGATGAGGAAGGGTTAGAAAAAACAGCACATAAGAAAATATTTATAGGAAAGCCTGCAAATTTTGATTTAGATAAATTAAAAGAAGAAATCGAAGAAATTAATAATATAGCAATTCAAGGGGATAATGACTTAATAAGAGCTAAGCTTAAGTCGATAGTTCCAACATATACCAATTTGGAAGAGAAAGAAGTTGCTATTGAAAAAGATGAATAAGGATGTGTCAGCTATTGCTGGCACATTTTTTTATGTGCGCCCAGCATGGGCAACAACTTGACGGTGAAAGTCCGTTGTGGGCTTGGTAGTGGGAACCACTAGCCAATGACAAGGGTGTCTACTGTGAGGTAGAATCTGAAGGAAGTCGGAGGCAAAGTCTCGGTCTGAGGAATACGAACTACATACAAGGCTTACTAAGGTCGGACGAGTTTGCATAACAAAACAAAGTCCAACACTACCCGAAATCTTAGGAGTAAATGTAGCAGATATATGAGATGAAGGTTGTTGTTCTTACCTGGGGAGGTCTGATAGATATATTACTAATAAAGATGAATTTCTAAAGTAATAACCTACATAGCGATATGTAGCTGAACTATCAGAAGTCAGCAGAAGTCATAGTAACTCCGCTAATCGCGATAGCGGACGAAGGACTGAACCTTAAGGAGGTTTTGAAGTTTCAAAGTTTCGCAGAATAATCAAAGATTGCAGAAAACTAAATATTTAGGCCCTAGTGCCAAAGATAGAGTGGAACTCGAAAATAGGCAAAGAGTGCATAGAGAATTCTCGGCAACTTCAAAAAGAGAAACCGATGAATTTGAATATGGCTCATTAGAAAGAATATTATCTAGACAAAACTTACTTCAAGCAATGAATAGAGTAATATCTAATAAAGGAAGTCATGGAGTTGATGGAATGACAGTTTATGAACTTAAACAATTTCTACAAACGAATTGGCTCAAAATTAGAGAAGATATATTTAATAATGAGTATAAACCAATGCCAGTTAGAAGAGTTGAAATCCCAAAACCAGATGGAGGAACTAGATTATTAGGAATACCTACGGTTTTAGATAGATTTATCCAACAAGCAATCTCACAGGAATTAAATCTAATTTATGATGAAAATTTATCAGAGAATAGCTTTGGATTCCGCCCTCGCAGAGGTGTAAAAGATGCAATAAGGAAAGCTGAAAGTTATATTAACGAAGGTTATACATGGGTTGTAGACATAGACTTAGAGAAATTCTTTTGGATAAATGGATTAAACGGAGATTAAGAATGTGTGTATGGAAACAATGGAAGAAGGTTAAAACAAGATATAAAAACCTTAATAAATTAGGACTTAATCACTATCAAGCAATAAAATTCGCCAACACCCGTAAAGGATATTGGCGAGTAGCAAATAGTGTTATATTAAATACTACACTAACAAATAAATTCTTTAACGACTTAGGCTTGAAAAGCCTAACGCGTCAATATATTAAAATTCATTAAACTTAAGGAACCGCCGTATACCGGACGGTACGTACGGTGGTGTGAGAGGACGGAAAATAAAATAATTATTTTCCTCCTACTCGATGTAATTTATTCAGCTTTTTTAGGTTTTATAAAGCATCCAATAACTAAAGCAATTAAAGTAGGAATAACCCATCCAAATCCAACACTAGCTAAAGGAAGGAAGTTTAAGGCACTACCAAATAGTGCAAATAATAATCCAAATACTAATGAAGTATAAACAGCCAATCTAATAGCTATTATATTAGTTAAAATCTTATTAAACATAGTAACTATAATAATAGTAATAGCCACAGGATATAAAACATTTAATATTGGAACAGATAACTTAACAATCTTATCAACACCTTGACAAGCAATTATGTAACTCATTATAGAAATAGCAATTGCATTGAATTTATAAGATAACTTTCCATTAGTTACTTTTTCAAAGAAAGTAGAACCAGCTGTTAACAGTCCTATAGAAGTTGTTAAACAAGCAAGACCGATGGCAGCTCCGATTAAACCTACACCAAAAGTACCTAAAATTCTTCCAGCAATAAACACTAATAATGAAGTGTTTGATATGTTTGCATCAACTAAGTTTACAGTATGAGCACCTATATACGTTAATCCACCGTAAACAAATGCTAATCCAATAACTGCAATAATACTAGCTTTTAATAATACAGAATTAATTTCTTTTCCTTTATAGCCCTTATCAATTATAGAAGAAGTTATTACTCCTGCAAATAATAAAGCAGCTAATGCATCCATTGTTTGATATCCTTCAAGTAAAGATGTTGATAATACATTAGTTGCATCAGTTGATACAATTTCACCAATAGGGCTTATTACCCCTTTTACAATTACTATAGCTAATATTATTATTAATGCTGGTGTTAAGAATTTACCTATAGTATCAATAATTGATGAACGTCTTAATACAAAGAATAAGTTAATAATAAAGTAAATTGCCATTACTATTATTGGCGACCAATTAGGGAAAAATGGAAATATTGAAATTTCAAAAGTTGTTGCAGCAGTTCTTGGAATTGCTAATAGTGGTCCTATTGCAAAGAATAAAACAGTTGTAAGAATTAAAGTGAATTTTACACCTATTTTATTTGTTATACCTTCAAAAGTACCATTACCTCTTGAGCATGCAAGTATAGCAAGTAAAGGTAGTCCAACACCTGTTAGAACAAATCCAACTATACCTAATAAGTATTTGTCACCTAGCATATTTCCAAGTGCAGGTGGGAAGATTAAATTTCCGGCACCGAAAAACATTGAAAATAGGGCAAAACCTACTACAATAGAATCTCTTGTTTTATTTTTCATATGTATACCTCTTTCTAAAGAATAATTTATAAATTATTAATTTAATATAAGATTTAATTAATAAATTAATAATTATTAATTGCAAACTTAATAATAACATTTATTATAGCTATTTTCAAATAAATAAACTATATATATTTGAAAATAACTATACATAAAAAGCTATTAATGGTTATTTTATAGGGAATAATAAAAATTATAAAATAGAAGTAGATATGAATTTTGTAAAGGCATTGGGATAAATTACTTTATTCTTTTTTTAAATAGCCTATTATGATATTATAATATTATAGAGAACTCCTTCTCATTACAGTTGAAGGAGTAATTTGAAATAGCCAAATTGAAAATTTATATTTTCAGTTAAGTATACTAAAATTTTACTTGTGTAAGAGAGGGAATAATATGAAAGTAAGAAAGGCAATAATACCAGCAGCTGGACTTGGTACAAGATTTTTACCAGCAACAAAAGCTCAGCCGAAGGAAATGCTTCCAATAGTAGATAAGCCAACAATTCAATATATAATTGAAGAGGCAGTAGCATCGGGGATTGAAGAAATACTAATAATTACAGGAAGAAATAAAAAGTCTATTGAAGATCATTTTGATAAATCAGTTGAATTAGAAATAGAACTTGAAAAAGCAGGAAAGCAAGAAATGCTTGAGATGGTTAGAGGAATTTCTGATATGGTGGATATTCACTATATAAGACAAAAGGAACCAAGAGGTTTAGGTCATGCAATTCATTGTGCAAAATCTTTCGTTGGTAATGAACCATTTGCAGTAATGTTAGGTGATGATGTTGTTGATAGTGAAGTTCCATGCTTAAAGCAATTAATTAACTGCTTTAATGAGTATAAGACTACTATATTAGGAGTTCAAACAGTAGATCCTAAAAATGTTGATAAGTATGGTATTGTTGATGGAATTCATATAGAAGATAGAGTATATAAGGTTAAAAGATTAGTTGAAAAGCCAGCAGTAGATGAGGCACCAAGTAATGTAGCTATATTAGGAAGATATATTATTACTCCTCAAATATTTGAAATATTAGAAAATACTGCGCCAGGAAAAGGAAATGAAATTCAATTAACAGATGCATTAGAAACATTAATTAAAAATGAAGCTATGTATGCATATGATTTTGAAGGACAAAGATATGATGTTGGTGATAAGTTAGGATTCTTACAAGCAACTGTTGAGTTTGCAATGAAGAGGGAAGAACTTAGAGAACCATTTATAGAGTATTTAAATACTAAACCTTGGGAAAGATAGTTAAATATTTAAAAGATATAATCAATAAGGTTTGATTACTTTAGAGAATAGAAAAGTCAAACTTATATTGATTATATCTTTTTTATTAATAAACTTAGGAAAGATTATTCTTTATATAAGTCAAAATTCCTAAGAGTATAAAGAAAGTAATGATTACTTTTGAGGCTCCAATATAGCAATCAATTAAGTTCATCAATCCAAAGCTTATAAATGATGTACCAAAACCTATAGTTAATACTTTTATATCATTATTTACACTGTTAGTAATAATTTTATAAAAGGTATAAATTATTGAAAGAATTAAAAGAACGAATAGAATACTTCCTAAAATGCCTAGTTCAACTTGTATTTTTAAAAAGATATTATGAGGATGAAGCGCTAAGTATTCATCATGAACAGAATATTCAGGATAATTATTTATATATATAGGATAATCAACGGAGAAATTTTCGTAACCGACTCCTGTTAATAAATTATCTTTTATCATTAATTTGGTGATTTCCCAAATTTTGAAACGTGAACTGTTTTGAGTAGTATCAAAAATTTGAAGGAATCTCACTCTGCTTTGAGGAATAATGAATAATATTATCGGAATAAATAAAGATATCACTAAATATTTTTTATTCCATAAGATATAAAATAACATAAATCCAATTATTATTGATAGAAGTGCACTTCTAGATTGAGAAAAAATAATATTTATTAAAAGTAATATAATTAATACTAGATATAAGAATTTTTTCTTTTTATATTTAGTATTAATTAATAGTGAAATAACTATAAAAATCAATAAAATAGAATATGCACTTAAGTTATTAGGGTTTTCTAAAAACGAAGGTATACGTATGCTAGGATCTATTGAATAGCCTAGATACAATGTGTAAATAATTTGTGAAATACTGAATATACCTGATAAAAAACCTGTAAATATAAGACACTTAAAAATAGCAGTGAGTTCTTTTAGTTTATATGCAATTAAATAAAATACAAATATATACATTGAGAATCTAATGCTATTTGTTAAAGCAATATGCTTATCAGTAGCAATAAAAGTAGATAGATACATAAGAATATTGATACAAGAAATTATTAAAATACAGGGATTATTAACAATATTTTTAATAAGTGATATTAGTTCTATTCTTTCTTCATTAAATAGTAATAATGACAATATATACAATAAAGCTAAAAGATATAGAACAGTATCAGCACTGATAATTCCATAGGTTGGTAGTATAGGATAGATTGTTATGTAAAGTAATAATAGTATATATACAACTTTTCTGTAAATTTTCATGTTAAACACCTTTCAAAAATAAGGATATAATAATTATTATTATATCCTTAATAATAGAATATATGACATTTTTATCTAGGTATAAGCCCTATTTTCTTTTGCATCTTTCTTAAATTCTTAATAGCAGCATAATTTGCTTTTTCAGCACCAAGCTTATAAATTTCTTCTAAAGCTTTTTTATCTTTAAGTAAGTTGTTTACTCTTTCTTGAATAGGAGCTAATTCTTCAACAATTGCATCTGCAACATCTTTCTTTAAATCAGCATATCCCTTATCTTTGTAAAGCTCAACAACTTCATCTTTACTATATCCCTTAATTGAAATAAGAATATCAAGTAAGTTCTTAACGCCTGGTTGTTCATCAGTATAATTTATAACACCAATACTATCAGTTACAGCTCTAGAAATTTTCTTTCTTATAACTTCAGGAGGATCCATAATTAAGATGTAGCTATTAGGATTATCATCAGACTTAGACATCTTTTTAGTAGGATCTTGAAGACTCATAACCTTAGCTCCAACTGGTGGAATATAAGGATCTGGTACTTTAAATGTTGGACTGTAAGCATTATTAAATCTTGTAGCCAAATCTCTAGCAAGTTCTAAGTGTTGCTTTTGGTCAATTCCAACAGGAACTAAATCAGTGTTATATAATAATATATCAGCAGCCATAAGAACAGGATAAGTAAATAAACCAGCAGGGATTGAGTCACCGTGCTTTTTAGATTTATCCTTAAATTGAGTCATTCTTGAAAGCTCACCCATATAAGTATTACATGTTAATAACCAAGCACCTTCTGAGTGTGCAGGCACATGTGATTGAATAAATAATGTATTTTTATTTGGGTCAATACCGCAAGCAATATAGATTGCTAAAACTTCTAAAGTTCTTTTTCTTAAATCTGCAGGAACTTGTTTAACTGTAATTGCATGTAAATCAACTACACAGAAAAAACAATCGTATTCATTTTGAAGCTTAACCCAATTCTTTAATGCTCCTAAATAATTTCCTAAAGTTAAATTTCCAGAAGGTTGAATTCCGCTGAAAATTATCTTTTTCTTATCTGCTATGTTTTCCAAAGATAGCACCCCTTTTCTAAATTTTAAGGCTAGTAATAATTTGACCTTTTCAGTCGTACATGATTAATTATAGTTACTATTATAAAATTACCAAAATTTTATGTCAAATGAATTATGCTATATGATGATAAAGTATAATAAAAAAGGAGCTACACTAGTAGCTCCTACATTTAATTCTAAATAATTATCTTCTGTCTCTATTCATTTTTTGAGCTTTTCTAGCTCTTCTGCAGTCTGGGCATCTTACAGGATCATTTTCAAATCCTTTTTCTTTGTAGAATTCTTGTTCTCCTACAGTAAATACAAATTCTTTTCCACAGTCCTTACAAATGATCTTCTTATCTTCCATTTTCATTTACCTCCTTAAAATCCATAGGGCTAATCTTGATAAAACTACTAACTTAACCCACTAAGGAAAAAAGGGGTATTTAATGATATTATCATAGAATTTCCTAATGATTTTTATTACACTATTATTATAGCATAATTTACCAAAAATGCAACAAAGATACTGTTGAAATAAGGTAAAATTATTTCTTTTTATAACGAACTTGAAAAGCGATATAAGCAATTAATGGAATTACTATAAATAATACTAGATTAATGTATTGATAATACTTTAGTATAAAAAATAAAATATAATTATTCCTAGAAATAAAGCTTGAAAATATAAATACAGCCAGTGTATAAACTGTTATGAAATATTTAGTATTTTTAATATACTTTTTATATATTATGTATATTCCATAAGTACAAAGAATATATTTCAAGAAAAATCCTGCAACTGTTTGATATAAGAAAAAGAATTCTCCAAATTCTAAAAATCCTCCAATTTGAACTCTTTGACTTTGAGTAAATTCAGGATAAAACAAATTCGCAGCTCTAATAGGTCCAAAACTAGATAATATACCAATTAAAACATAAATGCAGACGGCACCTAATATACCTAATCCAATAACACTATGCTTTCTTAAGTCTTTTCCACTATTTAAGTATTTTAAATAAGGTAAGGCAATAACAAAAGCAGATAATGAACATAAAACAAGTAAAAGGGTAGAGAAAAATTCACTACTGATATTGCCAGATAGTACTGGCATTATATATTTAATATCCTTATATTTTTCAGTAATAATAGCTAATAAGGCAGTATTAACACCTAATGAAGATATTAATATTATTACAAATGTTAATAATGTACTCATACTTTTTCCTATTAAAAATACTGATGGTAAAAGGAAAAATATTATTATATACCACGTAGGAGTTTCTAGGAAAAAGCAAGACTTAATAACATTAGCTTCTACAGAAGTAGCTTCTAATGAGGCTAAAAATAATCCAAATGCAAATAGAAGCAAAAATATATTTCCTAAAGTCTTAGAAAGACCAATGGTAAATATCTCATTTATATTATAAACTTTTTTAGAATCCATAACATAAATTAAGTACATCGCAAATGCAAAAAATATTAAATATATAATTAATGTATATAGCCAAGTGTCCCTTCCCCCCTCTTTAATAAACAAAGAAGGATATGTTTTTAATGATATATATGTAACACTAAATATAAAGAGTATAAAGTGTTTTGCTGATATTTTATTCATTTTTATTCCTCCAACACTAAATATAAACTGACTTTCTTAACTTTAAGTAAGGTTTTAATCAAAACTAAAGCATAGAATAAGTTATCTAAGAGTGAAGTGTTATTAACTCCAGAATATATAATTTGAAATTAATAATATTCACTATAAGATAAGCTAAGTCTATTTTATTATTCTCAAAAAAAATGAATATTAAACATGTGTAGAGGAATAATATCCTTAGGTGATGTAAATGGATAATTTAAGTTATATTAAACAACGATTTGAAGGGAATTTTGATGTAAAGTATAAAGATGTAAATACAATAATTGGTGATGGTACTATTGTATTTATAGATGATTTATGTAATGGTCAATGGATGATGGAGTATTTAATATTACCATTAAGGGGATTTGGACAATTAAAGGGAACTTCTATAAAAACCCCTAATGATTTATTGGAAAAGGTGCTAGATATAAGTGCAACTGGAGTGGCGAAGGATTTAGATGATGCACTTATGCATGTTTTGTCAGGAGATGCTATATTAGTTTTAAAAGATTTTAGTGAAATTATCTTTTGTGAGGTTAAAAACTTTCCAAGAAGGGGAATAGGAATACCTGAAACAGAAGCTGTTTTAAAGGGGCCTAGAGAAGGGTTTAATGAACTTATAGTAGATAATGTTGCACTAATAAGAAGACGTGTAAAAAATCCTAATTTGAAATTTGAAGCTGTTGTAGTTGGTGAAGAATCGCAAACAGCTGTTGCACTTGCATATATTAAAGGAGTTGCTCCAAATGAATTAGTAGATAAAGTGAAAAATAAAATTAAAAATTTAGATATGAGATTTATATTAGATTCTAATTATATTGAAGCAAATTTAAAAAAGCAGCATTCGTTTTTTGATACTATAGGGTATACTGAAAAGCCAGATGAGGTGGCAGCAAAGTTATTTGAAGGGCGTATAGCACTTATTGTAGATGGCACACCTTTTGTAATAACAGCTCCATATTTCTTTTTAGAAAACTTTCAAATGCCTGATGATTACTATATAAATAGGTATTATACAAATTTTAACAGGATTTTAAGGTGGATTGCATTTTTAATGGCTTCATTTTTGCCAGGACTTTATGTTGCAATAATTACATATCATTTTTCAATGATTCCGAGCCTATTTGTATTTAGGTTAGCGGTATCAAGGGCTGGAGTACCATTACCTACTTTTATTGAAGTAATTGTAATGATGCTTGCATTTCAACTCATTAAGGAAGCCGGCTTGAGATTGCCACACCCTATTGGTGGAGCAATGAGTATAGTATCTGCTCTTATTTTAGGGGATGCGGCTGTAGGGGCAGGAATTGCATCAAGAATTACTATAATTGTAGTTGCAATAAGTACATTAAGTTATTTCTTAATTCCTAAAATTTATGGTGCAGTTTCATTTTGGTCAATAGTAATAATGTTAGCATCAGCATTATTAGGTTTGCCAGGTTTCTTATGTGCTTCAATGATTTATGTTATTCAAATAGTAGAACTTGATTCTGTAGGATATCCATTTTTATTTCCACTTGGCACTGTAAGTGAATATAGATTTAAGGATGTATTCTTTAGAGGAAAGTTAAATAGAATTTCTAATAAAATAATAGGAGCAGGAGGTAATAAGGCTAATGAAAAATAGACGAATAAAGGCTTGGGTTTTATGTTGTGTAATTTTATTGCCATTACTTCTAACAGGATGTTTTAATTATCATGATATTAATAAAGTCACATTTCCAACAAGTGTGATTTTTGATGTTGATGATTTAGGAAAGAGTATTTTATATTTAGATTGTATAAAGCCTTATAGAAGTACTAATGATAGTTCAGATAAGGGAAGACGTATTATTTATAAAGGTGAAGGAAAAACAGCTATGGAGGCCTTAGAGGATATTAATAGGGTATCTAGTTATAAACTTGATTATAGTCAAACTAGAGCATATATATTTACTGAAAAGGCTGCAAGAAATGGAATAAAAAAGTTTTTAGATTTAATTAATAATAATAGTGATTTTCAAATTAAGCCAAGTGCTTTTGTTTATTATGGAGATGTTGAAGATTTATTAGATACTGTATCAGGAGATGAAGAATATTTAGGATTATTTTTAAATGATTTAGTTGGTAAGGAGAAGTATAATTCTAAGTCAGTAAGATCTAATATTAATTATTATTTAAGTAATACATTAATGGGAGGAAATACAGCATTATTAACATCTATTGATTTAAAGGAAGATGCATTAGATAAAAAGATAGAAATAAATGGAGCATCTATTTTCAAAGATAATGTTTTGGTTGAAAAAATAGATGTAGAAAATACTTTAATGTATAATATGTTAATGGGTGGAGCTAAAAGTGGGGTATTAGAAGCAACTAATCCAAATAGTAAATCAGATTTTATTAGTTTAGAAATATTAGATAGCAGTGTTAAAGATACTTTAAATTACGAAGATGGAAAATTTAAATTAATAAAAGAAGTTAATGTTGATGTAGATATAAGTGAAATACAAGGGAATTTAGTAGTTGATCAATCAGTGTTAGATTATATTGTTTATAATGAAGAAGAATATATTAATGGATATATGGAATATATTTTTAATAAGTACAAAGAGAAGGATTTAGATATTTTTGATATTAAAAGATTAGCAGAAATGTACTTTCCAAAGGAAGATATAGAAGATCCATTAAGTATAGCTGATTTAGAAGTAAGAACTAAATTAACTATTAAGGGAACTGGAGTTGCTAAAGATAGTCTTTAAATAATAAATAAAAAGCCTTTATTAATTAATTATTTAATATATTAATAAAAAGTATCATATATTATAAAAAGATGAATAGTTTATATATATAATTAATTAAAAGTTAGAATCTTATTTATAGTTTTTAGCTTAAAATTTAGTTAGCCATTGTTAAAGAACAAAGGAAAAGATAGTTATAAAGTCATTTTCCTTGTTCTTTTTTTTATTACTATAAATATACTATATTATAGACTTATTATTAGCTTCAAAAGCAATTTTACTATAGATAAAAGGTAGGTTTTAAATAGACATATGTGAATATGTCCAATATGGTTAACGAATTGACTTGGATTTGAATAAGATATATTAGAGAGAATTTAAGGTAGGGACTATGAATAAGAAGAAACTACTATCTTTAATTAAGCAACGTGAAGGAACTAAGCTAGATTTTAAATTACAAATAGATATTTCATCTGAATCTGGGAAAAAAGAACTTGCTAAAGATGTATGTGCTATAGCTAATTCTAGAGGGGGAAGAGGATATCTTATAATTGGAATTGAGGACAGAACTAAAAGAATAATTGGAATTAATAAGCTTAAATCATTAGATGAGGAAAAAATTCAACAGGTTGTAAGCTCAAGATGTGAACCTCCTATTCCTATAACTGTTGAAATAGTTAATATAGAAGGCAAAGATATAGGAATAATAACTATATTTGATGGGGGACAAAAACCTTATCAAATAAAGGAAACAGGGGCATTTCATATTAGGAGAGGTTCAATTACTGACACAATGAGAAAGTCAGAATTAGTAGCAGCATTTGAAGAAAATCAATTAATGACAGTTGAGACTTGCCAAATGATCAATAGTAGCGCTGAATTTTTAAATATGGATTTAGTTGCAAGATATTTTAAAAACAAGGGGATAATTGTTAATAAGGAAAATGAAAGCTTTTTACTTCAAAGTGCAGGGATAACTTTTTTAGATAAAAGAACAAGAAAGGTTAGATGTACATTTGGAGGATTACTTGTATTTTCTGATAATAATAGTATATGTATACCTCACAATACTATTAGAATTATAAATAAGTATAATGATAAATATCCTAAGTCTAAAATGATTAATGGAAATTTACTAAGTATGATAGATATTGTTGAGAAAGAAATGTATACGTTATTACCAAGTAAATATCCCGTTTATGCAGTTATGGAAGCAGTTAAAAACTCAGTAATGTATAGAGAATATTCTAAAATAGATAAGATTATTGAAATTATTTTAACTAAAAATTCAATAATAGTAATTAGTCCAGGTCAATTAGTAGATAGAAATAATATATTTGGAGATATGGGATATAGTAAAAGAAATATGTGGATTTACGATAAGCTTATATCTTTAGATGAGGGAAAGAGATTTATTAATGATGGAAATGGAATAGTTAGAATAAAGGAAGCATTTAAGGGGAAAAGAAAGGTTCGGTTAATCAATTCTACTTTAGAGGATTGTTTTAAGGTTATATTACCGATGAACACTGAATAATATATTTTTTAAAGCTAATAATAACTTCATAAAAATATGGGTAAATTGTTTATGTTCTTATGTTAAATGCACATCTTTTTCTTATGAAAAAGATGTTATAAATAATTTTATATAAAAAGGAGTGGTTCCAATGATTCAAGTTTTTTGTGCAAGAAGAGGTTCTGGAAAGACAAAAAGATTAATTGAATTAGCAAATAACCAAATGGTTGATGCTAAAGGTGATTCAGTTTATATTGATGATGATTCAAGACCAATGCTACAATTATCTAGAGGAATAAGATTTATAGATACTAATGAATATTATGTTGAAGATTGCCAAAGCTTTTACGGAATGTTATGTGGGATAATTTCATCTAATTATGATATTGAAAATATTTATATTGATGGATTATCTAATATTGTTAATTGTACTATGAAGGATGCCACTGAATTATTTAGAAAGATTGCTGGATTAACAGATAGATTTAGTATTAACGTTTATATTAATATTAATGTTGATACAAGTGAAGAAGTACCGGATTGTATTAAAGAATATGTAGCATAGGGTTGAAAATAATTAAATTTAGATAAATAGTAAAAAGTTGCTATTAGGTTTTAGTATTATATAATGCTAAAATCTTTATAGTAGCTTTTTTTTACATAAAATTTTATATTTTAACTTATTAGTAGTTTAACTATAGTTGAAGAAGTTTGAATTCATGAAATCTTCTTGATAAAACAACTTAATAAATATATACTAAAGATATGATTTTTTATTGGAGGTAAGGATATGGCTAACGTTTTAGACGAGTTATTAGATCGTGGATACATAAAGCAATTTACTCATGAAGAAGAAACTAGAGAATTGCTAGAAAAGGAGAAAATAACTTTTTATATAGGATTTGACCCAACAGCTGATAGCTTACATGTAGGTCACTTTATAGCAATGATGTTTATGGCTCACATGCAAAAGGCTGGACACAGACCAATAGCTTTACTTGGTGGCGGAACTGCAATGGTTGGAGATCCATCAGGAAAAACTGATATGAGATCTATGCTTACAAAAGAGCAAATTGAGCATAATGTTTCTTGTATAAAAAAACAAATGGAAAAGTTTATAGACTTTTCAGATGATAAAGCTATATTAGTAAATAATGCAGATTGGTTACTAAACTTAAACTATGTTGATTTCTTAAGAGAAGTAGGAGTTCACTTCTCAGTAAATAGAATGTTAACGGCAGAATGCTTCAAACAAAGATTAGAAAAGGGATTATCATTCTTAGAATTTAACTATATGTTAATGCAAGGATATGATTTCTATGTATTAAATCAAAAATATAATTGTAAGATGGAATTAGGTGGAGATGACCAATGGTCAAACATGATTGCAGGTGTTGAATTAGTTAGAAGAAAAGCTCAAGGGCAAGCTATGGCAATGACTTGTACATTATTAACTAACAGCCAAGGTCAAAAGATGGGTAAAACAGTAGGTGGAGCTTTATGGTTAGATCCAGAAAAGACATCACCATACGATTTCTATCAATACTGGAGAAATGTAGATGATGCTGATGTTGAGAAGTGTTTAGCATTACTAACATTCTTACCTATGGATGAAGTAAGAAGACTTGGAGCTTTAGAAGGTGCTGAAATCAATAAAGCTAAAGCTGTTCTTGCTTACGAAGTAACTAAGCTTGTTCACGGTGAGGAAGAAGCTGCTAAGGCTAAATCAGCTGCAGAAGCATTATTTGCTGGTGGAGTTGATATGAGTAATGTTCCTACAGTTACTATTTCTAAAGACAGATTAGGAGCTACTATTTTAGATATAATGGCAGAAAATAAAATCGTTCCATCAAAAGCTGAAGGAAGAAGATTAATCCAACAAGGTGGTTTATCTTTAAATGGAGAAAAAGTTACAGATGTAACTAGAACTTTAAATGAAGAAGACATTCAAGATGGATCTGCTTTAATTAAAAGAGGAAAGAAAAACTATCATAAAATAGTTGTTGAATAGTTATAAATACTATATTTGCCTTCAAGGACTAATCCAATATATGGATTGACCTTGAAGGCTTTTTATTTTAAGATTAAGTGGTTATAATATATAAGGAATAAGTTTAGACACGAGATAAGGGGGATGATTATGGCACTATATGCTATTTCTGATTTACATCTTGCATTAAGTACAGATAAACCTATGGACATATTTGGTGGTCATTGGGTTAATCACGATGAGAAGATAAAGAAAAATTGGGAAAATAAAATAACAGAAGAAGATACTGTACTAATTGCTGGAGATATTTCTTGGTCTATGAAGCATGAAGATAGTAAGATGGATTTAGATTGGGTAAATTCTCTTCCAGGTAAAAAGATTATAAGCAAAGGAAATCATGATTATTGGTGGAATAGTATTTCGAAGTTAAATGCAATGTATGATAATACTAAGTTCTTACAAAATAACTTTTATACATATAATGATTATGCTATCTGTGGTACAAGAGGATGGCTTGATCCAAGTAGTGATAAGTTTAATTCTAAAGATGCAAAAATATATGCAAGGGAACAAATTAGATTACGACTGTCATTAGATGAAGCAAAGAAACAAGGATTTGATAAATTTATAGTTATGATTCATTATCCTCCTTTTGGTGAAGAAAATAAGGAATCTGAACTAATGAAAATATTTAAAGAGTACAATGTTGAAAAAGTTATATATGGACATTTACATGGACCATCTAATGTTAAGGCAATAGAGGGAGTAATAAATGGAATTGAATATATAATGACATCATGTGATTTTATAGATTTTGATCCAATTAAAGTTTTAGATTAATATGAATTTGTAATTTTTGGTTACAGTTTTAAGTGTTTTTGATATAATGTATTTGTATAAAAATTAAGGGTGATGTGTATGGCGATGCAAAACTGGAAAAGTTTCCTTATGCCTTATGAACAGGCAGTAGATGAGCTAAAGGTTAAACTTAAGAGTATAAGAAAAGAGTATAGAAAAAGAAATGAATATTCTCCAATTGAATTTGTTACTGGAAGAGTTAAAGAAGTTTCAAGCCTTTTAGAAAAGGCAAATAAATTTGAAATTCCTTTAGATAGAGTAGGTGAAGAAATGGAGGACATAGCTGGTATAAGAATTATGTGCCAGTTTGTTGATGATATAGATACAGTTATAGAGTTAATTAGAGCTAGAAAAGATATGCAAATACTTTATGAAAAAGATTATGTTAGAAATGTTAAACCAAGTGGATATAGAAGTTACCATATGATTATTAAGTATACTGTATATATGGCAGATGGTCCTAAACCTATATTAGCAGAGTTTCAAATAAGAACTTTAGCAATGAATTTCTGGGCAACTATAGAGCATTCATTGAATTATAAATATAAGCAGCATATACCTAAGGAGATTCAGGATAAACTTAAATTAGCAGCAGATTCAGCTTTTAATCTAGATGAGCAAATGCTAGAAATAAAGGATGAAATTAAGGATGCTCAAAGATTATTTGAAGTTAAGTCTGATATTATTACAAATATAATGAATAATATTATGACATTAATGTCTTTAGGAAAGACTGGAGAAGCAAGTAGATATCAAGTAATGTTAAATAAGTTAATAGAGGAAGGAGAAGTTTGGGAATTAAATAACTTACTTGACTCTATTAAACGTGATATTATCAGATATAAAGATAATTAAAAATAAAGTTGGCGTAAAGCTGACTTTATTTTTATATTTATAAAGAATATTTTAGTATAATAAATAAAAATAATAATTTAATACGAAAGTAGTATTTAAATATGTAAGAACTAATACTTTATAAGTAATTCTTTTTAATTATAGGATATTATCAAGGTAATTTGCCACTTGTAACCTTGTATGGTATACTTAAGGTAATGGGGGTGGCTTATGAAATCAAGAACTAATATCAAAGACAATTGTTTTTTGATTGTTGTGTTTATTTTAATGATAAGCTTTACAATGAACATTTATCAAGCCATAGAAAATAAAAAGTATACATATGAGCTTGGAAAGCAAAATTATAATAAAATTGAAGAAATAAGATATAGAAATGAATCTATACTATCAATATTAGATAGCTGTGTTTCAGCAGGAAGTGTAAACAATATTGATTTATTCACCTTATATAGAAATTATAGTAAGATATCAGAAGTCGAGTTAAGCTTATGGAGTAATTACCTTAATTCAGACAATAGTATATTTATGAATAAGAGAAGTAATTCAAAAAATATTGTTTTAAACACCACAAGTAAAAATGAATTATATTCAGAGATTGAAGAATTACTATATTCATATATCCAAAATGATATGACAGAAAAAATTGATGTAATAGAGCTAAAAGGAAAAGTATTAACAGATTTTAAACAGCTAAAGGATATGGCAACAGATTTAAATAATTACTTTACAGAGTTCTACTCAAAAAATTGTAATGTACCTGATAGCAAAAAAGAAAAGACTATGATACAGGAAGATTATTGGGTAGATATACTTCAAGGAATGCAAGAAGTTAATAATAAATATGTAGAATATGAATTTGTTTATTAGAGCATATTTATTATGATAAATTTAATAAAAGAAGCTAAGCAGTTTAAGCTGCTTAGCTTTTACTTTATCTTAGTGGTGACATCCACCGCCACAAGAACCACATCCACCTTCAACTTCGATAACAGGCTTTAATGATAATCCTCTACCACCGTTTTCTTCTGATGAAAGTAATCTAAATCCACCAAATTCATCAACTAATTTTTCTTCAGCAATTAAAGTGATGTCGTTAATCTTTTCAGAAATGTCTCCTTCTTTTGCTTCATCAACAGTTATATTGAAAGCTGGGCCACTGCAACCAAATCCAGCTAAGTTTATTCTTATGCTGTAGTTTTCTACTTCATTTTCTTCAAGGAAAGCTTTGAATTCCTTGTATGCTTCTTCACTTACTAAAAATTTACTCATTATGTTCACCTCGCGAATTTTTTTGAAATTATGTTTATAGTATACCATATTACTCGGAAATAGCAATATATTTTTTAGGACATAATGTAAAAATATTCCTAATGAATAAAATATCACATATTGAATTTTGAATAAATTGTCAATATAATATAAAAGGTATTGAAGATACTATTATTATAATAATTTTAATATAACCAAATTTAACTATTAATATTATAGTTAATTATTAATTTAGCAAATGAATTGTTAAAAAGAGAGGATTGTTAATTTTGAAGCCTTTTGATAGAGAATATGTTTTAGATAAAATACAAGAATACAATAATAAAATAAAAAATAACAAAATAGGTGACTTTGAAATAAAATCAATTGATGGATTAAAAGGAACGATCCAGGGATATTTATACTCTAAAGAAGATGAGTTAAATGTTAGGATATTAGAGTTACATGCACCAGAACATGTATGGATGAGATTGACGCCATTAGAGATACAAGCCTCATATTTTGCTATAAAAATGGCAAAAGGAAAAGTTGGGGTAGTTGGACTTGGACTTGGGTATGCTGTTGAAGAAATGGCTAAAAAGCCTGAGGTGGAAGAAATAACTGTTTATGAAATAAGCCAAGAAGTTGTAGACTTATATTATAGTAATTTTCCTAAAAATCCCAAGATTAATATAGTCTGTTGTAATGCTTATGAAGCAGAAAGAAAAGAATTTGACTTCTTTTATGCTGATATATATGAATATAAAATAACTTCACAAATAGTTGAAGATTATAAAAAGTTTAATGAACTTCATAATATCGAAGAATATAGTTTCTTTGGAATGGAACATTTCTTATTAAGTTGTAGTTATACAGAAATAGTATGGGTTTATATACCAGAAAATTGGATGGAATCAAGTAGAAGAGCTTTTGAAGCAATTCAAGAATCAAATCTTTTACCTTATTATGAAAAGCTTGATGAAAATTTAGTTTCTCAAGTTTTAGAAGAGTTCAAAGAAGTATTAAATGATATTTAAATTAAGAGCATCAGGAATAGTTCATATTTTGAATTATGCTTAGATGCTCTTATAATTATTTGTTAAAAATAATCTAAAAAGCATTGACTTATTACCAATAAATGTAAATAATGTATATATAAGATATATTTTTGTTGGGGTTTATGTTATGAAATGTGCAGTTATTGATATAAGAGGGAAAAGTAGAAAAAAGTTAGGGAACTTTTTAATTACATTATATATATTAAATTTAACTGATTTATTCTTTACAAAATTTTTATTATGGAAAGCACCTGATTTATTTCGAGAAGCAAATTCATTTATGAAATTAATTATAAATGGAATTGAGCCATATTTTTTGAAAATAGGTGTATTTGCTTTAGTATTAATATATTGGTATTGGAGAAGTGAAAAATCTAATCTAACTCAAATGAAGAGATCAATATTTGTAGGGAAAGTGCTGATAGGAGCATATGCTATAATCAATATTATGCATTTAATAAATATGATAATATATTTAAAAGTAAGTTAATTGACTTTTAAATAGAATCAATGTTAGTGATTATAGAAAAATAATTGTTAAAGAAACAAGGTTAAGCAAAGACAAGGTTTTATAGTTTAAGAAAGAAATTTAAATTAAGATATTAAATAATGAGATTAGAAGTATAGTTATTTCTAATCTCATTATTTTTTAGTTTATTAGATATAAATGTAAATATTAAGAGTTGCTTTTTATATAAATAAACAGTATAGTTATTTAAATTATACTATGAAAGTAATGTAATAATTAATATGTGATGCTAATAAACTTGTATAAAAAGGGGTGATTATTAGTGAATTTAAAAAGTAGAAAATATTTAGCTTTAGTTGTGATTATGTTTTTTATACTAAGTTCAATTGTTGTTTTATCAAATAATTTTAAAGCTATAGATAATATAGTTACTATAGATAATAATAGTAAGTTGATTCAAGAAAAACATAAAAGTAACTTAATTGTTGAAAGTGATGATAATAAGGTTAAAAGTTATGAAGAAAACGAAGAAGAGGGAAGTGTAAGAATTTTTCCACAGGAGGAAGAGAAATATATAAAGTCATTACCTAATGTTAATACAAATGGACAAGTTATTTTAAGAAAATTATAAAATAGTTTTAAAAGCAGTAAGTAATGTACTTGCTGCTTTTAATTTATAGGCAGATTTTTGAAAATGGAATTATAGCATTAGGGACAGCACTATGTTCTCCAATGAATTTTTCCATCCAAATAACATCATTCCATTTACCAAATTTATAGCCACACTTAGTAAAATGAGCAACAGTTTTATATCCAAATTTTTTATGGAAGTTTTCACTTTTTTCATTAGGATAAGTTATGCAAGCATTAAGGTTTATTATATTTTGAAGTTTAAGATATTTCTCAAGTTCATTATAAAGCAAAGTACCAATACCACTTCTTGAATCACAATTTTGTACATAAATAGATGTTTCAACAGTCCAATCATAAGCAGGTCTTACTTTAAAAGCACTTGCATAAGCATATCCATAAATTTTATTATTATCTTCAGCAACCAAATAAGGATATCTAACTAAAGTATTTTTAATTCTATTTTTAAATTCCTCTACACTTGGAGTATCATATTCAAAGGTTATAGTTGTATTTTCAACATAGTATTTATAGATGTTAAGAAGTTCTTCTGCATCTTCAGGTTTTGCGACTCTAATATTCATTACTAATCCCCCAGTTTTTATATATTATAATTTAAGATTAGCAGATTTTAAATTGTATTTCCAATTATTTAAAGATGATTAGTATATGCACGAGTATTAATGATTTAATAATCTGATATAATATTATTAAAAATGTTAATTAGAATTTATTTGTAATAATATCTTAAGAAAATTGAAAATTACTTTTAAGTATTTAAGATTATAATATTACTAGTAGAAAACAATAATCAAAAGAGGGGATTGGCCTTATGATGGAGAGTTATTTATTAGCAATATTAGTATCGATGGTTTTAATAACAATAATAAATATAATTTTAAATAAAAAGAGCAGTGGGAAGATAAAGTGGCAACATTACTTATTTGGATATTTTTTAATTTTATATCTTGTTATTTCATTAAAAGATATAGTTGGGTTTCCAACTTTAAGTGATTTGGAAAGAAAAGTAATGTTAGGGGTACCTATATTTGATCCAGTATTAAATTTTATACCACTCAGCAGTGGAATAGAAATTTCAACAATACTTAATATAATATTCTTTATGCCATTTGGATTTTTACTACCAACATTATGGAATAAATTTAGAAAGTTTATACCTACAGTATTTGCAGGTTTTATATTTTCACTTATTATTGAAGTTGGACAATTATTCACTATTCGTGCAACAGATGTTGATGATTTAATAATGAATACTTTAGGAACTATTTTAGGTTTTATTTTATTTAAAATACTTAGCATTATATTTAAGAAACTTTCAAATAAAACTATGGTTGAAGAGTATAATAAAAAAGATTCAATTATTAAGTATGGGCCTTATTTATATATTGGAATTGCAGTTATTAGTGTGTTTTTTAGTTAGAAGAAAAGATTTCAGATAATCAAATCTATATATTATATAGCTATAATTAAGTAAATATAAGATTTGTTATATTAGCTAATATATATTTATATTAAAATTATTATTTTTTTATGGTTAATATGAGTAAATTAAAAGAGACTATATCAAATATTACGGGTGTGTAAATTATTTTGATATAGTCTCTATTTAATTTCAATTAACAAACTCCACTCACTGTATTCGCGGAGTACACACAGTGTACCTTCAAGAAGCGAAATTTTAATTTCGACTTTTAGGCAAGTTCGAATAACCAAATTACCAAGTAGGTAACTTCCACTAGCTAAATCGAAGATTTAGAGTGTCAGTTAAAATTTGGATTCCTATTTAAGGAAACTCCACTCGCTTCACTCGCGGAGTAAGTTCGAATAGCCAAATTAAAATTTGGATTCTCACTTAGCTTATACTACTTTACAACTATATTTACAAGTCTTCCTTTAATAACGATAACTTTTACTATAGTTTTTCCTTCTGTAGCAGCTATAACAGCTTCGTCAGCTAAAGCAGCAGCCTTAATTCCTTCTTCATTTAAATCTGAAGCAACATTGATTCTAGCTTTAATTTTACCATTAACTTGGATAGCTATTTCAATTTCATCTTTAACTAGGGCTTTAGCATCAAATGCTGGCCAAGATTCATTGAATACTGAGTATTTACCAGTTAATAATGACCATTGCTCTTCAGCAAAGTGAGGTGCAAATGGAGCTAAAATCTTAATAAAGCTTTCACATACATTCTTTAAGAAATCTAAGTTTTTAGTTTCTTCTTTCATGTATTTAGATAAAGCATTGATGAATTCCATCATTCTAGCAATAGCAGTATTGAATTGCATTTTTTCTCCATCTTCAGTAACACCTTTAATAGCGTTATTTAACCAGAAGTTTAATTCTTTTTCAGCTTTATCCATAGTAGTTTTATTGTTAGTACCAGCTTCAATAGCTTCTCTGCACATTGTTAGATATCTTTCAATTCTATCTACAAATCTAGCAACAGATTTAATACCATCATCACTCCAAGCTCCACCTTCAGTGTAAGCAAATCCAAACATTAAGTACATTCTAAATACATCTGCACCATATTCTTTGATGTAATCATCTGGAGATATAGTATTTCCTTTAGATTTAGACATCTTTAATCCATCTGGTCCTAAGATAAGTCCTTGGTGAGTTAAGCTCTTGAATGGTTCATCAAAGCTTAAGTAACCCATATCTCTTAAAGCCTTAGTTATAAATCTTGCATATAATAAGTGCATACAAGCATGCTCAGGTCCACCAACATATTTGTCAACTGGAAGCATCTTATCTACTTTTTCTTTATCGAATGCGATTTTATCATTTTTATTATCTACATATCTCATTTGGTACCAAGAAGAGCAAACGAATGTATCTAAAGTATCACATTCTCTCTTAGCTGGTTTACCACAACAAGGACAAGTAGTATTAACGAATTCTTCACACTTAGCAAGTGGTGACTTACCATCTGGAGCAAATTCAACATTGTATGGTAATTCAACTGGAAGATCTTTTTCAGGAACTGGAACAGCACCACAATCTTCACAGTAGATTATTGGAATTGGAGCACCCCAATATCTTTGTCTTGAAACTAACCAGTCTCTTAATCTGTAATTAACCTTAGCAGAGCCTAAACCTTGTTTAGCTAGTTTTTCAACAATAGCTTCTTTAGCTTCTTCAGTAGTTAATCCATCAAATTCACCAGAGTTAACTAAAACACCGTATTCACAGTATGGTAATTCAACTTCTTCACCTTTTTTACTAGTTATAACTTGATCTATTGGTAAGTTAAATTTAGTAGCAAAAGCATAGTCTCTTTCATCATGAGCTGGAACAGCCATAACAGCACCAGTACCATAAGTTGCAAGAACATAGTCTCCAACCCAAACTGGAACTTCCTTACCATTTATAGGGTTTATAGCATATGAACCAGTGAATACACCAGTTTTTTCTCTTGTAAGAGATTGTCTTTCTATATCTGATTGCTTTTTAGCAGCTTCTTTATATTCTTCAACAGCAGCCTTATTTTCATCTGTTGTTAATTCATCAACTAATGGATTTTCAGGAGCTAAAACAACATATGTAACACCGTTTAAAGTATCAACTCTTGTTGTGAATACATTAAAGTTAATATCTGAATTTTTAACTTTGAAGTTAACTTCAGCACCTGTAGATTTACCAATCCAGTGCTTTTGCATAGCAACAGTTTTTTCAGGCCAATCTAAAGTATCTAATTTTTCTAATAGCTCATCAGCGTATTCTGTAATTTTAAAGAACCATTGAGTTAAGTCTTTTTTAGTAACTTCAGTTGAACATCTTTCACAAGCACCATCAACAACTTGCTCATTAGCTAAAACTGTGTTACAAGATGGACACCAGTTTACAGGAGCTTTCTTTCTGTAAGCTAAGCCATTCTTTAATAATTGTAAGAATACCCATTGAGTCCATTTATAATATTCTGGAGTACAAGTTATAACTTCATTTTCCCAGTTAAACATAGCTCCCATAGCTCTTAATTGTTCTTCCATAGTTTTAATATTCTTTTCAGTAGAATCCCATGGATGAATTCCAGTCTTAATTGCAAAGTTTTCTGCAGGTAAACCAAAGGCATCAAATCCCATTGGTTGGAATACATTGTATCCTTGCATTTTCTTTAATCTTGCCCATGAATCAACAGGTCCATAGTTAAACCAGTGACCAGCATGTAATTGGCTTCCTGATGGATAAGAGAACATTTCTAAAACATAAAGTTTTTCACCCTCTGCATCTGGATTAAATTTGTAAAGTTCAGTTTCTTGCCACTTTTTTTGCCACTTTTTATCAATGGCAGTTCCGTAGTTACTCATAGTTTAAACACTCCTTTGGATAGTTAAGAGTTAATAGTTAAGAGTTAATAGTTAAGGAATAAATTCAGCTGAGCTGAATTTAGAAATATTTTATCCTCAATTACTAATTCAAGACTATCAATTCAAAACGAAATACTCCTAACTAATTATATTTATAATTTTTACCTAATTTTATAAAAATATATAAAAAAAGCCCTTCATCTCAATTAAGAGACGAAAAGCTATATTTCGCGGTACCACTCTTATTAGAACTATTTTATAAGTTAAAAGGTAATAGGTGTTGAATAAAATCGTCGTAGCTGAATTAAAAAAATATATATTTAAGAAACTGATTAAGAGTTTCAACATTAACTACTAACTAAAAACTACTAACTTTTAACTAAAAAGGTTCTCACTCAAATCCGTAACGGGGATTCCGTACTTGCTTTTAACAAGTAAGCTCCAAGGCAAGTTCCTATAAATGTATCACTGTTTTGCAGCAACCAACAGCTCTCTAAAGATTACAGTATTATAGTACTACTCCTTTTCAATGCAATAAATATTAAATTTATTAAAAGATTTCAATATTTATTAATTATATATTAGTCTACTATAATAAGTCAATAAGAGTAAATATTATATTTACTTTATGAATTAAAATAAAAGAGTTCCTTTTTAAAATAGAAAACATATTATAAAAGAAACTTATTTTTATTTAGGGCAAATAAATACACATTGTGGAATAAAAAGAAAATTAGAGTTAATATTATCTCTTAACTTGTTGTTGATAAATAAGAAATTTACAAATCAAATTAATTATTAAAATATTCTTAAGAATACTAAATTGATTTCAAATTAGGAAAGTTTCCTTATATACTAAGTAAGAATCATATGTAAGTAAATTTAATGGAGGTAATGTTTATGTCGTGTTTAGGAAATATTATTTGGATAATATTTGGGGGCCTTATTGGTGCAATAGGATGGTGTTTTATAGGGATAATATGGTGTATTACTATAATTGGAATACCAGTAGGAATGCAATGCTTTAAAATGGCAAGACTACAGCTTGCGCCATTTGGTAAAGAAGTTGTTACAGTAAGTGATAGTAGTGGGAATTTACTAATGAATATATTATGGTTGATATTTGGTGGGTTAGAGTTATGTATTACAAATATAGTAAGTGGATTAATTTTATGTATAACAATAGTAGGAATTCCATTTGCAGCACAATCATTTAAAATGGCCAAGCTAGCATTAATGCCTTTTGGAAAAGAAGTTATATAAAATTAATATATAGGTATGAAATTTTAAATATTTAAATCATAATGTGGCAATTTATCTATATTTAAGGTTGATAATAGGTTAGTGGTATTAAAAGGTGTTAAAAATTGGTATAATATTATATAGTTTTAATATTAATAAGTTGAAGGGGCGAGTTAAATGATTAAAAGATTTGTATCATATAATGAGAATTTAGAAAAAAATATTGAACTTTTAAGTAAAGGAATATTTTTAACAACTAAGAGTGGAAGTAAAGTGAACTCAATGACTATAGCTTGGGGAAGTATTGGTTTCATGTGGGGTAAACCTGTATTTACAGTTATGGTAAGACCACAAAGATATACATATGGAATAATTGAAAAAACAAATGAATTTACAGTTACAATACCATATAAAAATGTGGATAAGGAAATAGCATTTTTAGGAACTAAAAGTGGTAAAGATATTAATAAATTAGCACAATTAAATATTGATACTAGAGAATCGGAAAAAATAAATACTCCTGTATTAAATATGGAAGGTATGCATTTTGAATGTAGAGTTCTTTATAAAACTACAATGAGTGATAAGAATTTAAATGAGGATATAAAAAATAGTAAATATCCTTTAGAAGATTATCATACAATATATTTTGGAGAAATAGTATCGAGTTATATAATTAAATAATTATACAGAAATAGTTTATGCCTCTGGAATAAACCTAAATATTGGGTTGATTTCAGAGGTGTCTTTTTATTTGCAAAAGAATATAAGACTACATTTTGGATAAAACTAAATGAGAAAAAGTATTTAACAAAGGATGGTGTATCTTGTGGCAATATTAAATTGTATTATAGGTGTAGCTTTTATATTTCTAGTAGCATTTTTATTTTCAAATAATAAGAAAAAAATAAATTGGAGAACTGTGATTATTGGATTTATAATTCAATTTGCATTTGCATTTGCTGCATTAAAATGGAGTGTTGGAAAATATGTATTAAGTAAGATTGCATTAGGGGTTCAATCTGTAATTGATTATGCAAAAGAAGGAATATCATTCTTATTTGGCTCATTAGCTAATGATGGAAGTATTTTTGCTGTTAATGTTTTAGGCGTAATTATATTTATTTCAGCAGTAGTATCAGTATTATATTACTTAGGAATTATGCAGTTTGTTATAAAGCTTATAGGTGGAGGGTTAGCGAAGCTTTTAGGTACATCTAAGTTAGAAACTATATCATCGTCAGCAAATATATTCTTAGGGCAAACAGAAGCACCCCTTTTAATTAAACCATATGTTGAAAAATTAACAGAATCTGAATTATTTACAGTTATGGTTGGAGGCCTTGCTTCCGTTTCTGGATCAATATTAGTTGGATATTCATTATTAGGAATTCCTATTGAATATTTAGTATCTGCTAGTTTTATGTCAGCTCCAGCAGGACTTATAATTTCTAAAATAATAATTCCAGAAATAAAAGAAGCTAAAGTAAATGAAGAAATTGAAATGGTAAAGGATGATTCAGCAAATGTTGTTGATGCAGCATCTAAGGGAGCTATTGATGGATTAGGACTAGTTCTTAACATAGCAGCAATATTATTAGCATTTGTAGCATTAATTGCGCTTGTAAATGGTGTTATTGGAATGGTTGGTGGATGGTTTGGAATAACTAACTTAAGTTTACAATCTATTTTAGGATATATTTTTGCCCCAGTAGCAGTTATTATAGGAGTACCAATGAAGGAAGCAGTAGTTGCAGGTTCATTAATAGGTCAAAAAATAATATTAAATGAATTTGTAGCATTTACAAGTCTTTCTGAAATAATGAGTACATTATCAGCTAAAACAATAGCTGTAGTAACTTTTTCATTATGTGGATTTGCCAATATTTCTTCTATAGCAATTTTAATTGGAGGTATAGGAGGAATGGCACCTAGTAGAAAGCATGATATAGCTCGTTTAGGGTGGAAAGCAGTATTAGGTGGAACCTTAGCAAATCTTCTTAGTGCTACAATTGCAGGACTTTTATTAACAATATAATTTTTTTGATGAGTAATAACGAAAAAATAATTTAAACCTAACACCAAGCTACAATTATTAATAGCACAAGCATTAACTAATTAAAATTAAATTGGCTCAATGCCGTACATCTGGTAATAAAGAAAAAGATAAATGGAGTATCGGAAGGAAGATTATATTGATTCCTGTAGATATTCCATTTATTTTTTTCGTATTACCATGATAATTTTTTAAAGGAAACTCGACTCCCTAACGGTCGCTGAGTACACTAAAGTGTACCTTCAAGGAGCAAAATTGAAAATTTGGAGGCTTTCTTAATAAATTTGTAATAAATATAATAATTTTTTTGTAAGACTTTCTTGTTACTATATAAATATAAGTTAAGTAGCATGGTATAATAATACATTATGAAGGGAGTGCAATTTAGGTATGGAGAAAAATAATGTTTTAGTAGTAGATGATGATAAAGAGATAGTTGATGCTATTGATATATATTTAAGAAATGAAGGAATTAATGTAATTAAAGCTTATGATGGATTAGAAGCATTGGAAGCTTTAATGGAAAATGATGTATATCTTATATTAATGGATATAATGATGCCTAATATGGATGGACTTAGAACTACAATGAAAATAAGGAAGGAAAAGAATATCCCTATTATATTAATTTCTGCAAAATCAGAGGATACAGATAAAATATTAGGTCTTAATATGGGGGCAGATGATTATATAACTAAGCCGTTTAATCCATTAGAACTTATAGCAAGAGTTAAGTCACAGTTAAGAAGGTATACTGTCTTTGGAAACTATGGTGGGAAAAAGGAAGAGGAAAGTAATTCAATAATAAGTAGTGGAGGACTTTCATTAAATCAAGATACAAAAGAAGTATTAGTTGATGGGGAATCAATTAAATTAACAGCAACTGAATTTGGCATATTAGAATTATTATTAAGAAATCAAGGAAGGGTTTTTTCTATAGATGAAATATATGAAAATGTATGGAAAGAACCTAGTTATAATGCAGAAAATACAGTAGCAGTACATATACGAAGGATTAGAGAAAAAATAGAAATCAATCCTAAGGATCCTAAATATTTAAAGGTGGTGTGGGGTATTGGATATAAAATCGAAAAATACTAGTAAAGAAAATATTAATGAAGAAGAAATAATAGTTTCAGATAAAAAGATAAAAAATAACAAAAGAAATATTTTAAGTAGTAATAATAGCAAATATATAATTTATATTTTAACTGTTATATCATTAGCATGTACATTTCTATTAGGCATAGAAATTAAAGATAACTTGGGATATGTTATACCAGAGAGAGTATATTTACAAACTCAAGTAGCAAATGATATAAATGATTATACAAGTTTGGTAGAGGATTATTCATTATATTATAAATCAGCTAGTTATGCTAAGGATAAGGATAATATAACTCAAAATGATATAGATATTTGTAAGGCTGAATTATTAGATAAGGCTAATAATGAATACGATAATTATAGAACTTCTAAATATAATGATGATAGCTTTAATAGTTTAACTTATGAACAGCAAGAAAAGATATTAGAGGAACAAAGAGAAAAAATAGATGAAAAATATACTTTAAGTGATGAAGAAATGAATGAGTATATTTTAAATAGAAAAAGCAATAGTGCAAGTAATTTAAATAATAAAATAAAATCTTATGTTAATTTAAATTTTAGAGCTTATGATAAATTAAATGATGTTTGGATTGGTGGAAGTGAAATTGATTCTACTGAGATTATAGAAAATAGTAGATATTTCAAAGAAATAAATATTGATTATAATGGAAACATAATTGAAAAAATATATGTTAATGGTAAGGAAATAGATAAGAATAATATATTAGGTAAATTTATTGATAATTATAGCTATAGTACTAGATTCTCTAATTATAGTTATGAAAATACGTCTATTGCCCAACTTAAGTATGATTATAGCGAAAAACATAATATAACATTATATATATGGATGCCTAAGGAACTTAAATCAGGGGATGTAGTTTCTGAAAGCTTTAAGGGGGTGCAACATAATGTTACTAGTTTTTATTTAAGTTGTATTACATTTGTAATATTTTTAGTTCTAACAATATTTTGTTTATTATACTTAGCTAAATATAAAGTAAAGGTAGCGTTAATAGAAAAAATAATAAATAAGGTTAAAGGGTATCCTATCGAATATAAAATTGGAGTTGGAATTATAGGGTGGATAATTTGGAATATTGGGCCACACATTTACTATAATTCAAATAATTATATAAGAAGATTAAATTTATCATCAATAATATGGGTATCTATAGTAGTTGTAATATATTATTTATTAGTTAGAGTTATAATTGTTAGCTACAATGAAGGAACTTTATTAAAAAATAATATTACAATTAAGGTTTGGAACTATTTAAGTGATGTAATGAATAGAGGGTCTATAATAAGAACATTCTTAATAATGACAGCTTTATATGTAGCAATGGGATTAGTATTATTTTTCTTATCAGCAATGCTTTATATATGGCCAATAGGAATAATTGCAGGAATAATATTAACTATTGTATATATTATAATATTTATTAAAGATTTAGTTTATTTAGATAAAATAATGGTTGGATCAAAGGCGGCAGCAGAAGGTAAATTAAACTATAAAATAGATGAAAAGGGAAGAGGACATCTAAGAGAATTGGCTCATGATATTAATAATATGAGAGATGGATTAAAGAAGTCTGTTGAAAATGAAATGAAAAGCGAAAACATGAAAACAGAACTTATTACCAATGTATCTCATGATTTAAAAACACCTTTAACTTCAATAATTAATTATATTGATTTATTAAAGAGAGAAAATATACAACCAGAAACTGCTATGGATTATGTAAATATATTAGATAAAAAATCTCAAAGACTTAAAGTTTTAATAGAAGATTTATTTGAAGCATCTAAGGCAGCAAGTGGAGCTATGGAACTTAATATTGCTAAAATAGATATTGGGCAATTATTAAAGCAAGCATTAGGTGAAAATGATGAAAGATTTAAAGATAGCAATTTAAATGTTAAATTAAATGTTCCAGAAGAAAAGATATTTATTAATGGAGATGGAAAGAGATTATATAGAGTGTTTGAAAATCTTATTTCTAATATAGTTAAATATTCATTAAGTAATACTAGAGTTTATATTGATATGTATAAAGAAGAAAAAGAAGTTATAATAGTGATGAGAAATATATCAGCTTATGAATTAAGCTTTGATACTAATGAAATAACAAATAGATTTAAACGTGGAGATTCATCAAGAAGCACAGAAGGGTCAGGATTAGGTCTTGCTATAGCTAAAAGTATAGTAGAGCTTCATGGTGGAAGCTTTAATATTGAAGTCGATGGAGATTTATTTAAATCTATAATAAGATTAAAGTAGTATATTTTTATATAATAGTTAATGAAAATTATATATTTAAATTAAAACTAATAAGTGACTTTCAAGTTAAGATTAACATGAATTTAATCAATAAATCTCTAGTAACTATTTAAGTGAAATTTGTGAAGAGCTGTACTAAAAGGTATAGCTCTTTATTTAATGAGAAATTTATCAATTGATAATCAATATCTATATATAAATAGATAAAGCTAGTAATAATGCTAACTGATATATATTATCAATTAGAAAATTTTTAAAAAATTTTTCAAAAAAGACTTGTAATTAATAATTATTATTATATAATAATAGATGTAAGGTGATTCGAGAGAGCACAAAAACAAAAGAGCAAGTAAATAAGAAATTAAGAAAATTAAAGATATATCGAATAGATTTTAGGAGGAATAG
>NZ_CBYM010000030.1 GCF_000577815.1 Clostridium saudiense | reverse complement strand
TTGTTTTTTTATTTTAAAACTTTATTTGCAAATTCTAATCCAAAATCATAAGCAGATTTTAAGTTTTCTTCACTAGGTCTAAATACTATACCTAGTGGTTCACATACTACATTAAATTTAAGTTGTTTATATCTTTCGTTAATATTTTTAAGAGCTTCTCCACTCCAACCATATGATCCAAAGCAACTTGCTGGTAATCCTTTATGAATTACTGGATTTAATGAAGATAAAATAGTCCATATTTGTGGTAAAGTATCAGATAATAATGTAGGAGAACCTAGTAATAAACCACTACATTGATTAATTTCATTTAATACTTCATTCATGTCTGCTGTAACTAAGTTATACATTAAAATATCAACATCAAAGTTTGAAGCTTCAATACCTCTTTTTATTTCTTTAGCAATTTCTTCAGTATATCCGTATGCAGTAACATATGGTATTACTATGCTTTGTTTTTCTCTTTTTGTTGGTTGACACCATTCTCTATAAAGATTAACAAACTTTTCAATATTAGTATGATCTAATACTAATCCATGTCCAGGACAAATGTACTTTAAGTTTAAATCCTTAATTTTATCAAGTGCTTTAAGCATAAAAGGTTTGAATGGTCCCATAATCATTCTAAAGTAATAATTATAAGCTTCTATATAGTCATCTTCTTTGCTATCTTCAATTGCACTTTTTAAAACACGTTCATCGCAATAATGAGCACCAAAAGAATCACAAGTAATTAATGTTTCATCTTCTATTACGTATGTGTACATTGTATCAGGCCAATGTAATTGAGGGGCACTAATAAATTTTAAAGTTTTATTACCTAAAGATAATGTTTCCCAATCTTTAACTACTTTACTTTTGAAAGGTTTATTAATAATTTCACTTAAATATTTAATAGCTAAAGTGCTTCCAACTACAGTAGCATTAGGAGCATACTCAAGTATTTTTTCAACTGATCCAGCATGATCAGGTTCTGTATGATTAACAACAACGTAATTTATATCCTCTAAATTCACAATAGAGCGAATTTTATCTAAATGTTCATCAAAGAATTTTTCTTTTACAGTTTCAAACAATGCAATTCCATCAGAACCCTTTAAAAGATAAGAGTTGTAAGATGTTCCAAATTTAGTTTCCATTATTATGTCAAAAATTCTTAGGTTTGGGTCAAGGGCTCCTACCCAAAATAGGTCTTCAGTTATTTTGAATGTATTAGACATGTAAAAATCTCCTTTTTTTTATTTATTATTAAATACCTCTATGGTCTATAATAATAATTATAATCTATCAATAACTATTGTCAATAAATAAACAAAGCAAGTGAATCGGTTTAACAGATTTATTTTAGTATTTGCAATAAAATATTAATATATTATAAATTAAAAGAAACTAGCTAACTCAATTACAATTTGCTGTTAGCTAATTTCTTTTAATTTTTTGTATTAGAGTATTCAACTCCATATGAATACATAGATTCAAGAAGAGGAATTATTTTTTTGCCGATATCAGTAAGTCCATATTCTACTTTAGGTGGAACAACAGGATAAACTTTTCTAAATATAAGATTATCTTCTTCTAAACTTCTTAATTGATTGGTTAGCATTTTCTGCGTTGTACCTGGCAACTTTCGTTTTAATTCGCTAAATCTTAGAGTATCATTACTTAAATACCATAAAATTAAAATTTTCCATTTACCAGATAATATTTTATGAACAAGTATCATTGGACATGTTTCATATTTGGCACAACGATCATTAAGACGGCAATCATTATGAAAAGTAAGTATTTTATTCATGATAACACCTCCTTTATTCGTACAAATATAAATAATAACATAAAACCAAGTATAAAACTATATACTTAGTATCTTTTTTGACACTATATATAAAAAAAGTGCCTTCTTGTAGAAAAATAACATAAAGAGTAATATTATGTATGGTCAAAATATCTAATTAATTAGTTTAAGTGTAATTACTTAGATATATAACCATTTAAAAATTTTTTAATTACTATTTAAAAATTAAATGTATAAAGATGGTAGTTTTCTATTGAAGAAATGAAAGTATGTTATTATACTAATAAGTGACAAAAGATTACAAAATTATACTAAGGAATATTTCTAAGAAAAGTACTAGAAAAAAAATAAAAATGAAGTATAATAATTATTATTAAATAACAATTATAATTATTTAAGAAACATTTAGGATGATGAAAGAAGGTATATTATCATGGCAAAGAGAATGATGACTATTGATGGTAATACGGCTGCTGCTCACGTAGCATATGCGTTTACAGATGTAGCTGCAATATTCCCTATAACTCCATCTACTACAATGGCAGAAGTTGTTGATGAATGGGCTGCTCAAGGGAAGAAAAATATTTTTGGACAAACAGTTAATGTTGTAGAAATGCAATCAGAAGCAGGAGCTGCTGGTACATTCCACGGTTCACTTCAAGCTGGTGCATTAACAACTACTTTTACTGCATCACAAGGTCTATTACTTATGTTACCAAACATGTACAAGGTAGCAGGAGAATTATTACCAGGTGTATTCCATGTAAGTGCTAGAGCAATAGCATCTCAAGCATTATCAATATTTGGAGATCATCAAGATGTTATGGCAGCAAGAATGACAGGATGTGTTATGCTTGCAGCTGGATCAGTACAAGAAGTTGCTGACTTAGCTCCAGTATCTCACCTTTCAGCTATTAAAGGAAGATTACCTTTTGTAAACTTCTTTGATGGATTTAGAACATCTCATGAAATTCAAAAAGTTGAAGTATTAGATTATGAAGATTATGCAGAAATGTTAGATAGAGAAGCTTTAAAAGAATTTAGAAGTAGAGCGTTAACTCCAAATAACCCTGTTACAAGAGGAACAGCTCAAAACTCAGATATTTATTTCCAAACAAGAGAAGCTTCTAATAAATTCTATAATGACATAATTCCAATAGTTGAAGAATACATGGCTAAAATGGAAGAGAAGACAGGAAGAAGCTATGGATTATTCAATTACTATGGAGCAGAAGATGCTAAAGAAATAATTGTTGCTATGGGTTCAGTAACTGAAGCTATAGAAGAAACTATAGATGAATTAAATGCTAGAGGAGAAAAATATGGATTAGTTAAAGTTCATTTATTCAGACCATTCTCTGTAGAGCATTTATTAAAGGTTATACCACAATCAGTAGAAAAGATTTGTGTAATTGATAGAACAAAAGAACCAGGATGTAATGGTGAACCATTATACTTAGATGTATGTTCTGCATTCTATGGAAAAGAAAATGCACCTAAGATAGTTGGTGGACGTTATGGATTAGCTTCTAAGGATGTTACACCATCTGATATCAAAGCTGTATTTGATAACTTAAAGAAAGAAAATTCTAAGAACTTCTTTACTGTAGGTATAGAAGATGATGTTACTTTCACTTCAATTCCAGTAGAAGATGAATTAAGAATTGCAACACCAGGAACAGTTAGATGTAAGTTCTGGGGATTAGGATCAGATGGTACAGTAGGAGCTAATAAGCAAGCTATTAAGATTATTGGTGAAAATACAGATAAATACGTACAAGCTTACTTTGCATATGACTCAAAGAAATCTGGTGGGGTAACTATGTCTCACTTAAGATTTGGAGATACACCAATAAGATCAACTTACCTTATTGATGAAGCTGATTACATAGCATGTCACGTGCAAGCTTACGTAAATCAATATGATTTATTAAAAGGTCTTAAAAAAGGTGGAAACTTCGTATTAAATACAATTTGGAACGAAGAAGAAATTGAAAGAAAATTACCAGCTAAGATGAAGAGATACATAGCTGAAAATGAAATAAACTTCTATACAGTTAATGCAACTAAGATTGCTTCTGAAATAGGATTAGGTAGAAGAATTAATATGATAATGCAATCTGCATTCTTTAAATTAGCAGAAATTATCCCACAAGAAGAAGCTACAGAATACTTAAAAGCTTCAATTAAGAAGGCTTACGGTAAGAAGGGTGATAAGGTTGTTAACATGAACTACGAAGCTGTTGAAGCTGGTATGAATTCATTAGTTAAGATTAATGTACCTGAAAGCTGGAAGACTGCTACTGAAGAAGCAAAAGTAGAAACTAAAGAAGTAACAGATTTCGTCAAAAACATAATGAATCCGATGAATGCTTTAGAAGGAGATAAACTACCAGTAAGTGCATTCAATGGATTAGAAGATGGTACATTCCCAGCAGGAACTGCAGCATATGAAAAAAGAGGTGTTGCTACAGATGTTCCAGAATGGAATATGTCAAAATGTATTCAATGTAACCAATGTGCTTTCGTTTGTCCACATGCATGTATTAGACCAGTTCTAGTAACTGATGAAGAATTAGCAAAAGCACCAGCAGGATTTGAAACTAAGAAAGCTACTGGTAAAACATTAGCAGGATTAAACTACAGAATTCAAGTAAGTACATTAGATTGTACTGGATGTAATAACTGTGTTGATATTTGTCCAGCACCAGGTAAGGCATTAGAAATGAAGCCACTTGGAACACAAGTAGAAACAGAAGTAGCAAACTGGGATTTCTCAGTATCAAAAGAAGTATCAAACAAAGAACACTTAACTCCAGGTAAAACAGTTAAGGATAGCCAATTCAAACAACCACTTATCGAGTTCTCAGGAGCATGTGCTGGTTGTGGAGAAACTCCATATATTAAGTTAGTAACTCAATTATTCGGTGATAGAATGATGATTGCTAATGCAACTGGATGTTCATCAATATGGGGAGGTTCAGCACCTTCAACACCATATACAAAGAACCATGAAGGTAAGGGACCAGCTTGGGCTAACTCATTATTTGAAGATAATGCTGAGTTTGGATACGGTATGTTCTTAGCAGCTGATCAAATGAGAAAGAAAATAGCTTCAAATATGGAAAGCTTAATTTCTATGGATATAGCTGAAGAATATAAAGAAGTATTCAAAAACTGGTTAGAAAATAAAGATAACGGAGAGCTTTCAAAAGTTCATTCAAGAGAAGTTGAAGCTATTTTAGCTGAAAACAACATTGAAAATGAAGAAGCAAAAGTATTAGTTGAAGAAATTAAAGAAAGAGCTGATTTCCTTGTTAAGAGATCACAATGGATCCTTGGAGGAGACGGTTGGGCTTATGACATCGGATACGGTGGATTAGACCATGTATTAGCATCAGGACAAGACGTAAATGTATTAGTATTTGATACAGAAATTTACTCTAACACTGGTGGACAATCTTCTAAATCAACTCCTGCTGCAGCTATGGCTAAATTAGCAGCTTCAGGTAAGAAGACTAAGAAGAAAGATTTAGGAAGAATGATGATGTCTTATGGAAATGTTTATGTTGCACAAGTAGCTATTGGTGCTGATAAGAACCAAGTAGTTAAAGCAATGCTTGAAGCAGAAGCTCATAATGGACCATCAATCATTATTGCTTACTCAACTTGTATCAGCCATGGATTAAAGAAGGGAATGGGATTCTCTATAAGAAACATGGATGAAGCAGTTAAGGCTGGATACTGGCATTTATACAGATACAATCCAGAATTAAAAGAACAAGGAAAGAATCCATTTAGCTTAGATTCTAAAGAACCACAAGGAAGCTTTAGAGACTTCATAATGGATCAAGTAAGATACTCTGCAATTGCTAAGCAATTCCCTGAGCAAGCGGAAGAATTATTCCAAATGACAGAAGAACATGCTAGACAAAAATATGCAGAATTAAAGAAGTTAGCAGAACAAGAATAATATATAACTGTGAGATAAATCCGATATATGGATTTATTTCACAGTTTTTTATTTTATTTAACTTTATTTTTATTGATTATTCTATTATGAAATAAAATAAACATAAATATAATAAAAATAAGGAAAGGTTTTATGTTTATATTTAAAAGTGATAAATATATTATACCTATAGAAGAAATAGATTTTTGGGAAAATAGAATTTTTGATAAAGATACAAAAGATCAAAAGAAAAATAAATTAGCTATGAATATGATAAATAATGCCATAGATAATGTTGAAAATAACAGAGTAAAAAAGATTAATGCTATATGGTTAGAAACTTCAGGGTGCTTTGGTGAAGTTATTTCACTTTTAAATTCAGAAGATCCTAATCTTATATATATGCTGGAGAAATTTGTGGATATGAAGTATTTTGGAAGTATTCAAGGAGATCAAGGTGAGGAAGCTTATAAAAATATAATTGATAATTTAGATACAGAATATATTTTTATAGTATCTGGAGCTATACCAACAAGGGACAATGGTCTTTATACAACAGTAGCTACTTATAAAGGTGAAAAGATAACTGCTATGAAAGCTGTGAGTGATATTTCTAAAAATGCACGTATAATAATTACTGTAGGAACCTGTGCATGTTTTGGAGGGCCTACAGCTGCAAAGCCAAATTTATCAAAGGCTTTAAGTGTAAGCGAATTTTTGAAAAGAACAGATATTATAAAAATTCCAGGATGCCCGGCTAATCCAGTTTGGGTAGCAGGAATATTAGGATATATAGCTTCTGGTGGAATTCCAGAACTTGATAGTAATGGAAGACCATTAGTTTATTATGATACTTTAATACATGATATATGCCCTAGAAGAAAATTTTTTGATCAAGGAATTTTTGCAAAAAAATTTGGTGAAAAAGAATGCATGTTTAAATTGGGATGTAGAGGAACCGTCACTTATGCATATTGCCCAGTAAGTAGGTAGAATAATACTTTTAATTGGCCTATTGAAGATAATACAACATGTATAGGATGTGCATCACCAGGATTTCCAGATGACTATGAACCTTTTGTAAAGTATGACTCTAGTAATGTGTAATAAGGGGATAAATATGACTACTATAAGAATAGATCCTGTAACAAGAATAAGTGGATTACTTAATATAGAAGTACAAGTTGAAAATAATAAGATTGTAGATGCTAAAGTAAGTGGAAGCCAATTTAGAGGTTTTGAAAAAATGTTTGAGGGAAGGCCGCCATTTGACATTATAAGATTAGTTCCAAGAGTTTGTGGAATATGTTCAACACATCATGCAATTACATCTGTAAGAGCTTTTGAAAATGCAATGAATATTACTCCTGATTTAAATTGAATGATATCAAATTATACATTAATACCTCCATCAGCATGGAATTTTTCACCTACAGATAGAAAGGGGTTAAAAGGAACTGTTGAACAAGCTTTAATTGGAGCAGAGATTAATGATATAAATGCTCCAGTAGAAATAGGAAGAATAGTTAGAAGTTTTGATCCATGTTTAAATTGTGCTGTACATGTGACAAGTAATAGGCATAAACCCATAAATATAATAATTAATTCATAGGAGTAACTATGGTTAAGGTTTTTGGAATAGGAAATATTCTTTTAAAAGATGATGGAATAGGTGTAAGGTTAGCAAGAAATATAAAAAGGAGAGTAGATAAAGATAATATTAATGAAATAGAAGTTTTTATTGGAGAAACTGATTATTTATATTGCTTAGAAAACATAAATGATGATGAATTTATAATAATATTAGATTCAACTTATTTTGGAATAAATCCTGGTGAAATTACTTTTAAAAAGCTAGAAGAATGTGATAAGCTAATTAGTAAAGAGATAACTGCACATGAAACAAGCCTCTTAAGTCTGGTGAGGCTTGAGAAAACAAATGTAAATGGCTATTTTATTGGTATAGAAATAGATAGTATAGAATATTCATTGGAATTATCAAATATTTTACAGAAAAGATTTAATTCTATATATGATGAAGTTTATGAATTTATTGTAAAAATAGCTAAAGAGCTTTATTTTTTATAAAAAAAAGTATATTATTAGATTTTAATATAAAATAGAAATTATATTTTAAGTATATAATTTCTATTTTTTAATTTTAAAGTAAAGTACAGTGAGAGAAAATTAATTATATAATACATATAATATAAGCAATTTACTATTTATAGCTTGATAAAAAACTAACAACTTAAAGGAGGATAGGGTTATGGAAATAATAATTGCTATAGCTATGCTTACAGGAGTGTTTTGTTATTATCAAAATAATAAAATTGTAATAACAAATATAAAATTAAAGCAGAAGATAAATAATAAAGTTAGAATAGCACAAATATCAGATTTACATAGTAAAGAGTTTGGAAAAAATAATTATATTTTATATAAAAAAATTATTGAACAAAAACCTGATATTATTGTTGCAACAGGGGATTTGATAGATTCAAGTATGAAAAAGCTTGATGAAATAATTGAATTTTGTAGCAGTATAAATAAAGACATTCCTATGTATTATATATTAGGAAATAATGAAATGAGATGTAGTAGAGTAAGTGAAATAGTAGAGAAGTTGAAAAAAAATAAAATATGTGTATTAGAAAATGAAATAGAATCTATAGAAGTAAAAGGAAATAAGATTAATATTTTAGGATTGGAAGAAAAAAGAATAGATGAAGGTGAATTATTTTATAGTAAAGTTAATAGCAGATATGGCACTGAAAATATAGAAAAAATATTTAGCAGATTAGAAAGATTAGATGGAATAAAAATTGTACTATCACATTATCCTGAAAATTTTGAGTATGTAGAAGAAGGAGCCTATAGTAAATATAATTTTGATATTATGTTTTCAGGTCATGCACATGGAGGGCAGTTTATATTACCAGGAATAGGTGGAATATTTGCCCCAGGACAAGGATTATTTCCTAAGTATTATAAAGGAGTATATGGAGAAAAAAATAAATTAATAGTTAGTAGAGGATTGGGTAATAGCGGATTTCCATTGAGACTATTTAATAGACCAGATTTAGTAATTGTTGATTTAATTTAAAAAATAAGAGCTTATTGCGTGTGCAATAAGCTCTATTTAATATTATAAACAAATTACATTGATTTGTGGAATGTTCTGTTTATAACGTCTAATTGTTGTTCTCTTGTTAATTTAATGAAGTTAACAGCATATCCAGAAACTCTGATTGTTAATTGTGGATATTCTTCTGGGTGATCCATAGCATCTAATAAAGTTTCTCTATTAAATACATTTACGTTTAAGTGTTGAGCACCTTGAGAGAAGTATCCATCCATCATAGTACCTAAGTTATGGATTCTGTTTTCAGGTGTTTTTCCTAATGCATCTGGAACGATTGAGAATGTATTAGAAACACCATCTTGTGAATGTTCATAAGGGATTTTAGCAACTGAGTTTAATGATGCTAATGATCCGCTACAGTCTCTTCCGTGCATTGGGTTAGCTCCTGGTGCAAATGGTTCTCCAGCTTTTCTTCCACATGGAGTTGTACCAGTTTTCTTACCGTAAACAACGTTTGAAGTGATTGTTAATACTGATTGAGTGTGGTAAGCATTTCTGTAAGTCTTGTTTTGTCTGATCTTATTCATCATGCTTTCAACTAACCATGCAGCAATTTCATCAACTCTGTCATCGTCGTTTCCGTATTTAGGGAAATCACCCTCAACTTCGAAATCTACAGCTATTCCTTCTTCATTTCTTATTGGCTTAACTTTAGCGTATTTGATTGCAGAAATAGAGTCAGCACAAACTGATAAACCAGCTATACCACAAGCCATAGTTCTGAATACGTCTCTGTCATGTAAAGCCATTTGTAATTTTTCATATGAATATTTGTCATGCATGTAGTGGATAACATTTAATGTATTAACGTAAAGGTTAGCTAACCAGTCAGTCATAACATCGAATCTATCCATAACTTCATTGTAATCTAAGTATTCACCAGTTAATGGAGCAGTCTTAGGTCCAACTTGCATTCCGTACTTTTCATCTTTACCACCGTTTATAGCGTAAAGTAAAGTTTTAGCTAAGTTAACTCTAGCACCGAAGAATTGCATTTGCTTACCAACTCTCATTGCAGATACACAACAAGCGATAGCATAGTCATCTCCCCAGTATGGAGCCATTAAATCATCATTTTCGTATTGAACTGATGATGTATCAATAGAAACCTTAGAACAGAAATCTTTAAATCCTTGAGGTAATCTAGTTGACCATAAAACAGTTAAGTTTGGTTCTGGTGATGGTCCTAAAGTATATAATGTGTTAAGTACTCTGAATGAGTTCTTAGTAACTAAAGTTCTACCATCTAATCCCATACCACCGATTGATTCAGTAACCCAAGTTGGATCTCCTGAGAATAAATCGTTGTATTCTGGAGTTCTTAAGAATTTAACTAATCTTAACTTCATTACGAAGTGGTCCATTAATTCTTGAGCTTCTTCTTCAGTGATAACACCGTTTCTTAAATCTCTTTCAATATAGATATCTAAGAATGTAGAAGTTCTTCCTAAAGACATCGCAGCACCATTTTGGTCTTTGATAGCTCCTAAGAATCCAAAGTATAACCATTGTATAGCTTCTTTAGCGTTAGTAGCTGGTTGAGATATATCAAATCCGTAGCTAGCAGCTAATCCTTTTAATTCTTTTAATGCAAGAATTTGATCAGATATTTCTTCTCTTAATCTGATTACATCTTCATCAATTGTTTTAACTTCTAAGCTTAATTTTTGTTGTTCTTTATCTTGGATTAATCTATCAACACCGTATAAAGCAACTCTTCTGTAGTCACCTATGATTCTTCCTCTACCATAAGCATCTGGAAGACCAGTGATAACACCAGATTTTCTAGCTAATCTCATTTCTGAAGTATAAGCATCGAAAACACCTTGGTTGTGAGTTTTTCTGTATTTAGAGAATATTTCAGATATTCTTGGGCTTACTTCATATCCATAAGCTTTAGCTGCATTTTCAGCCATTCTTATACCACCGTATGGCATTACAGCTCTCTTTAATGGAGCATCAGTTTGTACACCAACGATTTTTTCAAAAGCTTGATCAATGTAACCAGGCTTGTATTCATTGATTCCAGATATAGTTTCTGTATCTACATCTAAAACTCCACCATTTTCTCTTTCTTTTTTGAATAGTTCACTAACTTCAGCCCAAAGCTTGTTTGTATCTTCAGTAGCTCCAGCTAAGAAACTATCATCACCTTCATATGGAGTATAGTTAGTTTGAATAAAGTTTCTTACGTCAATACTTTTTGTCCATGAACCTGTTTTGAAATCATTCCATTCTTCTCTCATCATAGCGCCTCTTTTCTAACATTTTATAAATATATATAAGTATTGTCATTTATGTTAAACAATAATTAAATAATAATAATTATTATTTAACAATGGCATATTTAAACTATATCACTAATTTTTGAAATTTTCAAGATAGAAATTAAAAAAATTTATTATAAAAAATATAGCGAAATAGTACATAAATTATAATATCATAGTATTACATGATAAGCAAAGGGAAGAAGTGGAGTAGTTATGATATATATTAAAGAAATTTAGCCAATTAATTATTAAAATGTAAAAAATAATTAAGATACAGGTATGATAGTTAAAAAATTAACAATAAATTATAATTAATTTGTAAATATTATAAAATTTAATTAAAAAGAGTCTATATGAATATCCTATTAATTTTAAATAAGATATTATAAAGACTCTTTTTCCTAATTAATAATATTTATTCAATTTTTAGATTCCTTTTTCGTATTGTTCTACCATTCTTTTAACCATTTCTCCACCAACACTTCCGCATTGTTTAGAAGTAAGGTTACCATTGTAGTCAGTGAAAGGAACTCCCATTTCGCTTGCTACTTCATTTTTGAATTTAGATAAACCATTTTTTGCTTCTGGAACTAATTTTTGTGCCATTATAAAGTTCCTCCTTTATGATATTTATTTATAAAGTAATCATTTACTTTACACTATTATGTTGTGCAGAAAAGCGTTAAATACTCTATAAAAAAGTAGGGAATAGTACCAAAAAAGTTATTTCTGTATAACGAATACCTTAATTAATATGCTTTTACTAAATTGTAATAATATTCAATATCAATGAGAAAAAAATCAAAATTAACTAAAAAAGTTTTAAAGAAAATAAAAAATATAAAAAATAGAAAAAATACCTAGACAATAGAAGAATAGAATGATAAAATGTGTAAGAAATAAATGAAAATTAATATCAATTAATAAATAATTTCAAATAGAATTATTTATTGTTTTTTGAGATAAGGTAAGGCAATATGGGGGAAAGCAAATGAAGAAAAGATATTTATTTATTGTATTAATAATATTATGTATTGCTTCAATATTTATAGGGGTAACTAATATCAATATTAATGATATATTAACTTTTAATATTGATAAGATTGAAATATTACTAATTAGTAGATTACCAAGGCTTATTGCAATAATCGTAGCAGGAGTTGGATTAAGTATTAGCGGTTTAATAATGCAGCAAATTAGTAAAAACAAATTTGTTTCTCCTACAACAGCAGCAACAGCAGATTTCGCTAAGCTAGGAATTTTATTTTGTATAATGATAATTCCAGGAGCAACGATTATGCAAAAGATGATAGTATCTTTTGTTTTTGCAGGATTAGGCACTGTACTATTTATGAAAATGATAAAAGCAATCAAAATAAAGAATATAGTATTTGTACCTTTAATAGGTATGATGCTAGGAAAAATTGTTGGATCAATAACTACATTCTTTGCATATAAATATGATTTAGTTCAAAATATTTCATCATGGATGGAAGGGGACATGTCTTTAATAATGAAAGGAAGTTATGAATTATTATACTTAAGTGTTCCTATGGTTATTATAGCATTTTTATATGCAAATAAATTTACTATTGTAGGAATGGGGGAAGACTTTGCAATTAATTTAGGATTAAATTACAACTTTGTAATTAATGTAGGCTTAGCAATAGTTTCATTAATTTGTGCAGTTACAATAATTACAGTTGGTAATATACCTTTCTTAGGTCTTATAATTCCCAATATAGTAAGCTTATATAGTGGAGATAATTTAAAGAAAACACTATATCATACAGCTTTATTAGGGCCTATATTCTTACTTGCCTGTGATATTTTAGGAAGAATAATAATATTCCCATTTGAAATGTCAATTAGTTTAACAGTAGGAGTTATAGGAAGTATAATTTTCCTTTATATGATAGTAAGGGGGACAAAAAATGAAGACTAAAGATAAAAAGAGTATAATAATTTTAACAGTTTTAGCTCTAATATTAATAACTTCGTTTTTATTTATTGGTGTAAATAGTGTTAATTTTAAATATGCTTTATATAGAAGAATTCCTAAAATATATGCAATGATATTAACTGGTGCAGCAATCGGTTTTTCATCATTAATATTCCAAACAGTTACAAACAATAGAATATTAACTCCTAGTATATTAGGAATAGATTCACTATATGTATTATTACAAACAACTATAGTGTTTTTATTAGGATCATCATCTGCAATAATAAGCAATGGAAATATAAATTTCATTATTACAATAGTATCTATGCTTTTATTTTCAAGTTTAATATATAAATTTATATTTAAAAAAGGAAGTAAAAATATATTTACATTGTTATTAGTTGGTGTGGTATGCGGTACTTTATTTGAAAGTTTAACTACATTTATGCAGGTTCTTATAGACCCAGTAGAGTTTCAAGTAGTACAAGATAAAATGCAAGCTAGCTTTAATAATATAAATACTGATTTATTATTTGTATCAAGTATTGTAATAATACTATGTATAGGATATGTTTATGATTATTTAAAAATACTAGATGTTATGTCATTAGGAAGGGATGAAGCTATAAATCTTGGAGTAGACTATGACAAAATGGTAAAGAAAATGTTAATAGTAGTAGTTTTATTAACTTCAGTTGCAACTGCATTAGTTGGACCTATAACTTTTTTAGGGCTACTTGTAGTAAATATAGCAAGGCAGGTTATATCAAGTTACAAACATAGTACCTTAGGCATAGGAACTATATTAATTAGCATAGTAGCATTGATAGGTGGACAATTATTTGTTGAACAAGTAATGAATTTTGGTGTATCAGTAAGTGTAATAATTAACTTTATTGGAGGAATTTATTTCATTTACTTAGTAATGAAGGAGAGAAATAGATGATAGAAGTAAAGAATATAAGTAAAGCCTATGGAAATAAAAAAGTAGTAGATAATGTATCTTTAAATATTCAAGAGGGTAAAATAACTTCTTTCATTGGTCCAAATGGAGCTGGAAAAAGTACTCTTCTTTCAATAATGAGTAGACTTTTAAAGCGAGATTCTGGAGAAGTTTTATTAGATGGAAAAGATATTTTAAGTTGGGATAATAAAGAATTAGCGAAAAAAATAGCTATATTAAGACAATCTAATAATATTAATATTAGATTAACAATTAAAGAGTTAGTTAGCTTTGGTAGATTTCCTCATTCACAAGGAAATTTAAAAGAAGAAGATTATAAATATATAGATGAAGCAATTAATTATATGCAGCTTAAGGAATTTGAAGATAGATATTTAGATGAATTGAGTGGTGGACAAAGACAAAGGGCTTATATTGCAATGGTAATAGCTCAAAATAGTGATTATATATTCCTTGATGAGCCATTAAATAATTTAGATATGAAGCATTCAGTAGAAATAATGAAAACTTTAAGAAAGCTTTGTGATGAATTAAATAAAACCGTTGTAATAGTTATACATGATATTAATTTTGCTTCTTGCTATTCAGATTACATTGTTGCATTAAAAGATGGTAAACTTGTGAAAAATGGTGTAACTGAAGAAACTATACAAAAGGAAGAGTTAGAAAATATATATGAAATTGACTTCCATATAGAAAATATTAATAACAGAAATATTTGTGTATATTTCTAATAAAAAGAGAAGTGTATTTTATGGCAAATTATTAAATTTGCCTTTAAATAAGAAATATATTGATAATGAGTATCAATATTAAAAACAAGGAGTGTTTTAAGGATGAAGAAAAAAACAATTTTATCAATAGTAGTTTTATTAGTTATAGTTTTAGGTATATTTGGTATAACTAAATTTGTTGGAGCTGAAGGTAATGCTGAAGGAGAAACTTTAGTGGTTACACATGAGTCAGGAGAAACAACAGTTAATAAAAATCCTAAAAGAGTAGTAGTATTTGATTACGGTATATTAGATTCATTAGATAAATTAGGTGTTGAAGGAATAATAGGTGTAGTTCAAGATGGAATTCCAGAATATTTAAGTAAATATGCTAGTGAAGAATATTCAAGTATAGGAACTTTAAAAGAACCAGATATGGAAAAAATATTTGAATTAACTCCAGATTTAATAGTAATTTCTGGTAGACAAGCTGATTATTATGAAGAGTTAAATAAAATTGCACCAACTATCAATTTAAGCTTAAATAATGAAAATTATTTAGAATCATTTGAAACTAATATGAATATATTAGGAGAAGTTTTTGGTAAAGAAAAGGATGTAGAAAAAGAACTTGCTACAATTAAAGAATCTATTCAAGAGTTAAATACTAAGGTAACAGAAAAAGGTATTAATGGCCTTATTGCATTAGCTAACGATGGTGCATTTAGTGTTTATGGAGCAGAATCAAGATTTGGAATAATCCATAACGGATTTGGTGTTACTCCAGTTGACACAACAATTGAAGGGTCAACACATGGACAAAAGGCTTCATTTGAATATGTAGTAGAAAAAAATCCAGATTATTTATTTGTTGTTGATAGAGCTGCTATTGCAGGAGGAACAACATCAGCAAAAGAATTATTTGAAAATGAATTAATGGAAAAAACAGATGCTTATAAAAATGGAAATATTGTTTATTTAGATCCAAGTATTTGGTATACAGCAACAGGTGGTTTTACATCAACAATGAAGATGGTTGAAGAAATTAATAGTGCTATAAAATAGGTTTAAAGACTAGTTACGTTTTAAGTAACTAGTCTTTTGTTATGTAAAAATTAATAAAATGTAAAATAGTTGATTATGATTAAAACAAATTGATATTTATGTATAAATAAGATTAAAAAAATAGTAATAATATATGAAAATGGAAGATAAAATAATAATTGACAAATAAAACCATATAAGGTATTATTGATAATAACTTTAACACTTTAATCTGCTAAAGGGGGCGATTTGAATTAAAAATATTATACCAGAAGGAATGCGAGATTTTACGGTTGATGAGTGTAAGAGAAGAAATAAGATTATAGAAACTATTACTGAAAGGTTTAGTAAATGGGGATATAGTGAAGTTTCTACTCCAATAGTTGAATATTATAAAACTTTCAATCATAAAACTCAAGATTTAAAAGAAGAAGAAATGTACAAGTTTTTTGATAGCAGAGGAAGAATTTTAGTATTAAGGCCTGATATGACTGTACCTGTTGCAAGATTAGTTAATACTAAATTAAAAGATATGAAGTTACCTCTAAAGCTTTTTTATAATGCAGAGGTTTTTAGAGTACATGAAAGCTTTGAGGGAAAGAGAAATGAATATTTAGATTGTGGAATAGAGTTAATTGGGGCATCTGGAGAAAAAACTGACTTAGAAGTGTTAGTGACTGCATTAGAAGTATTAAAGGCATTAGATACTAAAAAAGAATTTAAGTTAGAGATAGGTAATGTAAATATATTGAAATCAGCATTAAAAGATATGAATTTATCTATTGATAATCAAAATAAGGTTATTGAGTTAATTAATAAAAAAAGTTTAACAAGTTTAAGGGAATATTTAGATGATATAGAAATTAGAAAAGAGTATAAAGAATTTTTAAATAAATTTCCTTGGCTTTTTGGTGGTTATGAAATGATTAAAAAAGCTAAAGGTTTAGCATTTAATGAGGATATGAAAAAAAATATAGAGTATCTTGAAAACTTATATTTAAACTTGCAAAAGCTTGGATATGAAAAGTATTTATCTGTTGATATTAGCATGGTACCAAGAGTGAATTATTATTCAGGAATAATTTTTAAAGGATATGTAAAAGAAATAGGTTCAACTGTTATTAGAGGTGGAAGATATGATAATTTACTAGAGAGTTTTGGTAAAAGTATTCCTGCAATAGGATTTTCAGTAGATGTAAATTTGCTCATTGATTCTTGTGATTATGAAGAAAAAGTTAATTCAGAAAAAATTATTTTAAGTAAAGATAATTATTTGGAAGAATTAAGAAAAGCAATAAATAAAACTAGAAATGGCGAAAAGATAGAAATAATTTATAAATAGAATTAAAAGGTGTGGGTGATTTGATTAGTATAGCGCTTACAAAGGGTAGGATAGAAAAAGGAGCAATTAAGTTATTAGAGCAAGCTGGATTTGGAGTTGAAGAATTAAAAGATAAGGGCAGAAAGTTGATTTTTAATGATACCAAAGAAGATATACGATATTTTTTAGTTAAAGCAAATGATACTGTTACCTATGTAGAACATGGAGTAGCAGATATTGCAATAGTAGGTAAGGATACGTTATTAGAAAAAGAAGAAAATTACTATGAGGTATTAGATTTAGGAATGGGAAAGTGTAAATTTATTGTAGCAACATTACCAGGTACTAATATTTTTAATAAAATAGGCCATATAAAAATAGGTACAAAGTATCCAGCGGTAGCAAAGAGCTATTTTGAGGGCAAAGGAATGGATGTTGAAATCATAAAAATAGAAGGATCTGTAGAGCTTGCACCTATACTTGGAATTAGTGAAGGTATTGTAGACATAATGGAAACTGGTACAACATTAAAGGAAAATGGTCTAGTTGTTGTAGATGAGATTTGTGATATTAGTTCAAGAGTGATAGTAAATAAATCAAGTTTTAAATTAAAAAGAAATGAAATAAATAGTTTTATAGATAAAATAAGAGAAGTATGTAACTAATAGTGTTTATTATATAAAACTAAAGGGGGCAAGGTTAATATGATAGACATAATAGAATTGGACAATAAGAGTATAAAAGAAATTGTAAAATGTTTAAAAAAGAGAAATAACACAGCTGATGTAAGAAGAAATGTTGAAGATATTATTGAAGATATTAAGGAAAATGGAAACAAAGCGTTAAGAGAATATACATTAAAATTTGATAAAGCAGATTTAAAGGATTTTTTAGTTTCTGAAGAGGAAATTAATAATGCTTACAACAAATGTGATAAGTCAATATTAGAGATATTAGAAGAAAGCAAGAATAATATTACTAAGTATCATGAAAAACAAAAAAAGACAGGCTATCTTTATCAAAAGGAATTAGGAATTTATATGGGGCAAAGAATAATTCCTGTTGAAAGTACAGGGGTGTATGTTCCAGGGGGGAAGGCAGCATATCCTTCATCAGTATTAATGAATGTAATTCCTGCAAAGGTTGCAGGTGTTAAAGAAATTATAATTGCAACACCACCTAATAGTGATGGTGAAGTTAATCAAAATATATTAGTAGCAGCTAAAATTTGTGGCGTTAATAAAGTTTATAAAATTGGAGGCGCACAAGCTATTGCAACATTAGCTTTTGGAACAGAAAGTATTAATCCTGTGGATATGATAGTAGGGCCAGGAAATGCATATGTAGCAGAGGCAAAGAGGCAGGTATACGGAATTGTTGGCATAGATATGGTTGCTGGACCTAGTGAAATTTTAGTTATTGCTGAGAATGATGCAAATCCAAGATATATAGCTGCTGATATGATGTCACAAGCAGAACATGATGAATTAGCATCATCAATTTTATTAACAACATCTAAAGAGTTGGCTTTGAATGTTAAGAAAGAAATTAGTATTCAAATTAAAAATCTTTCAAGAAAAGAGATAATAGAAAAATCCTTAAGTGATTATGGAAAAATAATTGTGTGTAATGATATTGATGAGTGTATAAAGCTAACTAATTTAATTGCACCAGAACATTTAGAGATTTTACTTGAAAATCCTTTAGATTACTTAGATGAAATAAAAAATGCAGGTTCTGTTTTTTTAGGATCATATACACCAGAACCTATAGGAGACTATTTTGGTGGTACAAATCATGTATTGCCTACTAGTGGAACAGCAAAATTTTCATCACCATTATCAGTTGATACTTTTGTAAAAAAATCATCATTTTTATCTTATTCAAAGCGTGCATTATATAGGGATGGCAATAAGATAATAAAATTTGCAAACGAAGAAGGATTAACTGCTCATGCAAATTCTGTAAAGGTAAGATTAGATAATGAAGAAAATTAAAAGTTATAAAGGGATAATGAATGATGAATTTGGTATAAGAGTAAATGGTAATGAGAGTTATAAAAATATTACAAAGGATGAATTAAATGAGATTATTGAAGAAGTAAAAAAAATAAATTTTAATAGATATCCGGATAATGATTCTATAGATATAAGAAAAGCATATGCAAATGTAATTGGAGTAAGTGAAGAAAATATTATTGCTGGCAATGGATCAGATGAAATGATTTCTTTAATAATAGATACTCAAATAACTAAAAGGAAAACTGTATTAACTATTAATCCAGATTTTTCAATGTATGATTTTTATACTTCTTTAAATGATGGGATAATTAAAAAATATAATACAGAAAAAGATGGCGAGTTCTCAGTTAGTAAATTTATAACATATGGTAAGAAAGTGGAGCCAAAAGTTATTATCTTTTCTAATCCTAATAATCCAACAGGTCATGTAATAAGCTCAGAAGATATTATTTTTATTTTAGAATCATTTAAAGATACTTTAGTGGTAGTTGATGAAGCTTATTATGAATTTTATGGACAAAGTATGATTGGGTATATAGAAATTTATAAAAATTTAGTTGTTACAAGAACATTATCTAAAGCCTGGGGATTAGCAGCACTAAGAATAGGATTCTTAATTGCAAATAAAGAATTGATTAAAAGCTTAAACTTAAGCAAGGTTCCATATAATTTAAATACATTTTCTCAACTAGTAGGATGTATTGTTTTGAGACATCCAGAAAGGATATTAAAAAATGTCGAAGAAATAGTGCATGAAAGAGAAAGATTATATAAAAGATTAAATGAAATACAAAAGAATAGTAATGATGAAATCAAATTTTATAAATCAAAGTCTAACTTTATTTTTGGTAGAACAAAAAATAAAGAAAAATTAAAAAAGGCGTTAGAGGATAAAGGAATATTAATAAGATATTTTGAAGATGATAGCTTTAGAATTTCAGTAGGTTCACCTTTGGAAAATGACTTTATTGTAAATATTATAGGAAATAATATGTGTGAAGTGAGGGAGAAGTGTGAAGAGAATATCTCAAATTAATAGAAAGACTAATGAAACAAATACTATTTTAGACATTGACTTAGATGGAGAGGGAATAAGTAATATACAAACTAATATAGGATTTTTTAATCATATGATTGATTTACTGGCATTTCACAGCAATATAAATATTAATTTAAATGCAGATGGAGATATTGATGTTTGTGATCATCATTTAATAGAGGATGTTGGAATTGCTTTGGGAAAATGCATGAATGAAGCATTAGGAGAAAGAAGAGGAATAAAAAGATATGGAACTTTTTTTCTTCCAATGGATGAAGCATTAGTAATGGTATCAGTAGATATTAGTGGAAGAAGTTATTTGCATTTTGAAGGGGACTTTAAAAGAGAAAATATAGGTGATTTTTCTACAGAAATGGTTAAAGAATTTTTTAGAGCTGTTGCCTTTAATGCAGGAATTACATTGCATATAAGGGTTTTATATGGTGAAAATGATCATCATAAAATCGAAGGGATATTCAAAGCTTTTGGAAGAGCATTAAAAGAAGCTATTACTATTGAAGGTAATAGCATACCTTCTTCTAAAGGTGTTCTTTAAAAAAATTAAAGAATTGTGGGAGGATATATGATTACAATTATTGATTATGGAATGGGCAACTTAAAAAGTGTATATAATGCTTTAGTTAAGATTGGTTTTAATTGTCGTATTTCCGGGGAAATAAAAGATATAGAAAAATCGGATAAATTAATATTACCTGGGGTTGGAGCTTTTAAAGATGCAATGGATAATTTAGAGAAAATGAACTTAATTCCTATAATAAATAAAAAGGTTAATGAGGGATGTCCATTACTAGGCATTTGTTTAGGAATGCAAATGCTTTTTGAAGAAGGATATGAAGGGCAGCCTAGAAAAGGTCTTGGTTTTATAGAAGGAGAGGTTAAGCTAATAGAACCAAATGAAGAAGTAAAAATACCTCATATAGGCTGGAATAGATTAGAAATAAACAAAAAAAGTAAAATATTTAACGGACTTAACGAGGAGAGTTTTGTTTATTATGTTCATAGCTTCATGTCAACAAATATGTCAGAGGATAATTTAATTGCATATTCAGAGTATGGTGGAATTAACATACCAGGAATGGTGAATAAGAGAAATATATATGGGGCACAATTTCATCCAGAAAAAAGTGGGGAAGTTGGATTAAGAATACTTAAGAATTTTGGGGAGTTGATTGTATGATTATAATTCCAGCTATAGATATTATAGATGGTAAACCTGTGAGACTTTATCAAGGTGACTATGATAAGAAGGAAATAGTAGGTAAAGATATATTAGAAATAGCTAAGAGTTTTGAAGAAACAGGAGCAGAATATATTCATTTAGTAGATTTAGATGGAGCAAAAGTTGGAAAATTAGTCAATAAGGAAATAATTATTAAAGTTGCTAAAGAGATAAATGTGCCTGTTGAAGTTGGTGGGGGAATTAGAACTTATGAAGATATTAAGTATTTAATAGATAATGGAGTAAGTAGGGTTATTTTAGGTACAGTTGCAATGGAAGATTCTGAATTTGTTAAAACTGTTGTAAATGAATTTGGAGAAAAAATTGCAGTTGGAGTAGATTGTAAGAATGAATATTTATGTGGAAGAGGTTGGCTTCAAGAGAGTAGGATTCATTATATTAGTTTTTCTAAAAAGATGGAAGACTTAGGAGTTAAAAATATTATTTTAACTGATATTAGTAAGGATGGAACTTTAAAGGGTACCAATATAGATATGCTTAAAAAGTTAAGTGAAAATGTAAAAATCAATTTAACAGCTTCAGGAGGAGTGGCTGGAAGTGATGATATTAAAGAACTTAAAAAATTAAATATATATGGTGTAATTGTTGGGAAAGCAATTTATTCAGGATACATAAATTTAAAAGAAGCTATTGATTTATGTAAAATAAATTCCTAAAAAGATTGAAGGTGAAAGTATGCATACAAAAAGAATAATTCCTTGTCTAGATGTAAGGGCAGGAAAAGTTGTTAAGGGTATAAACTTTGTAGGAATAAAGGAAGTTGGAGATCCTGTTGAGCTTGGGGAATATTACTATAAGCAAGGTGCTGATGAACTTGTTTTTTTAGATATTACTGCCACGCATGAAGGTAGAGGGATAATGGAAAAAGTAGTTGAAAGAGTATCAGAAAAGATTTTTATTCCTTTTACTGTAGGTGGAGGATTAAGAAATATTGATGATATAAAGAGAATACTAAGAGCTGGAGCCGACAAAGTGAGTTTAAACTCAGCTGCTGTAAGAAATAAGGAATTATTAAAAGAAGGTGCTTATTATTTTGGAAATCAATGTATTGTTTTAGCTGTGGATGCAAAAAAAAGAGATGATAATAGTGGTTGGAATGTTTTTGTGAATGGTGGAAGAATTGATACAGGGATAGACGCACTTAAATGGATAGAAGAAGCAACTAAATTAGGAATAGGTGAAATACTATTAACTTCAATGGATACAGATGGAACTAAGAAAGGCTTTGATTTAGAGCTTACTAGAAAGGTAAGTGAACTTACTAATGTTCCAGTAATTGCTTCTGGTGGATGTGGAGCATTAAAAGATTTTGAAGAGGTATTTAAAGATGGGATGGCAGATGCTGCATTGGCTGCTTCATTATTCCATTATGGTGAATTAAGTATTAGAGAAGTAAAAGATTATTTAAAACAAAGAAACGTTAATGTGAGAATGTAGTTATGTGATTTATTAATATGAAGAGAAGTAATTAATGGGAGGTGTGAAATGGAGAAAATAGCTTTAGATTTTGAAAAAGGAAATGGATTAATACCTACTGTTATTCAAGATTATGAAAGTAATGAAGTATTAATGGTTGCTTATATGTCTGAAGAAAGTTTAAAACTTACTTTAGAAAGTAAAAAAACATGGTTTTATAGTAGAAGTAGAAATGAACTATGGAATAAAGGGGTAACCTCGGGGCATTTTCAAGAAGTTAAAGAAATTTGGACAGACTGTGACAATGATACTTTATTAATTAAGGTAATTCAAAATGGAGCAGCTTGTCATACAGGTAAAAAGAGTTGTTTCTTTAGGAGGGTGTGTTAAATATGGTATTAGAAGATATATTTGAAATTATTAAAGATAGAAAAGAAAATGGAGAAGATGGGTCATATACTAAATATTTATTTGATAAGGGTACAGATAAGATATTGAAAAAAGTTGGAGAAGAATGCACTGAAGTAATAATTGCTGCTAAAGGTGAAGATAAAAATGAGATAGTAAATGAAATTTGTGATTTAGCATACCATGTACTTGTACTTATGGCAGATAAGGAAATAACCTTAGAAGAATTAAATGAACAATTAAAAATTAGAAGAAATAAGATTAATAATTTTAAAGGTGAAAGAAAAAGTATTGATAATGTTTAATCAATTTTAATTATTAAGGCGAGTGAATATATTTTCTAATTCAATAAAAAGATTTAATATATAAATTAATGCAAGATAGTTCAAATTAAAATTAATATATTAATGTAATAAGGAGCTAATGTTTTTATGTAAATATAAAAGCATTAGCTTTTAAAATATTTTAATGTAAAAAATATAGAATACATTAAATAAGAAATTAATGAATTTTATTAATTAATGTTTAAAATTATATATATAAGTTAATAATCACAATTGGTGATGTATTGTGATTAATATGTATAGGACATTGGTCAATAGCATAAAAGATGATGAAAATTTTAAAAAATGCAATAATAATTTTAATATAACTAAAGAAGATAAAGAAAAAGGTAAAATTGAATGCCCTAAGTGTCATAGTGAAAAAGTGATTAAATTTGGATTTTATAATGGAATTCAAAGATATAAATGCAAGAATGAAGATTGTTGTAAAACATTTATTGATGAGAAAAGTAATCCTTTTAGATATTCTAAAAAGTTTAAAGAAAATTGGGAACAATATTTTGAACTTTTTATTAAAGGGTTATCATTAAGAGAATGTGCTGCTAAAATGGGAATTACGTTAGTAACGGCATTTTTTTGGAGACATAGATTTTTAGCAGATTTATGTGAAAAAAGTTATATCAAAAAAATAGGATCTTATGTTGAATTAACTAAATTGGTTTTATATGAAAATTTTAAAGGTGATAGAGGATATCATGGGGAAGAAAGAGATAAGATTATAGTTGTTAATGCATTAAATGATTATATGGATATAAGTTCAATAATTGCTGGTAGAAAGTTTTTAGGATTTTACGAAATTAGAGATAATATTATACCTAGAATAGATGCTAAAGCTTATGTAGTTGGATTCCAAGATAGTAGATTAAAGATGTTTGCTAATGCTTTAAATGAAATTAGGAATGTAAAGTTAAGAGAAGATATTAATGAGTTAAAAATAGATTTGGCATATTCAAATAAAGTGAAGAAATGGCTTATTAAATTTAATGGAGTTGCAAGTAAGTATCTGGATCATTATTTAAGTTGGAGAGCTTTTGAATATAAAAATAATACAGAATATGAAAGAAAGAATATATTTTCAATGAAAAAAGTATATTCTCAAATTAATGTAAAAGCTAAAATTAGCACATATATATCATGGGGAAATATAAAGAAAAGGACTATAGAAATATGAGTTATTAGATAAAATAAAAAAAGATAGATTTCTACTTATTATAATAATTTATTTAAGAATGTGATGTGAAATTTATAGCTTTTTATTGGGACACTATTTTCTATTTAGAGAATAGTTTATTTTTCATGTTTAAAATTGAAAAATATTTAGTGTTTGTAATACTTTTACATATAGAATTAAATTAAGATAGTATTTAGTGAAGGAGTGTATAATGTTAGATACTTAAGCGTATAGAGTAATGTTATATCAAAATGTTGTTAACAACATTTTGATATAACATTACTCTATATAGAAAAGAATATTAGTACTAAGAAGTTGTAGATTTAAGTTGTTGTTCAATGGCTAAATAACTAGAAATATTAATAAAAGATAATGAAATATTAAAATTAGGTATTCTGTAAAAAAAATATAATGTTATATGAGTATTGAATAAAAAAGTATTTACTAATAAGGCATAAGAAAAACTATGATATAATGAGATTAATACTGTTTGATATAAAAAATCAAAAGTTAATATAAAATTCAAGGGCAATAAGGAGAAATAAAATGATTAAAGCTGTAATTTTTGATTTAGATGGAACGTTGTTAGATACATTAGAGGATTTAGCTAATGCATGTAATTATGCATTAAGAAGTTGTGGATATAAGGAACATGCAGTAAAAGATTATGTGAGATTTGTTGGAAGTGGAAGATATGTTTTAATTCAACGTATATTGCCAGAAGCTGATAGAGAAAATAAAGATATAATCAATAAGGTTTTAGCCTTTTTTGATGAGTATTATGGAGAGCATATGTTAGATACTACAAAACCATATGATGGCATTAGTGGTATGATTGATGAATTAAAGAAAAATAACATAAGGCTTGCTGTTGTATCAAATAAGCCAGATGAGTTTGCAGGCGAAGTAGTTAAAAAGTATTTTGATGATAAATTTGAAATTACTTATGGACAGAGACCTAATCATGCGGTTAAACCAGATCCAAGAACTGTATATGAAGTTATTGACTATTTAAAAGTTAGTAAAGAAGAATGCGTATATGTTGGGGATTCTGATGTTGATATGCTTACTGCAAAAAATGCTAATGTTAAATCAATAGGTGTGGCATGGGGCTTTAGAGGAGAAGATGAATTAATAAATGCTGGTGCAAATCATATTATTCAAAATCCTAATGAGTTATTAGAATTAATAAAATAGATGATCAATAAGAAAATAAACTAGATTAATTAAAATCAATATAGGGTAGTTAGTAATAATAAACTAACTACTCTATATTTTTTACTTTTATTGCTAATAATATAAATATATTGACATTTTATAAAAAAAGAGATAGCATTAACATATTACCGATAGGAATAGTGGGTAATATCTAAAATGCTATAAAGAAGGTGAGTTTATGAAGATTTCAACTAAATCAAGATATGGAATAATTGCATTGATTGACTTGGTAATTAATTCAGAATATGGTTCTGTAACTTTGAAAGCTATATCAGAACGTCAAAATATATCAGAGAGATATTTAGAGCAAATATTTTCATTACTTAGAAAGTCAGGATTAATAATTGGGAAAAAAGGGGCTCAAGGTGGATATACTTTAACTAAACACCCAAATGAAATTACGATAGGAGAAATTTTAAAAGTCTTAGAGGGTGATTTACTTTTAATAGATGTAAAGGAGTATGAAGCAAATGAAATGGAGGGATTTGTAAATAGAGAAATTTGGAGTGAAATAAATAAAAAAATAAATGATTATTTTGAATCAATAACATTAGAGGAAATTGTTAATAAATATAAAAAAGAGAAAGTAGAAATTGTATATTATATATAATTTAAACTAGTATAATATATGATTTTGATGTAATATATAAATGGTATTTATAGACATATAGGAGGGCAAAATGAATAATACTTTTTTATCAGATTTTATAATGATAACAAATTTTAAAACCATAGCATTTATTGCTGTACTAGTAGCTATATTATTTGGTGTAAACCTTATGGCTAAAAAGAAAGTTAAATTTTCAACTAGAATGATAGTTTCTACTATCGCAGGATTAATTTTAGGAGTAATAATACAATTAGTAGCAGGACTGCCAAGTGATCCAAGCGAAGTTCAATGGATTAATGAAGTAAACAAGTGGTATGGACTTATTGGTTATGGATTTATGGATTTATTAAAGATGCTTGTAGTTCCTTTAATATTTGTATCTATTATCAGAGTTATTATAAATATGAAGGCTGGTGAGAATCTAGGAAAATTAACAACAAGATCAATTTTTACATTACTAGGTACTACTGCAATTGCAGCCATAGTAGGTATTATAGTAGGAAATTTATTTAAACTTGGGGTTTCTTCAAATGTAGTTCAAAGTACAAGTGAAATAAGAGAAATAACTCCAGTTGTTGATACATTAAGAGGATTACTTCCATCTAATCCTGTTGCGGCAATGGCTGAAGGTAATGTAGTTGCTGTTGTAATATTTGCAGCATTTATTGGTAACTCAATGAAGATATTAAATAAAAAGTACAGTGATGTTATTAAGCCTGTAACTGATTTAGTTAATGCTTCATATAAGATTATTACTAGTCTTGCTATGACTGTTATTAAATTTATGCCATATGCTGTAGTTGCATTGCTTGCGAATACAATAGCAGGAAGAGGACTAGCAGCAATAAAAGAAGTTGTTTGGTTTATAGTTGCACTTTACTTAAGTATTATTATAGTATTTATAATTCATTTAATAATTATAGCTATGTTAGGTTTAAATCCTATTACTTATGTAAAAAAGGCAATGGAACCTTTGATTTTAGCTTTTACTTCACGTTCTAGTCTTGGTACTTTACCAGTTACTATTGAAACACTAACTGATAAAATTGGTGTTGATAATGGAATTTCTTCATTTGTTGGAAGTTTAGGTTCTAATATGGGGATGAATGGATGTGCAGCTATTTATCCTGCATTAATGGCAGTTACATTAGCTAATATGTCAGGAACTAAAATGGATATTAGCTTCTATGGAATGCTTATAGTTATAATTGTAATTGGATCTTTAGGTATTGCTGGACTACCAGGAAGTGCAACAATGGCTGTTTCAGTAGCAATTTCAGGAATGGGAATGGGAGCATATTTCCCATTAGCAGGAGGAATAATAGCAATTGACCCTATATTAGATATGGGACGTACTATGCTAAATGTTAATGGAACAATGGTTACAGCAGTTGCTGTTGGGAAAAGTTTTAATAAAATTGACAAAGAAAAATATAATAGCAAATAAAATGTATATTTTGGAAGAAAGACCTCTGTAAAAGTGTTTACAGAGGTTTTTATTATGAATTTTATATAAAATTTTCGCGGAAAAAATAGAATATTAATATTAGTATCTTTTGATATAAAGCAAAATGTAGTAGAATAATAGTTATGTAACATAAATGGAATATATGTTAAATCTATGATGGGAGATAGAGGAATGGTAAACAAAAAGAAAAAGAAGAAAAAAGATAAAAAATCATTAGGCTATAAGCAGAGATTGAATTTAGTTTATTCTATTGTATTTTGCTTGTTAGGTTTTTTAGTTATTAGATTAGGATGGTTAATGTTAGTAAGTGGTAGAGCGTTAGAAGCTAAGGCAAATTCAGAGTGGCAAAGAGAAATCAGCGTGACTGCAACTAGAGGTGATATTTTAGATAGAAATGAATCAGTATTAGTATCTTCTGCTAATGTTTATAGACTTGATTTTGATTTGGATGCCATTAGAACTCATATAAAAAATAAAGATGTAACTAAAGAGGAAATTGCAACTCAAATAGCCTCTGTGGTAACAGAAGTAAGTTATGATGAAATTTTGGAAGCATTAAATAAAAAAAATAGTGATGGCAGTGATGCAACATACGCAAGACTTGCAAGAGGAATAACAAAGGATGTTGCAGATAGTGCAGATGATTTAGGTATATATGGATTAATTGTGTCAAGAGATGTTAAAAGATATTATCCAAATGGAAATTTCTTATCAACAGCTTTAGGTGGAATTAATTCTGAAGGGGTTGGATTAACGGGAATAGAATTACAATATGATGAATATTTAGCTGGTATTTCAGGAATGAAAATCGGAGGCTATGATAGTTGGGGAAATAGATTACCATTTGAAACATATAAATTTACACCTCCTGTAGATGGAAATGATATTATATTAACTATAGATGAAAACTTACAATATGTTGCTGAAAAAATAGCACAAAAAGGTTTAGAAGAGCATAATGCAAAGGGAGTTCATGTTTTAATAATGGATCCTAATAATGGAGAAATTCTTGCGATGGTAAATAAACCTGACTATGATCCTAATACGCCTTATGAAGGATATGAATCTTTTGAGGGTGAGACTGAAAATGATCAAATTCAAAATATGTGGAGAAATTGGCTGGTAAGTGATACTTTTGAACCAGGATCTACTTTTAAGACAGTTACAATGGTAGCAGCATTAGAAGAAGGTTTAGTAAGTGATGATGATATATTTGTTTGTAATGGATCAGTTAAGTTTGGAAATACAACTGTTCATTGTTGGAAGCGTGAAGGTCATGGAACTCAAACTTTAGCTGAAGTATTAAAAAACTCATGTAATGTTGGTATGATGGAAATTGGACAAAGACTTGGAATAGAAAAATTAAATAAATATATTTATAAATTAGGATTTGGAAAAACAACAGGAATAGATTTGCCAGGGGAAGCATCTGGTATAGTTAAATCAAGTGATACTGTATCAGCTATTGATTTAGCAACAATTTCGTTTGGACAAACTAATACAGTGACATCATTACAACTTATGACGGCATTTAATGCAATTGCAAATGGTGGTGATTTAATACAACCTCATATAGTTAAAGAAATTTCACATGAAGATGAAAGTGGAAATAGAATTATAGATGAGGAAATAAAGGCAGCTATAAAGACAGATGTATTATCAGATGAAAGTACAGCTTTATTAAGAAGTTATTTGGAAAGAACTGTAACTAAAGATGGTCCAGATGGATCTTTTGTTCAAGGATATAATGTTGGTGGAAAAACTGGTACAGCTCAAAAGGTTGACCCTGAAACGGGAACTTATTCAAAGGATAAGTATATTTCATCAATGATAGCATTGGCTCCAGTAGAAAATCCACAAATAACGGTATTTATTGCAGTAGATGAACCAAGTAATGGAGCTTATTATGGTGGTGAAGTTGCAGCACCATTAATGAAAGAATTATTTGAAGAAGTATTTAAGTATATGGATTCGCCACTTGCTAAAGAAAGATTTTCAATTTATAAGAATGTAATTATTCCTGATGTAAGAGGAAAATCTATAGAAGAAGCAAAAGAAATATTAAAAGCAAATAATTTAGAAGCTGAAGTAAAAGGAAATGGAAAGACTATAGTTTCTATGGATACTTATCCAGGAGCTACAGTTAAAGAAGGAACTACTATTACAATAACAGCAAAAGATAGTGGTCAAGTTGAAAAACAAGTAATAATGCCAGATTTAAAAGGAAATACAGAAGAATTCGCAACTTCTATCTTAAATAATTTAGGGTTGGTTTATGAATTTGAGGGAGAAGGAAATGTTTATTCACAAAGTGTTACAGCAGGTAATAAAGTAGTTAAAGGAACAAAAGTTACTATAACGCTTAAGAAAGAATTTGAATATTAATAAGTATATTCTGAGGAAGGTAATATGAAAAGTAATGGAAAAAATATAAAAAAGGGAAATGTGAAGAAAAAAAGACGTGTAAAACGTAAGCGAAGATATAAAGCTGTGAATTTATATATACTTTGCTCTGTTATGGCTTTAGTTGCTATTGGAATAATTATGGTTTTTTCAGCAAGTTATTATGATGCCTTATATAAACATAAAGATGTTTTTTATTTCTTAGGTAAAGAATTGACATGGGCTCCTATTGGGATTGTTGCAATGATAGTAATGATGTTGGTTGATTATCATGTGTGGAAAAAGTTCACTGTACTCGGATATGGGATAACGATTGTGGCATTAGTTGCAGTATTATTGTTTGGAGAAAATATTAATGGTGCAACACGTTGGCTTAATATAGCAGGTATATCTTTCCAACCATCGGAGCTTGCAAAATATATAATTGTATTTTTCTTAGCAATGATGATTGAAAAGTATGGACAGGTAAAAAAGAATTGGATAGTTCCATTAATATACTTAGGAGCCGCAGGTGTATTTTCTATATTAGTTTTTATGGAGAATAATTTAAGTATTGCAGCTATAATAATGTTTGTAGCATTTATTATGGTTTTTGTATCAGGAATGAATGGAAAAGAAACAATTGCATTAATGGGAGCTGGTGGAGTTTTAGGTGCCATGGGAATTTTTAGTTCTGATTATAGAAGAGAAAGATTTATGAGTTTTACAAACCCATGGAAATATGCTAATGATGAAGGGTATCAATTAGTTCATTCACTTTATGCAATAGGATCAGGTGGATTGTTTGGAGTTGGACTTGGCAATTCTAAACAAAAGGCATTATATATGCCAGAACCACATAATGACTTTATATTTGCAATAATAGCAGAAGAGTTGGGGTTAGTTGGATGTATTATAATTATGGCAATTTTTGCTGTATTGATTATTGCAGGTATTGATGTTGCTATGAAGGCTAAAGACAAGTATGGAAAGCTATTGGCAGCAGGTATTATTTCAGTAATAGCAGTACAGGTAATAATTAATATAGCAGTTGTTACAGGAAGTATGCCAGTTACAGGGGTGCCTTTACCTTTTATAAGTTATGGTGGTACATCACTTGTATTTAACTTAGCTGCAGTAGGAGTATTACTTAATATATCAAGACAAACAAAAAGTCATAAAGATGAAATTCAAGAAAAAATAATTAAGAGTAAAATGAATGTTTAATAATTTAGAGGCTGCAAGTGTAGCCTCTTTTATTTAAAAAAATATGGTTAATATAGTAGAAGATATATTTTGATGGTTTTAATGGGGGGAAAATAATGGGTAGCAAATCAGGTGATTTAATTAGAAATACTATAATAATAGTTTTAAGTAGTATTATTTATGGAATAATTATTACTGGTTGTAGTGATAATACAAGTTTTAAAAGTACAGAATTAAACAATGTTTTTATTGATAATTTAAATATAGGAAGTTCTATACAAAATATTAATTTGAAAAAATATACAGAAAGTAATAGATATTCTGGTGACTATATGTGTAAATTTGAAGAACTTATAATTGATTCAGAAGATAATAAAGTTAAGTATTTATTTGGAAGATTTGATGAGAAGAGGATAGTTATATCTATAAATAATAAAAGAAATTTAAGCTATATATATGAAGTGTCAGAGATACTTGGATATAATTATAAAGAAAAGTGGAAAGATAGGGAACAGCAGTTAAAAGAATATATTTATTATGATAATATAAATGGTATAAAAGCTGAATTTATATATTCAGATTTTGATAGTAGTTTAGCTTGGGTTACTTTATCTAAGGTTAAAAATTATTAAATGTACATAATGGAAAATATTGTGTTGAAGATGATTAAGTTAGTTAGAGTAACGGGGGATGAGTATGTCAGGATATAGAAATTTGAGAGAGGTAAGATTAGTACCAATAGTTTTAATATTTTTAAATTTATTTGCTGTAGTAATTTTTTATTTAAAAAAAGCTGGGTTAAATTATAATTGGTTAAACGTAATTAATGAAACTGACTTCATTAATATAGGAACATTTTTATTATTATTTGTAGGATTTTTAATTTTGACTAATATTAAGGTAGAAGCTACTGAAGAAGTATCTGATTTTATAAATAAAAAATTAAGTTATATGAATTATTTAAATATTATCTATTTGATAATCGTTCTTATCGCTGTTAGGGATAAAATAGTAATGATGGCAGCATTTAATATAGAGGTATATTTATTAGCTATATATTTAACAACAAGAAATATGTATGCTGAAAGGCTTAGATATGTAAAGGGAGAATGTGAACATGTATTAAAAAAACAAGAAAGTAGCGTATGGTGGAGATGGAAAATATGGATTAATCCTTATGAAAAAGTAAAGTTTTCAGAAAGATTATCAGCAATTAAACTTTTTGATATCATTAGTATAATTATAGTTGCTTCTATATTTTCAAATAGATCTGTTGATGGAATAATATTTTTACTTCTTATAATTAGACCTATAGCTTTTATATTGGAATTAATAATTCCTGTACAAACATCTATTTGTGGTATATGTACAGATATAGTTGAAAAATCTGAAAGCAAAAGCTCTAGAATTTATTATGCAATTTATATAACTGATTACGAAAAGAAAAGAGAGTATATTCTTTATGTTAGAGATTATCCATATATTAGTAGTGGACAAAAAATAACGGTAGTGCATGGAGCCATATCTAAAAGAGCAATTTATGTAAAAGAGATGAATTTAGACATAAGATAAAAATTGCTTACTTAATGGGGAATTAAAATATAATTAAATAAAATAATGGAGTGAAGAGAGTATGAACATTTTTAGCTTATTAAATAATGATACATCAGAATTAAGTGAAGAGGAAAGAGAACTTGTAGAAAGTTTTAATGAAGCAATAAGAGAAAAACTGATAGAGGCATTAGCTGAATGTGAAATAAATGAATTAATAAATGAGTTAAATTATGATGAAAATGCTTTTAGAGAAAAACTAACAGATATTTTTATTAATGGAAAAAAGGGATATATTAAAATGCCTACTAAGACTTTGATAGATATATTTCTAGATAAAAAAGATGAAGGTGAATTTATAAATTTAATTGAAAGCTTAGGTGGTATATAAAATTGAATTGTTGGATTTTTATGTAAAATCATACTTCAAATTAAATGATACAAGTATGGATAAGTTAGAATTAGAAATTGGATGAATAATGAAGGATAACGTTAAAGGAAATTCAATAGAATTAATTAAAAAATAAATTAGTATTATAAGATAAAATAATAGTAAAATTTTATTAAAAGGCAATGGATAATAGGAGAATTCATTGCCTTTTTGGTATACTATAATAATATATGGTTGATAAGTGGTTAATATATTATTGTGTATACTTTAATTCTTAGCTTAAAGTTAAATATTTATTTTATAATTTTAGTTTTGTAATTAGTAGTTGTGTAATTAAGTTTAAATTGGAGGATTGGAATATGAAGATATTATTAATGAAGTTAGAATTAAGAGCTGAATGGGTTCATTCATTAAAAGAAAAAAGAATGGTAGTTTTAAGTTTGACTAAGAGGTTATCTAATAAATTTAATGTTTCTGTATCAGAAGTACAATATCAAGATATTCATCAACAAATAGGAATCGGTATTTGTGCAGTAGCAACTTCAAAGGATGTGTTGAGCGCATTACAAGAAAAAATACTTGATTTCGTGGAGGACAATACTGATGCTGAATTAATTAAAATAGAAGGTGATATTACAGAGTTCTAATTTATTCCATGAATCTATGAAAAAATTTCTAAAGGAATTATTGACAAAATAGACAAACTAATGTATATTAATATCAACAAAGCAAAACAATTAAATATTTGAATCTTATCCAGAGTGGTGGAGGGACTGGCCCTGTGAAACCCGGCAACCTGTTAATAGTTAAAACTTAACAGTTAATAGTTGAAATAAAAACAAAAATGTTTTTATTTTTTAGAAATTTAGTAAAATTTCATAAATAACTATTAATTATAAACTAAAAACTATTGACGTTGGTGCTAATTCCTGCAGTTTTATAACTGAGTGATGAGAGAGTAAATTAGTAGTGATTTTTATACGCGCTTGAGTTTATTCTCTAGCGCATTTTTTATTATCTAAAATTAGATGTTTAGTAATATGGAGGTGGACAACTATGATTAAAATGCAAAATGTGAAGAAAAGTTTTGGAAAAACAGAGGTATTAAAAGATATTTCTTTAAATATAAATCAAGGTGAAATTTATGGGCTTATAGGACATAGTGGAGCAGGAAAATCAACTCTTTTAAGATGTATAAATGCCTTAGAGGATTATAACGAAGGTTCAATTAAAGTTATGGACAAAGAGGTAAAACTTTTAAGTGAAAAGGGTAAAAGAGAATTAAGAAAAGAGTTAGGAATGATATTCCAAGGCTTTAATCTTTTAAGTAGAAAAAATGTGTTTCAAAATGTGGCATTACCATTAGAAGTATGGGGATATGATAAAGAATTTATAAATAAAAGAGTAAATGAACTTCTTGAGATAGTAGGACTTTCTGAAAAGGCTAAAAGCAAGCCGGCGGAATTAAGTGGTGGACAAAAGCAAAGGGTTGCAATAGCAAGAGCTTTAGCGTTAGAGCCAAAAATTCTTTTATGCGATGAAGCTACTTCAGCATTAGATCCAAAAACAACAAAGGATATACTTTCATTATTAGAAGATATAAATAAAAAATTAGGAATTACTATAGTAGTAGTTACACACCAAATGGAAGTTGTTAAGCAAATATGCCAAAAAGTTGCGTTACTTCAAGGAGGAGTACTTGTTGCAGAGGGAAAAGCTGAAGAAGTATTCCTAAGGCCAGAAGTATCATTGAAGAAATTTTTAGGAGAGTTAGATGATGATACTTTACCAAGAGAAGGAGTTAATATTAAATTGTTCTTCCCAAGTGATTCATCAGAAAATGCACTTATAACAAAAATGGCAAGAGAACTTAATATTGATTTTTCTATTGTAGGAGGAAAGCTAGAGAAATTTAGAGATAAAGTTTTAGGAACTTTAACTATAAACATAAATGAAAAGGATAGGGAAGAAGTAATGAAATATCTATCAGCTAAAGATATTATATTGGAGGTGTTATAAAATGGATAGTAAAATGATAAATATTATAATTGAAGCACTTGGACAAACTATTTATATGGTATTTTTCTCAACATTATTTGCAAGTGTTTTAGGCTTTATACTAGGGATAATAGTAACTGTTACATCTCCAACTGGATTAAGACCCAATATTTTTATATACAAGTCTTTAGATGTAATAATAAATGTACTTAGAAGTTTTCCATTTATAATCTTAATAGTTTTTATTATTCCATTAACAAGAGCTATTGTTGGTACACCAATTGGTGAAACGGCAGCAATAGTACCGTTAACAATAGCGGCAGCGCCATTTGTTGCAAGAATAATAGAATCAGCGCTTAAAGAAGTTGATCCAGGAGTAATTGAGGCAGCTAAATCATTTGGAGCTTCAAATCTTCAAATAATTTTTAAGGTAATGCTTAAAGAAGCAGTGCCAGCAATAATTTCAGGTTTAACATTAACTATAATTAATATAATAGGATATTCTGCAATGGCAGGTAGTGTTGGAGCAGGAGGATTAGGAAAGGTAGCAATAAGTTATGGATATCAAAGATATCAAACAGATGTAATGATTGTTACAGTTATTATTTTAATAATAATGGTTCAAGGACTTCAAAGTTTAGGAAACTATTTATATAAAAAATTAAGTTAATTAGTATATTTATAATAAATTTAGGGGGAATTCAAAATGAAAAAAAGAAGTATTTTAACAGCAATAATAGCAGGAATAGTATCAATTGGATTAATTGGGTGTGGAAATAGCGAAGGATCATCTAATGATAGTTCTTCAAATGGGGATGATAAAGTAATTAAGGTAGGGGTTTCACCAGTTCCACATGAAGAAATTATGGAAGTTGCAAAACCACTTTTAGAAGCAAAAGGATATACAGTAGAAATAGTTGAATTTACTGATTATGTATTACCAAATACAGCATTGGAATCAGGAGAAATAGATGCAAACTATTTCCAACATATAGCTTACTTAAATTCATTTAATGCAGATAATGGAACTCATTTAACTTATACAGCGGAAATTCATTTAGAACCAATGGGTGCTTTCTCAAAGAAATATAAGACAGTAGATGAAGTTGAGGAAGGAGCAGTGGTAGCAGTACCAGATGATCCATCAAATGAAGCAAGAGCATTAAGAGTTTTAGCTGCAGCAGGATTAATTGAGGTTAATGATGGTGAATTAATTACTACAGCAGATATTACTTCAAATCCTAAAAATTTAGAGTTTAAAGAGTTAGAAGCAGCAACTTTACCAAGAGTATTAGAAGATGTTGATATAGCTGTAATTAATGGTAACTATGCTTTAGAAGCTGGTCTTGATGTTAATAATGATGCATTTTATGCCGAAGATAAGAATGTTGAAAGCTTAAAAGAAAGAAGAAATGTTTTAGCAGTTAAAGAAGGTAATGAAAATAGTCAAAAGATAAAAGATTTAACAGAAGCTTTAACTTCTGATGAAGTTAGAGAATTCATAGAAGAAAAATATAAGGGGGCAGTTGTTCCAGTATTTTAATCATATAAAAGCAATAAATAAAAAAATATAATAATTACTTGGGGAATTAGTTATTATAAGGGGCTTAAATAGAGAAGAGGGATTTACAATTAATTTTGTAAGTCCCTTTTATAGTTTTTTATAAATGTTTAAATGGTATTTCAAATAGCAAGAATATGAAGACATGCTTTAAAAATACCAACAAATAAAGTATACTGTATATTATGTATAAATATAGAAAAATATTATGTAGATAATAGCACAAGTTTAAAAGGTTTAGTTAGAAGGGAGACAAGCTATGAATGTTTCAAGTATAAATGTAGGATTAACAGGAGAAGATTTAATAAGTATATATAATGATTTTGTAGCGATTAAAGAAATTAAAATTAGTAATATTGATGTAAAAGAGGACATAAGAATTTCAGGATCTTTTACGAAAGGATTAACAATAAACTTTGAAGTGAAAGTTAAGCTGAATTCTATGGAAAATGGATTGATTAATGGGGAGTTAACTGGATTTAAAATATTAAATATAGGAATACCTTCATTTATAAGAAAGACAATATTAAAATTTGCATTAAAATCGCTAAGTGATGTAGGAATTAATTATGATAAAGGAAAGGTTATTATTCAATATAAATATTTATTGAAAGATATACCATATGTAGATTTTGATATATATAGTATTTATTGTGCTTATGGAGTTTTTAATGTTGAACTTAGAAATGCTAAATTCTCTTTAGGAGGAGAATTAAAGAAAGAAATCGAATTGTTAAACTTTGAAAAGGAAAAAGTACCAGAGTTTAATGAAGAAGATATAAGTAAAACAGAAGATTCGTATACTAAAGGAAGAGAGAAGATAAAAGATAAGTTGCCAAATAATGCAAAGAAATATAGTGACTATATCTTTGTATTACCAGATATTGCAGCGTTAATATATAGATTACTTAAAGATAAAAGAGTAAGCATGAAAACAAAGTTAGTTATATCAGCAGCTGTAGCATACATTGCAGTGCCATGTGACATTATTCCAGATAAGGTGCCTTTTATAGGGAAAATAGATGATATTGCAATAGGCGTTTTTGCATTAAATGTTATAATGACAGATGTTCCATTAAATGTAGTATTAGAAAATTGGCAAGGTAAAAATGATATATTAATAGTGTTGAAAAACGTTATTGATTATGCAACTAATTTTACAGGAGCAAAAAATATTGATAGTATTTATAGGGTTATGGAAGAGGTTTTATCAGTATAAATAAAATATTTAATTTTTAAATTAAAATATAAAAATTGATAATTATAGAAAATATAATATGAATAAATAAGAAAGGATGATTGAACTTGAAGTATTATGCTGTTTACAGAGGTAAGTCAGGAGCACCTAAAATTTTTACTTCATGGGATGAATGTAAAAAAGAAGTAATAGGCTTTAAGGGAGCAATATATAAAAGTTTTCCAACGGAACAAGAAGCGGTGAATTTTATTTCTATAAATTCTAATGGGAAGTTAGGATTTAAAGATGATGCTGAAGCTACAGAAGATGAAAAGGGGCTATTTATTTATGTTGATGGTAGTTTTGCTGTTGATAAGGGAAATTTCTCTTATGGGTTAGTTGCTGTACAGGATGGCAAAATTATTTATGAAGATAAAGGTGAGGGTTTCGACAAAGAAGCAATTGCTTTAAGAAATGTATCAGGAGAAGTTCTTGGAGCAAAAATGGCTGTTGAATTCGCACTTAAAAATAATTTTAAAGAAGTAACAATAGCATATGATTATCAAGGTGTTGAATCCTGGGCTTTAGGAACTTGGAAAAGAAATAATAGAATAACTTCAGAATACAATGAATATATGCAAAATAAGATGAAAGAAATAAATGTGAAATTTAAAAAAATAAAGGGTCATAGTGGACATAAATATAATGATTTAGCAGATAAATTAGCTAAAGAAGCTTTAGGGATAATATAATTTCTACATTGTTAAGGAATATGTACTTATTTGACGAAATTAAGGACTATAATACTTTAAAAAATGATTATTTTATAATAAAAATACACATACTACTTTTAGAAATTAAAAAGAGAGGTGTTTTTTTTGGGAAAAATAATTAAAAGTTTAGCAATAGGAACTGTTTTTGGAGTAGCAATGGGAATGATGATTTTACCAGAGCTAGATAGAAAGACTCAAAGAAACATAAAAAAGACAAGTAGAAAAATTATGGGTGCTGCAGGAGATGCATACGATAATATTTTAGATTATATTTACTAATAAAAAAAAGGTTAAAACTGTTATAGAATTCTATAACAGTTTTTTTGAGTTATTTTAAATATAATTGAAATTAAAAGTCAAAAAATATATTTTTTTGGATTTCTTTATGTTATAATATAATTATTAATGAATGTGTAATTAATATAAATGTAGATAAAGGAAGAAAAAAGCTATGGAGATACTTACTTTAGGTGAAAAGATAAAAAGGCGAAGAAAAGAATTAGAAATGACACTTAAGGACTTAGCAGGAGACAGAATTACACCAGGACAAATTAGTTTAGTTGAGTCAGGAAGATCAAATCCTTCAATGGATTTATTAGAGTATTTAGCAAATGCGTTACAGACATCAGTAGAATATTTGATGGAGTCAGAAGAAACTCAGGCAGAGAAGATATGTGTATATTATGAACAAATGGCAGAGACATATATTTTAAATCAGGACTATATAAGTGCTGAAAAATACATAGAAAATGCATTGTATTATGCTGAAAAGTACGATTTAGAGTATAGGAAAGCAAAAAATTTATTTTTAAGAGCGAACATATGTAAAGCAAAGAATGAATTGGTATTAGCACAACAATTATATTTATCAGCAAATGTAATATTTATTAAGAGAAATAATTTTGAACAGGTAATAAATACTTTTTTAAATTTGGGGAAGATAACTTTAAGTTTAAAAGCATATCATTCGGCAACAAGTTATTTAAAACAAGCTGAAAAGGTATATTTAGATAATAATATTGGAAATGATTCTTTATTAGGTGAAATTTATTATGAAATGGCTGAAAGTTATTTTAAAATAGATGACATAAAAAAGGCGATAGATTATACGTTTTTAGCTAAGCAAAAATTTGAACAAGTTCAACATCGCGAAGAATATGGAAAAGCATTATTATTATTATCTCAAGAATATAATAAAAAAGGTGACTTAGTAAATGCAATAAAATACTCTAAGAAGACATTAGAAGTATATAGAGAATTAGAAGAAGAAAAAAATATTTCAGCAATTGAAAATAATCTAGGAAAGTTATTTTTTGAATTTGATAATATAGAAGAAGCATTTAGACATTATAATGTTGCAAAAGAAATACGTATGAGAAATAACGATACTAATGTAATAGAAACATTGATAAATATTTGTGAAGGATATATAAAAATCAAAGAAATTGATAAATGTGAAGAAGTATTAGAAGAAATAAAAACGTTAATAGATGGAACTGATGTTGAACAGATAATAGAACAAAATTTATTATGGTATAGAGTATATACTATTAAAGAAATGGCAGATGAAGCAGAACTTGTATTATTAGAAACATTTAATTTAGCTAAAGTAAATGGCTTAGAGAAAAGGGCAGCGGAGTTAGCTATACTTTTAGGCAGATACTACATAGGGATTAAGAAAGACTATGAAGCAGCTAAATACCTAGATGAAGGTGTTAAAATATTTAGAAATTTAGGCATACTAAATAACTAAACTGGGGGTAGCTATGGAGATATTATCAACAGGAGAAAAAATAAAAAGAGCAAGAGTTT
>NZ_CBYM010000029.1 GCF_000577815.1 Clostridium saudiense | reverse complement strand
CTTTATTTTCAGGCTCAGTAAATATATTTTCAGAATTAACGTCAGATAACTCACCTCTTATTTTATCTAAATAATCTTGGTTAGTTACTACATAAATATTGTCCTTCTTAATTAAAGGAGTAATTCTTTCAACAGTATTTACTAAAAAGCTTTTATTATTAATAACCTTCAAAAATTGTTTAGGTTGATTTGCTCTTGATAAAGGATATAGCCTTGTACCTTTTCCCCCAGCTAAAATTAGCGCGTATATCACAAAATTCCACTCCATGTAGTACTATGGTTTATTATATGAGTGCTTTTTCCCAATTGTGAAATTATAATATTATTTCATTATTTTCTTTACTAATTTCAATTTATTTTTATAAGGCGCAAACCTTACATTAAACTCTGCAAATGTTCCTCTATCCATTACAGCCCTATTATGTGTGAAGGCTTCAAAGCTTTCTCTTCCATGATATTTACCAACTCCGCTATTTCCAACTCCACCAAAAGGCAAATTAGAATTAGCAACATGAATGATAGTATCATTTATAGTAACTCCTCCAGAAGTTGTTGCTCTTAAAATATACTTAATTTTCTTTTTGTTTTCTGAGAAATAGTATAAAGCTAACGGTTTTTCTCTATTATTAATAAATTCAACCACTTTACTTAAATCTTCATAAACTAACACTGGAAGAATTGGCCCAAAAATCTCATCAGTCATAAGAGGAGATTTAAGATCTGGCTTAGTTATAATAGTTGGTTCCATATACAAATCATCTTTATCAATATTTCCACCAAAATAAATTTTACCATCCATTAAATAGCTCATTAATCTCTCTAAGGAGCTTTTGTTAACAACTCTAGGATAATCTTTACTTAACCTAATATTACTTCCAAACTGTTTATGTATTTCATCAACTATTAACTTTAATAGCTTTTCTGCTACTGATTTATGTACACACAAATAGTCAGGTGCTACACAAGTTTGACCTGCATTTAAGAATTTTCCCCACACAATTCTCTTAGCTGCTAAATTTAATTTTGCATCGGAATCGACTATACATGGACTTTTTCCACCAAGCTCTAGTGTTATAGGTGTTAAATATTTTGCAGCCTTTTCCATAACTATTTTTCCTACTCTCACGCTTCCTGTAAAGAATATATAATCGAATGGTAAGTCTAGAAGAGTAGATACTACTTCTTTTCCACCTAGTGGGTTTACAACCTTTAAATATGCCTCATTAAAATTTTCATTAATCATTTTTTCAAGCAATAAAGCTACATTCTTAGTATTTTCTGACGGTTTTATTATTGCAGTATTTCCAGCAGAAATAGCCCCTATTAGCGGTGATATAACTAATTGAAATGGATAATTAAACGGACCTATAATAAGCGTTACTCCATAAGGTTCCTTATAAACATAGCTTTTAGATGGATAGTAAATTATAGGTGATTTCCTTTTCTCCTCTTTTGCCCATTTTCTAACGTTCTTTATATGAAGATTAATATCATCATATACTATGCCAATTTCTGTGGCATATGCTTCAAACCCCGATTTTCCTAAATCTTTTTTTAATGCTTCTAATATTTTATCTTCATTAATTTTAATTATATTTTTTAACTTTTTCAAATTTTGAATTCTATAATTAATATCTATAGTTTTACCAGTACTAAAAAATTTCTTTTGCTTTTTAAAAATCATTTCTATATGTTCCATTACCGAACTCCTCGTTTATTTTAAATCAATATTTAAATCTTACCATAATTCACATTACTTTGTATAAGTTTATTTGGTATAACAAATTCTGATATTCCTGATGCATATGGTGCAATTTCATATAATCCAAAGTAAACTACGATATTTCCATTTTTAATATAAAAAGTTTGATTATCACTTATACCATTAAAGCCATCTTTTCCAGGAAAGTACCTATCTGGATCCTTACTTATTTGTCTATTAATTTCTTTATTTAATACATCTTTATAAGGAAAATCACTTTTAAAAATATCTTTTAACTGTAACTCATTTCCTGTTACTGAATCTATATTATATGCTACCCTATTAGTAATTCCATGAGCTCCACCTGTAAATTGATAATAATCTATGTAAAAGCTTATAATATCTGAATTATTAGTTACTTTATATCTTACATATAATTGATAAGAAATTAATGGTGAAGGATAATCTTTAAAGTATTCATCAGCAATACTTTTAACTTCATCAATCCACTTTTCTGTCCACTTTGTAATCTTATCATTAATTTCAGCTTCTTTTTTATCATTACTTAAGCCTTTTATTTGCGGAACAATCACGTTAATATCTAAATAATTATTTTTTGATTTATATATTTTATCCACAATCTCAACACTCATATTATCCTCATTTAAGCATTCACTTTTCAACATAGCCTGTGGATAATTTGTGATTACTGTTAGTAACATCAACATTACTAAAATCCACATTTTTAGGCACTTCATAAAACAATCCTCCTTTTATTTCGATAATACTCATACTCTTTTTATTATTATCTACAATATTGTTAATAATTATTAACATATCTATCAACATTTTTTTAACAAGTTATCCACACCCTGTTGTGGATTATGTGTGTAACCTCTATTTTTTGTTAATTTTATAATTTTTTTCATAAAATTATTTTATGCATGTTTTTAAATTTATTATTAATTTAATTTTTATTACCTGTTTTATCGCTCTTTTTCTGATAATATCTTAATTTTATACACATAAAATTAACTATTTAATTTTTATTAACTTATCAACACCCCATTCTAATTATTAACATTTTATAGACATTAGAAAATATAGATTCACTTTTTAAGTTTAGCTATTTTCATTAATTTATCACACATGCAATCAATTTTACCATTTTTTTTAATATACATCATTACTCATCATTTTCTTATATTATTTTTATTCATTTTAAATTCTAAAATTCATTTTTATAATTTAAAATATAAATATTTAATTTGTTATACTATTAAGTAATCATTTTATTTTTACTGTGTGTGGATATCTTTTTTAACTTTTTATCTTAATTCAGAAACTGTAGATAATTTTTTCAAAAAAATAAGCCACAGCTTTTAGCTATGACTTTTGTATTAATTTTATTAAAACTTCATTACTTATAAAGCATTTATTCTATTATTCCTCTTCATCAACCTCTTTAGTTTTTCCTGATGTTGAAATAAGAGAATTTAATTCTTTAAGCTCTTTATAAGTAAGATCTCTCCATTTTCCTATTTTTAATTCACCTAAATTTATATTCATAATTCTAACTCTTTTAAGCTTTACAACTTCATAACCTAAAGCTTCACACATTCTTCTTATTTGTCTGTTTAATCCTTGAGTTAATATTATTCTAAAAGTATTATTTCCTTCTTTCTTAACATAACATTTTTTTGTAACTTGCCCTAAAATTCTAATTCCGTTGCTCATTCTTCTAACAAATTCTTCATTAATAGGCTTATTAACAGTTACTATGTACTCTTTTTCATGATTATTTCCAGCTCTTAATATTTTATTAACTATATCTCCATCATTAGTCATTAATATTAATCCTTGTGAATCTTTATCTAATCTTCCTATTGGAAATATTCTCTTCTTATGATTTACAAAATCAACAATATTACCTTTTACCTTATGCTCTGTTGTGCAAGTAATTCCAACAGGTTTATTAAGAGCTATATATACTAATTCTTCATCCTTAGAAATCAACTTTCCATTAACCTTAACCTTTTGCCCCTTTGAAACTTTAGTTCCCATTTGAGCTTTTACCCCATCAATAGTAACTAAACCACTTTCAATTAACTTATCGGCTTCTCTTCTTGAACAAAAGCCCGATTCACTTATATACTTGTTTAATCTAACAGTATCTCCTCTATCATTATGAACAATTACATTCTTATTTTTTCTTGACTTTTGTTGCATATGTACCTTCCTTATATATTATATTTGGAAAATTCAAGACCTCCAAAGCCCAATTTCTTTTGGATTTCGAGGTCCATTTCTCCATTATTAATTAAACTTATGCTCTCTACCAGAATTATTGAATCTAACCTTCAAGTCTTTCTTATAAATATACTCTTCTGTTTCAGGTAATGAATTATATCTTAATTCTTTACCTGTTACTGTTACTGTAATTCCCGTGAATTTTACCATTTCATTTTCATTAGCATATTCTATAATTTTATATATTGCTCTGTCAAGCTTTTGATCTAACAGGTTAGTTTCCTCTACTAGCAACTGTCCCTTTTCTGTTGATGATGTAATATTTAATACTCTGTTAAATCCATTAATCTCTAATCTAATTGGTGAAGTTGTTTCAACAACAATAGTTCGAACAACATTGTTATACTTATAAAGCATTGAAATTGAAAATACCACTAAAAATATTAATACAATTGATATATATATTTTAAAATCCTTTAATGTCTTCTTTTCATTTGCCTTAACTTCTTCTCCATTTATTACATCTTGGTTTAACTTAACCTTTTTAAACTCACCAATAGATGTAAGAATAATTGCATTCTTTTTATTTTTCCCTATTACAATGCCATTAACACCTATTTTTTCTTCATACTCTATAATTTCTTTTTTATTTTTTTCCTCTTCATCTTCTATACTATTTTCAACTATTTGTACATAATCCTGAATATTTTTATATATTGGATTTCCAAATATTAATGTATATGCAACTATATACTCCCTATATTTTTGTAAGAATTTCTTATCTACTCTTGTAAATCTATGTAAAACATCAATTGGTACATCCTCATTCTTCACAAAAGCATCATACAATTCAAAATTATTTATAATGAACATGGCTATAGTTAATAGCTCATTTCTTTTAGAATAATCCACTTCTGAATTTACTAAGTCTCTTATAAGCACTTTATATTTTATTAATTCTGATACAAGTTGATTTACTTGTTCATTTCTTGCTTCTACTATATCATTACCAATTAAAATCAACGGCTGTGTTGATGAAAATCGATATTTATTCTTTTGAAACTTGTCCATTTACTCCCCCTACCCTTATGCCTCATTTTTCTCAATAAGTTTTCCTGTTACTATCACTCTTCTTTTTGACCCTATTGTACATGTTATTAATGTAATTTTTTCATAATCTGCATTTTCCAAAACCTCAACCTGTTCAGGTTCTACAATAAAGCTTTCTTCAACTTCATATGTATATTTCCCATCTTTTGTAGTAACAATTACATTATCACCAGGTTTTACTTTATATAAATTTATAAATGCATCTGTAAAATCAGAAACTCTATGTCCTGCAACTGCAAAATTCCCTACTTCTCCTGGCATTGTTGATTCTGGAAACTTTCCTAAGAAATATTTAATTACATCCTCAGTTATTCCTTCCACAACCGGCTGTTTTAATTTAATTGAAGGAATCTCCATAATTGCTATAGGAGTATATCCATTTATTGAATCTAAATTTACTTCTTCCTCAGTATTCTCATTATCCCCTTCTGCTAATTGACTTTCAAAGGCTTCTAATAATTCATTTTGCTTTTGGGATGTAACTATCTTCTTATATGCTACAGTTCCAATTATTCCGACCCCTATAAGTATTAGTAATACCCCAATAATTTTTCTAAACTTTTCCAACAATTCCACCCCTATATTAAATTTCTTTTTTTATTTTTCTAATTTTGTACATATATGATTTTTTCTACATATATTATAACATAAGCACTTAAAACATTAATACCTTTTAATGTAAAGTATATGGGGGAGTTTATGAAATATAATAAAGATAATGTGATTTATATCGATTTCATATTCAAAAGAAAAAGAATTAACTCTAAATCTCTTTTATTATTATATAGGCTTTACTCTAAGCTATTAAGAATTTTTCCATTCAGAATTAATCGTAACAAAAACAAAAAACAAGCTTCTTATAATAGTAGAAAAACTTCGAACTATTAATTTTATTATCCCATTTTTATTTTCAAAATACATCTTTATGTTAAAATATATATATCGAACTATTAGCTTCAGGTGAAGCTTCTACTTCACCTGTTTGCTAAAATTATTATCTAAAGTCACTATTATGACTAAGCTATAATACAAAAATTAATGAGGTGATTTAATGAGAATAGGAATGGGATATGACGTACATAAATTAGTAGAAAATAGAGATTTAATTTTAGGCGGAGTGAAAATACCTTATGAATTAGGTTTACTTGGTCATTCGGATGCGGATGTACTTCTACACGCAATAATGGATTCTTTACTTGGCGCTTCTGCATTAGGTGATATCGGTAAACACTTTCCTGATACCGATCCAAAATACAAAGGAATTTCTAGCATTGAGTTATTAAAGCATGTTGGAAGACTATTACATCAACATAATTATATAATTGGAAACATTGATGCTACAATAATTGCTCAAAAGCCAAAAATGGCACCTCACATACCTAATATGCGTGAAAATATAGCGACTGCTTTAAACATATCAATCGACCAAATAAATGTTAAAGCAACAACTGAGGAAGGTCTTGGTTTTACAGGAGAAGGCCTTGGAATATCATCACAATCAATTTGTTTAATAGAAAAGAACAAATAATAATTTATAATAAAAAAAACAATAGTGTAGGATTATATCTATTTCCTACACTATTGATTTTTATATTATATTTTAAAATTATGTATTTAATTATTTTAAAACTCTACGTACTTATTACCATATCATTTATTAATTTGCCTTTTTTCTATGGTACCAAGCTATTGCAATAATTGCTGAAATCCCCATTAAATATGGATAAAATAAATATTTCATTATTGCAAATGGTGAAAGTGCAGCAAGTCCAGCTGCAGATATAAGTTGTGCACCATAAGGAATTACACCTTGGAATACGCAAGAAAACATGTCCATAATTCCGGCAACTCTCTTAGGCTCTAATCCAACTTCATCTGATATATCCTTAGCTATAGGTCCAACAGTAACAATTGCTACAGTATTATTTGCTGTACAAATATCTACTAAACTAACTAAAGCCGCAATTCCAAACTCTGCTCCCATTTTACTCTTAAAGCCCCTTAATCCTTTATTTATAATAAAATCTATTCCACCATTATATTTTATAATCTCAATAGTTCCAGCAATTAAAATAGATATTATAATAAGTTCACTCATTCCACCTATCCCATCAGCAATTGCACCAAAAAATCCTAATATATCAAAACTTCCTGTTGCAAATCCAATAATACCTGCTATTACTGTTCCACCTAATAAAACTACAATAACATTTAACCCTACTAAAGCTCCTACAATAACTGCTATATAAGGAACTATTTTTATTAAACTATAATCTAATGCTTCAACACTAGTTACTCCTGAATTTCTTGTTATTAAAACAAAAATTAAAGCTGTAATTATAGCTGCAGGTAACACAATTTTAAAGTTCATTTTAAATTTATCTTTCATCTCACAACCTTGAGTTCTTGTTGCTGCTATAGTTGTATCTGAAATCATTGATAAGTTATCACCAAACATTGCCCCACAAACTACTGCTGCAACTGCAATTGCTGTAACTATTCCTGTTTTTTCTGCAACTCCAACAGCAATTGGAACTAATGCAACTATAGTACCCATTGATGTCCCAACTGATAATGAAATAAAACAAGCAATTACAAATATTCCTGCAATCATTATATTACTTGGAAGTATTGATAACCCTAAATTCACAGTAGAATCAACAGCTCCCATAGATTTAGCTACTTGTGCAAATGCACCAGCTAATATAAATATTAATACCATCAATATTATATTGGTATTCCCAGCACCCCTACAAAAAATTTCAACTTTTTCATCAAATTTAACTTTTCTATTCATTAATAATGCAACTAGTGTTGCAGCTAAAAATGGTACTATTACCGAAACTGCATAAAAGTCTTTTGCTAATAAAGCTGACGATACATAAACTATTATAAAAACTAATAATGGTAACAACGCCCATCCATTTCCCTTTTTGTTCATCTTTCTCTCCTCCTTGGTATTTTACTCAAATAAAAAAAGCCCCCGAGAAACTCAGGAGCTTAAATATCAAAACTACATATAATTTCTCATCTATCAGGATTTAGCACCATCATTAATAGTTAATAATTAATAGTTATTGATGAAATTCTACTGAATTTCTAAAATATAAAAACTATTTAAGTTTTTATATCAACTACTAACTAATAGCTCTTAACTGCTAATAGGTTGCCGGGCTTCATAGGGCCAGTCCCTCCACCACTCTTGATAAGATATTAATTTAAAATGTGATTCTAAAGTTTTATTTAAATAATATAACTTTATTACTCGCAAATTGAAACTTTATATTTTAAAAATATATTTCCTTATTCATATTAACAAGTTGATATATCACTGTCAACTGTAAACAAAATCCAATTAAGATTAATAAAAAAAGAAGTAACAAAAGTTACTTCTTTTTTGGTGCGCCATCACGGGTTCGAACCGGGGACACCCTGATTAAGAGTCAGGTGCTCTACCAACTGAGCTAATAGCGCATAAAATGGAGCGGGTAGTGGGAATCGAACCCACCTTTCCAGCTTGGAAGGCTGGAGTATTACCGATATACGATACCCGCATACTTGACAATATAATTATAACTAATACAAATTATACTGTCAATAAATTTTAAATAACTTCTGTAAGACTCTTTTGTAATATTTTCCTAAAGATTTCACCTGCTTTTTTATCCTTAGTAGCACGGCAACATAAATCCATCCATGTTGTTAAATCCTCATGAGTCTTACTTTTAAACTCCTCCTCGCTACTTGCCATATAATTAGATTCTAAAACAAATTTACCTAAGTCCTCTGGTTTATCAAATAACTTTATATATAAAAACTCTTTACTATCTCCATACCAATCTCTATTAAACTCTCTTATAATTTTTTTCATCTCTATCACTGCTTTATTAGAAGGTAAATCCCAACACTTTTTTACTCTATTTATATATTTTTTCATCTTATCTGCTTCTTCTTTAGTAATTTTTTTACTAACCTCACCATCTCTTATTACTTCTTCAACAGGCTTTAATGGTATATAAGAAACAGAATCATCTTTGCAATTTATCCATATATAGAAGGCCTCTTGTAAAAATGAATATTGTATATATCCTATAAACGCCTTAATATTTGGGAAATAACTCCATATATTATTTAACCCATTTCCCCTAGAATAAATTAAAGTATGCATATAAACACTCTTTTCTGTTGGTAATTCATTCATAAACACATGACCTCTAATAGTTCTATTCTCAACAATAATATTTTTCCAATACTCAAAAGAATTATATTTTTGTCTCATATAATCACCTTCTTTCATAAATTTAAATATAATATAGTATATATTTAATATACCACTTTATGGTAAAAACAATCAACAGTAAACGTTTTTCATTATGTAAATTTGATATTTCACATTATTTAGAATATAATATGAATATAAATATATTATATTATATCATATAATATTCGAAAAAAAATAAAGGGGGCAATCTATTGTACAATTGTGAGATATGTGGAAACAAAGCTGATGTTCATCATATAGTTCATAGAAGCGAGGGTGGTTTTGATATTGAGTTAAATTATAAGTATTTATGCGCTTATCATCACCGTGGGAAAAATGGTCCACATCAAAACCAATTTGTAGATCTTCAATACAAAATCGAAATGCAAAATAAATTGTACAATACTCTTCAAAAGGAATATTACTCTCCAAAGGAGATTTCTCAAATTTTAGGTATTCATAATAATTCCTTAAAAAGATTATTAAAGAACTTAAAGAGATATAAAGAAGGATATAAGCGTGACGATATAATCTATACACTTATGGGTTGCGTTAAATACAGCATAGAAACTTTAGAAGAGCTTGCTTTAGATCGTTTAACTGAAGTACTATAAAACTATATTGAATATAACAAAACCTATTTAAGTATATAGAATTGCCTGCAAAATTATTATATGTGATAATTTTGCAGGCAATTTTTTTATATTTTCTATTTACGAATACTCTATCTTGATCTCATTTCCCATGTGAAACTCATAAACATAGTTTAATAATTATATAACAAAAAAGACTGTGTAAACACAGTCTCACATGGAGCGGGTAGTGGGAATCGAACCCACCTTTCCAGCTTGGAAGGCTGGAGTATTACCGATATACGATACCCGCATAATTATTTTCGCTCGATTCATCCGAGCTCCTTTTAACAATTAATATTATATCCCCTCATTAAAAGCTTGTCAACTATTTTTTTAAATTTTTTTATAAATTTTTAATATATATTTAAAAATGGTGCAGATGAAGGGAGTCGAACCCATACGCCGATGGCGCTAGATCCTAAGTCTAGTGCGTCTGCCAATTTCGCCACATCTGCATACCCACAAATAAATTTTACAACTTTTGTAAAATATTTTCAATATATTTTTTATACTAAATTTCCATGTCTAATTGAATGAAAGATTCTCCTTGTGGTTTTAAAAATTCATAAGTATTTCCTCTCTCCTTATCTCCTATTATTAATAGTCTTTTATCTCCTATTATCATAAATCTATTAAAAAATATATCTTTATTATTACGCCAATATTTTAAAATCCAATGATTAGATTTATTTGAAAAGTATCGAAGCCAATCACTAGACGAAAACTCATTATTTATATATTTAGCCATAAACTTCACTCCCCTAATTAAATTGTTATATCTATAATTAATATATTTATATTCACCTTTACGTAATAAAATAACTGTTTCTAAAATTTTTATATTTTAAAATAAAATTGACTTTTCTTATCACCTAGTAAGCTTGATTGACTAAATTAAAATTTAGAATCTAACTTATAAAAAAAACAGTTTATTGACATAATTAATTCGGATAATTATAATTATTCTTAAATGAAACTCCAATTTCGACTTATAGTAAGTCTATAAAATCGGAGTGATATAATTTATATTACTTTTAAATTATATTTATAACTTTATAATTATTTAAAAATTTAAATCGATGAAGAGACGAGTAAATTAAACCTTCATTTTCAGAGAGAAAATACAGTAGCTGAAAGTATTTTTAAATGAAATTAATTGAAGACTACCTCTGAGAGACTCTAATCCAGTCCGTCGCATCACGTTACGATGTTTACTTAAGAGGCCTATTTTAGGCAATTAAGGGTGGAACCGCGGGAATATAATGCTCTCGTCCCTTTTCTATACTAGATTTGTATAAGAAAAGTGATGACGAGCTTTTTTTATACATAAATTTATTTATTATTATATTAAAATTGAGTTTAAATTTAATTTTGGGTTAACAATAAGACGCTACACATACATATTTAACTCGTACTTAAAATTAAAACTTAATTCTAAATTAATATTAAAGAGAACTCATCACCATATTAAATTTGATGAGTAAAAATCAAATATTTTGAATTTCACTTAAAATGAAGGGAGATACTAAAATGATTAAAGTTACTTTAAAAGATGGGTCTATTAAAGAAGTTGAAAATGGATCATCAGTTTTAGATGTTGCTAAAGCTATTAGTGAAGGTTTAGCAAGAGTTGCTCAATGTGGAATAGTTAATGGAAAAGTTGTTGACTTAAGAACAACTTTAAATGAAGATTGTGAATTAGAAATTTGTACTTTTGACTCTCAAGAAGGAAAAGATGCTGTAAGACATAGCGTTTCTCATGTACTTGCTGCTGCAGTTAAAAGATTATTCCCTGAAGCTAAAATTGCTATAGGACCTGCAATTGCTAATGGCTTCTACTATGATTTCGATGTAGAAAAAGCTTTTGCATCTGAAGATTTAGATAAAATTGAAGCTGAAATGAAAAAAATAATAAAGGAAAATCCTTCAATAGAAAGATTCGAACTTCCAAGAAACGAAGCTTTAGAGCTTATGAAGGATGAACCTTATAAAGTTGAATTAATAAATGACCTTCCAGAAGATGAAATAATATCATTCTATAAAATTGGTGATTTTACAGACCTTTGCGCTGGACCACACGTAATGTCATTAAAGAATATTAAAGCTATCAAACTTTTAAGAAGCGCTGGTGCTTATTGGAAAGGTGACGAAAAGAATAAAATGCTTTCTAGAATTTACGGAACTGCATTCTTAAAGAAAGCTGATTTAGATGCTCATTTAGAAGCTTTAGAAGAAGCTAAAAAGAGAGATCATAATAAATTAGGTAGAGAACTTGGGCTATTTACTACTGATGAAAAAGTAGGTCAAGGACTTCCATTATTTATGCCTAAAGGAGCTAAATTATTCCAAACTCTTCAAAGATGGATTGAAGATGAGGAAGAAAAAAGAGGCTATGTTTTAACTAAGACTCCTTTCATGTCTAAGAATGATTTATTTGTAGCTTCTGGACACTGGAGCCATTATAAAGATGGTATGTTCGTATTAGGTGATGAAGAAAAAGATGCTGAAGTTATGGCTTTAAGACCAATGACTTGCCCATTCCAATTCACTGTTTATAATGCAGAACAACATAGCTACAGAGATCTTCCAATAAGATATGCTGAAACTTCTACTCTATTCAGAAAAGAAGCTTCAGGAGAAATGCACGGTCTTACTAGAGTTAGACAATTCACTTTATCTGAAGGTCACATAATCTGTACTCCAGAACAATTAGAAGATGAATTCAAAGAAGTTGTTGATTTAATAAATTACGTTATGGAAACTTTAGGAATATCTGAAGATATTTCTTACAGGTTCTCTAAGTGGGATCCAACAAATACTGAAAAGTATATAAATAACCCAGAAGCTTGGGAAGCTACTCAAAACCAAATGAGAACTATATTAGATCACCTTGGAATTGATTATGTTGAAGCTGAAGGTGAAGCAGCATTCTACGGACCAAAACTTGATATTCAATCTAAAAATGTTCATGGAAAAGAAGATACAATAATTACTGTTCAAATTGACTTCGCTTTAGGTGAAAGACTTGGTATGACTTACATCGATAAAGATGGTGAAAAGAAAGTACCATTCGTTATCCATAGATCTTCAATTGGATGTTATGAAAGAACTATCGCTACTTTAATTGAAAAGTATGCTGGAGCTTTCCCAACATGGATGTCACCTGTTCAAGCTAAAGTTCTTCCACTTTCTGATAAGTATGCTGACTATGCTGATGATGTAGTTAGAACTTTAAGAAAAAATGGTGTTAGAGTTGAAGTTGACCACAGAACTGAAAAGATTGGTTACAAAATCAGAGAAGCTAGACTTGAAAGAGTTCCTTATATCCTAGTTGTTGGTGAAAAAGAAGCTGCTAACAACGAAGTATCTGTAAGAAGCAGAAGGAATGATGATGAAGGTGCAATGGCTTTAGATGCTTTTGTTTCTAGAATAACTAATGAAATAGCTAATAAAGAAAGATAACTTTATTTAAACATGGTAAACAAATTAGTTTACCATGTTTTTTTCATGAATTTATATTATAAACAACATAAAAATTGTAAAATATATGTATATTAATGATATACTTTTTAATATATTTTTGAAAGGGATTGAGAATTTTGAGTTTTTATGAACAGGATAATATTGAATTAACTACAGAAGAAATTGAAAACTGTAGACATAAATCTGAAAAGAAATGGTATGGGATATTACTATTTATTAATTTTGCTATAATAATCACAGTTATAGCATTTTGTATTATAAATATACATAACTATAATACATTACCTGATACATTAAAAGAATCTTTTTCAGATCCTTCTTCATATGCAAATGTAGTAATATCTCCTACTTCTGCTTTAAGTAGTTTTCCAACCGAACTTCAACTATTACTAGCAGGTATTGTAACAATAATTGCTTTTCCTTTTGGAGTAAATCTTTATTATGCTAAATACAGATCAAGAGCTATAAAAATTACCGAAAACAACTTTCCAGAAGTTTATTATAATATAGCTAAATATTCTCATAAGTTAGGACTAAAAAGGGTTCCTGAAGCATTTTTAATTCAACAAAATGGTGTTATGAATGCATTTTCTGCTTTTATAGTTCGTAAACAGTACATTGAAATTGATAGTGATTTATTTGAAATTGCTTATAGAGAATATAATGACTTAGAATCTATTAATTTTATAATAGCTCATGAATTAGCTCACATTAAATATAAGCATGCTACTTTTTATTATAATTTATTTATAATGTTTTCAACTGTACTTCCTATTATAGGAAGCACTGCTTCAAGAGCTAGAGAATATAGTTGCGATCGATTAGCTCAAAAAGTTACAGGAAACAACGGTGTTGAAGCTATGTTTTCTTTATTTGCAGGGAAACATCTTTATAAAAAAATAGATGTCCATGATTATATTAATAATAGTAATGACATAAAAGGCTTTTTTGTATGGTGTAATAATTTAGTTAGCAGTCATCCAATATTACCAAAAAGAATCAGAGCTTTAGTAAAAGGCGAAGGAAGTGGAGACCTTTATTGATAATATATAAAATGAAAAATAGTTAATGTAATCTGCACATTACATTAACTATTTTCATTTTCACACAACTTATTTAAATTCAATAGTGGCTTATAAATAACATAAGATATAATTTTTAGAGAAAATTTTATTCCTTAAAGGAAAGATGATACTAACTAGTTTTTAGAATAATACTCTACAACTAAAACTTCATTAATTTCTATTGGAACCTCTGTTCTTTCAGGATATCTTTGTAAAACTCCTGAGAAATTAGCTTCATCTTTACTTAAATATGGTAAAACATTAAGAATATTTGATTCAAAATTTTCTTTAAACATAACATTCTTTTGAGACTTTTCTCTTAATTTTATTTCATCTCCAACAGAAACATTGAATGATGGAATATCAACTTTTTTACCATTAACTAAAAAATGACCATGTACAACCATTTGTCTTGCCTGTCTTATTGAATTTGCAAATCCTAATCTATAAACTAAATTATCTAATCTGCATTCTAATAAATTAATTAAGGCATGCCCTGTTAATTCTCTTGATTTAGATGCTTTTTCAAAGTAATTAGCAAATTGCTTTTCCATAACCCCATAATAAGCTCTTAATCTTTGTTTTTCTAATAATTGAGTACCATAGTCAGAAAGCTTTTTATCATTTCTTGCTGTGCCTTTAGTAGCTCTATTCATTGCTTTTGGGTGTCCACAAACATTTAAGCCTAATCGTCTGCACTGCTTAAACCTTGGGCCCATCATCTTTGCCATATAATCATCTCCTTAAATTATTTCTAAGCCTAAATACAATATATCATACATTTTACCTTTTGTAAATGATAATAATTATCATTATCATTTTATTTTTCTGCCTATCTTTTTCAATAATAAAAAAATATATAATATTTAATTGCAATAAAAATAGCGATAAGAATTTAAGATTACAAATTTATACTAACTGAATAAATTCAATTTTAAATCTCTCAACGAAATTTTGTCATAAACTTGTTACTTACAACTTATCACTATCTATACTACTACTTATAAATTTTATCGTAATTAATTTAAGCCACTATTAACTTTTTAGCCCCTTCATAATAAGTCTCATCTTCTATCTCTTCAATAAATTTTTCAACATATGCTTCTGAAGTACATTCAATGAAAATTGCAACCTCATCATCAATAGACTTATCAATAACTTTTATATTATTAAAAGCTTCTCTACATCTATTTATTACTTCTTCTTTATCCAAAGCCTTTATTCTTAATATACAATTGCAAGTTTTACTAGCAAACTTTATTACATTTGCCTCTTCTTTATTAAAACTATCAACTTTAGTAAATCTATTATTTATAATATCATTTAAATCACTATAAACAGCACTTCCTGTAGGAAGTTTACCTGCTCCCTTACCTACAAATAATAGTTCTCCTATTTCATCCCCATTTAAAATAACAGCATTTACTTCATTATTAATTTGCGCTAATATACTTTCATTATCTACTAATATAGGTTTTACTGAAGTATAAACTCCACTTTTACACTTAAAAGCTTCTGCTACAAGCTTTATTTTACAGTTTAACTTATTAGCATATTTAAAATCATTAGTATCTATATTAGTAATACCCTCTATTGATATATCATCCCACTTAAACTTTTTATCAAATGCTAAACTTGATAATATTGCAAGCTTTCTTGCTGAGTCATATCCCATAACATCTGATTCTGGATTAGCTTCTGCAAAACCAAGCTGTTGCGCTTCACTTAAAGCCTCTTCATAGGATAAATTTTCACCATCCATCTTAGTTAATATGAAATTTGTAGTTCCATTTAATATTGCTTTTATACTACTAATTCCATTACCATAAAGACTTTCAGTTAATGGCTTTATTATTGGTATTCCCCCTGCTACAGCTGCTTCAAACTTTAATGAGACATTATTTTCCTGCGCCAATTGGAAAAGTTCATGTCCAAAAGTAGCTATTAAGTCTTTGTTAGCTGTAACAACATGCTTTCCTAAAGCTAATGCTCTTTTTACATAATCATAAGCAGGATGTAACCCACCGATTACTTCTATTACAACATCGCTTTTAATAGAAAAGAACTCCTCTACATCAGTAGTTATAACCTCATTGTGACTGGAATTAAGATGTTTTTCTTTATTTCTAACCAATATACTAGTTATTTTTATATCATCTTCCCTGTTGTATTCTCTATTCTTATCTATTAATTCAATAAGCCCACTGCCTACTACTCCATACCCCATAATAGCTACTTTAGTCATTACTATTCCTCCAATCAAATACCTATATAGCTTTTAATGCTTCACTAATATCATTAATTAAATCTTTAGCATCTTCTATTCCTACAGAAAGTCTTAATAAATCTGGTGTAACTCCACTTGCTAATAGTTCTTCTTCATTTAATTGACTATGACTTGTAGTTGCTGGATGTAAAAGACAGCTTCTTGCATCTCCTAAAGTTACTGCTAAAGCAATTACATTTAATCCTCTACTAAATTCCTTGGCATTTTCAATTCCGCCTTTAACTCCAAATGTTAAAAGCCCACTAGCCCCACCTTTAAGATATTTCTTTGCCAAATCATAATATTTACTTCCTTCAAGTAATGGATAGTTAACCCACGAAACCTTTTCTTCAGTAGTTAACCACTGAGCTATTTCTAAAGCATTTTTTGAATGTCTTTCCATTCTTAAATGTAAAGTTTCTAATCCTAAGTTAGTTAAGTAAGCATTAAATGGACTCATACAAGCGCCTAAATCCCTTAATAAAGTTACTCTAAGCTTTACTATATATGCAGCTTGTCCAAAGCTTTCAACATACTTAAGTCCATGATAGCTTGGATCTGGTGTTGTAAAGTCATTAAACTTACCATTAGTCCAATCAAAATTTCCTCCATCTACTACTATTCCACCAATTGTTTGAGCATGTCCTTCTGAATACTTTGTTGTTGAATGTACAACTATGTTTGCACCATGTTCAAATGGATTGCAATGATATGGTGTTGCTACCGTATTATCTATTATAAGTGGCACTTGAATTTTTTTAGCAACTGAAGAGAACTTATCAAAGTCTAAAATATTTAATCCTGGATTTCCTATTGTTTCACCATATATAGCCTTTGTATTTTCTTTTGCTAGTGATAATATTTCTTCTTCAGATGCATCTGGTTCAACAAAACTAACTTCTATTCCTAAATTTTTTAAATGAACATTAAATAAATTAACTGTTCCTCCATACAAAGATGTTACTGAAATAATATGATCTCCTGCTTTACAAAGGTTTAAAACTGCATAAAGTATTGCTGATTGTCCTGAAGCTGTTGCTACTGCTCCAACTCCTCCTTCTAATTTTGTGTATTTATCCTCTAGCGCCCCAACTGTTGGATTAGAAATTCTACTGTATAAGTGTCCTTCTGCTTTTAAAGCAAATAAAGCTTCTAGTGTATCTGGATCATCATATTTGTAGGTTGCACTTTGATAAATTGGTAATACTCTTGGTTCACCTGACTTTGGTGAATACCCCCCATGAATTCCTATTGTTCCTTTTCCTAAATTATTTGACATAAATAAAGCCCCCTTTTTTTATAATTAGGAGTTCGTAGTTTTTAGTTAATAATTAACTTCAACTCTAATCCTATATTCATTTAAATTTTGATACTTATTGCTCTTTTATTAATTATTAATGGAAAAATATTAGCCTTGTTCTTAATTGTTATAAATTCCAATTTAAAATTTTTATACAAAAAAAGCTATTTCTTATTATCCTTATAGATAATGAGAAATAGCATAAAACTCTATTTTACTAATATATACTCTCATTTCTCAGGTTAAACCTGCAGGATTTAGCACCAACGTACATCAGCAAAATTTATAACTATAAGTCACAGTTAATTTATATAACTTGTCACTTACAACTTATCACTTGTTACTGATAACAGGTTGCTAGGTTTCTCAGGGCCAGTCCCTCCACCGTTCTTAATAAAAGATTTTCTATTAACTTGTTATCTTTATTATACACATATGGAATATTTTTTCAATAGTTTTTTTATAAATTTTTTACATTTTTATAAACTCTTTATTTGATATTATACCATCTGCCTTTATATCATGTTCCTCACACTGTATTTTATCAATGATCTGCAAATCATATGCCAATGCAATTTTAGGACATTTAATATTTTTTCTAGAAATATATTTATCATAATATCCTCCACCATAGCCAATCCTATTTCCAAATTTATCAAAAGCTACTCCTGGCATAATTATTAAATCAAACTCTTCTCCAATTTTATCTTCTTCCACAGTTTTAGGTTCAAGTATTCCCCACTTATCCACACCCATGTTATCTAAACTGTTAATTTTCATAGCTACCATTTCCCTTTTACCTTTATCGGTTTTTGGCACATAAATTTCTTTATTATCACTTAATGCATATTTTATAAACTCCTTAGTATCAACTTCCGAACCAAAGCTTATATAAGTAAATATTTTATTGGCATTCTTATAAGTATCACTATTAATCAACCTTTTAAAGATTATACTATCATATTCTTTTTTTAAAACTACTTCTATATCATCTCTTGTCTTCAATATTTCTTTTCTTATATAATTCTTATCCATAAGTCTCACTCTCCCCAAATTACTTTCTATCTATCTGTATCTTGCTTTTATACATCTCTATATTAAGTGATATTCTTATTTATCATTATACTATAACCCTACTACATATTTTATTAGTTAATTTTTATATTTTAATATAATCAAAAAAGGTTGTAGTTTAAACTACAACCTATAATAATCTATAATTATCTTCTATTTTGTTCTTTTTTAGCTCTTCTACAAGCTACACATCTTGTTGGCTCATTTGTAAATCCTTTTTCTTTGTAGAATTCTTGTTCTCCTACTGAAAATACGAATTCACTTCCACAATCTCTACATACTAATGTCTTATCTGTCATAAATATTCCTCCTGAAATTAAAGATTCTAAATTGATATAATAATCTCTAATTTTCGAGAAACTATTTACCTAAATGAAACTTTTTTTTGTTAGCAACTTTGCTACTCATTTATAATAACATAGTATTTATTAAATTACAACCTTTTTTAATTATTTTTTATAAATAATTAAAATTCATACAATATTTTCTATATTATTATCTAAACACCTCTAAGTAATATTATATCTCTTAATATTGAAGCTGCAGCATTCATGGTTCCTGAAGCGCCACCAATTATACTTATATCCCCTAAAGTATCTGTTTTATAATATATCCCCTTATTTTTATAATCTACGCAATATAACGGATGATTTTCATCAATTTCTATTGGTGTTACATAACCTTTGACTAAATTATCTTTCTTATATACCTTACCAATTAACTTTATCTTATTTCCCCTTACTTTAGCTTTTTCTATATTATCTAATCTAACTTCTTCAATCCCATTAATTTTTAAATCTTCTAGTTTTAAATCTGAATTCATAAGTACATTTGATAAAATAATTATTTTACTTGCTGTATCATATCCTAAAACATCTAAACTAGGATCGGATTCTGCTATACCAACCTTTTGTGCTTCTAATAAGGCTTCTTTATAATCTACATTATCATTAGCCATTTTACTTAATATATAATTAGTAGTGCCATTTAGTACTCCTTCAATACTTTGAATTTTACTCCCTGCAATATCATATATTCCTCCATTAATTGAAGGTAATGCTCCACCTGTTGTACATCCAACCTTAAGCTCTACATTATTATTATCAGCTAAAACTTTTAATTTTTTATAATCTAATAAAATAGGACCTTTATTCCCTGTAACAACATTTATATTATTTTCCAATGATTTTCTAATATGAGTAAGCCCTGGTTCGCCAGTTTCTATATTAGTTGAAGTTAACTCTACCAAAGTATCTATATCATTATTATCAATAATATCATTAATATTCAAATTATCTTTCCACTCATTGTGGCATGTAATATTTATATTTTCATCAATTACTTTTAATATCTCACTTAAATTTATTCCAGAAGCATTGTATATTCCTCCATTGCTTTTTATTATATATTTTACGTTTATTTTTAAATTGTATTGTTGCAATAAATAACTTTCTTTATCTATTAACAATTTTATTAATGCTTGTCCTACTCCTCCAAATCCAATTAACCCAATATCCATAGTATTCACCCCAATTTTATATTATAAAAGCACTTATCTATTTAAAGATAAATGCTAATTATTTCATCACTCATTTTATTTAAAATCGTTATTTATTATATAATTAATAGCTTCTTTACTTCTCTCTTTTAAATTTAATGTCTTAAATAAGTAAATCATTAACACTAAGCCTAATATAGGAAGTAATACAAATAAGATGTTTGTCCATAACTGTGAAGTTGGATAATAAACAAAATTAACTAAGAAGTTATTAGCAAAATGCATTATCATACATAAATATATTGATCTTGTATAATAATATACAGTTCCTATTATTAATCCTAATAAAAACGCATTAATTCCTTGTGGAAAATTTAGATGTGCTATTCCAAATATTAATGCTGAATAAATAATAGCTTTTTTCCTACTATATCTATTAATTAATCCATTTAATATAATTCCTCTATATAATAGTTCTTCAAAAAATGGTGCCATTATGCAAGTTTCTACTAATAATATAACTATAGGAATTGAGTTTAAATATTCAATAACATATTCATATGTATTACCTGTTGGAAAGAAATATAAAATATAATCGAACCATCCATAAGTTAATAAAATATATGAAACTATTAGTAGCGGAACTAATACCCAATCTCTTTTTCTTAATTTAAATCCAGTATTTATATTATTTACTTTATTGTTTCTATTGTTTAGAAAAATAATTAATATTAATATTGCACCAAACTCATATGCTGCCGATAATGCTGTCGATATCCACATCCAAAATCCACTATATGTTACAACTCCTAAACTATTTAATATAATATAAAAAATATCTGTAGGCTTATTTAAAAATAAAGTTATTATATCAAATAAAATTGTTATTCCTATAGCCTGCCAAAAGTTTAATGGGCTTAAATTTATTTTGCTACTATTTAATTCTTTTATATAATTAATCTTCATTAAATTAATCCTTTTCTTTTCTAATTGATTCATATATCTATTCTATTTTAAAAACCAATTAATGTAAACAATGTTATACAAAAAAAGCTAGCTTATTTGATATTAATATTCTTAAACCTTAAGAATATATTATAGCTAGCCTTATATTAATTATCTATTTATCAATCTTTGATACAAAAGTTGAACATTCTGTTTGTATTTCAGATAAAGCATAATCTCCTCCAATTGTTATATTGGATGCATCACATTTATTATCTTTATTATGTTCACAATTTATAGCTTCACAAGTTACATCTAACATTGTATTAGCTGATTTCACACTACTAGTAAGTTCACCAGTTTTTCTTCTAAAATCTTCACAACTTGTAAAATTAGCTGTAATGGTATTTTTACCTGCAATTTTAATACTTTCTTTGCTACACAAGTTTTGTGAATTATATACACATGTAGTAACATTACATGATAAATTATTCATTCTTATACCTCCTCTTTAGTTCATAATTCTCTATATATTATTGTTATAAGCTTACTTTTTTATACTTTCATTAAGTAATTATCTAACTTTTTCTATAAGTTACTTTATTTTTTAGTTATATTCGATTAAAATTATTAGTAATAGTTAAAATATATGTTATAAATGTTATTTACTTAGGACATAATTATTCTTTATAGAATAATTTTAAATTCCTTTAAGAATATTTTTAACTTAAATAATTAAGCGTTAATAGGAGAGGTAAAATATGTCAAGTGAAATTAATTCTTCTAATTTTATAAGAAACATAATAATTGACGATTTAGAAAGCGGAAAACATAAGGAAATAATTACACGTTTCCCACCAGAACCAAATGGATACCTACATATAGGTCATGCAAAATCTATTCTTTTAAACTTTGGATTAGCTGAAGAATTCCATGGTAGAACACATCTTAGATTCGATGATACTAACCCTGTAAAAGAAGATACAGAATATGTTCAATCAATTAAAGAAGATGTAGAATGGCTTGGTGGAAAATGGGATGAACTTTACTTTGCATCAAATTACTTTGATGAAATGTATAACAGAGCTGTTTTATTAATAAAAAAAGGATTAGCTTATGTTTGTGATTTAACTCCAGAAGAAGCTAAAGAATATAGAGGTACTTTAACTGAACCTGGTAAAGAAAGCCCTTATAGAAACAGAACTGTTGAAGAAAACCTAGATTTATTCGAAAGAATGAAAAATGGAGAATTTGCAGATGGAGAAAAAGTTTTAAGAGCAAAAATTGATATGGCTTCTCCAAATATGAACATGAGAGATCCTATTATCTATAGAATTGCTCATGCACATCATCATAATACAGGTGATAAATGGTGCATATATCCAATGTATGACTTTGCACACCCATTAGAAGATGCTATAGAAAAAGTAACTCATTCTATTTGTACTTTAGAATTTGAAGACCATAGACCTCTATATGATTGGGTTGTAAGAGAATGTGAAATGGATTGCCAACCTAGACAAATTGAATTTGCTAGATTAAATATGACTAATACTGTTATGAGTAAAAGAAAACTTAAACAACTAGTTGATGAAGGTGTTGTTGATGGATGGGATGATCCAAGAATGCCTACTATTTCTGGTTTAAGAAGAAGAGGTTGTACCCCAGAAGCTTTAAAGAATTTCTGTGCTGCAATTGGTGTTGCTAAAGCTAACTCTACAGTAGATTCTCAAATGCTTGATTATTTCGTAAGAGAAGATTTACAAATGAAAGCTCCTAATGCTATGGCCGTTTTAAGACCTTTAAAATTAGTTATTACTAACTATCCAGAAGGTCAAACTGAAATGCTTGAAGTTAGCAACAATGCTAAAGATGAATCTTTTGGTAAAAGACTTGTTCCATTCTCAAGAGAATTATATGTTGAACAAGAAGACTTCATGGAAGTTCCAATAAAGAAATACTTTAGATTATTCCCTGGTAATGAAGTTAGATTAATGGGTGCTTACTTTGTTAAATGTAATGAAGTTATCAAAGATGAAAATGGTAATGTTACTGAAATTCACTGTACTTATGATCCTGAAACTAAGAGTGGTTCTGGATTTACAGGAAGAAAAGTTAAAGGAACTATTCACTGGGTAGATGCAAATAATTGTGTACCTGCTGAATTTAGATTATACGAACCATTAATCTTAGATGATGCTCCTGAAAATGAAGGTAAGAATTTCTTAGAACAAATAAATCCGAACTCTATGGAAGTTTTACAAGGATTTATTGAGCCAACTGCTGCTAAGGATGCTAAACCTCAAGATAAATTCCAATTAGTTAGAAATGGATTCTTTAATGTTGATACTAAGTATACAACTGCTGATAAATTAGTATTTAACAGAATTGTATCTTTAAAATCTTCATTTAAATTAAAATAAAAGAAAAAATAAGAGAAAGGCAAATGCCTTTCTCTTATTTAAATTAGGTATAGTGAGTGTTCTTGAGGTTTCATACACAGTAATACTTTATAATCGGATTCACACTGAGTCGCCACTTATATAATCATTTTTCTATAGCTTTCTTTCGATGCAAAAACTATAAACACCAGTTAAATTGTTTAGGGTTTACTTCTTTTTTAATATTCATCCCATCAGTCTTCCTCCAACACTCTTATCAATATTATTTTGCTCCGTATTATTAATTTAATACTAGAATTTATTTCTATAAACAGCTTTTAAATTATGACCATTGATTATTTGTTGCTGTTTTTTCTTGTTTTTCACATGTACAATTCTTATAATTTTCTACTTTTACACCAGCTGGTGATGCCCATTGATTATTTACTGCAGATTTTGGTGCACCACTATTACATCCACATCCACAACTTGATTCACAACTACTTTTTTCTTTTGTATGACATCCACACTTTGAATGTTTATCCATAACATTTACCTCCAGTGTCTTATTAAATTTAGCCCTGATACAGCCAAGTCTTAACTTAGTTCTACCACCGCTACAGTAATAGTTTGTACATTTTATTTTCTTTGATACCTTGTATTAATTTCATTTCAGTCCAAGTTGTGAAGTTAAATTAAAATATTGAAAAATTATATATTAAGTAGTTAATATATAAAACTTTAGTTTTTTTATAAAAAATAAAAACCCCTACTTATAAGGAGTTTTTATTTTGTAAATATTTTATTGCATTGAATTTTGGTTAGCATTTTGTTGTGCTTTTTTATAAGCTTCTATGTTTGAATCAATTTGAGCACTACTCATTGCACTTTGAGAATTTGCATTACTTTGCATATTGCTTTGTTGTTGTGCACTACTATTCATACTTTGTTGAGTATTATTGCTCATAGTCGAACTATTTTGACTTTGTTTATTCATAAAAAACACCTCCTTTTACATTTCGATATTATTTTATGAAGTTCTGTTAATATAATACACATTAAATTTTTCCAAGTTATATTATTAATAAAATAACACAGCTAAACATAAACATTTTTTATTTTATATTTAAAATATAAAATAAAAAAGCAACTATACTATTTTAAATATAGCTGCTTTTAATACTATTTTATAACTCTAAAAATCTATTAAATCTTTCTCTAACCTTATCTTCACCCATAATTTGCATTATAGTATAAAGGTCAGGAGTGTTTGTTCTGTGTGATAATGCACTTCTTACTGCTCCAGCAACATCAGAAATCATTCCCTTATATTGATCTGGATTAGCTTTATATTCTTTTCTGTTTGCACAATATCCAAGTTCTGCTCCAATTACTTTTAAATCTTCAAACCAATTTTCTTGGCTTCCAGCATTGAAGTTAAACTTCTTAGCATATTCTTCAATTATAGCTTTAGCATTTTCTAATGATAAAGTCTTTGGTAATTCCACTTGATCTGCTGTTTCATTATAGAATAACTCATCGAAGAAATAGAAAATCTTATCTTTAACTTCATCCCATTTAGCAAAATCTTTTCTTGGCTTTGGACCTTCTTTATCTATGTTGAATATTTCCTTAGACATAGCTTCATTTGCAGTTACTAAGTTATACATTTCTTCATCATATTGCTTAGCCCATGCTGTATATTGTTCATATACTTTATTTGCTGGCATTCTAGCAATAACATCTTTAGAAACGTCATTTAACTTAACTAAGTCAAATAATGCTCCACTCTTACTCATTTTTTCTAAAGCAACATGGAATTCATGGTAATCAGCAGTAGGATTTTCTGCTCTCCATTCTTCATAGCTTGAGTTTACTATGTTTAATAAGTATTCAATAACACAAACTACTGGATATCCAACTTCGTTGTAGTAAGATACAGCTGCTTCAGCATCTTTTCTCTTAGAAAGCTTTCTCTTAGATCCACCTTCTTGTTTCATTATTGTTGGAATATGAGCATAGTTTGGTCTTTCAAATCCTAATACTTCAAATAATTGAACATGTATTGGAAGAGATGATAACCATTCTTCTCCTCTTATTACATCTGTAGTTCTCATTAAATAATCATCAATTGCATGTGCAAAATGATAAGTTGGAAGTCCATCACCTTTTATTAAAACAACATCTTGATTGTTTTCTGGGAAAGATATATCTCCTTTTATTAAGTCGTGGAATTCTACTCTATTTTCAATATTTCCTGGTGATTTTAATCTTAATATATAAGCTTCACCATTGTTTATTCTTTCAATAGCTTCTTCTTCAGTAATATTTCTGTATTTAGCATATTCTCCATAGTATCCAGGAGTTATCTTATTAGCAATTTGTTCTTCTCTTAATGCTGCTAATTCTTCTGGAGTACAGAAATCTGGGTATGCTAATCCTTTTAATAATAAGTCCTTAGCAAAAGTTCTGTATATTTCAGCTCTTTCACTTTGTCTGTATGGACCATATTCACCTTTTGAAGTTTCTTGACCAGTCATTCCTTCACTGAAGTCCATTCCAAAGTTATGCATAGTTGCAATTGTATCTTCTATAGCACCTTCAACTTCTCTTTTTTGGTCTGTATCTTCTATTCTTAAATAGAAAACACCTTCACTTTGACTTGCTAATCTTTCATTTATTAATGCAGCAAAAACTCCACCTATATGTTGGAATCCTGTTGGTGATGGTGCGTATCTAGTTACCCTAGCACCTTCTTTTAAATTTCTCTTTGGGTATTTTGCTATATAATATTCTCTATCATGTTCTACATTTGGGAATATCATTTCAGCTAACTTTTCAAATGCCATCTTATTTTTCTCCTTTTAATTTTATTTATTTTTTACAAAATAAAAAGTCTTTCACCCTAAACTTTTAGGACGAAAGACTGTATTTCCGCGTTACCACCTAAATTGGTTAATATAAATTAACCCACTCAAATACTTATTTAATTTTATTGCTCCCTGGTTTCCTTCAATAGTTCTAAATTTTAGGCTTACACCACTTCCTAAATCGCTTTAAATTAGAATTCTATTTACTGCTCCTAATCAACACAATTATATTAACTATTATTTTCAAATTACAGATTAATTATACAGATTACAATTATTATTGTAAAGTATTTATACTAAAGTGAATATATAAAAAAATAATTCAACTTCTATACCGCCTCATTTATATTTTTTTACTTCTAATAAGTATATCTTAAATAAGCAACTTTATAGTTATAAATACAATATCGACCTGAAATTTAATTTATACTTTACATCAATACTACTGATATCATTGATATTACACAGAGAACTATATATAAAATCATCCCTACATTCAAATAAATAGTTTTAGCAACTGTACCTTTTTCTAGTTTTATTTCACCTTCTGATAAATGTATATTCTTTCTATTATTGATTAATAAAACTATTCCTATAATAGTAATTGCTATTAAAACTAATCCTGCTACTCCAATTAACGCTATATTACTACCATCTCCAACTATAGATGGCATAATTACACTTCCAACAATGTTAATTACTATATGTAATATTATTGAATATTTTATAGTACCAGTCTTTAATGTTACATAAGCAAATATAACTCCTAATCCGACTGCATAAAAAAACTGAGAAAAATTTGCATGAAATAATCCAAACATAATTGCTGTTGTAATTATAGCTACTTTAGCACCATACATTCTTATCTTATTAAGCATTATCCCCCTAAATAACATTTCTTCAACAATAGGAGATAATATTCCTGCAAAAATCAAACTCCAAATCCAATTGCTTGTCCCTACTACATTAGCTATTGGATTCATTATCTCGCTACCCTTTATTGCAGCAATTATCATTAGTAAAATAGTAGTTAAAAAGTTAACCACATATAATATTGCATAAGACATAAAAAATAGTAAAATCATTTTTCCTACACTTAAACTTTTACTTTCCTTTTTCTCACCATCAGGAAGCTTTCTAACCATTACATAAAATATAGGAAAGCCTATAAAGTAAAAACTAATTGCAATAGCTATATAATTTACCCAAGGTTGTTCTAACAATGATGGCCTAATTACATTAATAGCTGAATAATAAATTGTTTGTATAACATTTACTACTATCATACAAACTAAGATAGCTAATCCAATTTTAGCAAATACTTTTTTGTCATTTACCTTAGTCTTTAATTCCATTTTTTCTCCTCCAATCAATAATTAAATATACTTTGAAAACTAAGTTTATCTATTAAACTTTAACATTTATACCATTATTTTAAAAATATACTATTTCATAACTTATTACTTTTGTGAACTTATACAAAAATAAGGAATTACATCTCAATTATTAGCTGTAATTCCTTTTATTAAATCTGTTTAATTCAAAAAGTTGTGATTATTAATCTAAGTTCTTAGTATCAATCCAAGACATCATTTCTCTTAACTCTTTACCAACCTTTTCAATTGGATGTTCTGCTTCCATTCTTCTCATAGCATTAAATTGTGGTCTTCCAACTTGGTTTTCCATTAACCAATTTCTTGCAAAAGTACCATCTTGAATTTCAGTTAATACTTTTTTCATTTCTTTCTTAGTTTCATCAGTAACTATTCTGTTACCAATCATGTAATCACCATATTCAGCAGTATCAGATATAGAATATCTCATTGCAGCCATACCACCTTGGTATATTAAATCAACAATAAGCTTCATTTCATGTAAACATTCAAAATAAGCATTTTCTGGGGCATATCCACCTTCTACTAAAGTTTCAAATCCAGCTTTGATAAGTGCTGTAACACCTCCACAAAGGACTGCTTGTTCACCAAATAAATCTGTTTCAGTTTCATCTTTGAATGTAGTTTCTAATACACCAGCTCTAGCTCCACCAATTCCATTGGCATAAGCTAATGCAAATTCTTTAGCTTTTCCTGTGTAATCTTGTTGAACTGCTATTAAGCAAGGAACTCCTGAACCTTCAGTATAAGTTCTTCTTACCATATGTCCTGGTCCTTTTGGAGCAACCATGAATACATCAACATCTGCAGGAGGAACTATTTGTCCATAATGAATGTTAAATCCATGAGCAAATACTAAAGCATTTCCTTCTTCTAAATATGGAGCGATTTCTTCTCTATATAATTTAGCTTGTTTCTCATCTGGTACTAAAACCATAACAACATCAGCAGCCTTAACAGCATTTGCAACTGTAGCAACTTCTAATCCGGCTTCCTTAACTCTATTCCATGATTTACTTCCTTCATATAATCCAACAACTACATCAATTCCACTTTCATGAAGGTTTAATGCGTGAGCATGTCCTTGGCTACCATAACCGATAACTGCAACCTTCTTTCCCTTTAATAAACCTAGATTTGTGTCCTTTTCATAAAACATCTTTGCCATTTTTTATACCCCCGACTTATTTATTTTTATTTATAAAAATTCACTACCAAATTCTTATGATAGAAATTTAAATTAACTTTTTATTATTAACTAATAGATGTAAAGTAAAAACTTTTCGCTTTTGCTTTTTATCTATTCATTTTTATCTATTACTTATTGCCTATTCCTCTACAACATCTTCTTCATTAATTATTTGATGAATTGGTGCTCCCGGAGCAACCATAGGGAATACTTTTTTATCACTATCAATTCTATAATCAATTATTACTGGTCTATCTACAGCTAAAGCCTCTTCTAATACAGAATCAAGTTCTTCTCTTTTTTCTACCCTAAATCCAACGCCTCCAAAAGCTTCAGCAAGCTTAACAAAATCAGTAGCTCTATCTAAAGTAGTTTGAGAATATCTAGCCTCATAAAATAAACTTTGCCATTGTCTAACCATTCCTAATGCATTGTTATTCATTACAATAATTTTAATTGGAATATTATATTTAACAGCTGTTGCAAATTCATTGCAGTTCATTCCAAAGCTTCCATCACCAGCAATGTTAAATACAGTTTTATCAGGATTAGCAACTTTAACTCCAATTGCCGCACCTAAACCAAATCCCATAGTTCCAAGTCCTCCAGATGAAATTAAAGTTCTTGGTGTTTTAAAATTAAAATACTGTGCTGTCCACATTTGATGCTGTCCAACTTCAGTCGTCATAATAAAATCACCTTTATCTAATTCACTAAGCTTTTCAAATAAAAATCTTGGTGTTAATTGCTCACCATCATCCTTATTATTTTTTGTAATAGCTAAAAGCTTTAATTCATCTACTTTTTTTAACCACTTATCATTTTTCTTATAATCTATTAAAGGCATTAATCTTTGTAATGCTACCTTAATATCACCTATAATAAATGAATCTACTTTAACATTCTTATTTACTTCTGCCGGATCCACATCTATTTGAATTACCTTAGCATTATTAATAAATTCTCTATCGCTAATTACCCTGTCACTAAACCTTGCACCTAATGCAATTATTAAATCGCACTTAGTTGCTAAAATATTTGATGCATTACTTCCATGCATCCCTATCATTCCAGTATTTAACCTATGTTCTGAAGGAATTGCACCTCTACACATTAATGTTGTTGCAACTGGTGCATTAATTTTTTCTGCAAAATTAACTAGTTCTTCAGTAGCACCTGAATTAATAACTCCTCCACCTGCATAAATAAGTGGTTGTTCTGAATCATTAATATATTTAGCTACTTCATTTAATGAATCAACAGTAATATGCTTACTTTTTGGTTCCACTGGTAATGGCTTTAAATTTTTATATTCTGTTTTATCAGATGTAATATCCTTTGGAATATCAATTAATACCGGCCCTGGTCTTCCTTCTCTAGCAATATAAAATGCCTTTCTAACAGTTTCCTCTAACTCATTAACATCTTTAACAATAAAATTATGTTTTGTTATTGGCATTGTTATTCCAGTAATATCAACCTCTTGAAAGCTATCTCTTCCAAGCAGACTTTTTTGAACATTACCTGTTATTGCAACTAATGGAACAGAATCCATATATGCAGTTGCAATTCCCGTTACAAGATTTGTTGCTCCTGGACCTGATGTAGCAATACATACCCCAACTTTTCCTGATGACCTTGCATAACCATCAGCTGCATGAGCTGCACCTTGTTCATGGCAAGTCAAATAATGTTTAAGCTGATCTCTGTATTTATACAAATAGTCATAAATATTTAATACAGCTCCTCCAGGATATCCAAAAACAGTGTCAACACCTTCATTTAATAAAGTCTTAACAAGAATCTCAGCACCTGTTAATAACATTGAAAATAACCCCCTTTATATTAGTTAACTTATAACTATTTAAATACTGCCCCTGAGCTTGCTGAGCTAACTAATTTAGCATATCTTGCTAAATATCCCTCTTTAACTTTTGGCTCAACTGGCTTTAAATTTGATCTACGCTTTGCTAGTTCTTCATCGCTAACAAGCAAATCTAAATTACCATTTGTAATATCAATAGAAATAATATCTCCATCTTCTACTAACGCAATATTTCCACCTTCAGCTGCTTCAGGAGAAACATGTCCTATTGCTGCACCTTTAGTTGCCCCACTAAATCTTCCATCTGTAATAAGTGCAACAGATGTATCAAGTCCCATTCCACATATTGCAGATGTAGGTGATAACATTTCTCTCATTCCTGGTCCACCTTTTGGACCTTCATATCTAATAACTACAACATCGCCTTCAACAATTTTCTTACCCATAATTGCTTCAATAGCCTCTTCTTCAGAGTTAAAAACTTTAGCTGGCCCTTTATGAACTAACATTTCTTTTAAAACTGCTGATCTCTTAACAACAGCTCCATCTGGTGCTAAATTTCCTTTTAAAACTGCAATTCCACCAGTTTGACTATATGGTTCTTCTATATGTTTTATTACTGAATAATCTAAAACTTTTGCATTTTCAATATTTTCTCCAACAGTTTTACCAGTTGCAGTAATACAATTTAAATTTAATAAATTCTTCTTATTTAATTCACTCATTACAGCTCTAATTCCACCAGCTGCATATAAATCTTCTATATGAGTATCAGATGCTGGAGCTAGTTTACATAAGTTAGGCACCTTTGCTGACATCCCATTTATAATATCAAGATTTATAGGTAGTTTAGCTTCATTTGCAATTGCTGTTAAATGAAGAACACTATTTGTTGAGCATCCAAGTGCCATATCTACTGTTAATGCATTTTTAATGGCATCTTCTGTTACTATATCTCTTGGCTTAATATCTTTTTCTAAAAGCTTCATTACAGCCATCCCTGCATACTTAGCAAGTCTTATTCTTTCGGAATAAACAGCTGGTATTGTTCCATTGCCTGGTAATGCTAATCCTAAAACTTCACATAGACAATTCATAGAATTTGCAGTAAACATACCTGAACATGATCCACAAGTCGGACATACTTTTTCTTCTAATTCTGCTAAATCTGATTCAAGCATTAATCCACTTTCAACTGATCCAACAGCTTCAAACATTGTAGATAAAGATACTTCCTTACCTTTAAATTTACCAGCTAGCATTGGTCCACCACTAACTATTACTGATGGAACATTTACTCTTAATGCAGCCATGACCATTCCTGGAACTATCTTGTCACAGTTTGGTATAAATACTAAAGCATCAAATGCATGAGCATTTGCCATACATTCAACAGAATCAGCAATAAGTTCTCTAGTTACTAAAGAATATTTCATTCCTTGATGTCCCATTGCAATTCCATCACATACACCTATTGTTGGAAATACTAATGGTGTTCCTCCAGACATTAATACTCCTTTTTTAACACCTTCAACAATTTTATCTAAGTTAACATGACCAGGAATTATATCATTTTGAGATGTTACAATTCCTATTAATGGTTTATTTATTTCCTCATCAGTTAATCCTGATGCTTTAAACAACGATCTATGAGGAGCCTTTGCTACTCCCTTTTTAACTACATCACTTCTCATTTATATCACCCCATTAAATTAGTTAGTAGTTCTTAGTTTTTAGTTAGTAGTTACTAAGAATATATAATTCAATAAACTCCCTAAGGAGTTTCAAGCTTAACTCCTAACTTATAACTTCTAACTATCTAAATTCTTTCTAAAACAAGTTGTCCCATTTCTTTGGTTCCAACAAGTGTAGTTCCTTCACTTGTTATATCACCAGTTCTATATCCTTCTTCTAATACTTTAACTACTGAATCTTCAATATCTTTTGCTTCATTTTCTAAGTTAAAGCTATATCTTAACATCATTGCAGTTGAAAGAATTGTTGCTAATGGGTTTGCTATTCCCTTTCCAGCAATATCAGGTGCAGAACCATGAATTGGCTCGTACATCCCTAAAGTTCCTTCTCCTAATGATGCAGATGGAAGCATACCAATTGATCCTGTTATCATTGAAGCCTCATCTGATAAAATATCACCAAACATATTTGAAGTAACAATTACGTCAAATTGTCTTGGATCTCTTACTAATTGCATCGAAGCATTATCAATATATAAATGATTTACTTCAACCTCTGGATAATCTTTAGACATTTCTTCAACAACGCTTCTCCAAAGTCTTGAACTTTCTAATATATTAGCTTTATCAACACTAGTAAGCTTCTTACTTCTCTTCATTGCAGTATCAAAGCCTATTCTTACTATCCTTTCAATTTCTTCCATATTATATCTTTCTGTATCGTAAGCTGAAATAACTCCATCAATTACTTCTCTTCCTCTTTCACCAAAGTAAATTCCCCCAGTAAGCTCTCTTACAACACAAATATCAATTCCATCACCAATTATGCTATCCTTTAATGGAGATGCTTCTTTTAGTGGTTTATATAAAAGTGCAGGTCTTAAATTACAATATAAATTTAAACCTCCCCTTAATCCTAATAAGGCCTGTTCAGGTCTTACTTTTGCATTAGGATCATCCCATTTAGGTCCTCCAACAGCACCTAAAAGAACTGCATCACTTTTCTTGCAAGCTTCTAAAGTTTTTTCAGGAAGTGACGTTCCCATTGAATCTATTGCACATCCTCCAGCTTGTAAAAACTCAAATTCAAATGTATGATTGTATTTTTCCCCAATTTTATTTAAGACTTTTATTGATTCATCGATAACTTCTGGTCCTATTCCATCTCCTGGTATAACTGCTATATTAAAATTCATGATTCTTCCCCCTTAAAATTTGCCCATTGCCTTTTATTTTATTTATTCTTATTTTTTATATAACCTATAAGTCCATTATTATTTATAATATTTTGCATAAACTCTGGGAACGCTTCTCCTTGATATTCTTCATCCTTAGTTAAATTTTTAATAACCCCTGTATCAAAATTAACCTCTAACTCATCCCCTGCTTCAATAGATTTAACTGCTTCATCACATTCTAATATTGGTAATCCAATATTAATTGCATTTCTATAAAATATTCTTGCAAAAGTTGATGCTATAACACAGCTAATTCCACTTTCTTTTATTGCTATTGGTGCATGTTCTCTAGATGAACCACATCCAAAATTCTTATTTGCAACAATTATATCTCCTGGTTTAACATTATTAGCAAAATTTAAATCAATATCCTCCATACAATGACTTGCTAGTTCCTTTGGATCTGATGTATTTAAGTATCTTGCTGGTATAATTACATCTGTATCTACGTTATCTCCATATTTAAAAACTTTTCCCGTTGATTTCATATTTATTTACCCCCTTAAAGTGTTTCCGGATTAGTTATTTTTCCTGTTATTGCTGAAGCTGCTGCAACTGCTGGACTAGCTAAATAAACTTCTGATTCAACATGCCCCATTCTTCCAACGAAGTTTCTATTTGTAGTTGAAATAGCTCTTTCACCTTTAGCTAATATACCCATATGTCCACCTAAGCATGGTCCACAAGTTGGAGTTGAAACAACTGCCCCTGCTTCTACTAAATCCTTAATTATTCCTTCTTCTAACGCCTGTAAATAAATTTTTTGAGTTCCTGGGAATACTATACATCTAACTCTCTTATTTACTTTTTTACCCTTAAGAATATCTCTTGCTACTCTCAAATCTGATATTCTTCCATTTGTACATGAACCTATAACCGCTTGATCAATTTCAATTTCTCCAACCTCATCTATAGTTCTTGTATTATCAGGTAAATGTGGGAATGATACTGTTGGTCTTAAAGTAGATAAATCTATTTCATAGACCTCATCATACTCTGCATCTTCATCTGCTTCGTATACTTTCCATTCTTTCTTTCCATGCTCTTTTAAGTATTCAATAGTTTTTTCATCCACTGGGAAAATACCATTCTTTCCACCAGCTTCAATAGCCATATTTGCCATTGTGAATCTATCATCCATTGATAAGTACTTTAATCCTTCACCAACAAATTCCATTGATTTATATAAAGCTCCATCAACCCCTATCATTCCAATGATATGAAGTATAACGTCTTTACCACTTACCCATTTTGAAGGTTTTCCCTTTAATACGAATTTTAATGCTGATGGAACCTTAAACCAACATTTCCCTGTAGCCATTCCTGCTGCCATATCTGTTGAACCAATTCCTGTTGAAAAAGCTCCTAATGCTCCATATGTGCAAGTATGCGAGTCTGCCCCTATAACAACATCACCTGCAACTACTAATCCTTTTTCAGGTAATAGACAATGTTCAATTCCCATTTCTCCTATTTCAAAAAAATTAACTATTCCTTTTTCTCTTGAGAATTCTCTTATAAATTTACATTGTTCTGCTGCTTTTATATCTTTATTTGGAGTAAAGTGATCAGGTACTATTGCTATTTTTTCCTTATCAAAAACTTTTTTAACTCCAAACTTTTCAAATTCCTTTACTGCAACTGGTGAAGTAATATCGTTACCTAGCACCAAATCTAAATTTGCTTCAATTAATTGGCCTGCCTTTACACTTTCTAATCCTGCATGAGCAGCTAATATTTTTTGAGTCATTGTCATTGCCATTGTTTTTTCCCCCTTTAAAAATATGCTTTTGCTTTTCTTTCAATATCTTTAATAAGTTTATATTCAATCGAATCAACTAATGCAATCCAGCTTGCTTGAATTACGTCCCTAGAGACCCCAACTGTACTCCAGCTTTCATTACCATCAGTACTTTCAATTAAAACTCTAACTTTTGCACCTGTTGTGCTTTCTGAATCTAAAACTCTAACCTTATAATCAACTAACTTTACATTTTTTATCTCAGGATAAAAAACTTCTACTGCTTTTCTTAATGCTTTATCTAATGCATTTACTGGTCCATCACCTTCTGCTGCTGTCATTTCTGTCATTCCATCAACTGTTATATTAATTAAAGCTGTTGAGCTAAATTCACCATTGTTCCAAGGAGTTTCTCCCATAGTTTTAAAATGATTTAATTTGAAGAAAGGTTTATACTTTCCAATTGTCTTTCTTATTAATAGTTCTACAGTTCCTTCTGCTCCTTCAAATTGATAACCTTCATATTCCAATTCTTTTAATCTTTTAGTTACCTTTTTAACTTCATCTCCATCTTTTTTGACATTAGGAAAAATCTTGTGTATCTCTTGCAAAACTGTACTTTTACCACTTACCTCTGATAATAAAAATCTTCTCTTATTCCCAACTATTTCTGGATTTATATGCTCATAAGATTGTGGTGTTTTACAAATTGCATCTATATGCATTCCTCCTTTATGAGCAAATGCTGATTTACCCACATAAGGAGTTGAATCCTCTAATTGAATATTAGATATTTCTGAAATATATCTAGCCTTTGCAGTCAATTCTTGCAAGTAATTTTCTGCTTTTAAATTGCAATCCATTTTTAAGGCTATAGTTGGAATTATTGTACTTAAGTTAGTATTCCCACATCTTTCTCCAACTCCTATAAATGTGCCTTGAATATGTATCGCCCCTGACTCTATTGCCATAATAGAGTTTGCTACTGCCATACCTATATCGTTATGACAATGAATTCCTATTTTACAATCAAAATTCTTAACTACTTCACTAGTTATTTCTTTAATTTCGCTTGGTAATGTTCCACCATTTGTATCGCATAAAACTAGTGTTTTTGCTCCAGCCTCTCTAGCAGCTTTTAAAGTTAACATAGAATATTCTTTATTTTCTTTATAACCATCAAAAAAATGTTCTGCATCAAAAATTACTTGTTTATTTTTTTTAGTTAAATATTCTATAGTTTCTTTTATCATAAGTAGATTTTCATCTAAGGTTGTCTTTAATATATCTGTTACTTGAAATGTCCATGACTTACCAAATATAGATACAACACTTGTTTCTGCATCCAATAAGCTTTTTATATTAACATCATCAACAATCTTTGAATTTGGCTTTCTTGTTGATCCAAAAGCAACTAACTTCGAATTTTTAAGTTCTATTTCTTTTACTACCTTAAAGAACTCCATATCCTTAGGATTAGATCCTGGATTACCAGCTTCAATATAGTCAATCCCTATGTCATCCAATACCTTAACTATTTTTGTCTTATCCTCTAAAGAAAATGATATTCCCTGACCCTGAGCACCATCTCTTAAAGTAGAATCAAAAATTTCAATGGTTCTATTCAAACTTCCACCCCCAATTTTGCAAGTGACAAGTTTCAAGTGGTAAGTGACAAATCATTGCCTGTTATTTGATTTATTGAAGAACCCTTAACTCCAATAATCTTAAAGTTATAAATTAACTTTCTTACTTATACTAGCCACTATAGCTTGTCATAATTTAAATGCTTATTACCGCTTTGTTAGTTACAAGCTTTATTAGTTACGAGTTTTAAGTTAATAGTTAAGGAAAAATTTCAGCTGATCTGAATTTTAAAAATATATTTTTAGAAACTCATAAAAGTTCCCTCATTAAACTCTTAACTATTAACTTTTAACTTTTAACTAATTAATCGCTATTACCTAATTAAAGATTTCGCAGTAATCTGTAATATCATTAGAGCCCCTTTCTAATGCACAGACCCCTGTTCTAACTAGTTCTTTAATTTCATACTCTTCCATTAGTTTTATATGAGCATTAATTTTACTTTCATCTCCAGTAAGTTCAATCGTTAGTGTTTCAGGCGAAATATCCACTATCTTACTTCTAAAAATTCTAACAACTTCATTAATTGCTGCTCTTTGCTCTGAATCTGCCTTAACTTTAATTAGTACTAATTCTCTATAAACAGAGTTTTCTGGTTTTAATCTTAATACCCTTAGAACATCTTCTAATTTATTTAATTGCTTCATAAATTGCTCTAATACTTCTTCGCTTCCATTTAACGCAATAGTCATTCTTGATATTTCTGGATTTTCTGTTCTTCCAACTGTTAAACTATCAATGTTAAATCCCCTTCTTGCAAATAAACCCGAAACTCTTGTTAATACTCCTGAAGAATTTCTAACTAAAACCGACAAAACATGTCTTTCCATTTATATAACCCCCAAAATCAAATAATTTCAAATTATTGAATAAAACGGAATGAATTTAGGTTAAAAAAATCCCACCCTTAATGATAAAATCATAACGGTGGGATAACATTCCTCATCATTAAATATCACTAGGCTCCAACAAACCCTTGCATATAACGGTGCTTACCGGTAATTCCCTACTTATAAATTGAATTCTTAGTTTAAGGTTTAGTTTTAACTACACCTTAAGGTTATAATTCATTATCTAGAGGCATGTCCGTTGTTATCCACCACAAAAGAGTTGGAGTGTTCCAAAAACTAGCCATCAGATAAATTTACTAATGTTCAGGATACAGCTCAAGAGTGATTATTATTTAGTAAAAGTATCCATTCACACCTAACATGGACTCTCTGAAACTTTTTTATTCTAAATAAATGTCTCTATCACAGCTTTTATTCCTTAAAAAGGACCTTCCAAAATATTCTATTGTTAATATATTACTCTTTACTTTAATACACTGTCAATAGAATCTCTTGAAATTTACCAAATTAATTATAATTAGGATTTTACTTCATTTACTTTTAACATATAGTTAATATTTTTATTATTTTCTTAGTAATTTAATAGATTTATTTCAAACTTATTAATTTATTAATAACTTATCTATTTTTTATGTTTACAATTTAAATCCCTTGTTTTTAACACTTCTCTTTATTTTTAATCTTGTTTTTATTAATTTATTACAAAAAAATTTGGCGTATTAAAATTAATTTTACTCTTAATTTTAATACGCCATTATAATTTAATACTTATACTTTACTTAATATTAAATTTGCAATTCTATTTGCCATTTCATTTATTTCTTCTTGATTTTCACCTTCAAGCATAACTCTAACTAATGGTTCAGTTCCAGATGGTCTTATAAGCACCCTTCCAACTCCATTTAGCTTAGCTTCAACTTCTTGTATGGCAGCAATTATTTCTGCATCCTCTAAATATATATTCTTCTTTTCATTTGGTACTTTAGCATTAACTAATACCTGTGGTAATTCTTTCATAACTCCAGCTAGTTCACTGAAAGTTTTTCCACTTTCTTTAAGAATAGCAGCTACTTGAAGTGCTGTTACTAATCCATCTCCTGTAGTATTATGATCTAAAAATATTATATGTCCTGATTGCTCTCCACCTAATACATAATTATCCTTAAGCATTTCTTCAAGAACATATCTATCTCCAACTTTAGTTTTAACTAAGTTAATTCCTTCTCTTTTAGCAGCAATATCTAATCCTAAGTTACTCATTACAGTTACTACTAAAGTATCATCTTTTAATTGTCCTGATTCTTTTAATGCCTTAGCACATATTGTTAATAAGAAGTCTCCATTAATCATGTTTCCTTTTTCATCTACAGCTAAACATCTATCAGCATCACCATCAAATGCAAAACCAATATCACAATTTTTTCTTACAACATAATCCATTAACTCTTCCATATGAGTTGAGCCACAATTTTCATTTATGTTATTTCCATCTGGATTATCATTTATTACATATACTCTTGCACCTAAAGATCTGAAAGCTTTTACTGCAGCTTTATATGCAGCACCATTTGCACAGTCTAAAGCAACTCTTAATCCCTTTAAATCTGTATTTATAGTACTTAATGCATAATCAATATATTCTCTTAATGCTGTTTCTTCAGTGTACGATCTACCAACATTCCCACCTATTGGACTAGGTACGCCTTCGAATCCTCCCTCTATTACAGCTTGTATTTGATCTTCTAAACTATCTGATAATTTGTATCCTTTTCCATCAAAAAATTTAATTCCGTTATATTCTACTGGATTATGAGATGCTGAAATCATTACTCCTGCATCTGCTTTATATTCTCTAGTTAAATGAGCTACTGCTGGTGTTGGTACTACTCCTAAAATTACTGCTTCTGCCCCTACTGAAAGTATACCTGCAACTAAAGCAGCTTCAAGCATATCTCCTGATATTCTAGTATCTTTTGCTACTAAAATCTTTGGCTTATGAGTACCCTCAGTTAATACAAAAGCTCCTGCTCTTCCTAAGCTATAAGCTAATTCTGCAGTTAATTCAGTATTTGCTATCCCTCTAACACCATCTGTTCCAAACATTCTACTCATATATAATACCTCGCTTATATAAATAATTAATTATAGACATTATCTTTTATAGTATATTACTTATTCCGATTTTTTACAATATATCGTACTTTATAGCTATATATTCATTAATCTTGTTTATCTTTAGGATACATTCTTTCTAATACTAAATTATATCCTCCCTGTCCATAATTAAGACATTTATTTACTCTACTAATAGTTGCTGTACTTGCCCCTGTTGCATCAGCTATTTCTGTATATACCTTTTTATCTGTAAGCATTTTTGCAACATATATTCTTTGAGAAATTGCCCTTAATTCATTTATTGTTGCAATATCTTCAAAAAACTTATAGCACTCATCTATATTATTTAACTCTAAAACAGCTTTAAATAGCATATCTAAATCTTTTTTAAATTCTAAATTCTGTAGGCTCATATTATCACTCCTATTATCTCTCTACATAATAATTTTAACACTTTAGTGTGCTAAATTTAAGATATACTTTAAATTTTTCTTTATCTAATTAATTTTCTTCATCATTTTCAAAACAATTAGTTTCTATATATTTATCATAAATGCTTTTTGTTGGTAAAATCCATACTTCACCTATACCAATATAAACATTATTTACTTCTTCTACAAGTTCTTCGTCAATTATTCTTTCATACTTCTCTTGAGATAATTTTATATTAGCACTTCTTAGTACTATAAAATCACCATTAACTACTAATCTATCCTTATATAATTTACACCTTATAATCTCTTCTTCGGGTACAGGTAACTTCAATGCAACAACTCCAGATCCACTTAATTTTATTTTATTATTATCATTTGGAATTAAAGAAATATCAATCTCATTGTCACAAGCATAAAACATATCTTCGTTTATTATTATTTCTTCATCAACTAATTCAATTAATGTAAAATCATTAAAGCTAGGCTCTAATAATATTTCACCACTTCCACTAAAAACAGTTTTCAATCCAAAATGCCTCATATGAGTAGCACCAAAAATAACCTTTTTAATTCCTTTGTAGTCGTTTACTACATCACTTCTTTCGATAAAGCCTTTCATATAGCTTAGAGCATTTTGTTGAATCTTAACAGCGCTGTCATTAAGTAATATTCTGACCTGCTTTAATCTTTTACCATTACCTTCAATCGTCCTAATAGCGCTAGCTACATTTAACTCACTTGCGCCATTAAGAGATGCATATTTCAAAATTTGAAAACAAGATTCATTACCCATTTGCGAAACTAAAGTAAGCTTATTTTTAACTTCTATATTGCTTCTCATCTTAACTACCCACACCTTTATATTCCATAAATATTATACCTTAATTCTATCCAAATTTAATATTCATTAAACATTTCATGTTTGATGATGAGTAAATAAAAAGAAAGAATTAATAGTTAAGTTGTTTTCCTAACTCTTACTTCTTACTTTTTACTCTTATATCAAATTTTTTTCTTATTTCAAGCTATTTACTAATTCTTCTGACTCTAAAACACTTGTAATTTTAATTCCAAAATTTTGTTGAGAAATAACAACTTGTCCATATGCTATTTTTTTACCATTAACAAGTATTTCTACCTCTTGATTTTCTAAAGTATCAAGCTCAACTAAGGAACCTTTACCAAGCTCTAAAATTTCATTCAAAGGCATTCTAGTTTTACCTAAAACAGCAGTTATCTCTATTGGTATATCTAAAATTCTAGATATCTTCTCATTCATTAATCTCTCCCCTTACCTAATTAC
>NZ_CBYM010000028.1 GCF_000577815.1 Clostridium saudiense | reverse complement strand
CCCTAAATAAATTAAATATTGATAAAGTAATATGAGGAATAAGCTTTAGAATAAATAATATAAATATCTGGACCTTCAAGGTCCAGATATTTATATTTAATCACAAAGATCAGAATGCTTTGAGATAATTTTATTAACTAATCCATATTCTAATGCTTCGGTAGAAGTTAACCAATAGTTTCTGTCAGTATCTTTATTAACCTTTTCTATAGGTTGATTAGTTGCTTCACTAATTAAATTATTAATTCTAGTGCGGACTCTAAGTATTTCTTTTGCTTCAATTCCAATATCAGTAGCAGGACCGTTAAATCCACCTAATGGTTGATGTATCATATATCTTGTATTAGGTAATGAATATCTATTTTCTTTTTCAGCGGCAAGATATATAGTTATTCCCGCGCTAGCTACCCAGCCTGTACCAATCATAATAACCTTTGGCTTAATAAATTTAATGACGTCATGTATTGTATCAGCAGATTCAACATGTCCACCCTGACTATTTATAAATATTTTAATTGGTTCATCGCTTAATTCTTCAAGAATTAATAGTTTAGTACATACCTTCTCAGCTAATTCTTGATTAATTTCACCAGAAATAAAAATAGTTCTGGATTTTAATGATTTTTCTGTAAGTATACTAGAAAAATCTTTTGATTCTTCTTTGTATTTTTCATTATCATTTATACTTTGATTATAATAAAACATTATGGTAACACCTTCTTATCAATTAATATTGTTTTACTAATTAATAATATTAGTGACGTATATTAAATATGTATAATAAGAAAAAAAAGCGCAGACCATCAAATTAGATAATCTGCACTTAATATTTTATTCAAAAGGTCTAACTCTTAATTTTATACCTAAATCATCACATACTTTTTGGCTAGCCTTAATATCATCTTCACCAATACAATCAACTACAGTAAATACAACGTTTGGAATATAAGATTTGCATGATACTGCAAATTTTTTCATAGCTTCGTAAGATTCAATTCCAAATTTATTCTTAGTTATTTCATAAAATTCTTTAGCAGTTGGAGCATTAAGACTAATTGAAACTGTATCAATTAAATCTTTTAATAAAGGTGCAATTTCTTTTTTGTTAATTAAGTCGCCCAATCCGTTAGTATTTATCCTTGTTGGCATATTTGAATTTCTTTTCTTTATATATTTTGAAATTTCAATTATTGCATCTAATCTTTCTGTTGGTTCTCCAAAACCACAGAAGATAATTTCATCATAAAGGCTAATATCTATAGATTCAAACTCAGCAATTACTTCTTCAATTGTTGGTTCCTTTTGAAGCCATAAGCTATTAGTTTCAGCCATTTTTTTTGTCGTTCTTAAACAAAATGTACAGGCACAGGGACAACGATTAGTTAAATTCACATAAATATTTTTCTTTATTCCCCTTGCTTCCATTTCATCAATAGTTATATTTTTTAAGCTTATAAAATTACCCTTATCACTAGTATATAAAATAACCATTTAAACACATCCTTTTATATTATTTTAATTCAGTTAAAAATTCTTCAAAACAAACACCATAGCTTCCAGGTAAGTTTAAATCAGTAGTAAACTTTAATGATTTACTAATAAAGCTCGTAGCCTTTTCAACCGAAGACACAAAATCTTCTCCTTTAACAATACTAGCTGATACAATAGAGGAAAAAACATCACCGGTGCCTGAACGATCGCCACCTATTTTTTCAACCTTTATAATTTTAAAAGGTTTATCAGTTTCAAATATAAAGTTTTCTATTGCTCCTTGTCTTTGTAAACCCGTAATTACTATTTTACTTGGACCTTCAAGTGATAATCTTTCACATAAAGAATATAATTCTTCATGAGTTGGAGTTTCATTGGGATAAGGTAAGTCTAATAATCTACAAAGCTCAGTAAGATTAGGTGTTAAAACATCTGCATATTTTATTAAGTTTTGCATCTCTTTGCACATTTCATCTGTATAAGTGGAATAAAGTTTTCCATAATCACCCATAACGGGATCGATTAAGACTATATTATCTTTTGTTTTAAATTTTTCTAAAAATTCTATTACTATTTTTATTTGCTCTTTTGATCCTAAAAATCCAGTACAAATTCCATCAAAATTTAATCCTAGAGTTTCCCAATTATTTATATATTCTCTCATTTTAGGAGTATAATCTTCAAAGAAAAAATTATTGAATCCAGTATGATTAGATAGGATTGCTGTTGGTATAAAACAACATTGAACTTTAAGTGCTGAGATAATAGGTAAAGAAACTGCTATAGAGCATCTACCAAAGCCAGTTATATCATTTATAAGCGCTATTTTTTTCTGATTAAATCCCCTCATTTTTTTCACATCCTTTAAGTAATAATTATAAAAGAAGAGTATAGGAAAATCAATTTTAAAAGCTTTGTAACGATACAATATTGAAGTTACAAAGCTTATTAATTGATATTATATTAGAGTATTACTATCTATTTATATTTTTTATTATTAAGATATTTTTGTAGGAAATTTCATAAGTAATATAAATATTATAGGGGATTTTTTGTAAAGTGATAAAAGAAATTACTAATAATGACATAAAGTATTATTTTAAAGATAGAGTATTTGATGAATAAGTTTGAAATAATATATTTAAAAATAGATAAGATGGAGTAAACTTATGTTGTACAGTATATTAAAAGTACTATAAAAAATAATTTATATGTAAAATTTTTTTTAATAAAAAAATACGACTACAAATGTCGTATTTAAGGAATATTATATATAGTGAAAATGAATTAATGCATAAAAAGATTTTAATTTATAAGGAAGTGTAGACATGAATAAATTTATGGAACAAGCAAATTTAATAAAGGATGATATCGTAGAATTTAGAAGAACCATCCATAAAAATCCAGAGGTTGGGGATAAATTGCCTAAAACTAAAGCTTATGTAATGGATAAGTTAAAGGAGTTTGGTTATGAGCCAGAAGAGATATGTGAAAGTGGTATAGTTGCTACAATTAAAGGAAATAAGCCAGGTAAAACATTTTTACTAAGAGCAGATATGGATGCGCTACCAATGGCAGAAGCTACTGAATGTGATTTTAAATCAAATAATGGATGTATGCATTCTTGTGGACACGATATGCATACAGCAATGCTTTTAGGTGCAGCAAAATTACTTAGACAAAATCAAGATGAGATAGAAGGAACTATTAAACTAGTATTCCAACCAGATGAAGAAGGATTTACTGGAGCTAAAAAGATGTTAGCGGCAGGCGTACTTGAAAACCCTAAGGTTGATGCAGCTATGGCAATGCACGTACATTCTTCTACACCATCTAATGTTGTATTATGTGGTTTAGGAACTAGTATAGCTGGATGTAATAGATTCAGAATAGTTGTAAATGGAACAGGATGCCATGGAGCTATGCCAGAACTTGGGGTAGATCCAATAAATATAGCAGCACACATATATATATCTTTACAAGAAATTATTGCAAGAGAAATATCAGCTACAAAACCAGCAGTTGTAACAATAGGAAAATTTGTAGGGGGAGAAGCACCTAATATAATACCTGGAGAAGTTGTTATGGAAGGTACAATAAGAGCTTTAGATAAAGAAGTTGGAGAATTTATATTTGATAGAATGAAGGATATAGTGGAATCTACAGCTAAGATGTTTAGAGGAGAAGCTAAATTAATAGAATTATCATCAGTACCACCATTAACAAATGATACTGAACTAGCTAAGGAAGTTACTTCTTATGTAAAAGACTTAGTTGGTGAAAAGGCTGTGTGCTTATTTGAAGGTGGAGGAATGGGATCAGAAGATTTTGCATCTTATTCATATGAAGTACCAAGTGTTTACCTTATGTTAGGTGCTGGTACTAAGCAAGAAAATCCATTATATGGTGAACCAATGCATAATGAAAAAGTTGTATTTAACGAAGATATATTAGTTACTGGAGCCGCTATGCATACATATTGTTCTATTATGTGGCTAAAAAATAATAAATAAGAAATTTAATAGCAATAATTATGAGATTATTGGAAATTTTATTTTATTTATTAAGAAGTAGTTCTAAAGTTACAATTAAGGAACTTGCTACAGTTTATAATGTATCACCTAGAACGATTCAAAGGGATTTAGATAAATTATCAGTATTAGGTATTCCGATAATAATATATAGGGGAAAAAATGGCGGAGTTATTATAGACGGAGATTATGTAATAAACAGACAAATATTAAGAAATAATGATTATGAAAAGCTAATGTTTTCAATATATATTTCTGAAAATATAAGTAAGGATATAGAAGAGGCAAATTTAATTGATAGGTTTAAAATTTTGGATAAGGGTAACTCTACGAAAGCCCTAGAAAAATTAAAGGAGCATTTTATAGTAGATTTATATGATGAAAAGTTTGATGCTGAAAGTAATATATGTAAGGAAATTGATAAAGCTTTAGAAAATAAGAATTATATAGAGATAGATAGTAAAAAAGGTAAAATAACTTTACTTCCAATTTCTTATGTTTTAAGAAAAGAAGGACTATGTTTATATGGATATAATGAAGAATATAAATTACTTTTAATAAAAGATATATATAATGTTGTAGTTATAAATAAAAAATGTAAAGCTAACATAATTGATTATAGAATAAATAAAAAAAATATCAAAATAGTATAAAAATATGAAAAATAAGACATTAAATGTCTTATTTTTTTATTATCATTATAATTATTGGAATAATTATGAAAATGTAATTGTGTTCATTGGATAGTGATGGTAAAAGTGGAGAATGATATAAATGAAAAGAAACATAAAAAAAATAATATTATTTATTATGGTATTATTTAATTTATTAATTAAATATAATGTAGTTTATGCTGATAAAATAGAATTTTGTAATGAATCAACTGTACAGGAAAATAAAATAAATTTCAAAAATTTAACTGTAAATGATGGATTATCAAGTAATCTTATAACAGATATTTATCAAGATTCCATAGGTTATATTTGGATAGGTACAGAGGATGGATTAAATCAATATAATGGTAATATGCTAGTAAAATATTCTTATGAAAATAATACTGAAAACAGTATTGCATCACCACATATTACAAGTATAAATGAAGATAGACATAAGAATATATGGGTTGGGATAGAGTATGGATTAAATATTATCAACAGAGATAGAGATAAGATAATAAGAATAGGAGCGGAAGAAGGTAAGGACTCTGAATTATCTAATGGGGATATAACAACGATATATAGGGATAGTAATGATACCATGTGGATTGGAACTAAATATGGATTAAATAAATATGATGAGGTTAATAATAGATTTATAAAGTATTATTCAGATGGTAGCAATAGTAGCATAACTAATAATTACATAACTGACTTACAAGAGGATGATTTTGGATACTTGTGGATATCGACTATAGATGGAATAGCTGTTATGAATTTAAATACAAATTCTATATATAATAGCAAAAATGAAAATGATAAATTAGAATATGTATATGAAATAGATAAAAATTGTAAAGGAGAAATATGGATATAAGCTAAAAGTGGTATATTTAAAGTAATAAATATAGATTATGAAACAGGAAGTTTTAACGTTGATATTAGAATAGAAACAGAATTATATAATAATGTAACCCAATTATTACATAAAAGCAATGGAGATATGTGGCTTTCAGAAGGAAATGGGTTAATAAGATATATTATAAGTAGTAATAAAATAAAGATATATAATGCGGCACCTAATTATTTGTTGAGTAATTCAATAACATGTTTATATGAAGATAGAAGTGGAGTGCTATGGGTAGGTACTAATAAGGGAATTAGTATATTAAATATAGAGCAGCAATTTAGTAATACAATAAATAATATATTAAATAAATATGGAATATATGAAAGTAGTATAACAACATTTTGGGAAGATGATAATAACGATTTAAGGATAGGAACTGATGAAAATGGATTAATTAAGTTTGATATATCTGAAAATGATATGGTGAGATTTGTTTTTGATGAAAATGACATTTATTCTTTATTAAGTAATAAAATTAAGTGTATATTAGAAGGAAGGAACAATAATATAATAATATTAACTAAGTTTAATATTAAAGAAGAAAGCTTTATTAATTATTATGAGCAAGATGGATTAGCTAATGATTATATAAATAGTATAATTATAGATAATAGTATGAATTAAGAACACCATTAAATATAATTTTATCTGTGCTTCAATTATTAAATTCCTTAGAGGAGAAGGGAAATATAACTAGGGAGAAAGCTTTGTACTATATAGATGTAATAAAGAAAAGCTCTAATAGTTTATTAAGTATAATAAATGATATTATAGATAGTTCTAAGATAGAATCTGGTGCTTATAAAATAAGTAAACAAGAAAATATTGATATAGTATATTTAGTAGAAGAAACTGCATTAAATATGAGTGAGTATATTAACAATAATGGAATTGAATTAATAATTAATCCAGAAATTGAAGAATTACCAATATGTTGTGATTCAAAGGAAATAGAGAGATGTGTTGGTAACCTTATTGGAAATGCAGTTAAGTTTACAGAAAAAGATGGGAAAATTAAAGTTTTAATTAAAGAGCAAGATAATACTGTAAGTATTTCTATTGAAGATAATGGTCTTGGAATATCTAAGGATGATCAAGAATTTATATTTAAGAGATTTGAGCAAGGTGGTAATGTTAATTTATTGTATTGGGAGTCCTATTATAGGAATAATATTTACTATGAGTGGATATTATCAGGCCATTGGTAAAAATATTTATGCAAATATAATATCTATAGGAAGAGGGTTTGTATTTCAATTTATATTTACAGTAGTGTTGCCTCCTTTTATAGGAACTACCGGGGTATTTTTATCATTGCCTTTAGCTGAATTAATAACATTTATAATCTTAGGTGTTATAGTATTAATAGAATCACGTAAAAAGTCTATAACTTTGTTAAAAAATAAAAGTATATTGATAAATGTACCATAAAATTTATATGTGCATTCAGTAAATGTTTTTGTTTGCTGTTGAGAAGAGGCTTTATTTATATATTAATATGCATATAATAATTAATTATTAAGTATATTTAATAATTAATATGTTTATTATTAAATTATATTAGTAGAAATAAAAAGGAAGATGAAGATAATGAAAGTTGATAAAAGTATTTGCCCTATTTGTGGAAATCCCAATAATTGTGGATATGAAAATGGATTAACTCATGAAGGATGCTGGTGTGAAAAAATTAAAGTTCCTAAAGAGTTAAGAGAACAAATACCAGCAGAGTTAAGGGGAAAGGCGTGTATTTGCAAAAAATGCATAATGGAATATAAAGAAAAATTTAATAAGTAATTATATTTTACGGTATCTTTATTAAAAATAAAGATACCGTTTTTAGATATAAATATAATTTAATTAGACAATATTATATTGAATATATATCTGAAAATTCTATATTACATTTTTCAATTTTTGATGAAGGTGTACTTTGATTTAAAGTATCAAATTTTTCGCTATTAGTTAATTTTATTGGTAAATAAAAAATGAATTCTGCACCATTTTTAAAGTTAGGGTTGGCCCATATTTCACCACCATGCAATTCTATAAAGGATTTACACAAGAATAATCCAATTCCAGTTCCTTGATTTTTTTTTGTAAACAACTCATCACTTTGAATAAATCTGCTAAAGATTTTCTTAGAATCTGATACAGAAATTTCAGGGCCATTATTTTGAACATGAACAAAAAGTTTTTTTGATTCATAATCTGTAAAAATTTTAACTTTGATTTTTCCATTACTATCTGTAAATTTTAAAGAATTCGAAATTAGATTTAGTATGACTTTTTCTATTTTATCAGGATCGCATGAAAGAAAGACTTCTTCTTCATCAGTATCAAAGATTATTTCTTTATTGTTTTGTTCTAAATAATCGCATGTTGATAATACTATATTTTCGATTATGTTTATTATATTGCAATTAACTAATGTTAAATCAGTAAAATTATTTTCTAGCTTGCTACTATCTAGTACGTTATTGACAAGTCTTAATAATCTATAAGAGTTTTGTTTTAAAATATTTAAATATTTTAAAAGTGTATCGTTATCGATTTCACAGTTATCAGATAGTAGTTTTAGAAGCAATTGAATACTTGAAAGTATAATATTAATTGGAGTCTTAAACTCATGAGAAAGAGTAGCAAAGTAATTCATTTTACTTAAAAGTATCGAAGGAGAATATTCAACTGAATTAATCATATTTTTCTTAAAAACATACTTTTCAAACTCGTTTGTTACGTTAAAGCTTACTAAAAGTGAACTTAAATTGTCACATATGTCTTTAATGAGTCCTTCATTGTTTATTTGGTATTTAGTAATATTATCATAATTTATATGCAGTATGCCTATTACCTTATTTGCAAAGCATAATTCTTTAACTATAAATGATGAGGTATTTTTAGTAGTATATTCTTTTTTATAATATTTAGAAAGAATTGAATTTATATATTTATAGCGTTTAAATGAATTCGTTTTATTATCAATTTTTGATAATAGAGGTTCATCAATTTTAATAGTTATATTTTCATAAAAAATATTTTCGTTAATAGTGGATGAAGCATATGAGTTAATTACTGAATTATCACTATTAAATAGGAATATGTTTACATTCGAAGCTGCAAGTATAGTACATAAGTTATTTAATATTTCAATTATGAAATCTGAGTAGTTATTTTGGTTATCAATGTTAGTTTTTTTATATGTAATTTTTTTGAAGTCAATATTTGTTGTACTGTTTATATCTAGAGGTCTTGAAACAGTAACAACATTTTTTGAGTTAAGTAATGGAATTTTATAAACACTAAAAGGTGTATTTTGCGTTTTGTTTATGCCATATTCCTCTGTAAGTAAGGGAATTCCATTTTCTAAAGTTTTTTTATCAGATCTCAGATTTTTGTATGCTTCTCTACTATCTTTTAAATCAAAATCAGTTTTACCTATAATAGAGTCTTTTTCTAATGCGGAAATATCTGCAGCAAATTTATTAGTATAAATATATTTTCCTTCTTTATCTTTTATATAAATGCTACAGGGTAAAGAATCTAAAATAGTTTCTAAATCTTCTATAGTGTATAAGCGTTTAGTATCTATCATTAGTACCTCCATTCAGTTAATTAATGCATTTTACAAATAATGTAACACAAAAATGCATGAATTTATCCTTTTATTAATAAAAGGACTATTTATGTACATAAATGGCAATATAATATAATGAATTTTTATTGAAAATATAATGTGAATTGATATAATATACAAGACTATATTTAAGAATTATGCTTTATGGGGGTAAAATGTTTAAAATAGCTATATGTGAAGATGATAAATATCAAATTGATATTAACAAACTTTTAATAAATAAGTGGGCAGAAAAAAAAGAAATTTCACTTAGTATAAGGTCTTTTCTTTCAGCTGAAGAATTTATTATTAAGAATGAAAGTATTATAGAATACGACTGTATAATAATAGATGTAGGATTAAAAAAGATAAATGGAATAGAGCTAGCAAAAATAATAAGAGAAAATAATAAAGATGTTAGTATTATTTTTATTAGTGGATTAGAGCAATATATATCATATGGATATGATTTTGAAGCTATACATTATTTACTTAAGCCGGTAAACGAAGAAAAATTTTTAGTTTGTTTGGATAAAGCATGGAAGAAAAAGTGTTCATATAAAAAAGAAAAAGATATCATTACTATTAAGAGATTTGGTGATATTATAAATTTAAAATTTGACGATATAGCATATTGTGAATCTTATCAACATTATATAGAAATTAATACTAAGGATAGTAAAGTAATAGTTAAAAAGAAAATATCTGATTTAGAAAAAGAATTAGATGGAAATTTATTCATTAGAACTCATAGATCTTATATAGTAAATATTTCATATACAAAAGAGATAAAGAAGAATAGTATAATATTAAAAAATAACATTGAAATTCCAATTAGTAAAATGAAAAAGAATAAAGTAAAAGAGTTTTATTTTAAATATTTTTAAAGATATAAAAACTCATATTTTATAAAGTTATAGTAAAGTATGAGCTTTTATTTCTGAATGTAATATTTGTGAACTATTTAGCATATTTGATGAAAAAAATAGTTTTATACTTATAATTTATATATAATAATTTTAATAGTAAAAGAAATATAATAATAATTATGCAATTTAATATTAGGAGCGTATTGAAAATAATGCAGTTTATAGATTATTTTATTAAATTAATAATTTGTATATTTAATATAGGTACTACTTTATATTTTTTTGATAATGTACTAAATTATAACAAGACACTTAAAAGTAGTACTAGAGTATTATATGTTATAGTACATTTGCTTTTTTTATATGTAGGAACATATATAGGTGTTATTCCTACAATTATAGGGTATTACAGTATATTGTTAGTATGTGGAATTTATATAAAGGGAAGAATAAAGTTAATAAATTTTTTTTGGATAATCCAATTTGTGTCAAATTGTTTATCTGTATATTTTATAGTATATACTTTAGGAAGGCTATTGAGAAAGTATACTATATTAGCATTATTAAATCAAAGTTTCTTATTAGATGAAAGTTTACATTTGATTTCCGTATTATTACAGATTTTTATTATAAAATTTCATATAAAGCAAAAAGATTTTATTGAAAAATTTAGTAATAGTCAAATATTAATATCAAGTTTTATATTTATTATAATACAATTGTGTTTAATTATTCAATTATTAGATAATATAGGTATTGTTGCTTTTAATATAATTTATAAAACTGAAATAAGTATATTATTATGTTGCATAAATGGTTTTTTATATAAAATTTTAATAATTCTTTCTAAAGAAATTGAAGAAAAATATTTATTAGAAATGAGTATTAAACAAACAGAATTAGAAGAAAAATATATAAAAGAAATATCTGAAATATATACTAATATAAAATCTTGGAAACATGATTATAGAAATAATATAAATGTTATTTGTAACTTAGCAATTGCAAATGAACATAAGAAGTTGTTTGATTATATTGAGGAATTAGATAAAGAAATATTGATTGCTGAAGCTTTAATTTATACTGAAGATTTTCTTATAGATTCAATAATAACATCTAAATATTTATATGGAAATAGCAAAAAAATTGAATTTAATATTAAATCTGAAAAAATACGAAGAGGAAATATTTCGGATTTTGATATAAATATAATTCTTAGTAATATATTAGATAATGCTATAGAAGGTGCATTAAAATCTAAAGAAAAGATAATATACATTGATATATTTGAAAAAAATAATAATATTGTTTTTAAAATTAAAAATACTTTTGATGGAAAGATAAAAAAAATCAATGAAAATTACATAACAACAAAAGAAGGAAATATTCACGGATTAGGAATACATAGAGTAATAAGTACTGTAAATAAATATAATGGAGTTATTTATATGAATAATGATGAAAATATTTTTGAAAATAAAGTAATAATTCCTATAAACTAAAATAACGGATAATTTAAAAAGGCTAGTGTTATTAAAATAACAAATTAAGAGATTATAAAATAATAAAATGCAGCTATCTTAGATATTAAAAAGTAGCTGCATTAATTATTTAAATAAATCTAATTTTATTAGCTTACGAAACCATGTTTAAATTTAGTAATAAAATTTACTAGTTTATCCTTGGTTTTACTACTTAATGATAAGGAGTAACTTTCAGGATTTTCAATGACACTTATAGGAATAATAGATCTTTTCTTGCCTGACAACCTATCATTAATATTTTTTAAATATATATTAACAAATTTTAAATTTGAATTAAGTTTGCCTAATTTTTTAAAATATTTTTTTGCGTTAATTAAATTACCAGTATAGTAAAAGCTTATTGCATATTTAGTTAAGAAGTCTTCATTATCTAATAATAAACTACCAGCTGGAGTATTTACACTTTTATTTAAATAAATAAGTGCTTCTTTATAATTTTCAACTTTAGTTAATAATAAGGCTAAACTACATATAGAATAATAATCATCTTCTTTAAATGAAAGAGCAAGCTTGTAGTATTTGATTGCTTCATCATATAAGTTATTATTTAAACAATATTGACCATATATTTTGTATAACTCAAAATCACCGTTAAATAAATTTAAAGCAGCATTTAAATATTTTTCAGCATTTTTAGAATCAGAACAAACTGAGTCGTAAGCTAAGGAGCGTAACTCAATATATTCTTCTAAATTATCAGATTTAATATTTTTTAATGAATCGTAGCTTAATGATTCATTAAAATATAGTTTGTTAAATAATACATCAATCCTTAGAGATGGGTAAATAGACAATAATTCGTTATGCCTTGAGGTCCACCTAAAGTAATTATTTAAGAAATCATAAATGTTTTTAGGAATATTTTTATTAGTAGTTATAAATTTTATAGTTTGTTGCTCGAATAAATAAAATAACGCTTCGTTTGACGCAATAGGCAAAGATAATAACTCTTTCCAACTTTCCTCATTTACCCTAAGTGAAAAATTTTTATATATTTCTTTAAGCTTATAATTAAAAGGATCTATATAAGAATTAATGTACTTTTTATATACTGGAATAGTCAAATTATCTGAATTATCATCAGCAGAAATTTTATTTTTAATACTCTCTAATTCAAATCTTATTGATAGATCCCAAGGGCGTAAAATAAGTAATAAATCATACAAGTCTTTGGCTTTTTGTAATTCATAAGAATAGTGATAAGCATGAGCCAAATCTATAATTGCTTCAATATCAATAGAATTTCTAAGAAGCTTGATATAGCGCTCTAAATAAGAAATTGCACTTGAATATTGATTGTTTATGGTTAGTAAGTGACCGAATTTTGAAAGGCTGTATAAATCATTACTGTTAATGTTAATAGCTTCTCTAAAATAGTTTAATGCCATAAGATTATCATTTCTATTTAAATAGTAAGTTCCTATAATTTTTACTAAATCTAAATCTTTTGTATATATTGAATAAGCAGCAAATAGACATTTTTTTTCAGGATCTAAATTATTATTTTGTAATGATAAATATGCTTTTTCTCTAAGTTCAAGATATTCATCTAGTTTTTCAGAATTTATGCCATCTAAATAGTTATATGTTAATGGAAGTGGATTTTCTATGCAATTAATTAGAGAATCTACTAATTCTGATGAAAGCTTTGTTTTCAATTTAATCTTATTACTTGTCCATTTAAATTTAGAATTTAATAATTGATATACTTTATTAGGTAAATATTTATGTGAATTTAAATATTTAATAAGTTCTATATTTAAAGAATCAATAGAAGATGAAGTTTCCAAAATCGCGGAAGTCAATAAATTAATCCAAGGCTCAAGTTTGAATCTGAGCAGAGGATTTGTATAAATTTCATCAACTTTAATAATAAACTTTTCAATGGTATCAATAGATTTACTATCCATAGATGAGTTGATTACTGCTGATAAAATATCATAATTAGAACTTCCTAATAAAGATAAATTTAAATCACTGATTGATACTTTGGCTAAAGATAAAGCTTTATTATATGCTGATTTTAAAGTTTTAAAATCAATATTGTGATTATTACAATTTTTAGAATTACTTAAGTTAGAATAAGCCTCTTTAATTTTATCAATATTTTTAGTAGGGGTTATACCTAATACTGTCCAACAACTCATAACTATAAATTATCCTCCTATTCATCAAATTTTTAAATTATTATGTAGATTATAGATAAGAAAAATTGGTGAAAAATATAAAAAATACTATATACATATTCTATAATAAATAGAAAATAATGTAAAAATAAATAAAGACAAATATTTTTACATTATTTTTGGATGTTCAATAAATAATATGTAAAGAATACGAGAAAATGTGAAAAGTTGTAAAAAATAAAATTGTGAAAAGTATAATAATTGAATAATATAGAGAATTTAGAGAGAAAAAAATCATTAATAAAATTTACTAATAGATTAAGAGAATTTTTGGCAGATGAAGAAGAATATAAGGAGCGAAATAATGCTTGAATATATAAAATATATACTTAAGAGAAAATAATCTTGAAATAAAGGAAGAAGATATTTAGTAATAAAAGAAAAAATTATTTAAATACATTAAAAATAATTAAAAAGTTGTATAAATAATATGTACAAAAAAGGAAGAGGTGGTAGTATAATTGTATTAGATACATATTAAAGAATGTGGGGAAAAAGATGGGGAAAATTAAAAAAGTAATTTATGCCGTAATAATTTTATTTATAGTAGTATTAACAACTATGGAATCTAAGACTTATTATGTAAGTGCAACTAATAAGAAGCTAAATATATTATTTATTAGTTCTTATGATTTTAATTTTATTTCATTTGATGATCAAATAGCAGGGATAAAAGATGGCTTAAATAATAATGTCAACTTAAGAGTTGAGTATCTAGATTCAGAATTAATAAGAAGTGAAAAAAGTATAGAGAATTTTTATAATATAATTAAGTATACTATTGAAAATTATGATAGGTTTGATGCTATTATTACAGGTGATGATGAAGCTTTAGAATTTGCTTTAAAATATAGGGATGATTTGTTTAAGGGAATTCCAATTTCATTTTTAGGTGTGGAAAAATTGGATTTATTAGAAAAGGCGTTTGAGTATGATATGGTTTCAGGGGTTAGAGAGATGGAATCTATTTCGGAAAACTTGGAATTAATAAAATGCAATCATCCTAATGTGAAGAATATAGTATTCGTTAATGATGCAGGTGATAAATTTTATCCTGATATAGTAAAAGAATATTCAAATTTTGACTTCAGTGTAATTACTACTAAAGATATTTCACAAGAAGAATTTAAGGATATATTATCAGAGTTTAAAGATAATACTGCGATAATCTCATTGTATCCTGGTAAATTTAAAGATGGAAAAACTTTAAGCTATTTAGAGGTAAATAAAGTAATTACTGAATACGCAAATGATGTACCAATTTATAATATTTTAGAGTATGGTATCGGTACAGGCAGTATTGGAGGAAAAGTAGTTGACCATTATAAGCAAGGTGAAATGGCAGGAAGAATAGTTTTAAAGTTATTGCAGGGAGAAGAGCCTTTAAGTATATTCATAGATAATGATAATGCAAATAGTTATGTATTTGATTATGATGTGTTAAGGAAATATAATATTAGTAAAAAAAACTTGCCTAAAGATTCAGTAGTAATAAATGATCCAAGTGATATTATTGAGCAATATAAATTTGAAATATCAATAGTTATTGAATTTATTGTTTTTTTAATATTTATTGTATTTATCTTAATTAAATATATACTGTCTAAAAGAAAGTATGAAAAAAAGATAGTGAAGGCTATGAAAGAAGCTGAAGAGGGTAATAAAATAAAATCTCATTTTATTGCTAATATAAGTCACGAAGTAAGGACTCCTGTTAATGTAATATTATCTGCAATTAAGCTATTAGAAATAAATAAAACAACTGATTTGAATAAGTTAGCTATAATAAAAAGTAATTGTTTTAGATTAGTAAGGTTAATAAATAATGTTATAGATGTTGGAAAAGTTGAATTAGGAGACATAAAATTAAATCTAGTTCATATTAATATTGTAAATTTCATAGAATCTTTGGTAAATTCTATTTTACCATATGCGGAACATAAAAAATTAAGTGTAATATTTGATACAAATGAAGAAGATGTAATAATGAGAGTGGATGCTAATAAAATTGAAAGAACTATTTTAAATTTATTATCTAATGCAATTAAATTTTCTAATGAGGGTGGGGTCATAACAGTAAATTTGGAATTTACTGAAGATTTATTAAGAGTTGTTATTGAGGATAATGGAATCGGAATAAATTCTGAAGATAAAGAAAGGATGTTTGATAAATTTGTACAAGTTGATAATAGTCTTACAAGAAATAATGAAGGCTGTGGAATTGGATTAACTATTGCAAAATCATTTGTAGAACTTCATAAAGGAGTAATTAAAGTTACTTCTGAAATAAATAAAGGAACAAAATTCATTATAGAATTGCCAAGGTTTGAGCTTGATAAAGAAAGTGATGAATTTATTGAATTAAAAGCAAATAAATTAAAGCAAAAAACAGAAATTGAATTTTCTGATATATATATATATAGTTAGTAAACAAAATTATAAAATATGAACCTGCTCCAAGATATAAGATAGGAGTGGGTTCTTTTTTATTAGAATATATGAAAATTTAATTATGTTAATTTGTGGTATAATTAATAGAGTTATAAAATCAAAGTATTAAGATATGATTTTTATGGAGGAAAATTAGATGAAAATAGATATTAATAATATTAAGTCTATAATATTTGATATGGATGGAGTTATATTTGATACTGAATTAGTATATTTAGAGATTTGGTCAAAAGTCTTTGAGAAATATGGATATAAGCTACAAAAGGAGGTTTATGCTGAGGTCTTAGGAACAGGAAGGGAAAATGTAAAAAAAGTGTTTCTAAATAATTATGGAAATGAACTTCCAATAGATAAAATGTATAGGGAAAAGGATGAAGATTTAGAAAAAGCCGTAGATAAAGGAATTCCTTTAAAACAAGGTGCTTATGAAATTTTATCTTATTTAAAGAATAATAATTATAAGATTGCATTAGCAACTTCGGCATCAAAGGAAAGAGCATTAAAACAATTAAGATATGCTGATATAGAAAAGTTTTTTGATGTTATTGTATCTAGAGATGATGTAAAAGAAACTAAACCTAATCCTGATATATTTTTAAAAGCAGCAAAAAAGCTAAATGTTAATCCTAATGAATGTATCGTAATTGAAGATTCTAGTGCGGGTATCAAAGCGGCATTTAATGCAGGAATGGCAGGGATTCATGTTGTTGATTTAAAAGAACCTGACAATGAAATAATAAGAAACTGCTATAAAAGTTTTAATAATTTAAATGATATAAGAAAAGAAATTGAAATGCTTAGAGGATAATACTTATAATAAGGCAATATTTTTATATAATTATAAAAAAGGGGGAATTAATATGCTATTTAAGAATAAGAGTAATGAGATAAGAAGTGGTTGGAAGATATTATTGGTATTTCTATTAACATATGGGTTATCTTTTATTGTATCGATAATTCTAGGTATTGTTTTGGCGATAATAGGAAGTGTTACAGGTAATACAGAATATTTATTAACAGGAAATATAGATTCTATAATAAATAGTGAATTAATATTCTTAGTTTCTGTAGTATTAAGTAATTGTGTTAGTATAATTTCATGTATTATAGTGTGGAAATGGCTTGATAAAAAGAAAATAAGAGAAATGGGAGTAACATCTATTAAAAGAGGTAGGAATGAATTTTTAGTAGGTTTAGGGGTTGGTGCTATCACTATTAGTATAGTTGCAGTAGGAATTATATGTTTCGGTAATGTTGAATTTGTAAATCCGATAAACAAACCCAATATAAGTTTATCATTAATTTATGGGTTAATTTCATTTGTTTTTGTAGGTTTTGGTGAGGAGATATTATCTAGAGGATATATAATGAGTGTATTAAAGCAAACAAGGAGTAAGTGGGTTGTATTAGTGGGTCCTGCATTGATATTTGCAATGTTGCATTTAGCTAATAATGGAATTAGTGTTTTGGCATTTATTAATTTGTTTTTAGTTGGTTTATTGTTTGCTTATATGTTTATGAAATCTAAAAATATCTGGATGCCAATAGGATATCATATAACTTGGAATTATTTTCAAGGATATATTTGGGGATTTGGAGTAAGTGGAAATGATGTTCAAGGATTATATAAAATTAAAAATGTTAGTGATAATATAATAAATGGTGGTGCTTTTGGACCGGAAGGTGGATTAATGGTTACAATTATCATTTGTTTAACTTTTGGATTTGTATACTGGTATTATAAAGATGAAAACATAGATAATTTTATGGGGATTAAAATTAAGGAAATAATAGATTTGAAATAAAAGTAAAAACTAAAAAATTAACTACTTCCTATACAGTAAATTAGGAGGTAGTTAATTTTTTTTTATTTTTTATTTTTTATTTTTTAAATATTCATCTCTGAATTCTAACGGAGTTTTTGAAGTAATTTTTTTAAACACTGTACTAAAATAACTTTGATTATTATAACCAACAGATAATGAAACATCAAGCAAGGAGATATTAGGATTTTTTAATAATTCCTTGCTTTTTTCAATTTTATAATTATTTAAATAATTTATAAATGTAGAGCCGGTTTCTTTCTTAAAAACACTACAAAAGTAACATTTATTAATATTTAATTCACTACAAATATCATCTATTGAAATTTCGGTAGTATAATTTTTTTCAATATATTTAATAGCATGATTTACACATGGAGAATTATTTGTAGAGGTTTTATCAATACAAATGTGATTATCTATTATATAAGAATGCAATTTTATTATGTTATTTAACCATTCTTCTGTAAGTGTATTAATAGCATCAGAATAATTAGCATCCTCATTAATAGTATATGGACCTAGTAATAGATGCATTTTATTATTGTCATAATGATTAAATGTAATGCAAGTAAAGGCAATATCACTAGTAATATTTAATGAAAATGTATTAGAAGAACAATCGATATTTTTTAGTTTTTCTATAGCTTTTGATATATATAATGAATTATTAATATCTGAATCATGATTATAAGTAAAAACAGTTTCAAATTTATGATTTAAAACTAAGATAGGAACAGAAAGGCAATTAAAGAAACTAGTTAATATATTTGAAATCATTGAGATTAATATCCTCCCCATAAAAATTCTTTTTATTTTATAAAATATAAAAATATTGTTAAAAAATATATAAATATTGTTGAAACATTTTAGTAAAATATATGATATTATTTTATAAGCAAATGAGAATCAATATCATTTATTATGAGATATAATTTATGATATGTCAATGAAGATAAATGAATTTTGAAATAAATTTAGGGGGATAAGATTTATGTTAAAGAAGAAAATAAGTCAATTATTAGCTGCAGTAATGGTAGCAACTACTGTATTAGGAGCGAATGTACAAGCTGTTGGGGCTACGGTGGTAGATGATACAATAGCAGTTACAGCATCAAAAGTTGAAAATGGAACTTATGTAGTACCAAATACTGCAATGAAAATAGATGGTTCTGGCGAAAGTACTATGAATAAGTTTATGGACAGAGAATCAGTTATAAAGGTTGATGGTGATAAAATTACAGTAACTATGAAATTTAATGAACAAGGCTTAAATGTTGTACAAGAAGTACATGGTGGTACTGTAAATGATGAAGCAGTAGAATTAATTAAAAATGATGATGGATCATTTACATTTGTAGTTCCATCAGTAGATTCAAAAATTAATATTGAATTAACATATGCAATGGGAACTTGGGTTCACACAACAAACTTCTACTTAGTAAATGATATAACATCAATTCCAACAGTTGATGATTCAGTAAATGGTGGAGAGAACATAGAAACTCCAGATAATAGTGGAGATAATGTAGGAAATGATGGTTCAGAAGACAATGGAAACATTGGGGGAGAAGAATCAAAGGTTTTAGAAGATGGAAATTATACATTAAATAATGCTGTTAATAAACTTGGTACATCACAACAAAGTATGGCTAGACAATTTATAGAAGAAAAGACAGATGTTACTGTAAAAGATGGAAAAATTACTATGACATTAAGATACAAAGGTCTTGGATTAACATCTATAAGAAATACTAATGTAAAAGTTAATGGTGTTGCAACTGCTTCTACTGTAAATGAAGATAAATCAGTATCGTTTGAAGTTCCATCAATAGATGCAAAAGTTGAAGTTGAAATGGATATATATGTTCCAAACTTAATGACTGAAATACAATCAATAGATTTAGTAAATGATGTGAATTCGTTAGTAAAAGTTGATGATAATAATTCAGGAAGTGATTCAGAAAATAACGGTGGAAGCACAGATAAGCCTGAAAATGGTGAAGGGAACACTGGAAATGATACTGGGAATGATGGATCAAACAACGGTGGTTCAAACAATGGAACAACTGAAGAGCAAGGTACAAAGGTTTATACAGGAAAACTTGAAGTTACTCATGAAAGTGAAACTGGATTAAGCATGGCTAAAAAGGCATTAGAAGAAACATTAAAAGTTGAAGATGTAAATGGAAAGAAATATGTTACATTAACATTTACTCCTATGGGATCAACAATGATGAATAATCATACAATATATGTTAATGGAAATAAGGTAGATGCAACTAAAACAATGAATGGTGAAATTGTTAGTTTAAGATTCCAAGTTGGAAGTCTAGAAGATTCAATAAAAGTATCAGCTTATGTTTCTATGATGGGAAGTAATGTACAATTTGGAGTTAACGTATTAGAAGATACATTAACATTAGTTACAAATGGGACAACTGATAATTCAGGAACTACTGGAGGAACAACAGGTGGTTCAACAACTAATAATGGTACAAATAATGGTACAAGCGGAAATACAACAACTACTCAAGATGAAGTAAAAGTAACTAAGGGTAAATTATACTCTATTCAAAACAGTGTAACTCATGAAAGTGAAACTGGAAGATCAATGGCTAGAAAATACTTAAACTCTACTTCAAAAGTTGAAGAAATAGATGGTAAGTACTATGTTACTTTAACATTCACTGGAGCAGAGTTTATGCAAAATCATGTGATTTATGTTAATGGTAAAAAGGCAACTATAACTAAAAATACAAGTGGAGACACTACTAATATTAGATTTGCAGTTTCAAGCTTAAGTGATAGTATAACAGTTAAAACTTATGTAGTTCCAATGGATAAAGAAGTTGAGTTTGGTGTTACATTATTACAAGATACTTTAACATTCATTAAGGAATATACAGTAGATACATTACCACAAACAGGAGCGCCAATTGGAGCAGGAGCTGTTGCAGGTTTAGGTTTAATTTTAACATCTGCAGGAACTGTTTTAGTAAAGAAAAGAAAGTAATCTAAATTAATTTTAGTAGGTATATGATATGAGGGGGTAAATAAAATAGTAACACTATTTATTTGCCTCCTAATTTAGGTTTAATGATTAAGGAGAATAGAAAAATGAAAATATTAAATAAATTTAAAGGGATTATAATGGCTGTAATGGCTTTAGGAATTTTCGTAACTATAGGAAGTAAACGTGTATATGCAACTGAAACTGACATTGCAAGTGGTATATATGAAATTGAAAATGATGTTTATCATGAATCAGAAACTGGTATGGCTATGTCAAGAACTTATCTTTTACCATCAATGAGTGTAGAGGTAACAAAAGAACATGTAATTTATACTATAGGTTTTTCAGGAAGTGATTATATGGAGAACTATAGAATGAAGGTTAATGGAGAAGAAGTTCCAGTTGAAATATTAGAAGAAAATAGTGAAGAGGGAACTGTTAAATTAAATGTTGAAGTTGATAAAGTAGATGCAGATATGGCAGCTATTATTTACGTTGGTCCAATGGAAAGAGATGTTGAGTTTAAGGTTATACCTAAGATGGAAACTTTAACTTTAGTACAAGCAATTGAAGATGAAGTTGAGGAAATAGTACCAGAAGATGAAAGTGAAGAAGTTGAAATAGAAGAAGAAAATTTAGCAGTAGTAGCTGATAATGAAAAAAGCAGCAATAATGTTATTTTAATTATAGCTGGTGTAGCTGTGGTAGTTGCAATTGGAGCAGTAGTAATTGTAAAAGCTAAAAAGAAATAATGAGTTATTCAAATCAAATATTTATAGGAAGGTTATAGGATATGAAATATAAAAGAATTATATCTATGATAGCTGCAGGGGTTATGACTTTAAGTTTTATGAGCTGTAGTTCTGATAATAGTGAAAATAAAAGTGTAGCAGTAGGTACTGGTGAAGAGGTAGTAGTAGCAACATCTGTTGCAGTAACAGAAATATTAGATGCATTAGGTGTTAAGGTTTCAGGGGTTCCAAGTACATCTTATGAATTGCCTGAAAGTACTGAGGGAGCTGTTGAAATTGGAAATCCAATGAGTCCAGATTTAGAGATAATTAAATCATTAAATCCAACAGTAGTAGTATCAGTAGATACTTTAGGTTCTGATTATATGAATTTGTTTATAGAAAATAACATTCCAAGTGAGTTTGTTTCATTAGAAAGCTTAGATGGATTAAAAGAAGCAATTATTAGTTTAGGTGAAAGATTTGATAAGGATGATGAAGCAACAGCTTTGATAAATGAAATACAAGCAAAAGAATTAGAAGTTCAAGAAAAGGCGGCATCATTAGAAGATACAGATGTTTTAGTTTTATTTGCAGCACCAGGTTCAACTATGATTGCAACATCTAAATCTTACATTGGAAGCTTAGTCGAACTTGTTGGAGGAAAAAATATTATTGAAGATAATAGTACATCATTTACTACTTATAATAAAGAAGATTTAGCAATGCTTAATCCAGATAAGATTTTAGTTATGGTACATGCACTTCCAGAAGAAACAAAAGCAGCATTAGAAGCTGAAATGGCAACTGATTCTGCATGGCAAAATATAGATGCTGTAAAAGAAGGAAATGTAGTTTACTTAGATAGTGAATATTTTGGAATGAGCGCAAATCTTAAAGTAATTGAAGGATTAGATATGTTAAGTGATATAGTTCATGGTATTGGAGAATAATTATGAGAGTTTCAGATAAAAAGTTTAAAATATCATTTATAATAATATCCTTATTAGTATTATTAGCAACAATATTAGTTTCATTAAAATTGGGTAGTGTTAACATAACATTTAAAGAACTTATAAGTGGATTATTTTCAGGGCAATCAGATGGAAATATAGGAATTATCAAAGATTTAAGAATGCCAAGAGTAATAATAGCTGTATTGGTTGGAGCTAATTTAGCAATAGCAGGGGTTTTATTACAATCGGTAATAAGGAATCCACTAGCAGATCCATATATAACAGGTATATCTTCAGGAGCATGTGTAGTTACAGTTTTCTTTATGGTATTTATACCAAGTGTAACTAACTTAAGACCTATATTTGGGTTCTTTGGAGGATTAGTATGTTGTGTGATTATTTATTTTATGGCATATAAAAATGGGTTATCACCAATAAGAATTGTACTTGCAGGTGCAGCTTGTAATGCATTATTAAGTGGACTTTCATCAATGATTACTGTTAGTGCAGGACTTGGAGCGAGCAATATTCAAAAATGGATGATGGGAAGCCTGGCTACAGTTAATTGGAGTAATGTAAAGATATTATTAGTTTATTCAGTTATAGGAATAATTACAGCATTATTATTAAGTAAGATATGTAATATATTAGCGCTTGGAAGTAAGAATGCGAGAAGTTTAGGATTTAATTCAGATTTATATATGATAATAGTTACTGCTGTAGCAGTATTCTTAGCAAGTATATCAACAGCAATTGCAGGGGTTATATCTTTCGTTGGATTAGTTGTTCCTCATGTTTGTAGAATAATTATAGGATCAGACCATAAATATTTAATCCCATGTAGCGGAATAGTGGGAGGATTCTTAGTCTTATTTGCTGATACTGTTGGAAGAATGGCCATGAGGCCTAATGAAATACCGGTTGGAGTAGTAACAGCTATATTTGGAGCACCATTTTTCTTATATCTTTTAAGAAGGAGTGACTTAAAATAATGATAAAAGCAAAGGATTTATACTTCTCTTATGATAAAGATAAGAGTTTTATTACTAAGTTAAATGTTGAAATAGAAAAAGGAAAAATAACAACTATATTAGGTCCTAATGGTAGTGGTAAATCTACCTTGTTAAGTATATTTGCAGGATTAAATAAGCCTACTTCTGGAGACGTAAGCATTAAAGGTAATTCTATAAAGTCATTAAAGCAAAAAGATTTGGCAAAAGAAATCGCCACAGTTCATCAGCAAAATACAGTTCCTAGTGATATTACGGTTAAAGAATTGGTGTCTTATGGCAGAATACCTCATAAAAAGTATTTCCAAGGAAATAACGAAAGTGATGATGAAATAATAGAATGGGCAATAAAAAGAACAGGCTTACAAAGTTTAAAAGACAAAGCTGTTATGAGTATGTCGGGTGGAGAAAGACAAAGAGTTTTTATAGCAATGGCATTAGCGCAAAAAAGTGAAATTTTATTTTTAGATGAGCCTACAACATATTTGGATATTTATCATCAAGTTGAAATACTAGAACTTGTTAAAGAGTTAAATGAAGAAAGTAACTTAACTGTTGTTATGGTATTACATGATATTAATCAAGCTATAAAATATAGTGATAATGTTATAGTTATGAAGTCAGGACAAGCAATAGCAAGTGGTAAGGCAAATGAGGTTATAAATATGAATTTACTTAATGATGTTTATAAAATTGGTGGTTTCATTAATGAAATGGAAGAAGAAACGGTATTTGTACCATTAAAATTATAATTAGAGTAAAGGAATGTATAATATGAAAAGTAAAAAAAATAAAATATTAGCTGCTACTGCTTGCGGTGTTATAGTAACTTCAATAGGAGCAAGTTTTTTATTCAATAAGCCTAATGAGGATAAAGCAGAGGATATAAAAAAAGATATTGAAGAAATTGAGAATAACGAAACAGAAGAGCTTGCTGAAGAAATAGAAAATACTGAAGAAAGTATTGAAAATATAATTGAAGAAGATAACAATGAAGAGGAAGTAAATATAGCTATTAGTGAAAGTTCATCATCAAACAATAATACTGATAACAGTACTACAAGTAATGCTACAAACAATTCTAATACAGCAACTTCACAAAGTACTACAACGAACAATAGTACAAGTAATTCACAAGCAGGAAATGCTATAGTTGAAGAAGTGAAAGATGAAGTAAGCAATAATGGTGGAGGGTCAAGTTCAACGACTAATGATAGTGTGGAAAGTACATCTAAATATAAGGATGGTACTTATTCAGGGTCAGCAACAGGATTTGCAGGAACGCTACAAGTTAGTGTACAAATATCTAATGACGTAATAACAGGTATTACTGTTATTAGTCATAATGATACGCAAGGAATTTGTGACAGAGCAATAGAAGAAATGCCGGGTAAAATAATATCAAGTCAAAGTACTAGTGTTGATGTAGTTTCAGGAGCATCATATACTAGTAAAGGAATAATAAATGCAGTAAATGATGCATTAAGTAAAGCTTAATTTAAGTAAGAGGTAAGAGATAAGAGGTAAGAGTTTAAATGGTAAACTTTTACTTATTAACTATTACCTCTTACTTTACTATGTGGCATAATTATTTTACATATTAAAATTGATTTATAAGATAAATAATAAATGCTATAAATTTTGCATTAAGTAATTTTCAGTCTTTTAGAAAAACTAATACTAACATTAATTTATAAAATGATAGTTTATATATAAAATATTAAGGAGAGTAATAGTTATATGAAATATTTTGTAGAGAAAGAAGATTTTATATTTAATACACGAGTATATCAAAAAATATGTTATGACAATAATGATATTAAAACGAAAGAGATAGAAGAAATAGCTGAAAAGGCTACTAAATTAATGAGGCAATTTGAAGAAAAATTAAGTTTTTTTTATGAGAGTAGTGAAGTAAGTAGTATTAATGAAAATGCATCAAACGGCTTTATAAAAATTTCTAATGATACTTTTGAAATATTAAAAAAATCAATTTATTATTCTAAATTAACCAATGGTATATTTGATATAACTATTGCACCTTTAGTTAAAGCATGGGAAATAAATAGTGATAATCCTACAATCCTAAGCAAAGAAAAGATTGATGAATTAATTGATTTAGTTGATTATGAAGATGTTATTTTAAATAAAAATAATTCAACAGTAATGTTATTAAGAAAAAATCAAAAAATAGATTTAGGAGGAATAGCTAAAGGATATATTGCCGATAAAATAATTGATTTTTATAAAGAAAATAATATTGATTCGGCCATAATAAATATAGGTGGTAATATAAAAGTATTAGGGCAAAAGGATGAAAATAGTTTTTGGAGTATAGGTATATATGAGCCAAAAAAACATAGTGAAAAAATTATATGCTCAATTGAAGCAAAAGACAAGTCAATAGTTACATCTGGTGGATATGAAAGGGCATTTAGTTATAATGGAGAATTATATTGTCATATATTAAATCCTAAAACTGGTTATCCTATAAAATCAGATTTAAAATCAATTACGATAGTAAGTGATAAATCAATAGATGGAGATTCGTTATCAACTCCTTTATTTATTATGGGTAAAAATAAGGCTTATGAGTTTATGAAGAAGCATAATATTAGTGGAGTAATGATTACAGATAAAGATGAAATAATAGTTACTAAGAATTTGTTAGAAGGATTTAAATTATTTGAAGATTATAAAGTATTAGCCTTTTAATAAGTTTATAGTTTGATTATTTAGTAGTGAAATAAAAAGTGAAGCTCTTATAGTTATGTATGTTATAAGGGGGATTTTAAAGTTATGTAGTTAAGTATTTCGAATTAATTGAAAATATTAATATAATAAAAAGTATATGAATAATATGATAATGTGAAAATTAATATACGTAGATTATTTTTTAATACAATTCTAAATAGCCTTAGATGTAATTTATAATACAAATTATGGATAAACAACCATTGATTCACTGGATGGGGGTTGTGGACTAAGTAATTTTTGTATAGTATTATGTTTTAAGTAAGATAAAAAATAGAAGCTATGATGTATATTCTGTATATGGGCACTTGGAATGTATTGAGTTATTAGTGCAACCGGCTATAATCTAAATTTTTAGATAATAGCCGGTTTTTATATTTGCAAAAATATAAACAAAAACGAAAGAAGAATGGGAAATAAAAATGAAAAAATTTCTAAAAAGTAAAAGCTTAAGCTTTATTGTTACGTGTATGTTTATGGTTACATTTATTGTGCCAAGCATAAATGTATATAGTGAAGAAATGTTAAGTTATTTACCCACAGGATTTACTAATGTAGCTATTGGAAAAAATAATGCTAATAATGGAAATGTCAATTTTGACAAAGATACAAAAGTACTAACTGTAACTGGTTCTGGAAATCAAAATAGAAAACAATTATGTTGATAATAATGTTACAAACTTTACAAATTACTTCTATAAGGTAATTGCTGCAAATGAAGAGGGAACAAGTAATGATTCACAAATTGTAAGAGCATTACCTAACAATAGTAATCCATTAAATCTTCAATATGAAGAAAATGCTGCAAAGTTTACTATGACCGAAGAGCCAAATGATACTGTATTTAGTTCAAAGGTAAACATAGCAGGATATACAGATAAAGATGGAACAATAACGATAAAGCAAAATGGAAAAGTTTTAATTGATTCAGAAGCAAAAGCTACAAATGAGGTTTTTGAAGTATCAATTAAATTAAATCAAGGTAGAAATGATATACAAATATATCAAACAACTAATGATGGTAAGACAACTTTAAAAAGCTATAATATAGTTTATTTAACTAATGATGGATATGATATAGTTGTAGATAGTAAATATGATGGTAAGTCAGGTGAATTAGTAAATGATAAGCAGACTTATAGTACAGTTACTGAAGCAATTAATTCAATAAGTACAAAAAATACTGAAAGAAAAGTTATATTAGTTAAGAATGGAACTTATGAAGAAAAGGTAACAATTCAATCACCTTATATAAGTTTAATTGGTGAAGATAGTGAAAAGACTATATTAACGTATGATGCAGCTAATGGAACTATAAATCCTAATACAGGAAAAAATTATGGAACAAGTGGAAGTGCATCTATAACTGTTAAATCAAAGGCTATAGGCTTTACAGCTGAAAATTTAACTATAGAAAACTCATTTGTAGAACAAGGAAATAATAATGAGCAAGCAGTTGCGTTAAATAATCAAGCAGATGAAAGTATTTTTATTAATACTAGATTTATTGGAAATCAAGATACCTTACTAGCAGATGCAAGTGCATCAGTTCCAGCAAGACAATATTATTATAAATGTTACATAGAAGGTGATGTTGATTTTATATTTGGTCGTGCACAAGCTGTGTTTGATGATTGTGATATTGCATCAGTAAATAGAGAATCAACTACTAACAATGGTTATGTAACAGCAGCAGATACTTGGGATAAAGATAACTATGGATATTTAATAATGAATTCAAGATTAATAGGACTTGATGATATAGCTGATAGTACTGTTTCATTAGGTAGACCATGGAGATCAAGTAGTCAAACACAACCAATGACTCCAGCAGTTACTTATGTAAATTGTTATATGGGAGATCATATAACAACAAAAGGATGGGACGATATGGGAGATTCATTAGCAGCAACAGCTGATTTTAGTGAATTTGGAAGTTTTGGACCAGGTGCAAAATTAAGTGATACTAGAAAAGTATTATCTGTTGATGAAGCTGCAAAGTATACATTAGAAAAGGCATTTGGATCAAGTGCTGCAACAGTAAATGGTGAAGCTGCATTTAAAGATAATTGGAATCCTAGATCAGAGGAATCAAGTATTAATATACATGATCTTTATGGCAAATTTGTACCTGTTACATCATTAATAATAGATGTTAATGAAATGATGTTAACAGTTGGGGATAAAAAAATAATTATATCTACAGTAGGACCAGAAGAAGCTACTGATAAGACTGTAACATTTGAATCAAAAGATAATAATGTCGCTACAGTGGATGAAAGTGGAAATGTAGAGGCTATAGGGGTTGGTACTACAGTAATAACTGTAAAATGTGGTGATATTGAAGTAGAATGTAAAGTAACAGTTAATCCAAAATTAACAGTAATAAATAGTGCTCCAATGATATCAGCAGAAGATGTAACAATAAATGTTGGAGACAACTTTGAAGTTATGAACAATATTACTGCAACTGATAAAGAAGATGGAGATATAACATCAACTATTAAAGTTATAGAAAATACAGTGGATACAACAAAGGCTGGAGAATATAAGGTAGTATATAAAGTTATAGATAGTGAAGGTGCGAGCACAACTAAGACTATAACAGTAACTGTACAAGAAGTAATTAATGATTCAGTAGTTGTAGAGCCGGAAAATACTCCAGAAAATAGTGGAGACAATAATACAAGTAATAATACCAATGGCAATAATGAAAGTAACAATGATGCAAACAATAGTAATAATGTAGATAATTCAAATTCATTACCACAAACTGGTGATAATTCTGCAGCTATAGTAGTAATATTAGCATTGGTTGTTATAGTAGCTGGTGTATTTATGTTTAAAAAGAAGAAATAATGTTTAAAAAGGTATAAGAAAACTATTATGTAGTTTTCTTATACCTTATTTTTTTATACAAATTTATAAATCATCAACATCTTGTTCTTCGCCATATCTTACAGTTCCTTCAGAACTAAAGCTATCATTAGGGTCTTTTTCTATAAAATATCCATCATTAGGTTCTTTAGAATTTTTAGCAAATTTAGTGCAGGATTTCATTTGAACATCTTTTAAATCAGATATATTTTTCATTTTACTCATAGAAATTACTCCTTTGATATTTAAAATATTAACATTAGTATAAGTAAATATTATTAAAAATAAACACAATTTTAAAATTTAATATAACATATGTCTAATTTTGATAAGTATTTTAACTTTACTTTAAGGTTTTAAAATTCCATAAAATAAAAGATTCACATAAAAAATAAAACTTCGTAATGTTAATGAATGTATATTGAAGACAATCTAAGCATAAGGAATTAGTAACTACTTTATTATATAAGGAGGATACTATGGATTTTAAAGAAATAAAATTAAAAGCTGAAGGCTATAAAAAGGATATGAGTAGATTTTTAAGGGACCTAATAGCTATACCTGGGGAAAGTTGTGGGGAAGAAGAAGTTATAAAAAGAATATATAAGGAAATGGAAAAGTTAGGATTTGATAAGATCGTAATTGATGGAATGGGCAATATTTTAGGATATATGGGTAATGGAGAAAAATTGATAGGATTTGATGGCCATATTGATACAGTTGGATTAGGAGAATTGAGTAATTGGAAATTTGATCCTTATAAAGGGTATGAAAATGATGAAGAAATAGGTGGAAGAGGAGCTTCTGACCAACTAGGTGGAATTGTAGCAGCAACTTATGGAGCAAAAATTATGAAAGACTTAGGGCTTTTAAGTGATAAATATACTGTATTGGTAACAGGAACAGTTCAAGAAGAAGATTGTGATGGGTTATGCTGGCAGTATATTTATAATGAGGATAAGGTAAGACCAGAATTTGTAGTAATTACAGAACCAACAAATGGGAATATATATAGAGGGCAACGTGGACGAATGGAAATAAGAGTTGAGGTAAAGGGAATATCATGTCATGGTTCAGCACCTGAACGTGGAGATAATGCCATTTATAAAATGTCGGATATACTTCAAGAAGTAAGAATGTTAAATGATAATCTTCATTATGATGAATTTTTAGGTAAAGGAACAATAACCGTTTCAGAGATATTCTTTAGTTCGCCTTCAAGATGTGCAGTGGCAGATATGTGTGCAATTTCATTAGATAGACGATTAACAGATGGTGAAACTTATGAAATGGCGTTAGAAGAGGTAAGAAATTTACCATTTGTAAAAAAATATAATGCTAAAGTAACAATGTATAAGTATAAGAGGCCAAGCTATACAAAAGTTGTTTATCCAACGGATTGTTATTTCCCAACATGGGTAATTCCAGAAGAAGCACCTGCAACAAAAGCTGTAGTAAAGGCTTTTGAAGGAATGTATGGAACTCCAAAGATTGATAAATGGACATTTTCAACTAATGGAGTATCTATAATGGGTAGATTTGGTATACCTTGTATTGGATTTGGGCCAGGAAAGGAAGAAGAAGCACATGCTCCTAATGAAAAAACTTGGAAAGCTGATTTAGTTAAATGTGCAGCAGTTTATGCTGCAATACCAACTATTTATTGTAATAACAAATAATAAGGAGATATTAGGGATGGAATTGATGGAAACATTTATTAATAAATTAAATGAATTAAATTTTAAAGAGATGTATAATAACGATTTTCTGTTAACATGGGAAAAAACTGATGATGAAATAAAGGCTGTTTTTACAGTTGCAGAGGCTTTAAAAAGATTAAGAGAAAATAATATATCTCCTAAGATTTTTGATAGTGGATTGGGAGTTTCGCTTTTTAGGGATAACTCAACTAGGACAAGATTTAGTTTTGCTTCTGCCTGTAATTTACTAGGACTTAAAGTACAAGATTTAGATGAAGGAAAATCACAAATTGCTCATGGTGAAACAGTAAGAGAAACTGCTAATATGATTTCTTTCATGTCTGATGTAATAGGAATTCGTGATGATATGTATATAGGTAAAGGAAATACTTATATGAGAACTGTATCAGAAGCAGTTAGAGAGGGTTATAAAAGTGGGTGCCTAGAGCAAATACCAACTTTAATTAATCTTCAATGTGATATAGACCATCCAACACAAGTTATGGCAGATACTCTTCATTTAATTAATGAATTTGGAGGAATAGAAAATTTAAAAGGTAAAAAGGTTGCTATGACATGGGCATATTCACCATCATATGGTAAGCCTTTATCAGTACCACAAGGGGTAATTGGTTTAATGACTAGATTGGGGATGGATGTAGTATTAGCACATCCAGAAGGATATGAAGTAATGAATAGTGTTGAAGAAATAGCTTATAAAAATGCTAAAGCTTCAGGTGGATCATTTACAAAAACTAATTCTATGAAGGAAGCATTTAAAGATGCAGATATAGTTTATCCAAAAAGCTGGGCACCTTATATAGCTATGGAAAAGCGTACAGATTTATATGGAAAAGGTGATAGTAATGGAATAAATGAGCTAGAAAAAGAATTGTTATCTCAAAATGCAAAACATAAGGATTGGCAATGTACTGAGGAATTAATGAAGACTACTAAGAATGGAAAAGCTATTTATCTTCATTGCTTACCAGCTGATATTAGTGGAGTAAGTTGTGAAAGTGGTGAGGTTGAAGCTTCAGTATTTGATAGATATAGGAATTTATTATATAAAGAAGCAAGCTATAAGCCTTATATTATTGCTTCTATGATTTTCTTAAGTAAGATGAAAAATCCACAAGAAGCATTAAGAAATTTAGAGACAAGAGGAATAGAAAGATATTTGAAATAAAAATATCTTTTACTATAGAAAATATCAATTAGCGAAATAGATATAAATTTATGGATAGTAAAGGTGGTGAATATAATGAAAAAAAGGATAGTTATTGCGCTAGGTGGAAATGCATTAGGGGATACATTAGAAGCGCAAATGATAGCAGTAAAATCAACAGCTAAAGCAATAGTTGACTTAATTGAAGAAGGGGATGAGGTAATTATATCTCATGGAAATGGTCCTCAAGTTGGGATGATTAATAGTGCAATGACTGAATTTCATAAAACAAATATGAAATATTCTATATGTCCAATGTCAGTGTGCGTAGCAATGAGCCAAGGATATATAGGGTATGACTTACAGAATGCAATAAGGGAAGAGTTATTAAATAGAAATATAAATAAAGGTGTAGCAACTATAATTACCCAAGTTGAAGTTGATGAAAGAGACAAAGCATTTGAAAATCCAACTAAGCCAATAGGCGCCTTTATGACTAAAAAGGAAGCAGATAGCATTGTAAAAGAGGGTAAGAAGGTTATAGAAGATAGTGGTAGAGGATATAGAAGAGTTATAGCATCACCTAAACCTATTCGAATAGTAGAAATTGAAACGATAAAAGCGCTAATAGAAAATAATCAAGTTGTAATAGCTTGTGGAGGTGGAGGTATTCCTGTAATTTCTAAAGGCAATCATTTAAAGGGGGTTGGAGCTGTAGTTGATAAAGATTATGCAAGTGCGGTTTTAGCAAAAGAAATAAATGCTGATTGTTTAGTTATTCTAACTGCGGTAGAAAAGGTTGCAATAAATTTTGGAAAAAAGGATGAGCAGTGGTTAAATGAAGTAAATGTTAATGAAATGAAGTTATTTCTTAAGAGCGGGTATTTTGCTCCTGGGTCTATGAAGCCTAAAGTAGAGGCTGCAATAGAATTTGTAGAATCAAGAAAAGATAGATATTCAATAATTACTTTATTGGAAAAGGCTAAAGAAGGAATTTTAGGTAAAACAGGAACTAGAATTGTTAATTTTAGTACAAAAGTAAAAGCAGATTAATAGAAGCGTAAAGAAGTTATGATAAGTATGTGGAAATAACTGAAAAATAAAGTGGAGTATGTAAAGAAGGTGGGTATAGGTATGATTTTAATTGGAAATGGAAGGGTTATTACAAATGATGAAAATGAAAGAATTATAGAAAATGGATGTATTGTTATTGAGGGGAATACAATTAAAGAGGTTGGTGATACATCATTAATTAAATGTAAGTATGAAGATAATGAACATGAGTATATAGATGCAGAGGGTAAGATTATTATGCCAGGTATGATAAATACTCACCATCATATATATAGTGAATTTGCAAGGGGACTAGACTTTAAAAATGAGAAGCTACAGTCATTTACTGATATATTGAAAAATGTTTGGTGGAAGCTTGATAAGAAGCTAACATTAGAAGATTTAAGATATAGTGCATATACAGCATTTATTGAATGTATTAAAAATGGAGTTACAACAGTTTTTGATCATAATTCAAGCCCTATGAGTATAAGTGGAAGTTTACCTACGATTTCTAATGTTGCAGATGAATTAGGAATTAGAGGATGTTATTGTTATGAAGTTTCAGATAGAGATGGAAATAGGGTTTTAGATCTTGCGATTAAAGAAAATATTGATTTTATAAAGTATGCAGAAAAGAAACAAGATGATATGACTAAAGGCATGTTTGGAATGCACGCGGCTTTTACATTAAGTGATGGAACTTTAAATAAATGTGTTAAGGCCATGGAAGGTATTGATACAGGGTATCACATTCATGTTGCAGAAGGAAAAGAAGACTTAGAAAACAGTTTGAAATTATATAAAAAGAGAATAGTAAAAAGATTAGATGATTTCGGTATATTAGGAGAAAAGACTATTGCAGCTCATTGTTTATATATAGATGATGAAGAATTAGATATATTGAAAGATACAAAAACTATGGTTGTTAACAATCCAGAGTCTAATATGGCTAATGGAGTAGGGGTCGCGGCTATTAAGAGTATGTTAGATAAAGAGATAGTATTAGGAATTGGGACAGATGGATATACAAGTGATATTTTTGAGTCAATGAAGGTAGAAAATCTTATTAACAAATACCATTTTGGTGACTATAATAGTGGATTTATGGAAACTAAACAAATGGCATTAAAAAATAATATTAAAATTGCTTCAAGATTTTTTGAGAAACCACTAGGGGTATTAAAGAAGGGAGCGTATGCAGATCTAATCATTGTAGATTATAAGCCATTTACTCCTATGAATAAGAATAATTATTTTGGACACGTATTGTTCGGAATTTCAGGAAAATCTGTTGATACAACTATAATTAATGGAAAAGTTGTTATGAAAGATAGGAAGATAGTTAGTATTGATGAAGAAAAGATTTGTAGAGAATCAATCAATATTGCAGAAAAGCTTTGGAAGAGGATATAGGAGGAAAAATAATGGAGGTAGCGAGATTCAGAGCTAAGCATGAATATATTATGCTTGAGATTTGCTAATCGAATAAAAATATGGTTAGTTTTTTTCTAAATGGTCAACTTAAGTGGATAAGTGAAGAAGAAAAGTTAATAAAGTATTTAAGAGAAAATGAGAACTTAGTTTCTGTAAAAAATGGATGTAATGAAGGGGCTTGTGGTGCATGCATGGTTCTAATTGATGGTAAGGCAACAAAATCATGCATTGTAAAGGGTAAAAAACTTGAAGGAAAAAATGTAATAACGATAGAAGGATTAAGTCAGAAGTATAGGAAAGCATTTGCATATGCTTTTACTAAAGCTGGTGCGGTTCAGTGTGGATTTTGTATACCAGGAATGGTTATAAGTGCAGTAGGATTATTTAATAAAACATTAAATCCTTCATTAAATGATGTGAAGAAGGCACTTGTTGGAAATATATGCAGATGTACAGGATATAAAAAAATCGAAGAAGCAATATTAATGGTAGCTGAAATAATAAGAGATAATAAAGAAATTCCATTAACTAAATGCAAAGGACTAATAGGAGATTCGTTGGGAAAAGTAGATGCTGAAAATAAGGTATTAGCCTTAGATGGATACTGTGATGATTTGAAGATTAAGGGAATGTTATATGGGGTAGCACTTAGGCCTAAATATCCTAGAATTCTAATAAAAAATATTGATTATAACGAGGCTTTACAGATAAAAGGAGTAATTAAAGTAGTAACAGCTAAAGATATACCAGGAAATAGATTTTGTGGGCATTTAAAAAAAGATTGGCCAGCATTAATTGATATAGGTGAGGAAACTAGATATATTGGTGATGCAATAGCGTTAATTGCAGCTGAAAGCGAAGAGATTGCAAGAAAAGCAATGGGGTTGATTAAAGTTGATTTTGAAAAATTGAAACCAATAACTTCGCCGAATGAGGCTTTAGAAAAAGATGCACCAAAACTTCATAGTGACGGTAATGTTTTAGCAAGAGAGATTTTGAAAAGAGGAAATGTAGATGAAGCATTAAAAAAATCTAAATTTATTGTTAATAATAAATATTCCGTCCCTTTTACTGAACATGCTTTTTTAGAACCGGAATCAGCACTTGCTATACCTACAGATAGTGAATTAATAGTTTATACAGGTACTCAATCTGTTTATGATGATTTAAGAGAAATTTCATCTTTGTTAGGAGTTGATATAGATAAAATTAGAGTTGTTTCAAAGTATGTTGGAGGCGGTTTTGGTGGTAAGGAAGATATGAGTTGTCAACATCATACAGCACTTCTTGCTTATTTAACTGGAAAACCAGTAAAAATGACTTTAACTAGGGCTGAAAGCATTAATGTTCATCCTAAGAGACATGCTATGGAAATGGAATTTACTACAGCTTGTGATGAAAATGGAATATTAACAGCCATGAAAGCAAAGATAATTGCAGATACTGGTGCTTATGCATCTTTAGGAGGACCTGTGTTACAAAGAGCGTGTACTCATGCTGCAGGGCCATATAATTATCAAAATTCAGAGGTTGAAGGAATTGCAGTATATACTAATAATCCACCGGCAGGTGCGTTTAGAGGATTTGGAGTTACTGAATCAGCATTTGCAACTGAATCTAATATAAATAAACTTGCGGAATTAGTTGGTATATCTCCGTGGGAAATAAGATGGAGAAATGCAATAGAAGCAGGTCAGGAATTACCCAATGGGCAAATAGCAGATAGTGATACTGCATTTAAAGATACTTTACTTGCTGTTAAAGATGAATATTATAAAAGTGAATTTGCTGGAATAGCTTGTGCATTTAAAAATTCTGGAATAGGTGTAGGGTTACCTGATATAGGAAGGACTATTTTAGAAGTACAAAATGGGAAAATAATAATAAGAACGTCTGCAGCTTGTATGGGACAAGGAGTAGGAACAACAATGACTCAAATTGTTTGTGAGGTATTAAATATAGATGCAAATAGTGTAGTTTGGATACAGCCGGATACGAAAAGGACTCCTGACGCAGGAACATCAACGGCTTCAAGACAGACTTTATTTACAGGAGAAGCTACTAGAATAGCAGCATTAAAGTTAAAAGCAGCTATTAAAGGAAATGACTTAAATTCAGTTAATGGACAAGAGTTTTATGGTGAGTATTATGGTAAAACCGATAAAATGGGAAGTGAAAAAAATAATCCTATAAGTCATGTTGCTTATGGATATGCAACACAAGTTGTAATTTTAAATAAAGATGGAAGTTTGAAAAAGGTTATTGCAGCTCATGATGTTGGAAAGGCAATTAATCCTTTGAATGTTGAAGGGCAGATTGAAGGAGGAGTTGTTATGGGACTTGGATATGCATTAACTGAAGATTATCCATTAAAGGAGAGTATTCCAACTGCAAAGTTTGGAACTTTAGGGTTGTTCAGATCAACTATGGTTCCTGAAATAGTACCAATTATTGTTGAGAAGAGTACTTCGAAATTAGCTTTTGGAGCAAAAGGTGTTGGCGAAATTACATGTATTCCAACAGCTCCTGCAGTTCAAAATGCATATTATAAATTGGATGGCATCTTTAGAACTAAGTTACCACTAAAAAATACGTTTTATAGAAAATAATGAAGTATTAACTGAAATTATTATTTTTTATTAAAATATATATTAAATTTAGTTAAGTAAACTTACTGATTAGATAGATGTAATGATATTAAATTAATACAAAACAATAAAAAAGTTAAATATTTAGACATATGATATCAGAAAAGATATTGTATGTCTTTTTTTGAATGAATAATAGAAATAAAATACATAATCTAATTTATAATAATTTACTTGTATTTGAAATATGTATTTACATTAAATAAAGGTATATAGTATATATTAATATTAATTATGCAATTTAATATATAAATGAGGTAATTATGAAAAAGACATTATACGAGTATAAAGATAAAATAAAAAAACTACCTATAAAAGATAAGTATTTAAAAAATGAAATATTAATTGAAGACTTTCTTATTGATAAGGAAAATAATATAGAAATATATTATGCACCACATAATGAATATCTAAATCCTAAAGCGAAAATTTTTATAGTTGGAATAACACCAGGGTTTCAGCAAATGAGCACAGCTATATCAACAGCAAGAAAATGGTTAGAGGTTAGTGATGATATTGAAGAAATACAATATAAATGCAAATCAGAGGCTAGATTTAGCGGAAGCTTAAGAAAAAATATAATTTCTATGTTAGATGAAATAGAACTTAATAGGGTTTTGAGTTTAAATAGTTGTGAAGAGTTATTTGGAGACAGAGATGTTTTATTACACACAATATCGCTAATACCTTATCCTGTGTTTGTAAAGAAGGAAAATTATACAGGTCATACACCTAAATTAATAAAAAGTGATTTTTTAATGAAATATATATATGATAATTTTATTAATGAGTTCAAAAAGCTAAATGAACCAGAAAAAGTATTATTAATACCGTTAGGTAAAGCTGTTGAAGAAGTATTGATAAGGCTTCAACAAGATGGGATTATTAAAGAAAATCAAATACTGTTAGGATTTCCCCATCCGTCAGGAGCCAATGTAAATAGAGTTATTCAATTGGAGAAAAATAAAGAAAATATGATTAAATTTATTAAGAAGCATTTTAATATATAAAGTGGTTTAGAATTAATATTTCACATGGAGGGTAATAAGTATGAGTAAGATAAAGAAAGCTATTTTTGCAGGAGGGTGTTTTTGGTGTATGGTTAAGCCCTTTGATTCATATGATGGTGTAAAAAGTGTTATAGTAGGTTATACAGGTGGAAATATAGCAAATCCAACATATGAGCAGGTTTGTAGGATGGAAACTGGACATTATGAAGCTGTGGAAGTAACATATGACGAAGATATTATAAAATATATAGAGTTAGTAGAAGCCTTTTTTATGAGCATAGATCCTACTGATGAAGGAGGACAATTTAATGATAGAGGAAGAAGTTATGAAACTGCTATATTTTATTGTGATGAAGAGCAGAGAAGAGTTGCAGAAGATTATAAGTTAAAATTAAATGAAAGTGGGATGTTTAACAAACCAATAGCAGTAAAGATACTAAAAGCTAAAGAATTTTATAAAGCAGAAGAATATCATCAAGATTATTACAAGAAAAATCCTTTTAGATATAAAGCTTATTATGTAGGGTCAGGTAGAAAGCAATTTATAGAGGAAGCTTGGAAGCTTTCAAGTAAAAGGAAAAGTGAGCTTAAAGATATATTAACACCTCTTCAGTATAAAGTTACTCAAGAAAATGGAACGGAACCACCTTTTGATAACGAATATGATGATAATTTTGAAGAGGGAATATATGTTGATATTGTAAGTGGAAAACCTTTATTTTCTTCAAAAGATAAATTTAACTCAGGATGCGGTTGGCCTGCATTTTCAAAGCCAATAAATAAAGGGTATATTAAGGAAAAGCAGGATTTTAGTCATGGAATGTTTAGAACAGAAGTAAGAAGCACACACTCAGATTCGCATTTAGGGCATGTTTTTACAGATGGACCAAGCGAATTGGGCGGATTAAGATATTGTATAAACTCTGCATCATTAAAATTTATTCATAAGAATAAAATGGAAGAGTTAGGATATGGAGAATATATAAAAAAATTATAAGGGCTTATATATTAAAAAAGTATGTAGATATTAGGATTACTACATACTTTTTATAGTTATATAAATTGTGAATAAAGTTTAACTTAAGGCTTTTATACATTATTTTTAACATCGAAAATTTTACCATCTTTAATATAAACCCTAGGAACTCTTTTCTTTAAAAGACAAAGTACTTCATAATTAATGCTGTCACAACATTTGGCAAGATCATCTGCATCAAATTTAATATTATCAGTTTTTCCAAGTAAAATTACTTCATCTCCACTTTTAACATTTCCGATATCTGTAATATCAATCATAAATTGATCCATGCAAATATTGCCTACTATAGGAGCAAGTTTACCATTAACAATTACTTTAGCTTCGTACTTTAATTTTCTGATATATCCATCAGCATATCCTATAGGAATAGTAGCAATTATACTTTTTCTAGTTGTTTTATAAGTTCTATTATATCCAATATACATGCCTTGCTCTAATTCTTTGACGTGAGCAATTCTGGCTTTTAAAGTTAAAGCAGGTTGTATTGATAAATTTTCTTTATTTACTTCATTTGATGGATAATATCCATAAAGTATAATTCCAGCTCTTACTGAATCTAAGTAGGTATTTGGCATATCTATTATTGCTCCACTATTAGAGGCGTGTTTTAAAGGTATGTTTATTCCTACTTCGGTAAGTTTTTCAATAAAGCTGCTTATTTGATTAAATTGATAATGAGTATAGTCTTTATCTTTTTCATCAGCACTAGAAAAATGGGTAAATATACCAACGACATCTAATCCCTTTAATGAGCAAATTTCACAAACTTGATTAAAGCTTTCTTGAGAAGGTAAAAACCCGATTCTACCCATTCCAGTATCTAAAGCTATATGAACTTTTGCTTTTTTATTAAGTGTTAATGCTAAATCAGATAATTCTTTTGCATAATCTAAATCGTAAATTGTTTGTTCTATATCATAATTAATTAGTTCTTCACCTAAATATAAAGGGGTATAACCAAGAATCATTATAGGTGCAGTAATATTATTATTTCTTAGTTCGATGGCTTCTGTAAGCATAGCAACAGCTAATCTAGAGGCTCCGTTTTCTAAAAGAACAGGTGCAACATCCAAGGCTCCATGTCCGTAACAGTCTGCTTTAACAACAGCCATTACTTCTTTATCGCCAGCTAATTTTTTTATATTTCTCATATTATTTGCAATTATATCTAAATCTATTTCAGCCCATACAGGTCTCATTATCTTATCCATTATCACACCTCGAATTTATTTACATCTTTACTATTATTGTAATAAAAAAAAGCTAAAATGATAAGTACCACTGCATATATAAATTTTAACAATAGTGGCACTATAATAGTTAATAGTTAATAGTTAATTCTTAACTGAAAAAAGTGTTTTGCATTTTTTGCACATTGTTTATTAAGATAAAAAATGATATTATAAGTAAAAATCTAAATAGAAGGATGAGATATAATGTCAATAAAATATAAAAAGCCAGAGCTTTTAGCACCAGCTGGAAGCCTTGAGAAATTAAAAATTGCATTTCAATATGGTGCAGATGCTGTATATTTTGGAGGTGAAGCCTTTTCTTTAAGAGCTGCAGCTCAAAACTTTACTTTTGAAGAGATTAAAGAGGGTGCAGAATTAGCTCATAGCTTAGGAAAGAAGATATATTGCACAGTAAATGTAATGCCAAGAAATGAAGGAATAGAAAAGTTACCTGAATTTTTAAAAAGTCTTGAAGAAGCAAAGGTAGATGCGGTATTAGTATCAGATCTTGGAGTATTTAGAACTGTTCAAAAGCATACTAATTTACCGATACATATTAGTACTCAAGCCAATACAGTAAATTATGAAGGGTGTAATATGTGGCATGATTTAGGAGCAGAACGTGTAGTTTTAGCTAGAGAGTGCTCATTAAAAGAAATAAAAGAAATTAGACAACATATTCCAGAAGAATTAGAATTAGAAGTCTTTGTACATGGAGCAATGTGTATGTCATATTCAGGAAGATGTTTATTATCAAGTTATATGACAGGAAGAGATTCGAATAGAGGTGCATGTGCGCAGAGCTGTAGATGGAAATATTCATTAGTAGAAGAAAAGAGACCAAACCAATATTTCCCTATTGAAGAAGATCAACATGGTACATATATAATGAATTCAAAGGATTTATGTATGATAGAGCATTTACCAGAACTTTTAGAAGCAGGTATATCATCATTAAAGATAGAAGGAAGAAATAAAAGTGAATATTATGTTGCTATAGTTGTGAATGCATATAGAAAGGCTATAGATTTATATTATGAAGACCCAGAAAATTATAAGTTACCTAAAGAATTAAGAGATGAGATGTACAAAGTTAGCCATAGAGAATATAATACTGGGTTCTTCTTTAGTGAACCTAAAAGTGATGCAATAATTTATCATACAAATGATCATGTTAGAGAATATGATGTTGTTGCTATAGTACATGAGTATGATGAAGAAACTCAAATTGCATTATGTAAACAAAGAAATAAATTCATAAAGGGAGATAAAGTAGAAATATTAACTCCTGGTGAATTTGGAGAAAGCTTTGTGGTTGAAGAAATTTATAATGAAGGTGGAGAAGCTATAGATGGATGTCCACATCCAGGAATGATGTGTAAAGTTAAAGTGCCATTTAAAGTTGGTAAAAATAGCTTTATAAGAAAAGAGTTAGTGTAAATAAGTTGTTTGTAAGATAGAGATTGTTTTGTGCTAAATAAAATAGTCTCTATCTTTTTTTTAATAAAAAGATATGGTATTATTATGTAATTTATGAATGTATAATTTATGGGAGGAGGTGTGTGGATGAAAAATAAGGATAAAAATTTATTAATTCAATTATTTATTATTGCGATACCGATAGCAATACAAAATCTTATTAATGTAGGCGTAAGTGTTACAGATACATTGATGATTGGAAATATAGATGAGTTGCAGTTAGCAGGAATTTCACAAGCAAATCAACCGTATTTTATTTTTACCACTTTAATATTTGGACTAGCATCAGGATCTATGGTTTTAAATTCGCAGTATTGGGGGAAGAGAGATATCGAATCAATAAAAACTATAATGGGGTTGATGATGAGGATTGCAATTGTTGGAGGATTAATAGCATCTTTGGTAGTACTCATTTTTCCAAAAGAGGTTGTATCAATTTTTACTAATGAAAAAGTAGTAATTGAATATGGAGCTATGTATTTAAGAATAGTGGGTTTCTCATATGTATTCTCTGCATTTACAGGAGTATATTTAATGGGGCTTAGAAGTATACAAAATGTAAATGTATCCATGTGTATTTATGGATTTTCATTTATATTAAATGTATTTTTAAATTATATATTAATATTTGGGCACTTGGGGATGCCTAGGTTGGAGATTATAGGAGCTGCACTGGCAACTTTAATAAGTAGAGTATTTGAAAGTATATTAGTAGTTATATATATGTATGGAATTGAAAAACAAATTAAGTATAAATTAAGTGATGTTTTTAGAAGGACATCTATGTATTGGAAACATATTGTTAGATATAGCCTACCAGTATTATTAAGCGAAATTAATTGGGGGTTAGGTATATCTGTTCAAGCAGCTATTATTGGAAGATTGGGTGCAAGTGTAATTGCAGCAAATAGTTTTATAAGTGTGCTTCAACAGTTAGCAGGTATTGCAATTATGGGATTTGGCGGAGGTGCTGCTATTATAGTAGGGAATTTAATTGGAGAAGGAAAAGAACGTGAAGAACAAGTATTGAACTTTTCTAAATTACTAGTTAAGCTTAGTTTTTTCTTAGGGATAATTATTGCTATTGGTATTATAGCAATTAGGCCAATAGCACCAAGTTTTATAAAAGTTTCCAAAGAGACAGCTGAATTAATTAAAAATATGTTATATGTTTCTGCATTTTTATTGTTATTTCAATCAGTAACAGTTACAACATTGGCCGGTGTATTAAGAGGTGCTGGTGATACTGTGTTTTGTGCAATAAATGATATTGTTACTTTATGGGGGTTAAAAATAGTATTAGGGACTATTTGTGCATTTGCATTAAAATTTAATCCTGTTTTAGTATATTTAACTTTATCTAGTGATGAGTTTTTTAAAGCTTTAGTGACTATTCCAAGAGTTTGGAAGGGAAAATGGATTCATTATACAACTGTTTAGTGAAAATTACGTATTAATAGAATTTATAAAATGAAGATGTATCAAACTTTAGGGTAATATGAATATTTTTAAGTGAAAATGGGTATTTATATTAATAAGATATCTTGATACGTCTATTATTTTATAATATTAGTATAAATTATTCTTAAACTTATCCTAGTGTATCAATATTAGAATAAGAAAGAAAATGATATAAAATGATAGAATAAAGAGTTTAATTCTAGAATTTAGCTGAATTATATATTTTGTTTTAAATAATACATGGTAGTATTAGATACATCGCTGAGGGCAGAAAAACAATATGTTTATATGCTAGTAGTAAGCGAAAAATTTCTTAAAGAAAAATGTTGAAAGTTTTTTAAAAAAATGTTGACATGAATCGGCAAGAATGATAAGATAAGAAAGTCGCTTTGGT
>NZ_CBYM010000027.1 GCF_000577815.1 Clostridium saudiense | reverse complement strand
ATTATTTGTGGTTCTTTTTTATTATATTTAGATTTGTTTATAAAAATATTTAGAAATTCTTCTAAATATATTTACAAATTCTAAAAAAAGGATATAATGTAATTATAAATAACGATAATCATTATCAATAAAAGAAGGTGTAGAAATGTCTTTAATTTTATCTCAAGTAGGACAAGAAGTAACGATAAAAAAAATAACAGGCAATGCTGAAACAAAAAAATTTCTTAATAGCTTAGGTTTTGTAATTGGAGAAGGAATAACAATAGTATCTGATTTAGGTGGAAATTTAATTGTAAATATTAAAGGAGCTAGAATAGCACTAGATAAGGGAATGGCTAGTAGAATCTTAGTTTAGGGGGATTAAATATGACTACATTAAAGGATGTTAAATGTGGACAAACAGTAAAAGTTAAAAAAGTAGAAGGTGCAGGTCCAATTCGTAGAAGGATAATGGATATGGGAATAACTAAAGGAAGTGAAATTTATGTTCGTAAAGTTGCTCCATTAGGTGATCCAATTGAAATTAATATAAGAGGATATGAGTTATCACTTAGAAAATTTGATGCAGAAATGATTGTAATTGAGTAATTATATAATTGAACAAATAAGGGGGAAAAACTATGTCAATTAAAATTGGATTAGCTGGTAATCCAAATTGCGGTAAAACAACAATGTTTAATAATCTTACAGGTGCAAAGCAATATGTAGGTAATTGGCCAGGAGTAACAGTTGAAAAAAAGGTTGGTAAATTAAAGGGGTATAATGATGTTGAGATTGTAGATTTGCCGGGAGTTTATTCTTTATCACCATATACTCTAGAAGAGGTAGTAACAAGAAACTTTATGATTGATGATAAACCAGATGCAATTATAAATATAATTGATGCTTCAAACATTGAAAGAAATTTATATTTAACAACTCAAATATTAGAATTAGGTATACCAACGGTTATTGCATTAAATATGATTGATGTAGTTGAAAAACGTGGTGATATTATAAATTTAGATAAAATATCACAAATTTTAGGGTGTCCAGTAATTAAGACTAGTGCCTTAAAAGGAACTGGAACTAAAGAAGTTGCTTTAAAAGCAATTGAAATAGCTAAAAATAAAACTTCTAATAATTTTAATATGAATTTTTCTCAAGAAGTAAAATCTGCACTTAATGAAATAAAAGCATTAATAAGCAGTGAAAAATTGAAAAAAAGCGATATTAACGATAATTGGATGGCAATAAAACTTTTTGAAAGAGATAGCAACTTATTAGAAAAAGTAACTATTAGTAATGAAGTAAATAATAAAATTGAAAATATCATTAGTAAATGTGAAAAAGAGTTTGATGATGATGCTGAAGGTATAATTACAGCAGAAAGATATGAATTCATAGGTTCTATTGTTTCAAAGATTATAAAGAAAAAAGATAACTCTAAGCATACAATTTCAGATAAAATTGATAAGGTTGTTACAAATAGAATACTTGCATTACCTATTTTCGCTTTAATAATGTGGGGAGTTTACTATATTTCTGTTAGTTCATTAGGAGCAATACTTACTGATTGGACTAATGATACGCTATTTGGTGAAATTATTGGAGAAAATGTAGCTGCATTTTTAGAAAATATAGGAACTGCACCTTGGTTACAAGGATTAATTAATGACGGAATAATAGGCGGTGTTGGTGCTGTATTAGGATTTGTTCCTCAAATTATGTTATTATTTTTCTTATTAGCGATATTAGAAGATTGTGGTTATATGGCTAGAATAGCTTTTATTATGGATAGAATTTTCCGTAAGTTTGGTCTTTCTGGAAAATCATTTATTCCAGTTCTTATAAGTTCTGGTTGTGGGGTTCCTGGTATAATGGCTACTAGAACAATGGAAAATGATAAAGATAGAAGAATTACAATAATGCTTACAACATTTATTCCTTGTGGAGCAAAGCTTCCTATAATTGCCTTATTTGCTGGGGCAATATTTGGAGGAGCATCATGGGTAGCACCTTCTATATATTTCTTAGGAATTTTCATGATTATAATTTGTGGAATTATATTAAATAAAACAAAAGTGTTTAAAGGTGAACCTGCTCCTTTTGTAATGGAACTACCACAATACCATATTCCAAGTTTTAAAGGTGTAATACTTCATATGTGGGACAGAGCAAAAGCCTTTATTGTTAAGGCAGGAACAATTATATTTGTAGCTTGTGCAGTAATTTGGTTTACAAGTTCATTTAGCTGGACATTACAAATGGTAGATGCTCAAGATAGTATTCTTGCAAGCATAGGAAAAGTAATAGCCCCTATATTTGCACCACTTGGATTTGGAAATTGGCAATCAGCAGTTTCAACATTAACAGGCTTTGTTGCTAAAGAAAATGTAGTTGGTACCTTTGGAGTATTATTTGGAATAGCAGAAGCAGCAGAAGATACTCCTGTATTATTAACTCAAATAGGATCAATGTTTACAGCTGCTAGTGGATTAGCATTTATTGCATTTAACATGTTAAATGCTCCTTGTTTTGCAGCTATAGGTGCAATTAGAAGAGAAATGGGATCATGGAAATGGATGTGGATTACTATAGGATTCCAAACACTTACTGCTTATATTGTTGCTTTAATGATTAATCAAATAGGTAGTTTTATTTTAGGTACTGGTAGCTTAATTGGTGCAATTGGTTCTGTTTTAATTGCAGTATTCGCAATTTCTATAGCAGTATTATCAGGTAGAGATATAAAAAGCAAGAAAAAAGTAACAAATGCCAACTAAGATAATTTATTATACTCATTAAGGAAGTGAATAGTATGGCAAACTTTATTATTGGTGGAATAGTTTTAGTGCTATTAATTTTAGCTATTAGAAAAATAGTTAAGAATAATAAGAGTTGTGGATGTCATTGTTCCGGATGCTCTCAAGCGAAATCTTGTAATAATAAACTTGAAATTAAAAAATAACCATTTTAAATAAGCTGAGATTTATAAGTCTCAGCTTATTTTTTATATAAATTATTTTTGCTTTGAGATAATAATCCAATTATTATTACATATTATATAATATGGTAGTTAAATCATAATATAGGAGGAAAAATGGATACTTGGATGGTTTTAGGAATAGATAAAACTAAAGATAAGTTCTTAATAAAAGATAGGTATTTCGATTTGTTAACCAAAGTAAATCCAGAAGATAATCCAGAAGGCTTTAAAATTCTAAGAGCTGCATATGAAAAAGCTCTTGAATATGCTAAAAATGAAAATATTGATGAGGATAATTCTGACTTAGAAAAATGGATTGAAAAAGTTAAAACTATTTATAAGTCATTTTCATTAAGAATAGACATAAATGAATGGAATAAATTACTCAATGAAGATATAAGTTTTTCTTTAGAAACTAAAGATGTGGCCTGTGAAAAATTACTTCAATATTTAATTAATAATATTAATATTCCATGCGAAGTATGGAGATTAATTGATTCACATTTCGAAATAAATGAAAGAAAAAAAGAACTTTATGAACAATTTCCAAAAGAATATATTGATTTTATTATTGATAGAATTGAAAACAATGATATTATAAATTATTACCTTTTTAAAGTCGAAGATAATAAAGATTATGATTCATGGATTAATTTATATTTTAATACAATACAGGAGCTAAACAATAATAACATAGAAGTAGTTAAAACATATTTAGAGCAATTACAAAGTTTTAACATATATCATCCATATTTTGATTTGCTTCAGTGTAGATATCATATGGCTTTAGGAGATTACACTATTTCAAAAAATATAATTTCTAATTTACTAAAAAATTATCCAAATGATATGGCTATAAATTATTATGCAGCAGAATTAAAATGGGTGGAAAAGAATTATAAACATGCTAAAGAATTATATGAGCACTGCTTAGATATTTCTCCAAATAATTTTAATGCAAAAGTAGGACTTGCTGATGTACTTTTAGAACTTGGTGAATTAGAAAAATCTAAGAATATATTTATTGATTTAATTAATATTGATCCATATTATGATTATCTTCGAGAAAGAGTTTCATATATAAATAGCCTTTTGATTGATAAGCTAGATAATCAGTTAAAAACAAACCCAGATAATAATAAATTAAAATTTAAATTAGCTTGGTGCTATTATGAAAATTTCAATTATGAAAAAGCCATAAATTTAGTTTTGAAAATTAAGTGTAATGATAAAAGTGAAATTATTCAAAAGTATGATATTTTAGGCAACTCATACTTTGATATGGGATCTTATGATACTGCATTAAAATATTTTCATGAACTTTTAAAAAACAAAAAAACTAAAAATAATGAAATTGAGCTTATCAGTATATACAATAAACTTGGTCGAATATATTCAAAATTAAAAAGATATGATGAGGCACTTAAATTCTTTGATAAAGTTTTGAACTTAATGCCTAATAATATCTATTATATAAATTGTAAGTGCAATACATTAATTAAGTTAGGTAAATATGAAGAATGTTTAGAATTAAGTGATATTGGTATAGAAGTAGATAAAAATGATTCACTTATTTACAGTTTTAGAGCTGAATCATTATATAATTTAGGATATTTAAAAGAAGCATTGGATTCTGCTAATAGATGCATTAATCTTTGCCCATACATTAGTGCTCCTTATATTATTAAAATGAAAATATTATTAGATAATCAAGAAAATGAAGAAGTATTGATGGTTTCTAATGAAGCAAACAAATACAAAATCAATGATAGTGAAATTGTATTATGCAAATGTGAGGCCTTAATAAAATTAAATAGAGGAGAAGAGGCTGAAGATTTAATTAAAAATTTATTAATAAATATTAATGACTCTAATGAAGAAAATAATGAAATAAAATGTAAGGCTTTTTACTTACTTTCACTGAATGAATTAAATAAAGATAATTTTAATTTTGCTTTAGAATTAATTAATGAAGCAATCTCTTTTAATTATAAAGATTTAGATAGTTATTATTTAAGAGCATATATTTATAGGTGTATTTTTGAATACAATCTAGCATTAAATGATTATAATTTTATAATCAATAATAATGGAAATATAGCATTTTCATATTATCAATGCGCACTTATATTCAAAGAAATTGGTAAATATAGAATTGCAATAAGTTACTTTAATAAAGTATTAGAAATTGACCCAGATTACCCAAATGCAAAAGAAGAGATTTTTAAGTTGCAGCAAAAGCTAAATAGTTATTTATAATATTAAATTTTAGTTGGGAGGGATATGGCTACGATTAAATTAAAATATTAATATAATTTAATTTAATTTGTAGTCTATGAATATGATAATAGGAATTGATCTTGGTACTACAAACAGCTTAGTATCTTATTTTAGTGAAAAAGGAACAGTAATTATACCAAATAGATTTGGAGAAAAGCTAACACCATCAGTTGTAAGTTTTGGAGATAATGGAGAAGTTTATGTTGGGAAAGTAGCTAAAGAAAGAATGATTACTCATCCAGAAAGTACAAAAGAACTTTTTAAAAGAAGTATGGGCAGTAAAAAAGAGTTTATAATAAATGAAAATAAATTTACTGCTGAAGAATTATCTTCGTTTATTATAAGATCTTTAAAGGAAGATGCTGAAGAGTATTTAGGAAGTGAAGTTAATGAGGCTATAATAAGTGTGCCAGCATATTTTAATGATAAGCAACGTAAAGCAACTCAATTGGCTGGAAAACTAGCTGGACTAAAGGTTGAAAGAATAGTAAATGAACCTACTGCAGCTGCTATAGCTTATGGATTGCAAAATAGAAATACTAACACTAAATTTTTAGTATTTGACTTAGGGGGTGGTACCTTCGATGTGTCAATTCTCGAAGTTTATAAAAATATAATGGAAGTTCATGCTATTGCTGGTGATAATTATTTAGGTGGAGATGATTTTACCGAGATATTAGTTAATATGTTTTTAAGGGCTAATGAATTAGAAGCATGTAATCTTGATTCTACAACAATTGCTATTATAAAAAAACAAGCAGAAGAAGCAAAAAAAATGTTTTCTAAACAAAAAGAAGTAATAATTAAATGTAAAGTTAATGATGAGATACTTAAATATAAAATATCATTAGATGATTATGAAAAAAACTGTGAATTACTATTAGCTAAAATACGTAAACCAATTGAAAGAGCATTAAAAGATGCGGAAATTAAATTACATGATATAGATGAAATACTTTTAATAGGTGGTGCTACAAAGCTTCCTATTATACGAAATTTCGTTGGTAAGCTTTTTGGGCGTTTACCAAATATATCTATTAATCCTGAAGAAGCTGTAGCTCTTGGAGCTGGTATACAAGGTGCTATGAAGGAAAGAAATGAACTAATAAAGGATATTGTTTTAACAGATGTATGTCCATATACATTAGGAACTGAAATATCTGTATTAAAAGAAGGAGAATATTATGAAGGTGGGCATTTTTGTCCAATAATTGAAAGAAATACTGTAGTTCCAGTAAGTAGAACAGAACGATTATACACAATTCATGATAATCAATCTTCTATTAAAGTAGAAATATTACAAGGTGAAAGTAGGTTTGCTAAAAATAATGTTTACTTAGGCGAGATAAACACTCCTGTACCAATAGGCAAAGCAGGTGAACAAGCTGTTGATGTTACTTATACTTATGATATTAACTCTATTTTAGAGGTTGAAGTTACAGTTGTATCTACTAAACTTAAGAAACATCTAATTATAAAAAAGAGTGATAATGATATGAGTGACGAAGAAATTCAAGAAAGATTTAAAGAATTATCTGAGCTTAAAATACCACCTAGAGAACAGGAAGAAAATAAACTTATACTTTCTATGGGTGAAAGTATTTATGAACAAAGTGTTGGAGAAACTCGAAGAGAGGTTGAATTTTATTTAAGAAAATTTGAAAATATACTTGATAAGCAAAATAGAGATGAAATTAAAGCTGCTGCTAAAGAACTAAAAGAAAAATTTGAATTTATATTAAGTAGAAATAATGAATGTTAATATATACCTTCTAATTATCATACAAAATATTTGGATAAATAAGTTGCTATTTCATTTTGTTTTAGCAACTTATTTTGTTTATAAATAAATTTGATACAATATTATAAATCAATTGATTTAATATAATAAAGATAATGTGAAATAAATATGTTACTATAATACTAAATAGAAGATATTAAATTTAATATAAAAAAGAAAGGTGTGCTTAAATGAATTATAAAGATGTTTTAATTAATGCTAAAAGTTGTATTGGTCAATATTGTAAGGCCTGTGTTGAATGTAATGGAAAAGCATGTAAAAATCAAATTCCCGGACCCGGTGCAAAAGGTGTTGGAGATACTGCAATTAGAAATTATGATAAATGGAAAGAAATAAGAGTTAATATGGATACATTAACTGAAAATAAACCTGTAGATATGAGTTGTAATTTATTTGATAGGAAATTTAAGTATCCTTTTTTTGCAGGACCAGTAGGTGCTGTTAATTTACATTATGGTGAAAAATATGATGATATGACTTACAATAATTTATTAGTTTCAGCATGTGCTAATGAAGGTATCTTAGCATTTACGGGAGATGGAACCAATCCAGATGTTATGAAAGGTGCTACGACTGCTATAAAAAATGTAGGAGGTTTAGGTATTCCAACGATTAAACCATGGAATATTGATACTATTAAAGAAAAAATAGAACTAGTAAAGAAAAGTAATGCAATTGCAGTGGCTATGGATATTGATGCTGCTGGTCTGCCATTTTTAAAAAATATGAATCCTCCAGCAGGAGCAAAATCAGTAGATGAATTAAAGGAAATAATTAAAATTTCAAATTTACCATTTATAGTAAAGGGAGTAATGACTGTAAAAGGAGCTTTAAAAGCTAAAGAAGCAGGGGCATATGCTATAGTGGTATCTAACCATGGTGGCAGAGTCTTAGATCAATGTCCTTCAACAGCAGAAGTTTTAGAAGATATAGTAAAAGCTGTTGGTGATTCTATGAAAGTATTTGTAGATGGTGGAATACGTTCAGGAGTTGATGTGTTTAAAGCTTTAGCTTTAGGTGCTGATGGCGTGCTTATATGCAGAACTTTTGTAACAGCTCTTTATGGTGGCGAAGAAGCTGGTGTTAAATCTTATATTGAAAAATTAGCAAGTGAACTTGAAGACACAATGGCTATGTGTGGAGCATATTCAATAAATGAAATAACACGAGATATGATTAGGTATTAATGTAAATTAAAAAAAAGAAAACATACTAAAAAATGCTATAGCTTTATAAATATTACCATTATAAATTTTAATATAAAGTAATAATAAAACTGTGGGTTAAATTAAGGGTTATTATATTAAGTAACAATTACTTTCAAAACACCATATAAGCTAAGTATTTATTAAAAATAAACTATAGATAAATATTTTATTTATAGTTTATTTTTTTATTTTTAAAATGCAGGTTATATTTGTAAACAATGTGTTAAAATATGGTATAATTATTTAGGAATTATTTCTTAATAAAGGAGGAGTAATAATGAGACTAAATGAATCTATATTATACAAACCAACTATTATTAAGTTTAAAAATATCAAAGGGAAAAAATACTTTGGAATAATTAAATTTAATACTTAAAATGGTTGAAGTAAAAAGACGCTTTTCAAATAAAAATCTAAAAAAATTAATAATTCCTTTGATAATTGAGCAACTATTAGCTGTAACAGTAGGATTTGCAGATACTATAATGGTTTCAAATATTGGTGAAACAGCTGTTTCTGCAGTTTCATTAGTTGATACCATCAATATTTTGTTAATAAATATTTTTGCTGCATTAGGAACAGGTGGTGCAGTGGTTACAGCACAATTTATTGGACAAGACTCAAGAAAAAAAGCACGTGAATCAGCTAAACAGCTAATTTTAATAACTGGATTATTATCATTTTTTATAATGATTGCATGCTTAATATTAAATAAACCATTATTAAATTTAATTTTTGGAACTATTGATACTGACGTAATGTCTAAAGCTCAAACATATTTTTATGTAACTGCAATTTCATATCCCTTTATAGCACTATATAATTCTGGAGCAGGATTGTTTAGAGCAATAGGAAACTCAAAAATTTCTATGATAAATGCTGCAATAATGAACGTAATCAACATTATATTAAATGCAGTATTTATATTTGGTTGTGGATTAGGAGTTTTTGGTGCTGCAATTGCAACATTAATTGCCAGAATAGTAACTAGTATAATTATATTAATTATGTTAAAAAGCAAAAAGAATCTTATGTATATTGATAATTATCATAGTTTTAAATGGAATGGATTTTATATAAAAAAAATACTTCTTATCGGTATTCCATCTGGATTAGAAAATGGTATGTTTCAACTTGGGAAAATACTAGTACAAAGTTTAGTAGCAACATTTGGTACTTATGCAATTGCTGCTAATGCCGTTAGTAATAATATTGCACAAATGATGATTATACCAGGCTCTGCAATTGGATTGGCATTAGTAACAATAGTTGGACAATGTATCGGGGCAGAGGAATATGATCAAGCTGTTTATTATATAAAGCGTTTAATGAAGCAAGCTTATGTGTGGATGATAATACTAAGCTTATCTGCTATCATTTTATCTCCAATCCTTTTAAAAATGTATTCTTTATCAGAAGAATCTACTTCCTTAGCAACAAAATGTATTTTAATTCATGGTCTTGCTGGAATGATAATTTGGCCTATATCCTTTACACTTCCAAATGCCTTGCGTGCTGCAAATGATGCAAAATTCACTATGATCGTATCTATATGTTCAATGTGGACATTTAGATACTTATTGAGTTTTTATTTAGGTAGAACATTAGCTTTAGGACTTGTTGGTGTATGGTTAGCAATGATTGTTGATTGGTTCATCCGTGCATTTTTCTTTATATATAGATATAGAAGTGGTAAATGGAAAAATAAAAGGCTTGTTTAAATTGCATAAAGACCTATATTCTTACTACTAGATAAGTATATAGGTCTTTATGCAATTTCTTTATTAAAAATATTTACAGTATAATTATCATAGGATAAAATAGGCATGAATAGGATGGAGGGGATTAAATGAAAAAAGCTATATTTTTCGATATAGATGGAACATTATTAGATTATATGAATGGAATTGTTGATATAACACCAAAAGTTAAACAAGCTATTCATTCCTTACAAGAAGAAGGGCACTATGTTTTTATAGCAACTGGTAGACCATATGCCTTTTTAAGTAAATCAATATTAGATTTTGGGTTTGATGGATTTGTGCTAGCTAATGGAGCACATGTCATTATTAAAAATAAAACTATTTTTAGTGAATATCTAGATAAATCTTTTGTTAGCAATTTAGTAGATGAATTAGAAAATCTTAATATTCAATATGTGTTGGAAGGTGAATATCACTCATATATGAAAGAGTGTTTTAAAGAATTTCATGACTTTTATGACACAGTAGGAGTTTCAAAAGAATTGTTTAAAGTTAACTATTCTTTAGATGATATTGGAATATATAAAATTGAAATGATGTGTCCTAATGATGAAACAGTAGAAAAATGCTTAAATATAGTTCAAAGAAATGAGGATTATGATTATGTTAATAGCATAGCATTAAAATCATTTGAATTGTATTCAAAGAAAAATACAAAAGCAACTGGTATAATTAAAGCTTTAGAATACTTAGATATTGATATAAATAATAGTTATGCTTTCGGTGATGGTAAAAATGATATCGAAATGTTAGAAACTGTTGGATGTGGAATAGCTATGGGTAATGCATGCGATAGTATTAAGAAATATGCAAATGAAATCACAACATCAATACACGATGATGGTGTAGCAACTGGAATTGAAAGATTTATACTTAAAAAATAATAAAAACTCTCTTAATTGATTTAATATCTTTTAAGAGAGTTTTAACTTTTACATTTAGCACCAAAGACTATTCTCTGGCATGCTTTCTAAAATATTATATAAAATTTGAACAAAAGTATCCTTTTTTATATTTCCAGATGATAAAAGCTGTTTATATTGTTTACTTCCAGGTTGACCTTGAAATAAGCTATGTAGTGGAGCAGCTAGTAGATGCACATTACTGCCATTAGCGATTTCTTCTTTAACATATGGAATATATGATTTTATTATTTCTCCACGCGAAATAGGTTTTAAATTTTCATTATCAACTTTTTGTAAATTAGCTAATAGATAACAATCCTCATATGCAGCTCTACCAATCATAACCCCATCAACTTTAGTAAGAGCATCTTTAATTGATTCAACTGTTTTAAATCCACCATTGATTTCAATATTTAAATAATCAAAATCTTTTTTTAATCTATAAACCATATCATAATCTAGAGGAGGTATTTCTCTATTATCTTTTGGACTTAATCCTTTTAAAATTGCTGAACGAGCATGAACAGTGTATCTATCTGGTTTTGCTTTAGATACAGTATCTAAAAATTCTAATAAATCATCGTATCCATCCATTATTACTTTAGCATTTTTATCTTGAATTATTCCTGTGCCATCAATTCCTATTCTATGCTTAATAGTTATTGGTTTATTTGTAGCTTCTTTCATAGCAAGTAATATTTCATATACTAATTTTCTATCTGACATTAATGCGGCACCCATTAAATTTCCTGAAACCCTATCAGATGGACAGCCACAATTTAAATTTATTTCAGAATAATTATATGAATTTGCTTTCTTAACTGCTTTATAAGCATCTTCAGGATTAGATGCAGCAATTTGCAGTGCAACATTACCTTCTTCTTCTCTAAAATAAAGAATTTTATCTAATTCACCATTTAGTATTGCTTGTGCTGTTACCATTTCTGTATATAATAGAATTTCTTTATTCATTAATCTGCAGAAATATCTAAAATGTCTATGTGATTTGTCAACCATTGGAGCAATACTTATTTTAGGTGTTTTTATATTTGAAATATATTTTTCCATCATTTGTATCCTTTCTAATTTTTGAAATTAGTCAATTTTATTATAGCATAATAAATTTTGATTACTTATATAAATAAACATAAATATGATAAATTTTTAAAAGTAGGTGATAGGTAATGATTTTAATAAAACAAAGATTTATTAAATTTAATTTCACAAAAAGAAATGAAAAACCTAAATACATTGTGATACACGATACTGATAACCCAGGCTTAGATGCTGAATACCATTATAATTACTTTAATAGCGAAAATAAAAATGCTAGTGCAGATTTCTTTGTAGATTCAAAACAAATTATTCAAACAGTTGACAGTGATGTTAATTATAGCTGGCATTGCGGTGATGGTCATGGAAAGTACGGAATAACTAATCAAAATTCTTTGGGTATAGAGATATGTATTGAAAAAGATGGGAATCCTACTGAAGCAACTTTACAATCAACATTAGAATTAATCAAATTTTTAATGAAAAAATATAATATTTCTATTAATAATGTAGTTCGACATTATGATGCTTCAAGAAAGAAATGTCCAAAATCATTTATGAAAAATAATTGGTGTAAATGGTATGAGTTTAAGAGAACTCTCTGTAATTCCTAATATTTGTTTTGTATTAAAAAAATAAAAGAACATATATTAAAAATGTTCTTTTATTTATTGAATGTTATAAGTGTGAATTATTTGCAAACTTTTCTGTTACCTCAAGAAATGTTAATATATCTTCTTCTGGAATATTATTTGTTAATTTCTTGAGGAATTCCATCTGTATCTTGTGTAATTCACCAACAATTTCTTCGGATTGAGAAGTTAATTTTAAATGCTGACATCTTCTATCAGATTTATCAACTTCTATTGAAATAAATCCCTTTTTTAATAATGGTTCTACAGCTTTTGAAACATAAGCCTTAGAAAACCCTTTTAATTGAACAATATCTTTAGCAGTATCACACTTTGGATTATTAAATAGAAATGCTAAAATATCTGCTTCTGGTTTTGTAATACCACATTTTTTAGCTGCTTCACAAGAAAGTTTATAGTATAACTCATTAATATGCTTAAATGAATATAGCATTTTTGTAATATTTAAATTATATATCATAATAATCCTCCAATATAGTTGACAGGAAAACAGTTTCTTTATAAACTATTTTATGTGAATATTATATATTTGTCAATTTATTTTAAAGGAGAATTTATAATGCAACAAAATCAAACAGAAGAATTAGGAACTTGTAGTGTCGGCAAATTACTTTTCAAATTAGCAGTTCCTGCAATTGCCGCACAAATAATCAACTTATTATATAATTTAGTTGATAGAATGTATATAGGCCATATAGCCGAAGTTGGTAAGTTAGCCCTTACTGGGGTAGGAGTGTGTTTACCACTTATTATGCTTATTTCTGCTTTTGCAGCATTAGTAAGTATGGGGGCAGCACCTAGAGCATCCATCTTCTTAGGAAAAGGAGAAAAAGATAATGCTGAAAAAACTTTAGGAAATTCTTTCTCATTATTAGTAATTATATCAATTATATTAACTTTAATTTTCTTTTTCTTTGCTGAAGATCTATTATTAATTTTCGGTGCAAGTGAAAACACAATAGAGTATGCAACTAGTTATATGAAAATTTATAGTATAGGTACTATATTTGTACAATTAACATTAGGATTAAATGCTTTCATCAGTGCTCAAGGATTTGCAAAAGTAAGCATGATGACTGTCTTAATTGGCGCGATTTTTAACATAGTACTTGATCCAATTTTAATTTTTGGATTTAATATGGGAGTATCAGGTGCTGCACTAGCAACGATAATTTCTCAAGCATTATCAATGCTATGGATTTTAAAATTCTTAACAGGTAAGAAAACAACATTAAAAATTAAAAGAAAAAATTTATCTTTATCAAAAAACATTGTTTTACCTTCTATTGCATTAGGTTTAGCACCATTTATCATGCAAGCAACTGAAAGTTTAATAGCTGTTTGCTTTAATTCATCACTTTTAAAGTATGGTGGAGATATTGCAGTTGGAGCAATGACTATTTTAACTAGTGTTATGCAATTTTCAATGCTTCCTCTTAATGGTTTGACACAAGGAGGACAACCGATTCTTAGCTATAATTACGGTGCAAAAAATCCAGAACGTGTAAAAAAGGCATTTAAAATATTGCTTATATCATGTGTAACTTATTCTATGATATTATGGGCTTTAGCAATGATAACGCCAAAATCATTTGTACTAATATTTAATAATGATCCTGAACTATTAGATTTTACAAGTAATGCCTTAAGAATATATATGGCCTTATCTGGTATATTTGGAATACAAATAGCTTGTCAGCAATCATTTATTGCTTTAGGAAATGCAAAAACTTCATTATTTTTAGCTTTATTAAGAAAAATAATATTATTAATTCCATTAATATATATTATGCCAATATTTATTTCAGACAAAACAACAGCTGTATTTATGGCTGAACCCGTAGCAGATTTCATTGCTGTTTCAACTACTGCAATATTGTTTTACATTCAATTTAAAAAAGCTATGAATGAAATATCAAATAATACTGATAATACTGAAGAAGTACAGTAAATAAAACTAAAGTAAAATATAAAAAAAATATAATAACTAAGAAGGTGATTTTTTTGGATAGTATTGCAAAGAAAAATTATTTAGAAATTTTAAAAACATTTTTTATTGCTTTAGTTTTCTTAGCACTTGGGTCCTTTATTGGAGTAAATTTTATACCTTATAGTATTAGATATATGTTAAATATAGCATTTTTCATTTTAATATTGGTATCAGCCTTTACAAGAAGAGGCGGATTTGTTCCTAATAAAGTGAGTATGAACATTTATGCCTTTATTTTAGGAATATTAACCGGATCGACATATGTATATTATTTTTATAATTTAGGAGCAGGTACATTTATTTCAATAGTTATAGGTGTAGTTCTTATTTTTGGTATTTCTTATTTAGTAGCATTAAATCAAAGTGAAGAAACTATTTTTCGATTAGGACCAATGATAACAATTGGAATACTGGTGCTACTAATATTAGAATTTATAAATATATTTTTCTTTAAGTTTGGAACATTTGATTTAATTATTTCTGCAATAGGAATAGTAATTTATTCAGTTTATGCATTAGTAATTATGAAATCAATACAAAGTAGGTGTAAGTATAGTATTTTATCTGAAAGTGAAATTGTTACTTTTTCTTTCTCAATTTTTATAAGCTTTTTAAATCTTTTAGTTGATTTATTAAGATTTGTATCAATATTAAAAAATGATAATTAAGATTTACTTAAACATTAGTTCACAAAACTATTATTATGATTTTATCTTAAAAGCATAATAATAGTTTTTTAGTTTCATTAATTATAATATTTTCAATTAAAGCATAACTCAATATTTAATAACATATTAATTTATAATTAAACTATATAATAGTGCTCTTAATTACTAATATATTATATAATCATAATTTTATTGAATATATTAATGAGTTATAAAATATAAATAAACATAAGGAATTAAAGTTATATATATTTATAAAAAAAGTAACATTAAAGATATATTTATCTTTTTTGTTCTATTTATGTTTAAACAATTTATACATTACGTATATCCAATTAGTAATTTTTTAGGAGGAAAAATGAAAACTAAACAAGTTGAAGTTTTACCTTATGATAAAAAATGGAGAATAGAATTTGAAAAAATAAAGAACATTATAGTTTTATCTTTAGCTGATATAATTATTGATGTAGAACATGTTGGTAGTACATCGGTTGAAGGATTAGCTTCAAATCCTGTGATAGATATCGATATTGTAATTCCAACTTACGATTGTTTTAACATATTATTAAAAAAATTAAAAAAACTTGGTTATACTTATGAAGAAAATAAAAGTAATAAAGATATGAAAATATTCAAATATGTTGGTAATACTAATTTAATGGATCACAATTTATTTATATGTTCAAGAAAGTCAAAAGAATTAAAAAGACATTTAGCGTTTAAAGCCTATTTAAAAGAAAATAAAGACAGTCTTAATAAATATAACAATATTAAACTTGAAGCAGCTAATTTATATCCAAATAATATTGAAACATATATTAAGCTAAAATCAGAATATGTAAAAGAAATCTATAAAAAATTGAATTTGCTATAAGAAAAGTTATCTTTATTTATAATTATTTATAATGATATAATATTAGCAAAAATCAAATTTATTTTTATAGGAGATTGTACCAATGGAAAAAATTTTTATAACTAATACTGAAGGCACACCTCAATTTGGATGTAGCTTATGCTATAAATGTAATAGCATTTTTGGGAAAAGCTTATGTAAAGTTAAAAATAGAGGTTGTTGTTGGTATTTCCCCAAGTTTACTTTATATGATATACAGAAGATGATAAAAAGTGAAGAAGGGATTTCTACTTTAAATAGGATTTTAAAACTGCCTAATATTAAAATATATAATTACTATATTCATGCAGTTGGATATTTTGATTACGATAGTCATGATAAATATATAAAAAATAATGGGACATGTGAATTACCATATGCAACAGAGGAACAAATTAAAGAAGTCAGAAGTGAAATTATTTCTGAAAATGATGAATATTATATATATGAAGAATATAATGAATATGATTCAGATAAAAATAATAGTATAAAAAAACCTAGAGTTATAAATGATGTTTCTATGTTCTTTCGAGCTTGTCCCTTTGTAATAGATGGTCAAGGTTGTACATTAAATAAAAAATATAGAACTTATATTTGTAACTTTTTTTTATGTGATGAAATAACTGATAACCTTATAGAAGAGTCTACTTTTAAAAAGTATAAAGAAGAAAGAGATAATTATATCAGATGGATAGAGTGGGAAAATTCTTCTTTAGAGTCACTCTTAAGACATAAAAATATAAATTTAGTTAAAAATTTTAATGATGTAATTAATCTTCTTAAAGAAATTGAAATTAATGAATATGAATTTCCAAATTTAGATGAAATAAATATAAACTTAAAATAAAAATGGTAGCAATTATACTACCATTTTTATTTATTATAAAATTTCAAGTATTTCCACCTTATAATTTTCACCAGGTGCCATTACTTCAGCTATATCCCCAGCTTTTTTTCCAACTAGAGCTTTTCCTAAGTCAGATTCAATACTAATTAACATATCTTCTGGCTTTGCATCTAACGTAGTAACTAGGGTAATTGTATCTTCGAAATCATCATCTAAAAATTTAATTTTAGCTTTTGTATTTATTCCAATAATAGATTTATCCATTCGTTCATCATCAATAATAGTTGATGTTGTAATTAATGTTAATAAGTGTTGTATCCTATTATCATTTTCTCTATATTCTTCACATGCAGCTTTATATTCTGCATTTTCTGATCTATCACCATGAGCTGCTGCAATTAATTTTTCTTTAGCAATTTCTGCTCTACGAACAGTCATTCTATATTCTAATTCTTCTTGTAATTTTTTAATATTTGATTCAGTTAATATTTTTTTCATAAAAAGCGTATCTCTCCTAAAAATTATTATGATAATATTATAAAGATTTATTAAATAAAAATAAAGATATCATTATAAGAAACGAAAAAATTCCAATAATATTTTTACTTAAACTTAAAATTAATTTCTCATTTGAAATTAATTTTTTAAAGATGTATAATTATACTATAATATAAAATTAAATATCATAATAAATTTAAAATACAACGTGTAGTTTGTCGATGTTCAACGTAAGTCCAGTTGCCGATAAATTACACTTTTTTTGTTAGGAGGAAAGGTTTATGTTTTCAAAAAATGAATATATCATTTATGGATCAACAGGTGTTTGTAAAATAATCGATATTGTTAAAAAGAAATTTGGATTTAATAAAGAAAGAGAATATTACATTCTAAAACCAGCATATGATACTAATTCAACTATATATGCACCAATTGATAACGACAAAATTAGCATTAGAAAAATTATGACTAAAGAAGAGGTATACGATTTAATCAAAACAATGCCTGATAATGAAACTATCTGGATTGATGATATGAATTTAAGAAAAGAAACGTACAATGAAATATTAAAAAAGGGTAATAAGAAAGATATAGTTAAGCTTATTAAGACACTATATATGGAAAAGCTAAGAAAAAAAGAAGAGGGTAAGAAACTTAATGCTGGAGATGAAAAAATTATGAATGAAGCTGAAAAGCTTTTGCATGAAGAATTTGCATTAGTATTAAATATCAAAGTAGATGAAGTTTTACCTTTCATTTTAGGTGAATTATCCCCAGAAGAAAAACAAAATTTGAATTTTTAATTATTTAATCTAAAATTAGAGGGTAAGGTATTTTACTAAAACACCTTACCCATAATATAAAATAATAGATATTTCTCTATGAAATTAGTTCATCTATTAGTTGAGATACTGGAACTATTTTATCTATTCTATATGCATTAGATCCACAAAAAATCAAACCATTATCAATATCGCCATAAGCTGCATTTATAAGAGCCTTGCTAATACAATATGGTGTAGTTGATGGATTACATGGAACAAGACAATTGTAACATTTTGTTATTTTTTCACCTTCACTTGCTATCTTTTCTAAAAATTTATTTTTAATAGCTCTTCCAGGCATACCAACAGGACTTTTTACAATTTGTATATCTTTTTTAGTACAGTTAACATATGCATTTTTATATCTTATATCAGCATCACATTCATTAGTAGCTACGAATCTTGTACCAATTTGCACACCGCTAGCCCCTAAATTCATATATTTCTTTATATCATTATTATCAAAAACGCCACCACCAACAATTACAGGAATATCTTGATTATTTTCTTCTTCAAATTCTTTAACAGTTTTTAAGATATCAATTACATTATTATCAAATTTTTCAATTTCGCTTTCAATTTTATCACCCTTAAATCCTAGATGTCCGCCTGCCTTTGGCCCTTCAATGATAATCCCATCTGCAATTTTATTATAATGTTTTTTCCAATAAGTTAATATTAATTTAGTAGCTTTTGTAGATGACACTATTGGCAATATTTTTATAGAACTATCTTTTGTATATTCTGGTAATTTCAATGGTAATCCAGCTCCTGAAATAATTAAATCAGCACCACCTTCAATAGTTGCTTCAACTAATTCTTTGTAATTATTCATAGCAACCATTAAATTAACTCCTATAATTCCATTATTACTAATTTCCTTTGCTTTAAGTATATGCTTTTTTAAAGCTCTAATATTAGCTTCTAATGTATTAGTTTCGAAATCCTTTTCACGATATCCAGGATGTGCAGCTGAAATAATTCCAATAGCCCCATTTTTAGCAACATTACCAGCCAAGTTAGAAAGTGAAATTCCAACTCCCATACCACCTTGTATAATAGGTAATTTCGACAATATGTTTCCAATTTTTAATTCTTTCAATTTCATTTTTTTTACTCCTTCTACGAAAAATACTTTGATAATCAAAATATATTTCAAAGTATAATATAAATTATCTAAAAAGGCAATAAACAAAAAAATTATTGACAAAATTTAAAAGTAGAATTATGATAAAGATGTTTGATGGTCAAAATATTTGAGAAAGGAGTGAAATATTTAACATTTTTTAAAAGCATTTTTTTTATTTTATAAAATTATTAATTAGAAATTATTTATTATTATTTATATAAAACAAAAGGAAAACTCGATAAAACATACAAAGGAAAAATATAACTTATTATTTATTATAAGTTGCTTAAGATAAAAATATTAAATTACTTAATATTTTATATTTTTAACATTTTAATTTGATTATCAAATAATTATATTTTAAAAACAAAGGTGTTAAGATGAGTTTAGTGAAGTTTATAGGAGTTGGGCATTATTGTCCTGAAAATATCGTAACAAACAATCAATTATCAGAAATTGTTGACACGTCACATGAATGGATCATTAAAAGAACTGGAATATCTCAAAGAAGAATTTCAAGTGGTGAAGGAACCGTTGATTTAGCAGTTAATGCAGCTAAAAATGCTATGAAAATGGCTAATTGTACTCCTGAAAGTATTGATTTTATTATTGTAGCTACAACATCACCAGATAGGCTTATGCCATCAACTGCATGTAGTGTACAGCAAAGATTAGGATGTATAAATGCAGCGGCTTTCGATATAAGTGCAGCATGCTCAGGTTTTTTATATTCATCAGTAATAGCTAATTCATTATTAAAATGTGGAGAAGGTAAAAGAGCTTTAGTAATTGGAAGCGAAGTTCTTTCAAGAATAGTAGATTGGACTGATCGTAATACATGTGTATTGTTCGGAGATGGGGCAGGTGCAGCTATACTAGAAACTTCTAATGATAGTTCTGGAATAATAAGTACCTGTGTTGGTTCTGATGGAACTAATGGATTGAAGGCATTATCGTCTAATCAATTTCCAATTAAAACCCCTTTTTCTGATTCTACTTTAGAAAGAAAAGAATTTATAGAAATGGATGGCAGAGAAGTATTTAAGTTTGCAATATCAATAATCCCAAAAGTAGTAAATGATTTATTGCAAAAATCTAATGAAAATATTGAGAATATAAAGTATATAATACCACACCAAGCTAACTCTAGAATTATAGATGATGCTGCTAAAAAATTAAATTTAAGTAGGGACAAGTTCTTAATGAATCTTGAACAATATGGTAACACCTCTGCAGCAAGTGTTCCAATAGTATTAAGTGAATCTATAGATAAAGGGCTTATTAATAAAGGTGATAAGGTAATATTAGTTGCTTTTGGTGGTGGCCTTACTTGGAGTGGAATATTATTAGAATGGTAATTTAAAAAATAAATAGAAATGACTAATTAAATTTATTTAAAATGTCAATAATAATATATATTGTAAAAATAAAGAATTTTTGGAGGAAGTAATATGATATTCGATAAAATAAAGGAAATAATAGTAGAACAATTAGGAGTTAATGAAGAAGATGTACAATTAGAAACTAGATTTATAGAAGATTTAGATGCTGATTCTTTAGATTTATTCCAAGTTATCATGGAACTTGAAGATACTTTTAATGTAAAAGTAGAAGATGTTGAAAATATAAAAACAGTTTCAGATGCTGTATCATTTATTGAAAAAGCAACAGCTAATTAGTATTGGAGGTAAAAACTATGAAAAAGGATATATGTAATCTTATAGGTATTAAGTATCCTATTTTTCAAGGAGGCATGGCCTGGGTTTCTGAAAGTAATTTAGCTGCTGCTGTTTCAAATGCAGGAGGATTAGGAATTATAGCAGGAGCTAATGCTCCTGCTAGCCATATACGAGAAGAAATCAGAAAAACAAAAAAATTGACAGATAAACCATTTGGATTGAATATTATGCTTTTATCTGATAATGCTGATGAGCTAGCAGATATAGTAATTGAAGAAGGTGTTAAAGTTATAACTACTGGTGCTGGGAATCCTGGTAAGTACATCGAAAAATGGAAAAACGCAGGTATTATAGTTATTCCAGTAGTAGCTTCTGTAGCACTGGCTAAGAGAATGGAAAGAAGTGGAGTAGATGCTGTAATTGCTGAAGGATGTGAATCAGGTGGTCATGTTGGTAAATTAACAACAATGGTTTTACTTCCCCAAGTATGTGATGCTGTTAATATTCCAGTAATCGGAGCTGGAGGAATTGCAGACGGTAGAGGTATTGCTGCTGCTTTCACTCTTGGAGCAAGTGCTGTTCAAGTTGGAACAAGATTCTTAGCTTCAGAGGAGTGTCAAATACATCAAAACTATAAAAATGCAGTAGTTAAAGCTAAAGATATTGATACTGTAGTAACCGGAAGATCTACAGGGCATCCTGTTCAAGTTATAAAAAATAAATTAGCTAAAGAGTATTTAAAGCTTGAAAATAACAATGTAAATATCGAGGAGCTCGAAGAATTAGGAAAAGGTGCTTTGAAAAAAGCTGTTATAGATGGAGATATTGATAATGGTTCATTAATGGCAGGTCAAATATCTGGAATGGTAAATAAAATACAAAGTGTAAAAGAAATAATTGAAGAAATGTTTAGTGAATATGACAATATTAAGTGCAATTTTAATTCATAAACAAATGGAGGAATTATGAGAATAGCTTTTATTTTTTCAGGCCAAGGTTCACAATATATTGGAATGGGCAAGGAATTATATGATAACTATCCTGTTTGTAGGGATGTTTTTAATAGAGCAAATGAAATCTTACAATTTGATATTAAAAATATGATTTTTAATGGTAATAAAGAAGAATTAGATATTACAGAAAATACTCAACCAGCAATACTAACTACTTCTATTGCAATCTTAAGAATATTAAATGAAAAAGGTATTGAACCTGAAATTGTTGCAGGTCTAAGTTTAGGAGAATACTCTGCTTTAGTAGCAAGTAATTCCATTGACTTTGAAAGTGCATTAAAACTTGTTAGGAAAAGAGGTCAATTAATGCAGGAAGCTGTACCTCCTGGACTTGGTGCAATGGCAGCTGTTATAGGATTGAATGAAGATATAATAAAATCTAATTTAGATAGTATATCTAATAAAGGTATTGTTGAAATTGCTAATTATAACACACCTAATCAAATTGTAATTGGAGGCGAGAAGGAAGCTGTAGAGTTAGCACAAAATTCTTTAAAAGAAGCAGGTGCAAGAAGAGTAATCCCATTAAAAGTTTCTGGTCCTTTTCATACATCTATGTTAAATGAAGCTTCAAAAAAATTAGCGTTACATTTAAATGATACTGTCTTTAACGAACCAAAAGTAAAAGTTATTACAAACGTAACAGGTGATTTCATTAAAAATAAAGATGAAATTAAAAGTTTATTAGAAAAACAAGTGAAATCATCTGTTAAATGGAGCAATACAATTGAAAAAATGATTGATGAAGGCATTGATACTTTTATAGAAATCGGACCTTCCAAAACATTAAGTAGCTTCGTTAAAGAAATAAGCAGAGGTAAAAAAATTAAAGTAAACATCTTTAATGTAGAAGACTTAACTTCACTTAATAAGACATTAGAAGGAGTTGAAACTAAATGTTAAAAGATAAAAATATTATAGTAACAGGAGCTACTAGAGGAATTGGGAAAGAAATAGCACTAACATTAGCTCAAAATGGTGCTAATATTGCTATAAACTATAGAAATTATAATGAAGAAGTAGAAGAACTAATTAATTCAATAAAAGAATTTGGAGTAGATGCTATTGCTGTAAAATGTGATGTTAGTAAATCGGATGAAGTAGATAACTTTATATCTGAAGTTAAAAATCATTTTAGTTCAATAGATGTATTAGTAAATAATGCTGGAATAACTAAAGATGGATTATTATTAAGAATGAAAGATGAAGATTTTAATAGTGTTTTAGATGTAAATTTAAAAGGAACATTTAATACTACAAAATCAATATCACCAATAATGATTAAACAAAAGCATGGAAAGATTATTAATATATCTTCAGTTGTTGGTATTGTAGGAAATGCAGGACAATGTAATTATGCCGCATCTAAAGCTGGAGTAATAGGCTTTTCTAAATCAGTGGCTAGAGAGCTAGCTTCTAGAAACATAAACGTTAATGTCGTTGCTCCTGGATATATTGATACTGATATGACAAAAAGCTTACCTGATAAAGTAAAAGATGAAATATTAAAAAGTATACCTATGAAAAAAATGGGTAATCCTAAAGAAGTTGCTAATTTAGTATTATTTTTATCATCAAGTTTATCTGACTATATTACTGGTCAAGTAATAAATGTTGATGGTGGAATGGTAATGGCTTAAAAGGAGGTTTTACTTTGAAAAGAAGAGTAGTAGTAACAGGTCTTGGTGCTGTAACACCAATTGGAAATGATGTTGAAAGTTTTTGGTCTGGAATAAAATCAGCTAAAAATGGAATAGATGAAATTACATTATTTAATCATGAAAATTTAAAAGTTAAAATGGCAGGAGAAGTTAAAAACTTTGATCCTACATTATATATGGATAAAAAAGAATCAAAAAGAATGGATAGATATACTCAATTTACAATAGCTGCGGCTACTGAAGCTTTAAATGATAGTAAAATTAATCTTGATGAAGCTAATAGAGAAAAAATAGGTGTTTTTTTTGGTTCTGGAATTGGAGGGTTATCAACACTTGAATCTCAAATAAGAACTTTAGTAGTTAAAGGACCTAGTAGAGTTTCACCATTAACTATACCAATGTCAATATCAAATATAGCCTCTGGAACAATAGCTATTAAATTTGGTTTACTAGGTAGCAGCTTTAGTATAACATCAGCATGTGCATCAGCAACTCATTGTATAGGTGAAGCATATAGAAACATTAAGGATGGTTATTGTGATGTTATTTTCGCTGGTGGAGCAGAAGCTTCAATTTGTGAATTTGGTATTTCTTCATTCCAATCATTAACTGCATTAAGTAAAAGTGAAGACAGAAATAGAGCCTCTATCCCATTTGATTTAGAGAGAAATGGATTTGTAATGGGGGAAGGTGCAGGAGTATTAATATTAGAAGAACTTGAAAGTGCTTTAAAAAGAGGTGCTCATATCTATTGTGAAATTGTTGGCTATGGTTCTACTTGTGATGCATATCATATAACTTCACCTTGTCCTGATGGAGATGGTGCTTATAGAGCTATGAGAGATGCAATGTTGGATGCAGATGTTGAACCTAGTAAAATCTCTTATATTAATGCACATGGAACTGCAACTGAAATCAATGATAAAGTTGAAACATTAGCAATAAAGAAAGCTTTTGGAGATAACTATATGAAGCCATATGTTAGCTCTACAAAGTCAATGACTGGTCATTTATTAGGTGCAGCTGGTGCAATAGAAGCAATTGCATCTATTAAAGCAGTAGAAGATAACTTTGTGCCACCAACAATAAATTATGTTCATCCTGATCCTGATTGCGACATAAACCTAATAGTAAATGAAGGTAAAAAAAGTAACATTGAGTATTCTATGTCAAATTCATTAGGCTTTGGTGGTCATAATGCAACTCTTATATTTAAAAAATGGAGGTAGCTTAAATTGTTAGACTATAACCAAATTAAAGATTTGATAAAGGAAATAGATTCCTCGTCATTAAGAGTTTTTGAATTAGAAGATAGTGATATTAAGTTAAAACTAAGTAAAAATAATACTACTAACTGTATTAATGAAACTATAAATGATATTCAGCAAGGGGATTTAGTTAAAAGCTTAAATAATGTTAATAATAATACAATCATGTCAGATAGAAATGACAATATACCAATTATTGATGAAAATGTAACAATTGTTAAGTCACCTTTAGTAGGCACATATTATTCCTCTTCAACTCCTGGTGGAACACCATATGTTGAAGTAGGTACGACAGTAAAAAAAGGAGATGTGTTATGCATTATTGAGGCGATGAAAATAATGAATGAAATAACTGCTGAAGTAGATGGAAAGATAATCGAAGTATTAAGAGAAGATGAAGATATTGTAGAATTTGGAATGGAGCTTTTCAAAATAGTTTAACAATACTTCATAAGTTAATAAGGAGAAATTTTTATGGATATAAATCAAATAAAAGAAATATTACCCCATAGATATCCTTTTCTATTAATAGACAGGGTTATAAGTATAGATGGAAATAAAATAGTTGCAATCAAAAATGTTACTGCTAACGAAAATTATTTTCAAGGTCATTTTCCTATAGAGCCTGTAATGCCAGGTGTATTAATAATCGAAGCTTTAGCTCAAACGGGGGCAGTAGCAATATTAAGTAAAGATGAATTTAAAGGTAAAATTGCTTATTTTGCAGGTATAGATAAAGCTAAATTTAGAAGAAAGGTTGTACCTGGTGATACATTAAGATTAGAAGTTGAACTTACAAAGTTACGTGGTAGAGCTGGAGTAGGATATGGTATAGCTTATGTAGATGATAAAAAGGTATGCGAAGGAGAATTAACCTTTATGGTAGGTTAATGGAGGTATTTTTATGATTAGAAAAGTTTTAATAGCTAATAGAGGCGAAATTGCTGTAAGAATTATTCGTGCTTGTAGAGAGCTTGGAATAAAAACTGTTGCTATTTTCTCTGAGATTGATAAAGATGCCATGCATACAGAACTTGCAGATGAAGCTATTTGTGTTGGAACTTCAAAATCTAAAGATTCTTATCTTAATGAAAGTAATATATTGAGTGCTGCCGTAGTTACTGGTTGTAATGCCATTCACCCTGGATTTGGCTTTTTATCAGAAAAGGCAAGTTTCGCAAGTATGTGTGAAGAATGTAATATAAAATTCATTGGCCCTAGTAGTGAAACAATTAGCATAATGGGCAACAAATCAATGGCACGTGAGATAATGAAAAAAGCAAATGTTCCAGTTATTCCTGGAAGCGATGGACTTATAAATAATATTGAAGAAGCTAAAATAGAAGCAAAAAAAATAGGATACCCTATAATGATAAAGGCCTCTTCAGGTGGTGGAGGTAAAGGAATAAGAATTGTACCTAACGAATCTGAATTGGAAAATGCATATTTTACTGCTAAAACAGAAGCTAAAAATAATTTTGGCGATGACTCTGTTTATATGGAAAAATTTATTGAAAATCCAAGGCATATTGAATTTCAAATTTTAGCTGATTCCTTCGGAAATGTAATTCATTTAGGTGAAAGAGATTGTACAATTCAAAGAAGAAATCAAAAGGTGCTTGAAGAAGCACCATCTATAATTTTAAGTAATAAATTAAGAGAAAAAATGGGAATAGCTGCAGTTAATGCAGCAAAAGCAGTTAACTATATAAATGCAGGAACTATAGAATTTTTACTTGATAAACATGGTGATTTTTATTTTATGGAAATGAACACTAGAATACAAGTTGAGCATCCAGTTACAGAAATGATAACAAATGTAGATATTGTAAAGGAACAATTAAATATAGCAAATGGTAAAGAATTATCATTATCTCAGGATGATATTGTAATTGAAGGTCATGCAATTGAATGTAGAATTAATGCTGAAAATCCTAATAAAGGTTTTGCTCCATGCCCAGGTAAAATAAATTTTTTAAATATTCCTGGTGGAAATGGAATAAGAGTAGATACTGCTGTTTATAATGGGTATAGTATTCCACCTACTTATGATTCAATGATTGCTAAGCTTATAGCTCATGGAAAAACTAGAGAAGAAGCTATAAGAAAAATGTTACGAGCATTAGATGAATTTGTCATAGATGGTGTTGATAATAATATAGATTTTCAAATTAGTATATTAAATAATGAATTATTTCGCTTAGGAAATTATGATACTAGTTTTATAAGCAATGAATTTAAACTATAAGTTGGTGATATTATGAGAATTTTTAAAAAGAAAAAATATGGAGTTATAAATGTTCCTTTTATTGATAACAAAGATATCCCAATAGTACCAGATGGAGCCTGGGTTAAATGTGACCATTGTGGCAAAATATTATATAAGAAAAACTTAGAAGAAAATTACTACATGTGTAACAACTGCAATCATTATTTTAGATTATCAGCTCACGATAGAATTAACTTGATATGTGATCAAGATTCATTTATAGAATTTAATAGAAATATGGAAACAAACAATCCTATGAAATTTCCAGGCTATGAAAGGAAAATAGCTAAATATAAAGATAGTTCTGGAATTACAGAAGCTGTTATAACTGGTACTGGTTTAATTAATGGTAATAAATCTGTGATATGTGTAATGGATTCTCATTTTATGATGGGAAGTATGGGAACTGTTGTTGGAGAGAAAATTACATTAGCTGTAGAAAAAGCTATTGAAGAACATTTGCCAATAATAATTTTCACTGCCTCAGGTGGAGCTAGAATGCAAGAAGGAATTTTATCATTAATGCAAATGGCAAAAGTAAGTGCAGCTCTTGCTCGTCATAGTAAAGCCGGATTACTTTATATAACTGTCTTAACAGATCCAACTACTGGAGGTGTAACAGCAAGCTTTGCAATGTTAGGTGATATAATTTTAGCTGAACCTCATGCTTTAGTTGGTTTTGCAGGAAGAAGAGTAATTGAAGGCACAATAAAAGAACAGTTACCTGAAGACTTTCAAAGTGCTGAATTTTTATTAGAAAAAGGATTTGTTGATAATATTGTAAAAAGAGATGAAATGAAAAATGTTTTATCGCTTCTATTAGGGTTGCATAATCAAGCAGGAGGTGATTCTATTGACAAAAGCAATTAAAGCTTGGGATAGATTATCTATAGCTAGAATGATTGATAGACCAAACGCAGAGGATTATATAAAATTAATATTTGATAATTTTTTTGAATTACATGGAGATAGATACTATGGAGATGATAAAGCTATAATTGGGGGTATAGGAAAGCTTGAAAATACTCCTGTCACTATAATAGGAATCCAAAAAGGAAAAAATTTAAAAGAAAATATGGAAAGAAATTTTGGTTCTCCTTATCCAGAAGGTTATAGAAAAGCACTTAGATTAATAAAGGAAGCTGAGAAATTTAATAGACCAGTAATTTGTTTTATTAATACTTCTGGAGCCTACTGCGGAGTTGAAGCTGAAGAAAGAGGTCAAGGAGAAGCCATTGCAAGAAATCTTTTTGAAATTTCACAAATCAAAACACCTATTATTTCTATTATTATTGGTGAAGGTGGAAGTGGTGGTGCCATTGCATTAGCTTGTGGTGATAGAGTTTGGGCTTTAGAAAATTCCGTTTATTCTATTTTATCACCTGAAGGTTTTGCATCAATTTTATTAAAAGATTCATCAAAAGCTAAAGAGGTAGCAGATGTAATGGGAATAACAGCTTATGATCTGCTTTCTAACGGTGTAATTGAAAAAATAATAAATGAGCCTACTGGTGGTGCTCAAACAGATATTAAATCAGTAGCGAATGATTTAAAAAAATCATTAATATCAGAAATAAATGATTTAAAATCAATGGATGTAAATGAACTTATTAATCAAAGGTATGAACGTTATAGAAAATTTTATTAAAATAAAGGAACAAGTTATTTATTTAACCTGTTCCTTTATTTTTTAAGGTAATTATACAGAGGTATGTGTAGCTCAATACACAAAATGTATCTTACATTAATAATTATTACCACTTTTTCTATTTTATACACTAAAAATAATTTTTTTTATAGTTATAAAATTGAGCCTTTCAGACAAATATAATAATTATAAGCTGAAAGGCTATATATATAGGAGAATATTATGAGTTTTTTGATATTATATATTATATTGTAGAAATTTTAAATTATGATTACTAATAATTTAATTTTAGGAGGGTATAACATGATTAATTCAATAAAATCTTCAGTATTTTATCACATATATCCATTAGGGTTTTGCGGTGTGATAAATAATAAAAAAAATTATACAAAAAAAGCTGGATTATCAAAGATTGATGATAAATGGATAAATCATTTCACTCAACTTGGAATAAATTCAATTTACTTCGGACCATTATTTCAATCTACCTATCATGGATATGATACCATTGATTATTTAAAAATAGATGATCGTTTAGGAACAAACGCAGACTTTAAACAATTAGTTAGAAAATTACACGATAATAATATTAGCGTTATTGTTGATGGAGTCTTTAACCACGTTGGACGTGAATTTTGGGCATTTAAAGATGTTATAGATAAAAAATCTCAATCACCATATACATCATGGTTTAATATTAATTTTAATGGAAATAGTAACTATAATGATGGCTTCTATTATGAAGGATGGGAAGGACATTATGATTTAGTCAAACTTAACTTATATAACAAAGAGGTTAAAAATTATCTTTTTGAAGTAATTGAAAAGTGGATAAATGAATTTGAAATAGATGGAATACGACTTGATGTTGCATATTTATTACCTAAAGAATTCTTAAAAGAACTTAGAGAAAAAACAACTCAATTTAAAAATGATTTTTGGCTAATGGGCGAAATGATTCATGGTGACTATAATAGTATAGCTTCACCAGAAATGTTACACTCAGCAACCAATTATGAACTATATAAAGGTTTATATTCAGGTCATAATGAAAAAAATTATTTTGAAATCGCTTATTCCTTAAATAGAGAATTTGGTGATTATGGTATTTATAAAAATATAGACTTGTATAATTTTGTTGATAACCATGATGTAAATAGAATTGCTTCAATGGTTAATACAAAGGAATATTTAAAAAATATTTATACAATACTATTTACTATTCCTGGAATACCATCAATTTACTATGGAAGCGAGTGGGCAATAGAAGGTGATAGAAAGATAAGTGATTTAAACCTAAGACCAGAATTATTTTTAGAGGATTTTGAAAATGATATTGATGCAAAAAATATAGAAAAGTTCATTTCTAACTTAATATCTATTAGAACTAAAAATATAGAATTAACACAAGGATGTTATAAAGAAATTTTAGTCAAAAATAAACAATTTGTTTTTGGAAGAGGATATAATGATAAATGGATTTTGATTGCTTTTAACCTTGATAATAAAGAAGAAATTTTACAATTTAATGTACCTTTTGCAAATAGTACATTAATTAATCTACTAGATAAAACTGAAAAACTAAATGTAAAAGACTATAAATTAAACATTTCTATACCAGCCTTTAGTAGTAAAATATTAAAAGAAGAAGAATAAAAAAATAAAGCTACATAAATTATAAATCATCATAAAATCTATTTATAATTTGTGTAGTTTTAATTTTAGTTAATACTTTTCATTATAAGCATTAATTATATATGAAAACGATAATATTACAAATATTGCAGTATTAATAAATATAATTGGTGGCATAAATGTACTAATTAATTTTAGTGTATAAATAGGATATGGAATTCTTAAAGCATAATTAATTAAATATTTTATTAATATTATAAAAAATATATTGAGTATAAAATAAATGAATTGCAGTATAAATGCTTTTTTACAGTAATACTTAATATGCTTCTTGTTAGAATTAAAATAATAAACAATTATTGGATATAACCAGTTAACATAACATAACTTTGAATGAAATAGTAAAAGTATTGGTATTACATATACAGAAATTATAATCAATCTATTTTCTAATACACATGAAATACTATTTATCTTTAAATGGCTTTTATCCGTAATAATTCCTCCAAATATAAATAATATAGTAAAGTATATTATTTATATTAATAAAGTATTATCATTGTTTTTACTTTTTTGTAAATACTTTATTAATAATATTGACAATGAAAATTAAAGTAGTAAAATAATTATTATAGTATTAGCACTCATTGTTATTGAGTGCTAACAATAACTTATGAGATTAAAAAAGGAGAGAGTTTTATGGAAACAAAACAATTTAAAGCAGAATCAAAAAGATTATTAGATTTAATGATTAATTCAATTTACACTCATAGAGAGATCTTCTTAAGAGAGTTAATATCAAATGCAAGTGATGCAATTGACAAAATATATTACAAAGCATTAGTAGATGAAAATATAAACTTTGACAAAGATAATTATTTCATCAAAGTAACTCTTGATAAGGATTCAAGAACAATAAAAATTAGTGATACTGGTATAGGTATGACTAAAGAAGAGCTTGATGATAACTTAGGTGTTATAGCTAAAAGTGGTTCATTAAAATTTAAAAAAGAAAATGAAATTAAAGATGGTTATGATATCATAGGACAATTTGGTGTAGGATTCTATTCATCTTTCTTAATTGCAGATAAAGTTACTGTTATAAGTAAAGCATATGGAAGCAATGAAGCGTATAAATGGGAATCATGTGGTGTTGATGGATATACAATAGAACCATGTTATAAAGATTCTATTGGTACAGATATAATTTTACATGTAAAAGAAAATAGTGAAGATGAAAATTTTGATGAATATTTAGAAGAATATAAAATTAGAACATTAATTAAGAAATACTCTGACTTTATTCGTTATCCAATTAAAATGGATATAACTGAAAGAAGACTTAAAGAAGGTTCAGAAAACGAATATGAAGATATTATAGAAGAAAAAGTAGTAAACAGCATGGTTCCTATTTGGAGAAAAAACAAAAATGAACTTACTACAGAAGACTATGATAACTTCTATAAAGAAAAACACTATGGCTTCGATAAACCTTTAAAACATATTCATTTAAGTGTTGATGGAACAGTTAGCTATAATGCAATTTTATATATTCCGGAAAATATGCCTTATGATTTTTATACAAAGGATTATGAAAAGGGGTTAGAGCTTTATTCTAATGGAGTAATGATCATGAATAAATGTTCTGATTTATTACCTGACTACTTTGGATTTGTAAAAGGTATAGTTGACTCTGAAGATTTATCATTAAATATTTCAAGAGAAATATTACAACATGATAGACAATTAAGATTTATTGCAAAAAATATAAAAAATAAAATAAAAAGCGAACTTGAAAAAATGCTTAGAAATGATAGAGAAAGCTATGAAAAGTTCTATACTGCTTTTGGAAGAACACTTAAATTTGGTGTGTATGATAACTTTGGTGCAGAAAAAGATGTTCTTCAAGACTTACTAATGTTCTATTCATCAAAAGAAAAGAAGATGACTACTTTAGATGAATATGTAACAAGAATGTCTGATGACCAAAAGTATATTTATTATGCTGCTGGAGAATCTATTGATAGAATAGAAAAACTTCCTCAAACAGAATTATTACTTGATAAAGGATATGAAATATTATACTTTACTGATGATATTGATGAATTTGCTATTAAAATGCTTATGAAGTATAAAGATAAAGAATTTAAATCAGTGTCAAGCAGTGATTTAGGTATTGAAAATAATGATGCAGAAATAAAAGAAGAGGAAAATGATGCAGAAAACAAAGCATTATTTGATTCAATGAAAGATATCTTAAATGGAAAGATTAGTGCTGTTAAGATTTCTAAGAGATTAAAAAATCATCCTGTTTGTTTATCAAATGAAGGAGATTTATCAATTGAAATGGAAAAGGTATTAAATCAAATGCCTAATGCACAAGGTGTAAAAGCAGATAAGGTACTTGAAGTAAATGCTAATCATGAAGTTTTTAAAGCATTAAAGGATGCCTATGAAAATGATAAAGATAAATTGAATTTATATACTAATATTTTATATAATCAAGCATTATTAATTGAAGGATTAAGCATATCAGATCCAGTTGAATTTACTAACGACATCTGTAAATTAATGAAATAGTTATTGAAAAATTTCCCAGGTAATATTTATAATATTCCCTTAACAACGAAAAAGAATGTTATTAGAAATAACTCTAATAACATTCTTTTTATTATTCATATTTAAATTTAACACTAATTTCCTTAATTTCACCTTTAGAATTTTTTCTAATTGTAAAATTCTTTATGTCTTTAAATTCATTATCTAACTGATAAGCTAATTCATTAATAGTTGCCTTACATTTCTTAGATAAGTCATTGTCTTCAACAATTGTAAATCTAGATTTTTTACAAGTAGTTTCATTTTGCGAATCATCGATTACTACATAATAATCAGAAGTCTCCTCAATAACATAATATTCCTTGTTTAAAGTTAAACTATCGCATAAATTATTATTTATACATCTTAAAATCATATTTAATTCCTCCCTAACCCTTTTGCCTATATTATAGGACAAAATCCATAAAAATGAAATTGGAATTTCATATGAATTTAATAATACTTTTTAGTAGGAAATTATATTATTTACATAAATATATTTTACAACTCCTATTATTATCTTGTATAATCAACTTTGCATATATTTATGCAAATACCAAAGAAAAAGTAGTAATATAATGTGGAGGGATATTATGAATATAAATAATAATTTATTAAATGAGAAAATCAATCAATTAAAAAAAGGCCTTGAAATTGTTGGGGCAAATGAAAATTTATACAATAAAACTAATGATGAAATTATAAATGATATCTTAGATATGGCTTTTAAAGGTGAAACTTTAAAGTTTACTATAAATGATTCAGAATATACAATTAACGAATTAATTCAACTTAAACAAGAATATGAAAAACATTTCTTGAGAAATAAACTAACAACATTAAATTCAATTGTATATAAAATAAAGAAGTACGATACATCATTAGATTCATTAATTAGAAAGTATAAAAAGACAAGAGGATTAGAGGAATATAATAAAATTTATGCAAGCATAAATAAGACTTATAGACTTGATATAAATAAATTAGTGTTATCTAGTGTTAATAATATAGAAAATATTACTGATTTAGATGAGCAAGAACATCTTTATGGAGAATATTTAAATCAAAAAAGAAAACAAATAGTAGATGGTGTAGTTAGTAAAGTAGGGATAGTTTAATACTATCCCTTAAACACCTTTATTGTTAAAGTCAGGTACAAAATCTTCTGTATCAGTTCCGGCATCTTGGATAAAACCATTTTTAACACCAATAGATAATGCATAATTTATTAAAGAATCATAAACTTTAGGATTTATTGATTTGTTAATTTCGGGATAATCCTTTGCATTATACAATGGAGTATATTGATTCATCAATGAAATATATACCTTATCATTAAATGTATTATAAATTAAATCTATAACTTTTTTTGAATCAAAAAGTAACCCTGGTAACATTAAATGCCTAACAATTACTCCTTTTTTCATTATTCCGTTATTATCAAACACAGGAGGACCTACTTGTCTAACCATTTCTGATATTATTTCGATTGCATTTTTTGAATAGTTCTTTACCTTTGAATATTTCAATGAATATTTATCACTAAAATATTTGAAATCAGGTAAATAAATATCAATATATCCTTCTAATGATTTAATAGTATCTATAGTATCAATAGAATTTGTATTATAAACTATTGGCAAGGCTAGCCCATTTTTTTTTGCTATTTTTATGGATTCAATAATCATAGGAACATAATGAGTTGGTGTGACTAAATTAATATTATTTGCTCCTTTATTTTGTAATTCCATAAATATTTCTGCAAGTCTATTTATAGTGATTTCCTTACCATATCCATTTTGGGATATTTTAGAGTTTTGACAAAATACACATTTCAAATTGCAATTTGAAAAAAATACTGCCCCCGAACCATTTTCTCCTGAAATACAAGGTTCTTCCCAGAAATGCAAATCAGCTCGTGCAATCTTAATTTTATTATATGTTTTGCATACTCCCATAACATTTTGATTTCTATTTACTTTGCAATTTCTAATACATAAATTACAACTATTTAATAAATTTATATCATTCATATTTAACACCTCATAAGTGAAATTCATGTTTTTAATTCAGTTAATAAACTCTTTCGACTATAAAATGAAAAGATAGTTATTAAAAGTATAGCAATTTATAATGAATTAATCAATTTAAGGTATTATATAGTTATTTCCTGCTATTTGTGGTATAATTGACTCATAATCAAAATGTTGAGAGGTGTAAGATGAATACGGTAACGGTTATAATAAATGGTGTCGAATACAACTTAAGAGGAAAAGAAGACGAAAAATATTTGTTAGACGTTGCAGCTTACGTTGATACTAAAATTAGAGAAATTTCTGGAAGTAATAAAAAACTTAGTACAAGTTCTGCAGCTGTTTTAACTGCTGTTAATATAGCAGATGAACTTTTTAAATGTGATTTAGAAATTGGAAATATAACTAAGAAAAAAAATTCTCTTGAAGAACGTCATTTAACACTTAAAGAACGTTTAAGAGAATTAAAAGTTGAGATAGATGAGACTGCAAAAGCTAGAGCTGCCGAGGTAGATTCCTTAAATTCAATGATATTCCAAATGGAAGAAAAGTTAAAAGAACACGAAGAAATTAAAACACTTAATTCAGAATTAATGAAAAAAATCGAAGAATTAACTAAATTAAATAATGATTTAACATTTGAAAATAATACCTTAAATGAAGAAGTTCAAAAATTAAGTTCTGATAATATAAAATTAGAAACAACCATTAAAAATTGTACAGAAGAAATAAATAGTAGAGTTGCTATAGAAGAGTATGATGAACTTTCAAATAAGTTACAAAAAACTCAAAAAATAAATGTTATGCTTAGCGATGAAAATGATGATTTAAAAGAAAAAATAGAAAGTTTCAATTTAAAAATTAAAGATTATACTAATCAAAATACAGAACTACAGGAAAATATATCAACTCTAAATGAGTGTATTAAATTTAAAGAAGCTGAGCTTAAAGAATTTAAAGAACTTAATATTAAACAAAGCTTAGAAGAAAAAAATATATTAGAAAATAAAATTTCTATTTTAGAAAATGATTTGCAAGATGCATTAAATAAAAAAGAGCTATTCAAATCTCGTAATAAGGAAATTAATTTCCAATTACAAAACTTCAAATACAAGGTATTAGATTTAGAAAAGAAGTTAATGGATAGTCAATTCAATTTAGCGGTTGAAAAAAGAGAAAAAAACCCACTATTAAGATAAGTCTGTTCAATCATGAGCAGGCTTATTTTAATTAATGTAGAAAAACATATTTAATTATGTTATAACAATAAGTAGTTTATTTTATAAGTATAAGAATACTAAATAGAAGTAATTAAAAATTTAATAATAATCTATATTTTAATTTATTAGTAGAGATTATTAACTAAATTGATTATTAGTTGAATAGTAAAATAATGTTTATAAATTTAATTTACTAATTCATTTTTACAAATGATAACATTATTATTGAAACTTAGGAGAGATTTTTATGAATAAAATTGAAATTTTAGCACCTGCTGGCAGTATGGAAAGCTTATATGCGGCAATTAATAAAGGTGCAGATGCAGTGTATCTAGGCGGAAATAAATTTTCAGCTAGAGCATATGCTTCAAATTTTGATAACGAAAATATGAAAAAGGCAATTGATTATGCTCATAGTTATGGGGTAAAAATATATGTTACATTAAACACTATATTAAAAGAAAATGAAATTGATGAAGCTGTTAGATATGTAGGTTATCTATATGAAATAGGTGCAGATGCATTAATAATTCAAGATCTAGGATTATTTAAAAGAATAAAAGAAGAATATAATGATTTAGAAATTCACGCTTCAACACAAATGACAATACATAATGGTGAAGCAGCCATTTACTTCAAAGAAAAGGGATTTCACAGAGTAGTTTTATCAAGGGAAATGTCCCTAGATGAAATTAAACATATTTCTAAAGAATTAATGATTGAAACTGAAATGTTTGTACATGGTGCAATTTGTATAAGCTATTCAGGACAATGCTTAATGAGTTCTATAATTGGTGGAAGAAGTGGAAATAGAGGCAGATGTGCTCAACCTTGTAGAATGGAATATACTCTTCAAGGAGAAAAATCAGGTGAACAAAGAGGATATTTACTTAGTCCAAAAGATATGTGCACAATAGAAGATGTTAAAGATATTATTGACACTGGTACATTCTCATTAAAGATAGAAGGAAGAATGAAAAGACCTGAATATGTAGCTGGTGTAGTTGATAATTACAGAAAAGCTGTAGATAAAGTTATATTAAAGAAAAAATATAATGAACAAGAAGGTAAGGGACAATTATTACAATTATTTAATAGAAGTGGTTTTACTAATGCATACTTAAAAAGTAATACTGGTAAAGATATGATGAGCTTTAATTCTCCAAAAAATACTGGTGTACCTCTAGGTCAAGTAGAAAAAAATGGAGAAATTAAACTTAAAGCAGATATTGCATTAGGTGATGGTATACGTCATGCAGATAAAGGCTTCACTGTAAGTAAAATATTAATTAATGGCAAAGAGCAAAGTAATGCTAAAAGAGGTGACATAGTTAAAATTTTCCCTATTAATTATAAAAATGGTGAACAGCTATATAAAAGTTTGAATAAAGAGCTTTTTGATGAGTTAGAAGATTATATTAAACCATATGCTAAAAAAATATCCTTAAATGCCTCTGTTAAATTTGTTGTAGGTTCTCCTATAGAATTAAATATAAAATATAAAGGAAAAGATTATTGCTTTGCTGGTGAAGTTGTACAAAAAGCTGAAAAGCGTCCTTTAGATAAAGAAAGAATAAAAGAAGCATTAATTAAATCTGGTGATGTACCATTTAAATTAAACATTGTTGAATTTACAGAGTTTGAAGATGGATTTATGAGAGTTGCTGATTTAAACAACTTAAGAAGAGATTCTATAGAAAGCCTTATAAAAAGCATTTGTAAAGAATCAAGAAGAAAACGTCCTACAAAAAAATCATCTTCAAATGAAAAACCTAAGGCTACAGATGATACTCCTAAAGAGCTTTATAGCTGTATTACAAAAAATCAATTAAATGCATTGCTAGATTGTAATATAAATAATATTGCCTTTGATATTTTTAGTAGAGAAGAAAATGCATTAAGATTTTCAGATATAATTGAAACATTTGAAAAGTATAACGGAAATATTAACTTATATATAAAGACCTCATCTATAATTAAAGGTGAATTTAATAAGGTTTGTAGTGTTATAGAAAAAGTTAAACCTTATATAAAAGGAATAATAACATCTAATGTAGGATTAATAAACCTATATAGAAATTCCCTTCAAATTATAGGTGATTATAAACTTAATATAATGAATACACAAAGCTTAGAATTTTATCAATCAGAAATTTCTATTCCAACTTTAAGTATGGAACTTAATAGAGGTGAAATCAAAGAAATACTACGTAAAAATCATGGCAACAATGCCTATGTAATTTATGGTAAACCCGAATTAATGATAAGTGAATACTGTCCAATAGGAAGTACATTTGGTGGTAGAAAAACCAATGTTGATTGCAATGCAATTTGTACTAGAGATAAATTTACTTTAATAGATCGTGTAAATGAAAGATTAAGAGTAATGACAGATTTGTTCTGTAGAAGCTACATTTTAAATCCTGTACCTCTAAATTTATTTGATGAAGTTAATTACTTAAAAGATATAGGTATAAAAACTTTTAGATTTGATTTTAGAGATGAAACATATAATGAAGTAAAAAATGTTTTAAATATGTATGTAGGTAAAATGGAATATGATAAAGCAAACTATACAAAAGGTCAATTTAGAAGAGGTATAGAATAATTTTAGGAGGGTTATTATGAGAATATTAAACATAGTATTTTTAATTATTATATTTATTTTTGGTGTTTTCCAAATGCGAAGCTCTTCTTCTGTACTAAAAACAGATTGGTTTAAAAGTTTGAGTTATAATGAAAAAATAAATACTACAGGGAAAGTTAAAGCAAACTGGAAAAGAAGTATAATACTATTAGCTATTACTATTTGTGAAATGCTTATTTTAATTTCATCATTTATTGGTAAAAATCATAATCATGAAGATATAATTAATATTGCATTACTAACTATAAGTGCAATAGTTACAATATCATTAATTATTAATAATCAAAAGCTAAATAAAGAATTAAAAAAATAGCATTTGTATAGGAGAAATTTATGAAGGAAAGAACTTTAAGAATTTTAGAATTTAATAAAATTAAAAATAAATTAAGAGGATATGCAGTAACTAGTGGGGGTAAGGAACTTATTGATTCCCTTACACCATATGGTTCTGTTTTTGAAGTAGAAAAGAAACTTGAAGAAACTAATGAAGCTTTAGATATATTAATTCGTAAAGGAACGCCTCCATTTGAGGGATTACACGAAACTAAAGAGGAACTAGAGAGAGCAGGAAAAGGTGGAACTCTTAATCCTGGGCAATTAATGAAAATAGGAAATATGCTTAGATGCTCAAGAAGATTTAAAGAATACGTTGCAAGAAAAGATGATGAGATTGGGTATAAAAATCTTGAAGACTTAGCTTATATTTTAGCTCCATTAAAAAGTTTAGAAACAGAAATAGATACTGCTATTATTTCTGAAGAAGAAATAAGCGACAAAGCAAGTGGTACATTATATAACATTAGAAGAAGTCTAAAGGAAAAAAATTCTTCTGTTAGAGAAAAGATTAATTCTATTGTTAGAAGTAATTCAAAGTATTTACAAGACTCTCTTTACACTATGAGAGGAGATAGATATGTAATACCAGTTAAAGCTGAATATAAGGGAGCTGTTCCTGGCTTAGTTCATGATCAAAGTTCAACAGGTGCTACTTTATTTATCGAGCCAATTAGCCTAGTAAACTTAAATAATGAAATAAAAGAATTAATGCTAAAAGAAAAAGCTGAAATAGAGAGAATACTAAGTGAACTTTCAGCCAAAGTGTATGATAATATAGACATTCTAAGAAGCAATGCAGATATATTAAGAGAACTTGATTTTATATTTGCAAAAGGAAAATATGCATCATCTTTAAATGCTATTAAACCATCTGTAAGAACAGATAGAAGTTTTGATATCATTGGCGGAAAACATCCATTAATAGATCCAAAAATTGTAGTTCCTTCTGATATTTATCTAGGTGAAGAATTTACAACTTTAATGATTACAGGTCCAAATACAGGTGGTAAAACAGTTACATTAAAGACAGTTGGTTTATTACACCTAATGGCATTAAGTGGACTTTTAATACCTGCTAAAGATGGTTCTGCAATTGGATTTTTTAAAGATATATTTGCTGATATAGGTGATGAGCAAAGTATAGAACAATCTTTATCTACTTTTTCATCTCATATGACAAATATCGTGTCAATTTTAGATGATGCAGATGCTAATTCTTTAGTACTATTTGATGAATTAGGTTCTGGTACAGATCCAACTGAAGGAGCTGCTTTAGCAGTAGCAATCATTGAAACTTTAACTAAAAGAGGATCTCGAATAATAGCTACAACTCACTATAGTGAATTAAAAGGATATGCACTTCGTACAGTTGGAGTAGAAAATGCTTCTGTTGAATTTGATGTAGAAACATTACGACCTACTTATAGATTATTGATTGGTGTTCCTGGCAAGTCTAATGCATTTGAAATTTCAAAAAGATTAGGCTTAAATGATGCTGTAATAGCTAATGCTAAAAACTTTATGTCTGAAGAAAATTTACAATTCGAAGACTTAATTAGAGATTTACAAGAAAAGAGTATTATAGCTAATAGGGATGCTAGAGAAGCAAAACATATAAAAGAAGAAGCTGAAAAATTAAAAGCAAAATATGAAGAAAAATTAAAAAAATTAGATACAGTTAGAGATAAAGTTTATGATGAAGCAAGACAAGAAGCAAAAGATATTGTTTCTAGAGCCAAGGATGAAGCTGATGAAATAGTTAAGGCTATGAGAGAGCTTGAGAAAATGGGAATTGCAGAAGGCGGAAGAAATAGATTAGAAGAAGAAAGAAGAAAATTAAAAGCTAGTCTTGAAGAAAAAGAAGCTGCTATGTTTAAATCAAGAGAAAATAGTGGAGAAGCTATTACTAAAGTTAATTTAGGTATGGAAGCATTTTTACCTTCATTAAATCAAAGAGTTATTATAGTATCTAATCCTGATAATAAAGGGGAAGTACAAGTAGAAGCTGGTATAATGAAAATCAATGTTAAATTGAAGGATCTACGTAAAGTACCAGAAGAGCCTAAGAAAAAGGAAAAGAAAAAGAGAGAAGTTAAATTAAACTTAAAATCAGTTGATAGCAGAATTGACTTAAGAGGAATGGATTCTGAAGAAGCTTGTTATAGAACTGATAAATATTTAGATGAAGCTTATCTAGGTAACTTAGGTGAAGTAACAATAGTTCATGGTAAAGGAACTGGTGTCTTAAGAAAAGCTATTAATGATATGTTAAAAAGACATCCACATGTTAAATCTTATAGACTTGGTGTCTATGGTGAAGGTGGAGATGGTGTTACTATTGTTGAATTAAAATAACCATAAATTATTAATGTAAATTCAGTTGAAACCCCTCCTTATTATGCTATAATTAAAGCAGACTAAGGAGGGATTTTATGTATCTTATAAGCGCATGTTTATGTGGTGTTAATTGTAAATATAATGGAGCTAATAATTATAATGAAATATGCGATAAGTTATTTTCTTCAGGAAAAGCAATATTAGTCTGTCCTGAACAATTAGGGGGATTGCCTACACCTCGTATTCCAAGTGAGATAATAAACTATTCTAAAGAAAACTCACAAAAAGACATTACTATTATAAATAAAAATGGAGATAATGTTAGCAAGGAATTTATTAAAGGTGCACAAGAGGTATTAAATATTGCAAAGAAATTAAATATAAAAAAAGCAATATTAAAAGAAGGAAGTCCTTCTTGTGGCGTTAATTACATATATGACGGAAACTTTAATGGCACTAAAATACCTGGAATGGGTATTACAGCAAAAATTTTAAAAGAAGCATCTATAGAAGTGATTAGTGAAAAGGATTTAGGAGGTAATATAAATGGGTATATTTGATTTTTTTAAAAGAAAAAAAGAAGAAAATGATGAGATAGCTTTAGATGAAGCTTTAAATATAAAAGAAATTAATGAAGGCGAATTTAATGGTCAAATGAATTCAGAAGAAGTTAATGAAAATACTTTTAATTATAATTTTGTTATTGATCATGTTGAAGAGTATCATAATACTAAAGAGCTTTCTCCAGAAGAATTAAAATCTCTTATAACTGGTGAAATATTAAAAGTAGTTGATAAGTCTCAAAACTTTGATTCAATGGAGCTATATTCTAAAGAAGCTGCAAAGGAAATAGGAATTGAAAATATATCAGCCTTAACAGAATTTTTATACGGTGGAATTTCAAAACCATCATATTTAAAAGGAAGATATAATGGTTTAGGAGCATGGCCTACAGCTGTAAAAAATGCTGTATTAACTATACTATATTCTTTTAATGAATATAGTGTTGATGAATTATTAAAAATAGCCAATGATAAATCTGCTAATAGCATAAAAGCTGTTAATTTACTTTGTAAAATGGCTGCAAAAGGAATAGAAGAAGATAAAATTATAGATTCTATAATTTATATTATGGATAATTTTAGTGATGAAAATATATTATCAACTTTAGGATTTTTATCACAAGTAAAAAACAATAATAAAGTTTTAAAAACTTTAGAAGTATACTTTAAAAAATACATTTATGATAATAATATTGAATCAGCGTATGATATAACTTTAAGCATAATAAATAATGTTGGTACATTCACAAGAGAGCAATTAATATTCTTAAAAGCAGTAGCATTAAGTGATGAAGTTTTAGAATTATCATTAATATTAAAGGATGAAGATGGTGAGTTTGATTTATCTTCAGTTTCAGAAGATTTAAGACTAAAAGCCGCATTAAGTTTTTATTCTTTACATGATAAAGATGAAGAAATTAATAGCAAATTACTTTATTTAAGAGATAATTCATTAGACATTGAACTAAGAAAATATCTAACTGAAATATTAGGGTAATAATTTATAGAAAAGAAGAATAAGATATCTTATTCTTCTTTTTTTACAAAAAAATAGAAAACTGTTGCTTTTAATACTTTAATGTGTTAAAGTATTAAATAAAGAAAGTGATAAATAGGGGGTACATTATGAAAGTAAAAAAAATAATAAGCAATATAATTTTAGGGGGAAGTATATTATCTTTAAGCATATCATTATTTGGATGTTCAAAATCAAATGAAATAGAAAGTACTTTAAGTAAAGATACTTTAATAGTTGGAATGGATGATGCATTTGCTCCAATGGGCTTTAAAGATGAAAATGGTGAAATTACAGGGTTTGACGTTGATTTAGCTAAGGCTTTAGCTACTAAGTTAGATAAAGAAGTTGAATTTCAACCAATAGATTGGACAATGAAAGAAACTGAACTTAATTCAGGTAATATTGATTTAATATGGAACGGATATACAATTAACGATGATAGAAAAAAGAAGGTTGATTTCTCAGTGCCATATCTAAAAAATCAACAAGTTATTGTTACATTAGGTAATAGCGATATAAAAACTAAGAATGATTTAAATGGTAAAAAAGTTGGTGCCCAAAACGAATCTTCTGCTATAAGTGCAATGGAAAAAGAAGCAGAGTTATATAGTAGCTTTAATGGTGGAAGTGCAATTACATTTGAGGATAATAACCAAGCTTTAATGGATTTAGAAGCTGGTAGAATTGATGCTGTAGTAGCAGATGAAATTTTAGTAAGATACTATATAAGTTTAAAGGGTGAAGATAAATTTAATATATTAGATGAAAATTTTGGTGAAGAAGAATATGGTGTGGGTATTAGAAAAGGTGACACTGAAATGGTAGAAGCATTTAATAAGGCATATAAAGAACTACAAGATGAAGGAACATTAGCAGAAATATCTATAAAGTGGTTTGGTGAAGATATAACTATCAAGGAAAACTAATTTTAAAGAGAGGAGAATCTAAATTGGAAAATATAATAACTTTTTTAAAGGATATACTTAATTATACAGCTACATTGATGCCTCAAGTTATAGTAGGATTAAAGTCAACACTAGAAATATTTACCTTAACATTAGCCTTATCTATTCCACTAGGTATTATTGTAGCATTAGGGAGATTATCAAAGATAAAAATAATAAATAAAATAACAAGTTTTTATGTTTTAATAATGCGTGGAACTCCTCTTCTTTTACAAATTGTATTTATATTTTTTGGACTACCAAACTTAAATATTGTTATAGATAGATTTCCAGCTGCAATTATCGCATTTACTTTAAATTATGGGGCATATTTTGGAGAAATTTTCAGAGCTGGTATTTCTTCTGTTGATGTTGGTCAAAATGAAGCAGCACAAGTATTGGGATTATCTAAAACTGATACATTTTTTAGAATAATTCTACCACAGGCATTTAAAACAGTTTTACCTCCAGTAGCTAATGAAATTGTAACTTTAGTTAAAGATACTGCTTTAGTTTATGTAATTGGTTTAGATGAACTATTAAGAGTTGGTAAAATAGCATGTAATAGAGATTCATCTTTATTACCACTTTTGATTATAGGACTTGTTTATCTAATTCTAATTGGAATATTCACTAAGCTATTGGACAAGCTTGAAAAAAAATATCAATATTACAGTTAAGAGGTGCTTATATGTTAAAAATAAGGGGATTGAAAAAAACATTTGGAAACACTTTAGTTCTTAAAGGTGTTGATTTAGATATTTTAGAAGGTGAAATTGTTGTTGTTGTAGGTCCATCTGGTGGTGGAAAAACAACTTTACTAAGAATAATAACTGGACTTGAAAAATGTGATGATGGAAGTATTGAGATTTCAGGAAATACTCTTTGTAAGGATGGAAAGTATTGTGATAAAAAGACTGCTAATATTATAAGAAAAGATGTTGGTCTAGTTTTTCAAAGTTTTAATTTATTTCCGCACAAATCAGTCTTAGAAAATATAATAGAAGCTCCAATACGTGTTTTAGGAGAAAAAAAGGAAAATGCAATAAATAAAGCTTTAGAAATTCTTAATTTTCTAGGCTTAAGTCATAAAGCTAACAATTATCCATGTGAATTATCTGGTGGTCAAAAGCAAAGAGTTGCAATTGGTAGGGCATTAGCACTTAATCCTAAATTGATGTGTTTTGATGAACCTACGTCAGCACTAGATCCTTCTCTTACTTTAGATGTTGCAAAATTAATAAGAAATTTAAGTAAAGAAGGAATGTCAATGCTTATAATTACACATGATATGGAATTTGCTAAACTTGTTTCAGATAAAATTGTCTCTATGGATAGTGGGAAAATTATTGAAAAACATATCTATAATAATTAATTTTCAACTTATAATAATATTATTGTAATACACATTCATAATTTCCTCCTTTTTATAGAATACTAATATTATGTTAAAAGAAGGAGCGATTTAATAATGAATGAAAAAACAATGAAATTTACAGATGAGCAAGGCAACAAAGTAGAGTATGCTATCTTAGAACAAAAACTAATAAACAAAACTGAGTATGTTGCAATGGCACCAGTTACCAATAAAAATGATGTAGAAATATTTAAAATTAAATTTGATAAGGATTGGAATGAAACCTTAGTTCAAGTTGAATCTGAAAATGAACTAAATATGGTAAGACAAGTATCAAGTATAAAGTTCTAATCTTTTAAT
>NZ_CBYM010000026.1 GCF_000577815.1 Clostridium saudiense | reverse complement strand
CCATTACTTAATGATCCTAAAACAGAATAATTAGTTCCAGCTCCACTTCTTACATTTAATGAATTACTTACTTTTACAGTACCTGTTTGTACAGTTTCTGTCGTTGTAGAATCTCCTGGCTTTTGTGTTCCTGAATTATTTAATATAACATTATTATTTAAATAATCCATTATTCCATTAACAATTCCTTCAGCAACCTTATCTTGATAACTACTAGAACTTAAATTTTGCGCTTCAGTAGGATTAGAGATAAATCCACATTCTACAAGACTTGAAGACATTGATGCAGTTTTAATAACCGCATAATTTGCTGTTTTTACCCCTCTATCAGTTGCATTTGTAGCTTGGATTAAATCATTTTGTATATCTGTAGCTAACTCCTTACTATCTTGTCTCGTTGAATAATAATAAGTTTCGATTCCTTTTGCGCTAGAATTTGTAGCAGAATTTTGATGTATAGAAACAAATACATCTGAACCTTCTTTGTTAGCCATATAAGTTCTATCAGTTAAAGATAAATATGTATCATCATACCTACTCATCTTAACTTCTACACCTTTAGCTTTTAACTTAGCTTCTATTTTTTTAGATATTTGCAAGTTAATTTCATCTTCAAGAACTCCATTTTGTACAGCTCCATTATCAACTCCACCATGTCCTGGATCAATAAATACCTTGTAGTAATCTCTATCTACATTTTTAACATTACTTCTAGCATAACTAGCTGTACTTATACCCTCTTCAGTTATACATACTTCTAGTATGTATACGGTATCCTCTGTTTGTTGAGATACAAAAGTACTACCTACTGATTTTCCAACAAGCTCACCATCTACTATTTCAGCCACATTTTCATTATATATAGTCCAGCCTTCATCTATTGGTAAATTAATAGCTTGTCCTACAGTTAAAACTAATCCATCTTCTAATACAATTTCTTCATCTTTATATTTTTCTAATAATTTAATTAGATCACTTTCAGATACATTATAAATTCCTTCTGCTTTTGCTATATGAGATGGAGTAATTAATATTCCCGAAAGTACTAATAAGCTTAATATCTTTAATTTATTAATGGTAACCACCTTGCTTTCTATTTACATATACATTTATTATACATATTTTTACGGCAAAATAAACCAACTTTTATTAATATTTTGCTATTATCCAATTTTTAATTGAAATTCTCTTATTTTTAATTTATAAATAATAAAAAATTACAATATATTTTTATCTATATTGTAATTTTATATAAAATATTATTTAATTTTTTCCCATGCTATCATCACAAACTCTTTACCTGTTTCAGACTTAATTAAATTTTCAGCTCTTTTAATTGCTTCAACTTCTTCTTTAGTTACATCTGCAACTTTATAATCCATAAACTCATCTCCTTTAAATGATATATTATAGTTTTTGAAATTTTAACTATAGGTATTCATTTAAATTTAAGAATTTATTTTTTACTACTTTATTACTTTTACTAACTCTTCCTCTATCCCAATCACAGTTTTATTATTTCTGATATATCCAAGCATGATTTCAACAGCTTCTTTTGATATTACTTCACCGCCACAAATTAATGGAATTCCTGGTGGATAAGGAATTAATGCTTCTTTTGAAATTTTCCCTATACTCTTCTTAATATCAACATACTCAAAATCTTTATCAAATACTTCATATGGCTCTAATACTTTTTCAGGAATTATACTATAATAATTTTGATATTGATTATCTACTATTAATGATAAATCTAATTTTTCAATTGAATTATAAATCTTTTCAAAATCTTTTTCTAAATTAAAAGGTGATAAAATTAATACTACTCCACATGCAAAACTCATTTCACATTGTATTTTCATCTTTCGTAAATAGTCTAACAATTTATGTCCACTATATCCTTTTGGCAAAGTTAATATATACCTACTTAAATCTAAATTATAACCCTGTGGTAAGTCTTCTTCTTTTAAAATACTTACTTTATTTAACGTATTAATTTTAATACTCCACTTATTTGCCAAACCTATTAATTTATCATAATCTTTTTCTCCATAATTATCTAAATAATATCTTGAATAATCTAATGATGACATTATTAAATATGATGGTGATGTTGTCATAAAAGCTTTTAAATAAAAACCAACATTCTTATCATTATTTACTAAAAGATATGAACCTTGAGTTAAGCTAGGCAAAGTCTTATGTGCACTTAAAACAATATAATCCGCATATGAAACTATAGATTTAGGCAACCTTTCACTTATTCCATAATGAGCTCCATGTGCTCCATCTATAATTATAGTCAATCCTCTTTCCTTCAAATCTTTTAATGTGTCAAAAATATCATATCCTATCCCAAAGTAATTAGGATAAGTTAATATTATTCCTCTTGCATTATTACATCTATCTAATGCTTTATATATTTCCTTTTCTGTTGGTGGTAAAAATAACCCTTTATCTTCATGAATTACAGGTTCTATATACTTTACCTTTAATTTTCTTAAAATAAGTCCGTTATAAACTGACTTATGACAATTTCTTTCTACTAAAACTTCATCCCCTTCATTAAAGGCATCAAAAATAGAAGCTAAATTTCCTGCTGTGCTGCCATTAACAACAAAATATGCTTTTTTAACCCCATATGTTTCTGCTAATAATTCTTGAGCTTCTTTTATTATCCCTTCTGGTGCATGAAGATTATCTAATGGATCAACTTCTGTAATATCCAAGAATCCCATATTTAATGCAAATTCTTTTCCTATATCATCTCTTAAAAATCCAATACCACTTTTATTTCCTGGCATTGAAAGAATAAGATTATTCTCTTTTTTATATTTTAATACTTCTTCTAATAAAGGTACTTTTTTACTCATATTTTCCTCTTCTTACTTAATTACTTGAACTGTCATATTATTCAATACTTTATTAGCTGTATCAATAATATAATCTATAGGCATCTTATCTAAATCTTCAGTTTCATCAATATATAACATACCATCTCCAAACATAGTATCATATGTTGATATTCCCATAGCTAATCTCACACTTTGCTCATTTGCAAATAATCTTTTTAGCCTAAAGCTCTTTATTAATTTCTCAATATCTTCTTTTTTTAATTTTTCTCTATAAGAATCAACATCTTTTATTAACTCTTTCACAATTTCTATTGATTTATCCACATTTTCATGTGCAGTACTATAAGTTATTTTATAAACTTTTATATATTCTTCGTTTGCTACTCTAGTTAATACATCATAAACTAATCCATGCTTTGTTCTTAATGTATCAAACAAAATTGAGTTTACACCTTCTCCAAAGTATTGATTAAAAACTCTTAATGCTTTTATTTCCCATTGATTTAATTCATTAATTGGAAATATAATTTGTACCTTTGCACTATTTATATCTTCCTTTTTATTTATAAATACTCCAGTCTTAGGATAATTAATTACTTCTTCATCTTCAGGAAGCTTTTCACTTCTCCAGTCAATAAAGCAATCTTCTACCATATCTCTAATATCTTCAAATTCTAAATCTGAAATAATAGTAATTGTTGCATTATTTGCACAATAATAATCATTAAAGAAGTCTATTGTATCATCTATTGTCATGTTATTTAATGATTCTTCAGTTCCTATAATAGGATACTTAAGTCTTCTATTATCCATACAATTATAATAAAGCTTATCCTCTGTGTATTGCTCTAAATCTTCATCCCATTCCTTAAGTTCTTGCTTTATTACTTCCATTTCTTCTTTAAAACCTTCTTCAGTAAATACTGGTTGTAAAAGAATATCTGAAAATAAATCTAATCCTTTTTTTAAATCTTCACTTAATAATGTTCCATAAAACACAACATAAGGATAATTAGTCATAGCATTTTGGAATCCAAATATATTGCTTAATTCTGTGTTTATTTGTTTTTCACTTCTTGTTTCTGTTCCTTTATAAACCATATGCTCAGTTACATGTGCTACTCCAAGCTTTTCACCATCTCTTGAAGCTCCTGCATCTAATGATATGCATATAGAACTTAACTCACTATTACTTTTTTTATAAATCAACTTTAATCCGTTATCAAAAATATACTCTTCCATTTATGTATCACCTCTTATTTTTTGCTTAAACACAAGCTATAAACTCTACGGCTTTATTCAATAATATTTATTAATATTATAAACCAATATATTTTAATAATAAACAATAAGGACAAGCAAATGCCTGTCCTTATTCGTTATCTTATTCAGCTTTAAGTGCTATTGCACATTCAATTCTCTTCTTTTGCATTTTACATCCTATTTCATAAGGAATATTCATATCTCCATTAAATGCAAAGTTATTTGATTGACATCCACCACTACAGTAGAATCTTGCCCAACATTCTCTACATTTTGGCTTGTTATAGATGTGAGCCTTCTTAAATTTCTTACCTAATTCAGCATCATAAGTATCATCATAAATGCTTCCTAGCTTAAATTCTTCCTTACCTACAAATTGGTGACATGGATAAACTTCTCCTTGTGGAGTTATTGCAACATATTCAAATCCTGCACCGCATCCTGAAATTCTTTTATAAACACATGGTCCACCATTTAAATCAATGTTAAAGTGATAGAAGTTGAATTCATCTCCTTCTTTCTTTCTTCTAGCCATTTCATTATATAGTTTATCATAGTTTTCAAATATTTCTGGTAAGTGCTCTTCTTTAAGCTCTAAGAAATGTCCTTTTTCTAAAACTACTGGTTCAATTGAAATTTCTCTAAATCCTTCATTTACCATAGCCTTAACATCTTCATAGAAGTCAGTATTAGCTCCTGTAAATGTTCCTCTTACATAGTAATGCTTAGATTTATCTCTCTTTTCAATCATTCTCTTAATATTTGGAAGTATATCATCATAAGAACCACTTCCATCAACTTTAATTCTTACATTATCATTAACTTCTTTTCTACCATCTAATGAAAGGATTATGTTACCCATTTCTTTATCCATGAAATCCATCATTTCTTCAGTTAAAAGAGTTGCATTTGTAGTCATAGTAAATCTGATATTCTTGTTCCAAGCCTTTTCATTTTCTCTAGCATAAGCTATTATTTCTTTAACTTTGTCCATGATCATTGTTGGTTCTCCACCAAATAAATCAATTTCAATGTTTCTTCTTGGACCACTTCTCTTTACTACGTAATCTATCGCCTTTTTTGCTGTTTCAACAGACATTACACCTTTATGTCCATTATACTCACCTTCATCAGCAAAACAATATTTACATCTTAAATTACATCCATGAATTATATTTAAACATACTGCTTTAATATAATCTCTATCATCCATTGATGAATGTGCTATATCTTCATATTGATCTCTTGAATATAATATATCTTCATCTATAAGCTCTAATAATTCTTCATAAGCTTCTGATATAGTTTCTTCACCATATTTAGCTCCAAATTCTTTTATAAGTTCTTCTTTATCTCTTAGTTTATTATCATCTACTAAATCGTAAACTAATTCGTCTACAATATGTACAGCCCCTGTATTAACGTCTAAAACAAAGAAGTTATCTCCTTGTTTAAATTTGTGTATTAAAGCCATTTCACAATTCCTCCTAGTATTCTTTTTTATTAATACGCTCTTTCTCGCGATTACAACCTAATAATTCATTTAATCCTAATATCAATTAGATAAACTCAACTTCCACATAATTATAATAAAACTCCTTATCCTCTTAACTAGATAAGTACATCTTGTGTAATTTCTACTAAACTAAATCACAGATTCCTTTTAAAAGAAACTCCTTCTCCCTCCAGTCGAATGAGTAAATTCGGTTAACTAAATCACAGATTCCAATTCAAAGGAAACTCCTGCTCCCTACGGTCGAATGAGTAAATTCGGTTAACTAAATCACAGATTTAGAACCTCATTTATAAAGTTAAGCAGTAACTAGTAAATAGTTACTGCTTGTCCTTAATTAGTTTTCACACTCTAAGTTAGCAACTGTGCAAGAAGTTTTGCAAGCTGATTGGCATGAGTTTGCACATTCTTTGCAACCTGGTTTGCAAAGACTGTTTTTGATGTTTGTCTTATTGATTGTTTTTATGTGTTTCATGTCGAATCCTCCAATAAAAAAATATACCGTTGTAATTATAGCACAATTTTCTATGGTAATAAAGCTATTATTTTCCCATTCAAAAATGCAACTATCTCACTTTCTTATTATAATATAGCAACTTTAAAAAAATACCAAATAATATTTTTTATTAAATTTAAATAATAAAAAAGCATTTACTATTAATTTACTTACATTATAATAAACAAAAGTAAATTAATAGTAAACACTCTTTTATTTTCTATAATGATGTTTCTTTTTTTATTTCTTCTATCATATCATCTTCTGACATAGTTTTATCATCATATGGATTATAAATATCATTTAAATATACTGTGTAATATACATTTTTACTTTTCTTTTCTTTCTTCTTTTCGCCTTGATTACTAGCTTTTTTATCAATATTATTTTTAACTAATACCCCAGCTGCAACTGATGCCACAACTGCTGATAGTGCTCCAAAAATAATCTTCTTATTGTTTCTTATACTCATACTCTCCACCTCACTATTATAAAAGATTATATCCATATTAATTATCCAAGTCAATTTATAAATTAGTTAATTTTTCGTTACATAATTAAAACTGCAAAAATACATTTTTTATCTAATATCTACTTATTATTTTGCCCAAACTTCTCTCTTTCTATATCTATATTATCCTTTAAATCATTAAAATTATTTTTATTATTAGACTTAACTATACTTTCAACATTTACAATGGAAGTATTGCTACTTTCACTTTCTACAAATATATCCTCTTCATTTAATTTATCCTTAAATCCATTCATGTTACCATCTCCTTTCCTTATAATAATTCTATATCACTATAAATATAACTTTGTTTCAATCCTTCTATCATATTCTGACCAACTTCCAGCTTCTGTTTTTTCCTTTATTTGTTCTATCTTATTCATAGTTGCATCAATAGAATCGGCAGAATTAAGAATAAAAGATTCCTCCATTCTCATTTCCCTAGGTGATCCATACTCAAGTTTTCCATGATGCTGTACTATACATCCTTTTATTCTTGTAATAAAATCCTCACTATAAAAACCAGGATTATCATTAAATGCTTTTTCTATCATCTGTATTCCTATTACTATATGACCTTCCATTTCACCTCTTAATGTATACTTAAATGGTCCATCATAATATAATTCATATATTTTCCCTATATCATGTAACTTTGCTGCCAAAATTGCAATTTCTTTATTTCTACAATTATACCTTTCACAAAGCATAATTGTTAAATACATTACTCCTAATGTATGCTCTGCTAATCCCCCTATATAGTTATGATGCATTGAAACTCCTCCAATGGCTCTTTTAAATTTTTCTAAGAAACTTTCATCTTTAAAGAAATAATCATTTAAAGCCTTTCCTTCTCTTGAAATTATATATTCATCTGTATACAATTCAATTTCAGTCATTATATCCTCTATATCCCTTTTTACTGTAGGCAAGTAATCTATAGCATTATACTCTTTTACCAATGCATATTTTTTAACTTCTAAGTTAACATCTCTCTTACCCTCTATTTCTATAACCTTTCCTTCAATAATATCTCCTGTTTTATTTGGTATAGTTGCTTTTATTTCACCTGTTTTATCTGCTAAAATACATACTACTTTACTTGTATCCCTAAATATTACCCTCATTACCATCAATGATATTTTTATTTCTGTACCATTTTTGATATCTTTCAAAAATACTTCCTTCTTCATTTGTTAATTCCTCCAAAGACTATACTCATCCTATAACTTAGTTTAACCTAAAAAATACTAAAATATTTTCCTAACTTATCATCTAATATTCATAAAGTTATTTTTTTATATAATAGAAACCCATATAGATTAGACACTCCTATTTGCCTAATCTATATGGGTAATTTTATTTTTATATTCATCTAAAGTAGTTATTTCATTCCAAGTAATATTCCTATATATCTTGTTCTTTTAATTATTTCATATAATCCAAATGTTATTAAAACCGATAACAAGTTTATTATAATTATAGAAAACCATTGTGGAAACATTAATGGTAATATAAAAAATGCTAATGTTAATAAAATAGTTTGATGCATAATATATACTGGAAATGAAGCTTTATTTAAATACCTTAATAATTTATTTTCTTTATTCATATATTTTATTCCATAACCAACTATAGTTATGATAGCCGTAATTATCATAGAACATTTAATTCCATTTTCAGCTATATTCTTTAAGATACCTATTTCCATGTTTCTTAAGCTTAAAAAATATCCAAGTCCTAATATAATAATAATTCCATTTGATATTGCAAATGTTCTTCTATATTTAAAAATAGCATTTATATAATCAATATCACTATAAGTAATATATCCAAATAAGAACATTAAAAGATTTAAAATTAATCCCTTTCCACCAACCCCTGGTACCATTTCTGCAATAAAAGTTAATGCAATAACTATAAATAAACCGTATTTACTTAAAATAACATTTTTAATTTTGTTCATTACTTTCTTTCCACCAATAAGCTTAAAGCATTTAATAATACTAACACCAATTAATGAAATCACAAATAAAAATAATATGAACCAAAGGTGTGCAGGTGTGAAACCTCCATCAAACCCCATGAAATCACTTACATTCGTAAAGAACATTTTCATATGACTAAAATAGTTTATATTACTTTCACCTCTCCAAAGTCTAGCTAAATAAGTTTGAGGAGGTACTATTACTATTATTCCAAATATAAATGGAAGTAATAGCTTTTTAGTTCTTTCTTTTATGTATTCAAATTCACTTCTTCTTTTAAGAGCAAAATATGTTGATGCCCCAGCTAAAAAGAATAATAAAGGCATATACCAAGAAAAAGTTAATAGTATAAATATGTTAGAAAAAATATTACTTTTTTCTGTTTTAATATAAAAATCTCCAAAGTCTGTAAATATTGCTGATGTATGATAAATAAACAACATTAATATGCATATGTTTCTTATCCAATCGATTTCTTTTCTTCTCATAAATTCTCCTTAATTTTATGAATATTTTGTAAACGTAATATATACTACTTTTATCATACTTTTTAACTATTTACTACTAATTTTTTTTGCTTACTTTGTACTTATATAATAATAGGCAATGTATTAAAATCAAATACATCGCCCATTATTATATAAAATACTTATTAACTTATTCTCCAATACCGCTCTTTTCAATACTTTCAGCAAATCCATGTAATAATTTATTAATTGGTTTCTTTAAGAATAATGAAATTAATATAAAGATTGCTCCAAATATTAACAGAACAACTATATCCTTAACCAATACACTTTGAACTACTCCACCTATAGATTCTCTTGCAAGTGAAATCGCATAAGTGAAAGGTAAAAATGGATTAATTGCTTGGAAGAACTTTGGTGTTAATTGAATTGGGAATGTTCCTCCTGAACCACCTATTTGTAAAACTAATAGTACAATTCCTAATACTTTACCTACATTTCCAAGCACTGAGCATAGTGAATATAATATAAATGTAAATATAATGCTAGTAAATACACTACTTAATACAAATAAAGCCGGATTTACACAATATATTTTTAAAACATATAAATCCCCTAATGATACTATTATCGCTTGAATTATTGCTATTGTCATAAATAACAACATTTTTCCAAAATATTGTGATGCTGCAGAGTATTCACCCTCTGCTTCAACAGTTAGCATAGATGCCAATAATAATAATCCTACCCATAATGATAATACTGTATAGAAAGGTGTCATTCCTGTTCCATAGTTACCCATTGGGAATAATTTATTTTCTATAATATTAACAGGATTTGATAAAAAGTCACTTCTTGTATCTACATCACTCTTTAAATAATTTATAAGCTCTTTAATATCTGTACTATCATTAACACTTCCTATTTTACTTATTAAATCATTAAGCAAATTTTCAGCTTCTGGAAGTTTTGATTTTACAAAATCAATCCCCTCGATACCCTTATCAGCACCTTCATAAACAGTATTCATAATATCTGTTACTTGTGGTAATTTATCTTGTGCTTCTTTTAATACTGATACTACATTATCTGCTACAGTATATGCATCATCAAAAATAGTATTAATTTTATTAGTAATATTTGAATCAAAGTTATTATATAAATCATTTGTAATATTACTTACATCATTAGTAAATGATATAACGTTATTTAATAAACTTAAATCTGGTGTTCCACCATTAGCTATACTATCTTTAACTGTATTTAACGCAGTAATTGATTTATTTATTGCTCCTTGAACGTTTGTTAAGGTATTAATAATATCATCAAATTTTCCTGGATTAAATTTATTCATAGTTTCTAATATTCCAATTAATGATTCAGCACTCTTATTTATGCTATTTAACTTTTCTAAAATACTATCAACTATTTCTGGTGCATATGCTGATCCTGAATTAATTGCATCAACTAATGCACTTGTATTTGTAGAAATTTCATTTGCAATTTCATTTAATATTTTTATATCATTCTTTATTACAGGTGCAATATTATTTAAATTACTTTTTGAAGTACTTAAAAATTCTTCTAAATTTGTACCTAACTTTTGTGAATTTTCTAATGTTTCAGTTATTAAAGGAATATCATTTTGAATATCTGAAATTAATGTTTTTAATTTATCAGCTCCATCTCCAGCTAAATTTACAACATCATTTATATTAGAAAACTGACTTTGAACCTCTAATAATTGATTATAAATATTATTTAATCTAGGAAGCTGATTTTCTAATTCAGTTCCTAAATCTTTTCCTACTCCAAAGATTGCATCACTTGCAGTTTCTACAACTGCTTTACTTACCTTTTCTTGTATAGCACTTGCTCCCTTATCTGTAAGCTTAGGCGCAATTGCATTTATCTTCTCATTTACTGTATATATTATATTTCCTTTTTCAATATCTTGTGTAATTATAGATGTAAGACTCTTTGAAAAATCCTCTGGAATTGTAATCATGGCATAATATTTGCCTTCTTCAACATTTTTAGTTGCTTCTTCTTCACTTACAAACTGCCATCCCATCTGCTTATTATTTTTCAATTCATCTACAACATCATTTCCCAAATTAACTTCTTTACCATTTAAAGTTGCCCCTAAATCTTTGTTTACAACTCCTATCTTAATTCCACTAGTAGCCGATTCAGCATATGGATCCCAAGATGCTTTGATATTAAACCAAGCATATAAAGATGGTAGTATACATAATGCTATAACAACAATTAGTGCACCATAATTTTTAAAGATATTTTTCATATCATTCTTATAAATTTTAAATGCATCCTTCATCTCTTTTTTCTCCTTTGTATTTGACTTTCACTTACTTTATTATTATATTATCACTTTGGTACTAAAATTCAAGTTTTAGTTTTCTAAATATATTAATACTGTTTTTTAATTAAAAATGGCTATATAGTTGTAAGTATACGTATACTCCCAAAAATCTTTTTAATTTTTTTAACAAAAATTAAACATTATCTTAACATTTTATTCATTTTTCCTCCATTTTTTACCTTGTTAATTTTAATATATTATTATTATGTACTAATTATTTAAAAATCATTTTATATTAAAAAAAATAAATTTCTATACTTAAATTATTTTTAGTGTATACTAAAATAGATAATTATTAATAACCGAGGAGAATAAAATGAATATGTCATTTAATGAACTTAATTTAAATACAAACATAATAGAAGGATTAAAGCTTCAAGGGATAACTTCACCTACAGAGGTTCAAAAGCTTACTATTCCAAAAGCTTTAGAAAATATAGATATAATAGCAGAATCTCATACTGGAAGTGGTAAGACATTAGCTTATTTATGCCCTATTTTTCAAAAAATAAATACTGATAAAAAAGAAATGCAAGCTATAGTTTTAGCTCCTACTCATGAATTAGTTATGCAAATAGATTCACAAATTAAATTACTTGCAAAAAACTCCAATATGAATATAACTTCATTAACAATAATGGGTGAATCAAATATTGAAAAACAAATAAAAAAACTTAAAGAAGTAAAGCCACATATAATAGTAGGTTCTGCAGGAAGAGTCTTAGACTTAATTAAAAAGAAAAAAATAACTGCACATACTATTAAAACTATAGTTATGGATGAAGCTGACAGTCTTTTAGCCAAAAATAAATCTACAATAATTAAAGATATTATTAAAGCTACTATGAGAGATAGACAACTTATGTTCTTCTCTGCAAGCATAAATCCTACATCTTTAGATATAGCTAAATCACTAGTTAAGGATGTTGAGATTGTTAAATCAGCAGGAACTTCTGTATTAAATCCTAATATTTCACATATGTATATAGCTTGTGAATTTAGGGATAGATTTGAAACACTAAGAAAATTCTTAGCTGCTGAAAACCCAGAAAGAGCTATAGTATTTGTAAATAATAGTACTGAACTTCAAAATATAAATGAAAAATTAGATTATCATAAGGTTAAATCTACTGGAATTTATGGAAATGCTTCTAAAGAAGAAAGACAAAGATCTATCGAAGCTTTTAGAAATGGTAAATTCAATGTTTTAGTTTCATCTGATGTATCAGCTCGTGGTCTTGATATTCCAGAGGTTACTCATATTATAAGCATGGATTTCCCTGCAAATCCAGATGAATATTTACATAGAGCTGGAAGAACTGCACGTGGTACACTTTCAGGAAATTCAGTATGTATTGGTACTAGACGTGACTTAGAAGCTATCAAAGCTTACCAAAAAGCCTTTAAAATAAAATTTAAAGAAATGAGACTATATGGTGGTAACTTAATTCCTGTAAAATAATACAAATTTATTTTTACTGTAATTAATATTACTTTCTTTAATCATAAAAAAATAGATATTATATTAAACAAAATATAATATCTATTTTTTTAATTTTTATTCCTTGTAAATAAATTTCATTTTAAAAATTACTGAATTTTCTCCACTTTCTATAGTATAATCAATATTTTCATGTTTATCTAAAATAGTTTTTACTATATAAAGCCCTAATCCAGTTCCACCAGTTTTTCTATTTCTAGATTTATCAACTCTATAAAATGCATTAAAAATTTCATTAATTTGATTCTTTGGTATTGAAACACCTGTATTTTCAACACTTAGTTCCTCTTTAGATAAATTTATTTTTATACATTCATTGGTTGGGGAGTATATTATTGCATTTTTAATAATATTCATTATTACCTTTTTAATAAGCTTTTCATCAGCAATTATAAAAATGTCTTCATCTATTTTAGTAATCAAGTTTAATTTCTTTTCATCAATAAAATATCTTAACTCTCTTAATATACTTTTGATAACATTACTTAAATTAACATTTGAAAAGTTATATTTAAATTCACCATTTTCCCTTTCACTTAAATGTAAAATTTCTTGAACTAATTCACTCATTTTTTGTGTAACTTCATATGATTCTTTTAAATATTTATCTCTATCTTTATATTTTCCAATATTATAAAGCATTCCTTCTAATTGCCCACTTATTATAGTTATAGGCGATTTTAACTCATGAGAAATAGTAGCAACGAATTCTCTTCTTTCTTTTTCTAGTTTTCTTTCTATCTCAATTTCCTCAGTAAGCTTAGAGTTCATTCTTTCTAACTCTTCAAAGGATTCTTTTAAATTCTTATTCATTAAATTTAAACTATTTGAAAGCTCTCCTATTTCATCCTCACCATTAACTTCTATAATATTATCAAAATCTAAATTAGCCATTTTTTTAGCAACTTTATTAATCTTTATCAAAGGTCTACTTATTAATATTGAATAAAAACTTGAAATAGTAAATGCTATGATCACTATTGCAAAAATAGCAAATGGTAAAAATAGCGCAATACTATCACTTGCTTCATTTTCTGGACTAACTGGGAAATGTACAATCATATGATATGCATTATTTAAACTTTTAACATAAACAATCTCATCAATATTCAAACTTTCATTCTTACTAATTAATCCATACACAAATTTATCTGTTGCAATACTACCACCCAAATTAATATCATTACTATATTTCTGAAAACTTTTAAATCGTTCATATTGTACATGACTATATAAAAATGGAATTTTATTGGGTTCATTTGCTCCTTCTCTAAATGATGAATAAATAATTTTATTTATTAAATTATTCTCATCTTTACTTACAAGCAAAATATCCAAATTATTTTTATAAGAAAACTCATCAAGAAGCTCATTAATATCTATATTTTCATCTTTTTCTAATTGAGATTTTAGTTCTCTTATTTTTTCATTTATATTATTTACTTTATAAACCTCATAAACTCTCGGCATAAAAAAATACATACATATGTATAGTAAAGTAAATGAAATTATTATAATAAGACTACTCCATAAAAATATCTTTTTCTTTATGCTTAAATTTCTCCATTTACTTTTCAAGAACATATCCTACACCCTTGATAGTTTTTATATAATCCTTCTTTATTTTCTTTCTAATATTTTTCATGTGAGCATCAATAACTCTAGTATCACCAAAATATTCATAACCCCATATTTTTTCAATTAATTTTTCTCTTGAAACTACCGTCGGATAACTATTTATCATTAGCTTTAATATATTAAACTCCTTTAAAGTAAGTTCAATTTCTTCATTATCAATATAAGATTTAAAAGTTTGTAAATCTAATTTTAATCCCTCGAACTCTAATATTGTATCCTCTTTTTCTTCTTTTTGTTTTCTTCGTAAAACAGCTTCTACTCTTTTAATCAATATATTAAATGAAAAAGGCTTGCTAATATAATCATCAGCTTTTAAATCAAATCCTTTTATCTCACTTTCTTCATCCCCTAATGCTGTTAAAAAAATTATTGATACTTCTTTATCTAAATTTCTTATCATTTTACATAATGCATGCCCATCAAGTCTTGGCATCATCACATCTAAAATTACTAAATCATATTTATTTTCTTTGAACTTTTCATAACCTTCAACACCATCATTTGCTACATCAACATCATAATCTTGTGAAGATAAAAACTCTACTATTAATTCCTGTATTTGATTATCGTCTTCTACAACTAATATTTTACAACTCATATTTTCCTCCATAATCTTTTTCACTTATTCTTTATAATTTTAGCATACTACCCTTAAAATCTTCTTAAATTCATTCAAATTTCAATTATTAATCCATATATTTCAGGTTATTTTAAGGTTCGAGATTTAATATAAATATATATAATAGCAATTAAGGAGATATCTATTTATGTTTCACAAAAGAAAACCTAAAAAAACATTTTTCATATTTAAATATAAATTTATATTATTAAGCATATTATTATCTTCTTTATGTTTTTTAAGCATTATTACAATAGAATTTGATTTTACTGATTTTGATAATGAAGAAACTACCTTTGCCTTGTCTACGTCAGAAAATTTAACTAAAAGTAACTCATACTCATTTTTAATACCTTCTGAATGTCTTGTTAGCTATTCATGATGTTGGAATAATCCTTAGTGATACCCCTTATATTTTAGTTATTTATACTAATGAACTTACTGACGCTGAGGAAAAAATAGCTCAAATTTCAAAAGCAATTTATTATAATTATAATTAGCTTTATTACAAAATAATAAAAGTAGCTTATACATAATAAAATTTCTCTGTTAATATAATTATCTTTATTATATAATTTTCCTATAAGTTAATTTCCAAATTTTGTTTTAAGTAAATTAACTTATTTCTATGAACGAAAGTGAATAGTGAGTTTCACTTAATATAAATATTTTAATTTTATGAGGTGATTATAAAATGAGTAATAAAAAGAAGGTTAAAATTAGCCCAGCTCAAAAGAGAGCAGATAAATTTTTATACTGGGGTACTATCATAGGTTTAATATTAGGAGTATTAATAGGTAGTATTATATTTTTCATAACAGATAACATGTTCTGGATTGCATTATGTCCTATAATATTTTTATTTTTAGGATTAGGCCTAGGCTCATTTCTTGGTAAAAATAAAAAAGCAATAAAAAAACACTCATAATTAGATATAATAAAAGGTGCTTACATAACTTACTTAAGCACCTTTTACTTATCATTTATTCGCTTCATTTTTATCTTCTATCTGTTTTTGTTCTTCATTGCTTGTATTACTTTTGTTTTTCTCATTATCATTAGCTTCACTTATTAAATTACCTGTAATATCTTTTATAGACTTAAACTTTTCCATAATTGTATCATATCCACCACATAATATTAACACTACTACCAATGCATTTATAAATAGCCTATAATAACATTCAACACTCATTTCTATACTTCCTGTAGTTGTTTTTACAATTACTAAATGAGCTACTGCTAATATAAATGTATACAGCTTAGTAGGCATCTTTTTTATTAATGGAAAATCTTTTGTGGTAAATACTATTAATTCAACTGCTACTAATGTTCCTGTAAAAGATGAAAGGAAATTCTGCGTCAAAAAATCAGTTATTTCCATACTAAATATACTCCTCTTGAATTATACTTTCTATATAATAGTAAAAGATAACTTTTAGGAATTATCTAATTTATTATTTATTTCCCTTGTGATATTAATTTTTTAATAACACTTTTAGGTCTAAAACCTGTTAATCGATGTATAAATTGTCCATCTTTTAATAATACTAATGTTGGAATTGACTTAATATCAAAATAATTAGCTAAAAACTGTGAATTATCCACATTAACCTTTACAATCTTTATATTTTCATCTTCACTATTAATTTCTTCTAATAATGGTGAAAGCATTTTACATGGTCCACACCAATCTGCATAAAAATCTACTAATACTAGTCCATCTTTAACCTCATTTGCAAACTCTGCTTCATTTATAACCTTCATTTAAACTCGCCCCTATTGCTATTTCATTATTTGTCTTTAATTAATTATATTCAAGTCACTAAATAATGTTAATTTTAATATACTAATTCTTTTATAATTTAAAGCTACTATCTAAAATATAAAAATATGCTATAATCATAATAATTATATACTTACTAAAGAAGAGGTGCTTATTAATGAAAGATTTAAAAATTTATTTTACATCTGACCTTCACGGATATGTTTATCCAACGGATTATGTAAATACAACCGAAAAAAATATTGGAATATTAAACATAATTAATTCTTTCGAAAAAGATGACAATACTTTAATAATTGATGGTGGCGATACTATTCAAGGTTCTCCATTCACTAACTATTTAAGCAATACTGATTTTGATGTACATCCTATTGCAACAATTTTTAATGAAGGACAATATGACTTTGTAACTTTAGGAAATCATGATTTTAATTATGGTAAAAAATATTTAAAAAAATATTTAGATAATTTAAATGCAAAATGCGTTTGTGCAAATGTTATAGATAATACTGGCGAACTACCTATCCAACCTTATCAAATAAAAACTATGGCAAATGGTTTAGAAGTTGGAATTTTAGGAATTACTACAGATTTTATAAATAGATGGGAACGTCCAGAAAACATTGAAAATATTAATATTACAGATACCTTTGATGCTGTAGCAAAATACTTTGATGAAGTAAAAACTAAGTGTGATTTAATTATTGGTGTTTACCATGGTGGCTTTGAAAATGATTTAGAATCTCATGAGTTATTAAGCACTACTAAAGAAAATATTGCATTTAAACTTTGTAAAGAATTTGATTTTGATATTTTACTTACAGGTCATCAACATATTCCAATAAGTAACAAAACTATTTTTGGTACTCATATAGTCCAAACTCCTCACAATGGAAGCAAGTTTGTAAAACTTAATCTTACAATTGATGATAATGGTTCAATAAATATTACATCTTCATTAGAGGAAATTAAGCTTAACCCAAATAAAGAAATGTTTAATAAATTCTTACCTTTAGAAAATAAGGTTCAAGAATGGTTAGATACACCTGTTGGTTTTTTAAGTACAGAACTTCAACCTGGTGATCGCCTTGAAATGGCATTAAATGGTTCACATTTAGCTAACTTTATAAATCAAATTCAACTAGAAACAAGTGATGCTGATATTTCTTGTACTGCTTTTGCCAATGTTATACATGGATTTAATAAAAATATATCAGTTAGAAACATTTTATCTACTTACCCATACCCTAACACATTAGTTGTTTTAGAGGTTAATAGAGAAATATTAAAATTAGCACTTGAAAGAAGTGCAAGCTATTTTAACAATGATAATGGCAACATTTCAATATCACAAAGTTTCTTAAAACCAAAACTAGAACATTATAATTATGACTATTTTGCTAATATTGAATATACTTTCGATTTAAATAAAGAAGTTGGAAATAGAGTTGTTTCTATAAAATATAAAGGTGAAGAACTTAACTATACTAAAAAATTAACTTTAGTTATGAATAACTATAGAGCAAGTGGTGCTGGTGGATATGAGTGCTACGACAAATGTAAAGTAGTGAAAGAAATAGTGCTTGAAATGCCTGAAATTATTATTAATTACTTTAAAAATAATCCTAATGTAACTGTTGATACTACTAAATATATCACTGTTAAATACTAATAATAAATTTTCTTAAATACAATAAAAACTACTACATATATATCTGTAGTAGTTTTTATTATATTCTTATAATGTTTTAATCCATTGACATGCCAAATTAAACCAACTTGCTATATGACTATTTATATGTTCACTTCTACCATTCATAGCTGTAATTTCTTCACAAAGACCTAACCCATGTACTCCACTTGGATAAATATGAAGTTCAAATTGAACTTTATTAGATGCTAAAGCATTTGAAAATAATAATGAGTTTTGAACTGGAACTGTTCCATCATCAAATGTATGCCATAAGAATGTTTTTGGAGTTTCAATAGATACTAACTTCTCTAAAGAAAGGTTTTCTCTACTTATTTCAGCTTCTTTTTCCCCTAATAAACTATCAAATGAACCCTTATGAGCAAATTCACCACTTGATATAACTGGATAACATAAGATCATTGCATTAGGTTTAACCTCTTCATTTTTTATATCTAAATATTTTTCAATAATTTCATTATTCCACAATACTCCTAAACTACCTGCTAAATGTCCTCCTGCCGAAAAACCACAAACTATAACTTTTTCAGTATCTACATTCCACTCTTTTTCTTTTTCACGCACATATCTAACTGTTTCTGCTAATTCTAATAATGCAGTAGGATATCTTACTGGTGCTATACTATATCTTATTACTACAGCATTGAAGCCTTGTGCTACAAATTTTAATGCAATTGGCTCTGCTTCTCTATCTGAAGTAAATTCATATCCCCCACCAGGACAAATTATAATTGTTTCCCTTTTTTTATTTATATTTATTTCTTCACTATTTTCAGGTATATATGCACTTATAATAGCTTCACTATTTTTTAATTTTCTACTAATATCCTTTATTCTTAACTTCTCATATATCATTTCTCTTCTCCTTAAAAATATAATTTCTCTATATTATTCTACTAGTAATAATTTACATATACAACATTCTATATTAGTGATAAAATACCTTTATTTATCTACTTACCTCTTCAATAATATAATAAAAAGGAATAGTATAATCACTATTCCTTTTTTATGTATTACCAATAAACAACTATATTTTTCCCTAAATTTTTTGCTTTATATAAAGACTTATCTGCTAGCGCTATATTTTCTTCTAAAGTCATGTTTTTAACATCAAACTTTGCAACCCCAATACTAACAGTTATATTAATGTATTCATCATTATTAATTTCAATACTCAACTGCTCTATTCCTCTTCTAATCCTTTCTAGAGTATCTTTGAAATTATTGTTTCTATTTTTAAGAATAATAATAAACTCTTCCCCTCCATATCTTCCAACAATATCTTCAGGTCCAATTAGATTTCTTATTAAACTTGCACTCTCAACTAAAACTTTATCTCCTATGATATGTCCATAAACATCATTTATCTTTTTAAAATTATCAATATCCATCATAGCAATGTAATAATTTTCACATTCATAATCTGATCTTTCTTTTAACTTATTTATATTTTCTATAATCTTACGTCTATTATAAATACCTGTTAGTGAATCATAATTTGCATTATAATGAACTTTCTTATATAAAGAAGAATTATCTAAAGCTATTGCAATATATGTAGATAATATTTTAAAAGTACTTAAGTCACTTAAATCAAATGCATTTTTTTCATACTTTTGAATACATAAATCACCAACAACTTTATCTTTTATTATCATTGGAACAAACATCAATGATTTTGTAAATTTTTCAGCTCTCCAATTAAATTTTTCTTTAAGATATTTGTCATGATCATCTATATATCTATAATATTGATTTTCTACATCATTAATAAGTATATCTTCTTTACGTTTAATACTATAACTTGCAAATCCACCATCACATATATCAACACTATTAAGGTTAATTATTTCATCTTCTTCTATTACTAATTGATATTGATATGTTTTTGTTTCTTCATTATAAACTATAATTTGAATAATATCATAATTTAAAATATTTTTTATTTCCTCGGCAATAACCTTAAATATATCTTTTTTATTAAGATTTGATATTATATTTTGTCCTATTTTATAAATAAGCTGATTTTGTTCATATAACATTTTATAATTTTTATCTAGCATATTTTTTTTCTGTTCATCTAAAACAGTAAAAATTGCTTTTTCTTGAATTTTCCTTAATTGCTTTTCAATTTCAATCCACTTTTCTAAATAGCAATATGCTTTTTCATATTCTTTTAATCCTTTATAAGCTAAATTATAAATATTATACATAATTTTAATATTAGTTAATTCTCTATCTTCTAATACCTTTGTTTCAATGTTATTTAATCTTTCTATTGCTGATTGATATTTTTCATTAATTACATCTATTTTGCTTAAATAAATTAATGATTCACTATCAAACTCAACATCTTCAATCTCTTGACGTTTTTTGCTAACCTCTAATAACATTTCTTCAGCTTTTTTAGTTAAACCCTTCTTTATGTAAATCTTAGCTTTTTCTAATAGCCAATTTAAACTATAATGAGGATGTTGTAATGCTAATTTTTCAATATGATCAATATAGTATAAGGCGTTGTCTAAATTATTGATACTTTGCTCACAAATTGCTCTATTTAAATATATGGCTACTTTATTTATATCAGTTCCAATCCATGGAAGCTGCTCTATTTGCTCTAAAATTTCAATTGCTTTTTCGTATTCTTCTATTACAATATATACACCTGCTAAATTACCTTTAATGGTAATTAATAATTCAATATTATTAGCTTCTTCAGCTAATTCCATTGCCTTAACTCCCCATTGTATTGCCTCTGCATATTTATGTTGCATACACTTACTACCTATGAATCCAGTAATTACTGATATCATTCCATTTATATTATTATTCTTCGCAAAAATTTCATATGCTTCATTAAATAACTCATCAGCATTTTGATATAAATCTTCTACAACATATATTTTTCCTAATTTATATAAAGTCCATGAATAAACATCTTCAAGATTGTTTTTTTTAGAAAATATAATTAATTCATTTAATACCTCTTTAGCTACTTTATTATTAAAAAAGTTTATCTTATTAATTATAACTTTTACATAACTCTGATCATTTCTTAACCTTTCAAACTCTTCCTTAGATACCCTATTATCAGTAATCATATACGTTAATACTCCCTTACTAGTTATTGATTTCTTGTAAGTTTATAATAATATTTATTTACTCCAATTAGTTATTCATCTTCTAATTATACTATAAATGGATTATTAAAAAAATATTTTACTAATACTAAATTAATTATTTGTATTTAAAACAATACTTAAATAAAAATATTAAATATAAAAAAACAACAATTATTGTATTTAATCAATAGTTGTTGTTTTCATTTGATACTATTTTTTATTAAATTGTAATTTATACACTATACTATTATCATAAAAAAATGTAAACCATAAATAATTTATAAATAAAATGAACCATAAATAATTATGTGTTACAAATCCTTTAAGACCTATTAAAGATAATAGCCCCAAAAATCCTAAATATTTATATTTTTCGTAACTCATGCTATACCCCCTAATATAATTTATTTAAATTATACCATATAATTACGGATATATTTAGCATTTATGAGTTATTTTTTTACAAAATACTTATATTCTGGTCTACCCACATTTCCAAAATTCATTTCTAAATCAACTTTCCCTATACTTTCTAAATAGTCCATATATTTTTTAATAGTTACATTACTAATTTTTATCTCATATGCAATTTCCCTTAATGTCCAAACCTCATTAGATTTTTCATTTAAAAAATCTATTATTCTATCTAATGTTCTTGCATTTAATCCTTTAGGTAACTTAACTTCATTTTCTGATGAATTATTCATTATCAAGCTATCTATATCACTTTGGCTCACTACCTCTTCATTAAGCAATACTTTCTTTCTAGCTTTATATTTATTTATAGCTTCCTTAAATCTCTCAAATTCAAATGGTTTAACTAAATAATCTACTACTCCATATGCAAATGCTCTTTTTATTTCATTTGTACTATTTGCAGCTGTTATCATTATTACATCTGTAAAAAAGTTTTTTTCTCTAATAGCCTTTAAAATATCTATTCCACTTTTTTCTGGTAAAAATACGTCCATTAATATCAAATCAATATCATTTTCTTTTAAACTTTTAATAATATCATTTTCATACATTACTGGACCAAATGTTTTTATATCTGTAATTTGCTCTAAGTATCGCTTATTTATTAAAGCCACCATTGGATCATCTTCAACTATTAATACATTCACTTTTATATACCACCTTTTAAAATTGTTACAACAAATATTTTTTCATCATCAAACTCTTCAATATCTATACTTCCATTATAAATTTCAACTCTATTTTTAACTAAGTATAAGCCTGTTCCTCTATCTTCTCCTTTTGATGATATACCTTCCGTAAACATTATATCTCTTATTTTATTATCAATACTTTTTCCATTATCTCTTACTTGCATTTCTATTACTAAATCATCTTCATATAATGATACCTCAACCTTCTTTTTTATATCACCACATAAAGCACATGCTTCAAATGCATTTTCAATTAAATTTCCTAGTATTGTTACTATATCATTTGAATCTATAATTCCATGTTCTTCTTCTAAAAACGATTCTTCTGTTAATAAAAACTCTATTTTTCTTTCTTTAGCAACTGACTCCCTACTAATTAATAATCCTCTAACATATTTATCTTCAATACTAACAAACTTACTTATTACTTCTTCATGAATCTCTTGTGTTTTTAAAATATATTTTTTTGCATCATCATAAGCCTTTATTTCAAGCAACCCTAAAATTACATATAAACTATTTTTAAATTCATGAACATTTGCTCTTAAATTTTTAATTATTTCATCTACACCAGTTATCTCTTTTGCTATTTTATTAATAGGATTTTTATCAACTAAAGTAATTATTGTTCTAAGACAATTATCACCTAATTTAATATTTTTAATTGTTACAAATATTTTTTTACCTTGAATTATAAATTCCTTCATTTCAAATTCTTCTCTATTATCTATGTAAACATTAAGCTTATCTAGTATGTCTTCTACTTCAAAATTTTCAAACAACTCATAACAACTTTTGTTTATTTCTATAATTTCTTTATTTTTATTTAATGATATTATTCCATCTTTAACACTATCTATAATTATATTTTTCTCTCTATATAAAGTTGCAATTTCAACTGGTTCCATATCCAATATTAATTTTTTTAAGTTATCTGCTAATATTTTTGCACCTATTATTGATAATATTATAGAAAAAAGAAACAATAAGGTATATGTAGTTTTAGTCTTTGAATTAATTACAGTAATATCTTTTTCATATTTACCTACCATAATAAACCCAACTTGTTTATTATTATAAAATATTGGTTCGAACCACCTCAATGTTGTTCCCATTGAACCTTCCATTATTGAATAATAACTTATTCCTTTTTGAAGAACATCTTTATTATCTTCATTTACATATATTTCTCCTATTTGTGATTCATCTAAATGTGAATATTTCTCACCTGTCATATCCCCAACAACTATAATATCAACATCATTAAAACTTTCTATAAATTCTTTTGTATATTCTTGAATACTTTTATCACTTTCTCTTTTGTAAAGCTTTTCTCTAACTAAATCACTTTGACTTATAACATTCCCTACATTCTTCAAGGTTACTTTTATACTATCCTCTGTATCTGATATCTTTGCTGTTATAAAAATAATATAAGATAACAGTAATGGAATAAATGTGATTGTAACAGCCCAAAGAATTATTTTATTTTTAAACTTCATCTTCATATTATATCACCAATATTGTTTTTTTCTTTATAAAGTATTTTAATACATAAAAATGGGGTGTTTATTAAACACCCCTATATAATATTAAATTTAATATTAACTATGCTATACTGTTCTTGCAAGTTCCTTCATTTAAGAAATCTCTTAAATTTTCATAAGAAAACTCTATCATGTTTATTAATGCTTCATCTGTGTAAGATCCTATATGAGGAGTTACTAATACTCTTGGATAAAGATCTACTAATCTTTGATGTAAATCATTTTCCAATTCTTTTTCTCTTAAATCTTTAAAGAATGTTACAGATTCCCCTTCTAAAACATCAGTACCAAATCCACCTAATTTACCACTTTCGATACCTCTTATTATAGCTTCAATATCTTGAACTTCACCTCTAGCAGTATTAACTAATATAGCTCCATCTTTCATTTTTGATATAAATTCATCGTTTATCATATGATAATTTACATCTTTTATATATGGCATATGTACTGATATTATATCTGCTTGTGCTAATACTTCATCTAATTCCATAAATTCAACTATTTCTTTAGCTGCATCACTTTGGAATACATCATAAGCTATTACTCTAGCCCCTAGTCCTTTGAATAACTTAGCTGTAGTTAATCCAATTTTACCTGCACCTAAAACTGCAACTGTACAATTTCTTACTTCTTTGCTGAACATAAATGGGTCAACAACAAAATTCTTTTCTCTTGTTCTATTTACAGTATAAGCAGTGTGTCTTAATAACATCATTGATAAAGAAAGTGCTAATTCACCTATTGCATTTGGAGAATATCCTGGAACTCTAGCACATTTTAAATCTAAATCTTTAACTGCTTGTAAATCAACGTGATCAAATCCAACTGTTCTAGTTAAAAGATATTTTAATCCATTAGCTTTTAATAGTTCTAAGTTTTGTCTATCAGCTTTACAGTTTCCTCTAACCATTACTGCTTCTGCTCCAATTGCTTCTTTTACATTTTCGTGATTAAGACCTAAAGTTACTAACTTAATATCATATCCAAATTTTTTATTTATTTCTTCAAAATATTTAACTTCTGTTTCTCTAACACCATAACAAACTAATTTTATCATAATTTTTATCTCCTCTAAATAACACTAAATAATATGATTAAGAACAATAACCACTCTATTTTTAGAATGGCTTGTCCTAATCTTTTGCTGTATTTATATTTTCTATTGATTATTCTATGCAAATAATCCTATGTTTCTTATTACTTCTAATATAACTATAAGTATTGGCATTGCTGCTACTGCTACAACTGTTGATAATAAAGAACAGTTTGATGTAAATAATGATTCTCTATCATAACTAATTGCATATGCTGCTGCAACTGTTGCTGTTGGTGCAGCCATCATTATTACTGTTGTTGCCATTCCTTCAAAAGAAACTGGTAATATTCCTAATTTACTAACAGCTAATAATAAAACAAAGTTTATAGCTGGAACACATAATACTTTAATTAAGCTATATCCCCAAGCATCTTTTTGTGATACTGCTTTTTTAAATGGAACTTCCGCTAATGTTGCACCAATTGAAATCCAAGCAAGTGGTGAAGCTAAACTACTTAAATAAGTAAGTGGTTTATAGAACCAAGGTAATGTTTGGTCAATTCTTAAAAATGCATAGTTAGTAGTACCATCTGCTGTAGCTACTGCTATTTGAGGTAATTTTTCTTGGAATAACCATATAAATAATCCTAAGAATGTGGCTATTATTATTGGATTTAAGAAAATTTCTTTCATATTCTTTTTAAAATTATCTTTATCCATTTTTGTGCCTGACATTTTTACAAAGGCATATGAATATAAAAATACTCTATATGCAATGTTAAATATGTTTGAGTACATAGTACCTACTGCACCATATACTGCAGTAACTATCGGTGTACCAAAGAATGTAGTTGAACCAAATATAGTAAGTACTCTATAAACATCTTGTTTATCGCCTTTTACTTTTGCATACATTATTTTAGTTATTGGTATTAATACAATATAAATTGCAAATCCCCAAACTAATATACTCATACCTTGTTTTAACTGCTCTCCGTTTATATCTTTCATAAATGATGTAAATGCTAATGCAGGTAATGAAATTGTAAGAACAAGCTTTGTTAACATTTTAGAAGCATTTGAATTTAAAATTTCCTTTTTTCTTAAATAAAATCCTAAAAGAATTATTGCTACTGATGAAAATATAGCTCCTAAAATCGCATTGTCTGTTAATGTGTTTTTAATTATTTCTAACATATAACTTTTCTCCTTGTATATTTTTTAACATTCATTTTTATGTTTAATCTCTTTCACAAGAATTATTGTACAAGCTTCGACTTTTTCCTACAATTTATTTAACTTTTTAAATAATTATTTAAGTTATTTAAGTTATAAATTTAACAATTAATTTATTTAAACATTAAAAAGTCCAGTTAATTATACATTTTTGTATAAATTAACTAGACTTTCACCTATAACTACTTACTTTATTTAATTTATTTAGCTTCAAATACTACAAAATAATTTTTATCAGTAATATCTTCATTAGTAAATGTATCTATTTTCAATGTGGCTTCATCATAAATATATTCTCTTATAGGATCTTCTAAATATGCTAGCTCTTGCAATCCAATCTCGTCTTTTGAATATAGATATAAATTATATTCTTTATTATTTTGAATATAATTAAACTGTTCTAATAAAGATAATACTACTTTGCCAATACTTTCATTGCTATCTATTAAAATAGTACTTCTTTGTTTCTCAATACTTGATTTGTTAAATATTTCTTTGTTTTTAAGAATTAAACTTAATAATTTTAAATCTATTTTATTTTCTTTTTTTAATTCAGCTACAATTAATACATTATTTAATTTATTAAATTCATCTCTTGTATATTTATCTGATAAATTTACATCACCAATTGCAACTATAATATTATATTTGCTTTTTATTTTTTTTATAATTTCTATATTTTTACCTTCAAAACTTTTTGCTACTATTAAAATTATATCTGAATTATTTTTCAAATTATATTTTTCAATATTTACATCCTTTTCTAGTAAATAAGAAATTTCAACTATATCTTGTTCGACTTTATAATATTTACTATTATTATCTACTATTTCGAATCCTAATGAAGAATTCTTAAAACTAATACTTTTTTCATCTTCTAGACTAATTATCTTAATTTTCATTACTAATACCCCAATTTTGATTTATATGTTAATTATATCACAAATAGGTATATCATTAGTAAATTTTTAATAAAGTAGTAGTTTACTTATTTTCACCTGGATCTGGTTCTTCAAATGCTGGTGCTTTTGGATCTTTTAAATCACCAAAATACTGACCTGGTGTAGATAAATTTAGATAAATCTTAGCATCTTTTGTATCTCCCCAATCCTTTAATGAACCTGTTCCAAGCATTTTATTAAATGCTTCTCTAAACATTGTGTTATGTGCTTCTTCACGTTGTAATAAATATTGAATAGTTTCTCTAACATACTTATCTTTTATTTGTCTATAAAGATTTTCATAAGTTGTTTTAGTTCTTTGCTCATTACCTATATTAGTCAATAAATCTGCTGCTAAGTCACCTGTTTCATTTACATATGCAGCTGTCCATAAATATCCTGAAGAATTAGCAAGCATTGGTGTTAATCTTGAAGTAGTAGTTGCTTCAACTGCTCCAACTTGTGCTGGTGGTGCTGTTACATCTTTACCATTTAATAAATTAATAGTTTCTGCTACCATTTCTGCATGACCAAATTCTTCAGCAGCAATATCTAAAAATAAATCCTTTATTTCTTTATTATCAACTCTAAAGCTTTGAATAAAATAAGTTAATGCTGCTGTTAACTCTCCATTAGCTCCACCTAATTGCTCCTACATTAAATTAGCATATGTTTAATTAGGCTTCTCAACCTTTACTTCACGTATTAAATGTTTCTCATGCTTAAACATATTCTCTCCTTCTTTCACTAATATTAAACTTATTTTAAATGTTCTTTATTAGTTTTTCTTAGTTCATTAATCTTATGCTAATTTATTAATTTTTTTATTCAAATACCTTAGGTATCATTTAATTAATTTATATTTTGTTATGTATACTCTTATTTCAATAAACTTTAATTTAAATCTATTTTTTCAATTCTTATATCATCTAAATTTACTTCGACTATTGCCATAGATAAAGGTAGTGAAAATCTTTTTCTTCCACATGAACCCGGATTTAGATATATAATATTATCAATCTTTTCATTGCTAAACTTATGTGAATGACCATAAATAACTAAATCTACTTCCCTTAAATCTTTTGGAATATCTGCTTTATCATGAACAAGATAAATTAATATTTCATCCATTTCTATTTCTCTATATTCTGGAAGAGTAAGACCCCACTCATCGTCATCATTATTTCCTCTTACAACAAAAGTTTTTGTTATACCCTCTAATTTATCGATTATATCCTTATTCCCTATATCTCCTGCATGAATTATGTAATCACATTCTTGAAGACGTTCAACTACTTCTTCTCTTAATACTCCATGTGTATCTGAAATAACTCCTAATTTCATATAACTTCTCCTCTCTATAATTAATTATTTATAATCTTATCTATTATTGCTCCAATTACAATTCCTACTGTATAACAAATTAAATCACTCCATAGGAATCCAAATCCTAATATTAGCCCACCTAAAGTTGTAGCTCTTATTGAATCAATCCAAGGTGCATGATAAAGCTGACTTATTTCTATTCCATAGGAAAATATTATTGATATTACTAAAATGAATATAGTAGATTTTTTGTTAAATAAAAAAGAAAATAAGAAAAATACCATAAGTGCCCATAAAGCATCTCCTGAATAAGATGATATTATTTGTGGTAATCCCTGAACCTTTCTTGATAACAAACCTAGTATTATTGTAATTATCGTTAAAATTAAATATAAAATTCTATTTCTTCTCATAATCTTTCCTCTCTTATACCAATATTATACTAAAATAAATAAGAGCTTAATAGAAATTTCTACCAAACTCTCACTTATTTAATCTATTTTATTAATTTTAAAATCATTTAGTATCTTTTCAACTACTTCAACATCTGCTGGTACCCATTTTTGTGTTGATAGTTCTTCTAAGGAAACCCATTTAGCATCATTATGGGCATTTAACACTAACTCTCCACCACATATTTCACAAATAAAACAATGCATTGTTAAGTGAAAGTTTGGATAATCGTAATCTACTGTTGTTAGATATTCTAAATTATTTATATCTAGTTCAAGTTCTTCTTTTACTTCTCGAATTAATGCCTCTTCTCTACTTTCTCCTAATTCTATTTTTCCACCTGGAAATTCCCACATATCTGCAAATTCTCCATAGCTTCTTCTTGTAATGAATATTTTATCTTGTTTTTTTATTATTGCTGCAACTACTTCTATTGTCTTCATATGTTTTTCTCCTAAATAATTATTGTCTTGTTTGCCTTATTAATCATACTTGGTGGAATTTCTTCATTAAGTTCCCATATAAAACTAATAGGTTTATTTCCACTATGACTTCTATACTCACAAGTTCCTAAATAAGTAAATGGTGATGTAAGTCCATCTCTAGTTTTATATTCTCTAACAAAAAGAGCAATCTTATTTCCTGTTTTTAAATGATTAATATATCTTTTCCCCGTTGCACTTTCTGTTGAAGTTTTACTTTGAGTTTGCCAGTGAAATAACCTTTCATTGATTGCATAATCTTCATATAAAGTTGATGGTGAAAAATCCTTATCACTTTTATTTAATGTAATAAAAAATATATCAATTCCTTTATCCTCAAAGTACTTAACTCCTTCCCTAAAGGCTGGTTTCTTTTCTTCATTATAATATCCAAAGGCAGCCATAATAACATCTGTTGAATAATCACAATGTAAATCTAAAGGGCAATCAAATCCTAAGTTTACTTTCTTATCTACAAAGTTAAGATGATCAAAGTTATATTTTAATATTTCACAAGCTTCATTCATCATTACTTTATTATTTAATAGCTTATTAATACCTTCTTTTATTGAAGTTAATCCTATCTTTTCTGGTGCATCATTATAGAATATATAATACATCATATTTAGCATTAAAGACTCTTCATTTGTAAATTCTACATTAGAAATATCATCATTATTTTTTATTAATCCTATAACAAATTCAATAAACCTTCTTGAATTTACAAACAACAAGTTGTATAACTTTTTAGTTATTTCTACTTCATTTTCTTCTGTAAAATCATCTCTTTGCTCTGCTATTACACACATTCTTGAAAAACTTCTATCTTTAGTTTTACCATAGAAATCTACTAATGATAAGTTATGATATTTTAAGAAATTTTCTAATGTTAACTCTAAATCTGTATCATTTTTAAAACTTCTTAACTTACTTAACAAATTTGCTTTTGTATTACTAGCTGATTTAATATTTCTTAATATATATTCCTTTGCTTCCTTTTCTAGTTGAATATAACATCCTTTTGGTAGTGTTAAAAATCCATTTTCAATATAATCTTTTACAGGCTTATTTGTTTTTCCTATTAACGCCCTAAACTTATCCTCAAAATTATAGTTTTTATGTGCTTGACCTACAAAATCAAGAACCGTTAAGCATTCTTTTTTATCATGTAATCTTAATCCTCTTCCTAATTGCTGCAAGAACACTGTTAAACTTTCAGTTGGTCTTAAAAATAATATTGTATTAATCTCAGGAATGTCCACACCCTCATTATAAATATCAACTACAAAAATAAACTTTATTTCTCCTTTAACAAGCCTTTCTTTAGCATTATCTCTTTCTTCCTTTTTACTTTCAGAAGTTAATGCTATTGATTCTATTCCTGCCTCATTAAATTTGTTTGCCATAAATTTAGCATGCTCTTTACTAACACAAAATCCTAAACCTACTACTTCATCTATATCAGTAACATATTTATTTAAAGCAACTAAAATATCACTAACTCTTTTATCATTACCAGTATAAACATTATTTAAGTCACTTATGCTATATCCTCTTCTTTGCCATTTTAGCTTTGATAAGTCAACTGTATCTGATACTGCAAAGTATTGGAATGGACTTAATAACTTTCTATCTATAGCTTCTGGTAATCTTATTTCTCCTGATATTCTATCTTCAAAAAATTTAAATATATCTTGATTATCATTTCTTTCTGGTGTTGCTGTTAATCCTAATAATACCTTAGGCTTATAATAACTTAATAACCTTTGATAAGATGGTGCCGCAGCATGGTGGAATTCATCTATTATTATGAAGTCATAATAATCTTCTGATGTTATTTCACATAAATCTTTACTATTTAAACTTTGAATAGAAACAAATAAATGATCTAAGCTTTCTGGTTTTCTTCCACCAACCATTAATTCTCCAAAGTTATTATTTTTTAATATCGCTCTAAATGTTGATCTAGCTTGCTTTAATATTTCTTCTCTATGAACCACAAATAAAAGTCTATTGGCTTTTCCCCTATTTTCTATACAAAAATCTCTATAATCAAATGCTGAAATAACTGTTTTACCTACACCAGTAGCTGCAACTACTAAATTTCTATATTTATTATGTATCTTTCTTTCAACTTTAAGAGTTTCTAATATTTCCTTTTGATATGCATAAGGTCTAATATCAAATCCAAATGACGTATCTTCATCATTATAATTTTTCTCTAATTTTAAAGAAATTCTTAATTGCTTTTTATCTTCTTCTGTTCCAGTATAAGATACAAATTCTGAATCATTCCAATAACTTTCAAAAGTAGCTTCAAACTTTTTAATAATATCAAATGAATCTTGCTCTGTAACCTTTAAGTTCCATTCTAACCCTGAAGTTAATGCTGCATTTGATAAATTTGATGATCCTATGTATGCAGTAGTAAATCCTGTATCTCTTTTAAACATATAAGCCTTTGCATGAAGTCTTGTCCTTTTTGTATCATATGAAATCTTTATTTCAGTGTTAGGCAACTTACTTAATTCTTGTATAGCCTTTTCATCCGTTGCTCCCATGTAAGATGTTGTAATTATTCTTAACTTTTTATTCTGCTCTCTAGTTGCTTCTGTAAGACTGTCCATTATACATCTAATACCACTCCATTTTACGAATGAAACTAGCAAATCAATTGAATCACATGATAGTATTTCCTTATTTAATTCACCTAACATATTGGGTTCTTGACCTGAACCTGTAAATAGCGAACTTTGTGATAATGGAGTTATTGGTCTTATTGCTGCTTTGTTATTAATTGCTCTTTTATTATTTATTTTTGAGTATAGAGCATTAAGCATTTCTCCATTTTTATCTATTTCATATTTTTTAATATCTTCTTCATTTGACACTTGGCTTAATATGTTAATTATGTCATTACAGGCTTGTATTTGTTTTATTAATTTTTCGCTATCTTCTTTTTCTTTGTCTCTAATGTAGTTAAGGGATTTTCTTATTACTTGTGATATGTATTGTGAAAGTATTGCTTTAGCTTCTTCTTTATCTATTTTATCTTTATCTATAATGAAGTTTTCTTGTTCTATGTTTTCTAATTGTTGTAGTATTTCTTTGTTTATTACTTGCTCATAGAGTCCTTCTTTCAATATTGCTCCCTCCAATATAATGAAAATTAGTTTATTATTTAATTTTAGCATATTTGAATATAATAAAAAGCTACAGTTTTATGTAGCTTTTTATTTATTTGATAAAATCGAAGCTTCACCTTTGCAGTACACTATATTTTATCAACCATTATTATCTTATCACTCCTTTGAGAGTAAAAATCGTTGTTCTTCCCCTTAGCTCTAGTCTACCAGCATAATTTACCACACGATGGTATGGATATTTCCCATAAAATTATGCATGGATTTTAATCTACCGTCTTTGTAAGGTATCTTCTATTAATTACTTATACAACTTTAGTAAAGTTAACATTTACTTATGATACGGTTCTCCGTATCAGTATTAAGTGAGGTTTATTTTTTTAATAATTTTCAAAATTCTTTCAATCATATATTAATGCTAATCTTCTTAAACTCGTCTCTACAGTTATCTCTCCATTATCCTTTATTTGCTTTATTTCATCTAGTAGATACTCTTTAATTTTTTTCAAAACCTATAGTATCAAAATTATAAGCTACTAACGAATATTCTTTATATTTAGTAAAGTTTTCATTTTTTATTTCCTCTAGACTACTATATTATGATTTATACTGTAAAGCTTCAATCTGTGTAATTAAATTAGCTTGCTTTTTCAATCTTTCTCTTAACTTAGTTTTTTCTTTTATTAGCTCTATTAATTCTAGTTCTGTTACATCAAGACTTCTTGGAATGTATGTTTCATCACCTCTCTAGTGGCCTTGTAGACACAGAACCTTACTTCATCTCTCTTTAGCTCCTTGATATAAATTTTCTCTATTGAGTATTTTAATTACATTGGTATATTCTGGTATTAAACCTGTAATTTATCTTGTTTCATTATTTCGATATCTACGATATTTTCTGCTATAACTACATATCCACCTAAATCTTGCTCTACATCCCTAATACCATAATTTTTCTCTAGTATATTAACAGTATCATGTATACTTTTAATAACTTCAATTTTATACTTTTTTAATTGCTTTAATTGTTCTTTTAAATAAATTTTTCCATTTTAAACTCCTCTTCTCAAAAAAGTGTGCTACACATTGGAAAATATGTAAAAACTCTTATTTTATATATAATATATATTTATAATTAGCTTTAATTCAGATAAAACTATAATTCTATTTTCCAACATACTTCCTTATACTAAATGATTATAATTTTAACAACTCTATACATATCTTTTGTTTTATTTACTAAATATAGTGTTATCGTTATAAATTATCTTTATCGTATATTTAATAGATTTTTTATTTCTACTCACCATTAAAGAATCTTTTTAGAATCACAAATCTAACATGTATTATTCAAAATATAATAAAATACAACGGAAAAATCTTTGCATTTCAAGACTTTACCATTGTATTTCACCTTGTTTATTATTTTTAATTTTAATTTTTATACTAAATTTGTAGATATATTTTAACTCTTTCTCCTTGAATATCTCTCTAAATAGTTATACTTTTATTTTTTTTAGATAAAACTAATGTTAATATAAATGTAACCACAAAAGCTATTCCAAGCGAGATAAAGAAGTTTACTATATTTTGAGGTCTTATTGTTACAAAACCTATAATCCCTGTTGGCCCTGGAGATACATTTAATACATTTGTAAATACCGAATATGCAGAACCCAAAGCACTACCTATCATAGCAGAATAGAAGGGTGTTTTTAACTTTAAATTAACACCAAACATAGCTGGTTCAGTAATCCCTAATAATGCTGATATACCTGATGTTAATGCTATGCTTCTTAATTTTTTATTTTTTGATGTAATAATTGATGCTAATGACGCTGCACCTTGTGCTACATTGTTACAAGATGCAATTGCTAAGAAAAATGAACCTCCAGTTACTGCTATATTAGCGAATAATTGCATTTCTACTGGAAGTATACTATGATGCATTCCAGTCATTGTAAGAGGTGCATATATAAATCCTAATACTGCTCCTCCAAGGAATCCCAAAGTATTATAAAGCCACATAAGAGCATTTGTTATGATTTCACCAGCGCCTCGCATTATTGGTCCTACTACCATAAATGTTGCAAGTCCTGTAATAAATACTGTAAATAACGGAGTTAATAAGTTATCTAAGAATTCTGGAATTACCTTTCTTAAAAGCTTTTCAATCTTAGCTAAAATATACGAAGATGCAATTACAGGTAATACTGTACCTTGATAACCTACACTTTCTATACTTAATCCAAATATATTCCAAGTTGGAATTGTTCCATCAACAACTGCAGCCCCATAACTATATCCATTTAATAAATCTGGATGAACCATTATCATTCCAATAACTGCTCCTAAATACGGATTTCCTCCAAATAACTTAGTAGCTGAAAATGCTATTAATATTGGTAAAAATACATATGCTGCATTTGCAAAAGTATTTATTAGCCTAGCTAAATCTGCAATTTGAGGATATGCTTCTACTATAGATTTACCTTGAATAAACAAATCTTGCGATGTTAGCACATTATTTATTCCCATTAATAAACCACTAGCAATTAATGCTGGTAATATTGGAACGAATAAATTAGATAATGTCTTAACTAATGCTTGAAGAGGATTCAATTTCTCATCTGCTTTCTTTTTAATCTCCTCTTTGCTAGATTCTGTTATTCCTGCTAAAGCAATTATTTCTTTATATACTTCATCAACAGTTCCACTACCAATTATTATCTGAAATTGACCTGAATTTGAAAAATAACCTTTTACTATTTCAACATCTGATAACCTATCTAAATCAACTATACTTTCATCTTTTAAAACTAATCTTAATCTGGTTGCACAGTGAGCTGCACTTATAATATTATCCTTTCCACCAATTATGTCTAAAATTTCTTTTGAGCTAGTTTTTATTTTTTGCTCTGTAGCCATATTTTTCTCTCCACCTTTCTTAAAAATCGTTTTCATTAATTATATAAATTTATTTTATAGATTGGCTTTGATAATAAATCTTTAATTGATGTATTATCAATAGCCGCTCCAAAATTATTTTTTAAACTTATAAACTATTGTTTCATATGGTCTTAAACTTATAACATTGCTAAACTTTGCACTATCAGTATAATTTGTTAATAAAGTTTCATAGGAATACTCACTATATTCATTTGGTAATTCAATTTCTATATTATTACTATAGAAATTGCATATTACTAAAAGTTCTATATTTTTATACTTCCTTATATATGCAAATACCTCTTTATGATTATCTAAAATCAATTCAAAAGTCCCATATTTAATTACATCATTCTCTCTTCTTAGTTTTATTAGTTTCTTATAATAATTTAATATTGAATTTTCATCATTAATTGAATCTTCTACATTTATATAACGATAATTATCATTTATATGTAACCATGCTTTTCCTTCTGTAAAACCTGCATTTTTTTCTTTGCTCCATTGCATTGGAGTTCTTCCATTATCTCTACTCTTTGCATAAATAGAATTCATAACATCTTGCTCGCTATATCCTAAAGCTCTTCGCGCTTTATAAACATTTAAAGTTTCTATATCATTGTAATCTTTTATAGAATTAAGTCTTATATTAGTCATTCCTATTTCTTCACCTTGATAAATGTAAGGCGTCCCCTTTTGCATATGCAACATAGTAGCTAACATTTTTGCACTTTCAACTCTAAATTCTTTATCATTTCCCCACCTTGAAACCATTCTTGGAAGATCATGATTATTTCCAAATAAACTATTCCAACCTTCTTCGTATAATTCTACTTGCCATTTCTTAAAAGTTTCTTTAAACTTTATGAAATCTAAAGGTGCTAAATCCCATCTACTTTTACCTTCTTGTTTATCTAATGAAATAACTTCAAACTGGAATACCATACTTAATTCTTTTCTATTTGGTGAACTATATAACTTAGCTATTTCTGGTGTTGCTCCCCATGTTTCTCCAACAGTTAATGAGTCATATCCTCCAAAAGTTCTTTTATTCATCTCTTGTAAATATTCATGTAACTTAGGTCCATTTTTAGTTATTAGTTTATCTACATCTTTACCTATTAAATCTATAACATCTAATCTAAATCCACCTACTCCAAGTTCTAACCAAAAATTAATCATTTCATATATTTTTTCTCTTACTAAGGGATTTTCCCAATTTAAGTCTGGTTGTCTCTTATCATGTAAATGGAAATAATATTGACCCGATGCCTCATCATAAGTCCATGCTGGTCCTCCAAAATTTGATTGAAGTTCATTTGGAACACCCCCATCTACTGGGTCTCTCCAAATATAAAAATCTCTATAAGGATTATCCTTTCCTTTTATTGCCTCAATGAACCACTTATGTTTATCAGATGTATGATTAACAACTAAATCCATAAGAATTTTAATATTAAATTCTTTAGCCTTATTAATTAATTCCTTCATATCATCCATTGTTCCAAATTCATCCATTATGTCATAGTAATCGCTTATGTCATAACCATTATCTACATTAGGAGATTTATATACTGGACTAAGCCAAATTACATCTATACCTAAATCTCTTAAATAACCTAACTTTGATATTATTCCTCTCAAATCTCCAATTCCATCATTATTACTATCCATATAACTACGTGGATAAATTTGATATACTATTGAGTCATGCCACCACTTGCGCTCCATAAAATCACCTACCTATTTATAACTTTTTCTTTTATGCTAAAAATATATATTGATTTTCATTTATATCAATCTATAATTGTATTATACATACTATTTTTTTTTTAAACTTGCTCTATTTTATCCTAAAATAACATTATTTTGACTTTTTTAAGGAGGTTTATTTTTATGGCAAATATAAACTTAAAAGAAAAATCCAATCATGGAACTGCTATGTTTCCTTTTCACATATACAGTCACTTAGATTCAATAGGAAATTATTCTGTCCCTTTTCACTGGCACAATGAAATTGAAATTATATATATAGAAAAGGGTGAATTAAAAATTGATATTGATATGGTTACTATAATTGCAAAACCTGGAGATTATTTCTTTATAAATTCAGAACAATTACATCTTATTAATTCAGTAGATAATAAAGCATCTTTACATCATGCTATTGTTTTTTCACCCCAAATATTAAGTAGTTCATATTTCGACTATTGTGAAATAAATTATATTATACCTATATTAAATAATATAATTAGTTTTCCAACATCACTTCCGAAAAACAGTAAAGTTAAAAAAAAAATACTTAAAGAGATTTTAGATATGATAAATATATATAAAACTTCTAATAATGGATGGCAGTTAAATATCAAATCATCTTTATACAAGATAATTTCACTATTAATTTCTGAAGATATGTTATTAAATAAGAAAAATATTAAATCTATAAAAAAAGATTATAAGATAGATTTAATAAAAAAAATACTTAACTATATTCATGAAAATTACAATGATAAAATATATATTGAAGATTTAGCTTTAGAAGCAAATATGAATGTTCAATATTTTTGTAGGTTTTTTAAAAGTGTAATTGGAAAAACACCTGTAGAATATATTAATAGTTATAGAATCGAAAAAGCTACAGAACTTCTGCAAACTGAAACACTCTCAATTTCTAATATTGCATTAAGTGTTGGAATAGATAACTTTAGTTATTTTGTAAAGCAATTCAAAAAGTATAAAAACTGTACACCTTCCCAATACAGAAAATCTTTATAACAATAATATATTTATACTACAAATTAAAAAATCCACTAAAACATTTCTTATATTTTAGTGGATTTTATTGTTGATGCGAATCATAAATAAGCTCTCACCTATATTAATAATCCAATTTCAGTAAAAACCTCACTTATTTATGATACGGTTCATTATTACCAATTCTAAATCATTATATAATACACTGAAATTATTTTCATTGGTTTAATGGTGTAGTCAATGCGTTCCTTACCCCTATCCCTTATTTCATTATACATTCTCAAAATATTTTCTATCCAAACTTATAATTTAATTATATCTATTATATCCTGTCCATATTTTTCAATTTTAACTGGTCCAAAACCTCTAATAGCAATAAGTTCTTCCTCATTTTTAGGTTTCATCTTAATTATTTCTTCCATCATTTCATTATTATAAACAAAATACGGTTTCACTTTTTCTTCCTTTGCTTTATTTAACCTATACTGCTTTAATTCATCAACCAATTCTTCATATGATTTTTCTTTTTTAACTCCCACTTCTATTTTAGCTTCTACTACTTTCTCAATAACACTTTCCACAATCTCCTCTTTAACACTTTCCTTAAATGTTTCTTCAACACCTTGTTTAATAAAATCCTCTTCTGTTAAAGAATACTTTTTATTATAATCAAATGTTATTGATTTATTATTTTTAATGAAAAACTCACCTATATTCTTCATTATATCCTCAAATATATTATAATCCTTCTTATAATAATTAATTTTATTACTTATTACATCAGTCAATTGATCATATCTAAAGATTTCATACTTAATTTTACTTGGAGCCTTCGATTTATTAACTATACTCTTTGGATTAGCTATAACTACACCAGATATAACAGGTAAATTCTTAATAATGCCATTTTTAATAAGCATATTCTTCACTATTCTTACATGCCTACCATTTTGCGCTATAGGACTATAAATTCCTTCTTTCTTAATAACTTCTCCATTTCTATTTTTTATGTATCTAATAAAGTCTCCTGATTGATTTACGTATATATCACCATTAAGCTTTTTAGTTTCTAAAATCATAATAAACTGTGCTGTTATTAGTATAAAATCTAATTGCGCAACATAATCTCCATCTTGTATCCTTATATCATGTAGACATATCATAGGAATAAAGGAATTCTTAATCTCAAAATATACATTCCTTTCTCCCTGAATTCCTGCTTTTAAAAATGTTATATCCCTTTCTATATATTCTTTTTTATTTGATTTAACTTTATCCCTTAACTCTATTAAATCAAATAATTGTCTATTTTCTTCTTTAAATTCTTTATAAAATATAGGAGATTTAATTTCCCTTATTCCTAGTAAATTTTTAAATATCGCCATACCTAACTCCTAATAATCCCACTGATTTTTCTTCATATCAACATGATTCTCATCCTTAAAAGATACACCTTCTCCTAATAGTAAAAATCGTTGTTCCTTCCACCCCGGGGCTAGTCTGCCAGCATAATTTACCACACGATGGCATGGATATTTCCCATAAAATTCTGCCTGGCTAAGAACCTTCCCAACAAGACGTGCATTTTTGTCTCTGCCAATAAGTTTAGCAATTTGTCCATATGTAGCTACTTTCCCTTCAGGGATTTCTTCTACAACAGAAAGTATTTCATAAATTAATTGTTCATTAATAACCTTTTTCATATATTCACCTATGATACAACTCCTTACTTTAAGATATTATTATATTTTGCACTGTTTTTTAATAATTACTTCTTCTATCATTTCATTATTATAAATAAAGCATCACTCCACCATGTTCACTTACTGGTAACTCTTTTACCATGTTATATTCTCTAAGTATATCCTATTCCATTGTAAAGACTTTGAAGTATGTTTTAATCCTATAAAAATAGATAATATTAATAACTAATTTAATTTTTATAATGTAAAATAAAAGAGCAACTACTTTGTGATATGCTCCCTCTATAGTTACAGTTTTATTATTTAAACTGTCTACTATAAAGAGATCATATCAACTTGGTTGCTCTTTTTATTGTATTAAATTTACTTATAACATTATCTATTAATTCTTAATTAAAATAAACATCCTTTAATAAAAGCAATTATAAAATTATTTCCATACATCTCTTAATTTCCATACTTCTATGCATTTAATTTTTGCTCCATTACCATTTGAGTAAATTTCAAGTTCATCAAATTTATTCTTAGGATAAATTCTACTTGTCATTGTAGCCTCTCCATTATTAACAAATACTTCAACTGATGATCTATCTATAAATATTCTTAATGAAAATTCTTCTTGCTTATTTAAAATAGCCTTTCTAGCCCCATCCTTATTTTTACCACATTTAGAGCATTCAAGAATTAACTCTGAAATATCTTTATTATAATTTAAACTTAATTCTTCTTCCTCACTTCCTTTTATCTTAACTCCAACTTTATCTGCATCAAATTCAGATAAATCAAATGTAATGTTAAGTTCCATCATTCTTTCATTTGTTTTTAATTCATAACTCTTATTTTCATATACATCTATATTTTCTTCTTGTAAAATACACTCTTCTCTTAGTGTTTTTAATTCCTCAACTGGATTCATCATTATCTTATTATCAGAGCTTAATGTTAATTCACGTGGAAGGGTTAATGCTCCACACCATCCATCTTTTTTAGTAGGCATATCAGATTCCCACATATCCATCCATCCTATTGCAATTCTGCGTCCTTTATCATCTAAAAATGTTTGAACAGCATAAAAATCATGTCCATTATCAAATTCATTAAATGTTCCATGTTCAAATTTATTATTAGAATAATCATAATCTCCAACTATATATCCAGTTTGAAATAAATTAGGATATTTGCCATCTTTCTTTTCAATTCCTTGTGGTGAAAAACTCAATACATACTTATCTCCCAGCTTAAAGAAATCAGGACACTCCCACATATACCCTAGCTCACCTTTGCTTGTTGCAAGTGTTCCAACATAATCCCATTTATATAAATCTGAAGAAGTATATAATATTACTCTTCCTATATTATCCTTTGTAGAATTTCCAACAACCATGTACCACTTGTCCTCATGTTTCCAAACTTTAGGATCCCTAAAGTGATGTATACTATCTACAGGTGGTTTAGCTATAACAGGATTGTTTTCATATTTTTCAAAAGTAATTCCACCATCTTTACTTACTGCAATATTTTGATTTTCGAAAAATATATCTTTTTCTTTATCTATATAATTATGTCCTGTATAAATTAAAACAAGATTTCCATCATCCTCTACTGCACTTCCTGAAAAACACCCTCCCTTATCAAATTCATCTCCTGGTGCTAATGCAACAGGGCAATGTTCCCAATTTACTAAATCCTTACTTTTAACATGTCCCCAATGCATAGGCCCCCAGTTTTCATCATAAGGATGATGTTGATAAAACGCATGATATTCTCCTTTATATTGAATAAGTCCATTAGGATCATTAATCCAATTAGCTGGTGCCATAATATGATATCCAAGTCTATATTCCTTATTTACATTTTCTTTTTCCTTTTTTAAAACTTCTTCTGCTTTTAAAATTCTTTTATCTAACATTATTATTTTCCCTCCACTTTATAAACTATTTACGTTTCCTACTTTTGTCGTATCTAGATTTTCTTTTTTTGTACTAGCTAAAGTAAACATTGATATTATTGTAAATACTAAAACTATACATCCCATTATAATATAAGTACTGCTGAAACCTACAGTATCATAAAATCTACCTATTACTGGTGATAATACTGTTGCACCTACTTGAGAAGCAAACTGATAACCAACTAAATATAGTATTGAAGATAAACGAGTATCAAAATTAGCTGCTAAATATTTAAATACTGCAATGAGCATTATTGGTAATTCAACTGAATGTAGTAATTTCATGCATGATATTAATATTGGCTCTGTTGCTAATCCTGAACCTATAATTCTAAAGCTCATTAACAATCCTGCAAGAATTAATCCCTTTTTAGCACCAATTTTATTTACTATAAATGGTGCCATGAACATCATTCCTGCTTCTAAAAATACTTGCAATGAATTCAAGTAACCAAATATCTGATTACCTATTTCTTTTGAACTAAACATAGATGAATAATATAACGGAAATTGTTGATCATAAACATTATAGAAACAAGTTACACCGATTACATAAAGTATAAAAAGCCAAAACTCTTTTAATTTGAAAAGCAAACACACATCTTTTATTTTGACAGATTGAGCTTTTTCTAAATCTTCATCACTCATTTCTATTGATATAGATAAGATTATAAAGAATAATATGATAGCTGAAATAGATGCAATCCAAAAATTAATATTAGGATTGATATTGAATAACTGTCCAGCAAAAAAAGTAGCAGCAGCCCATCCTAATGACCCCCACATTCTAGAACGTCCATATTCAAAATTATACTTACGCCCTATTTTTTCTACATAAGATTCAATTGCTCCAACACCAGCTAAAAATGCTGTTCCTAAATAAATTCCACCAACTACTGCACCTAAAATTGTATTGTATTTTAATAAAGGTCCATAAACATATATATAAAATGGTCCCACAAAAATTAATAATACACTTATAAATGTAAGTATACTTTTTCTTAATCCTATCTTATCAGAAATATAACCATATAAAGGTTGCATGCATAAAGCAAAGATAGCGTTTACAGAAAATACAATACCAGTATCTGCTCCACTTAAATTTATTTCTTGTCCAAGCCAAATAGAGAATAATGAATAACTTGCTGACCAAGTTACAAAGAAGAAAAAGAAATAAGCACTCAATTTTAAATACACTACTTTTGATTTTGACATTTTTAAAATCCCCCTCTTTTTGTAAACATTTTTATTTGTTAAATAAATTATATGTCAACCGCTTTTATATGTCAACCGGTTTCATATATTTTTTTGTAAAAAAATAACATACTAAAACCTATTAATATCTTTTAGTATGTTATCCATAAATATAAATTTTTTATAATTTTATGTGGTTTTACCCTTTAAAAGTGATACTGGAAGTGCTATCTGAGACTTTTTACAGGAGAAATCTCCTTCAATTTCCTTTATCAATACATCAATTGATGTTTTTGCTATGAGCTCTATTGGTTGTTTTATAGTTGTTAAATCTGGCAACAAGCTTCTACTTGTCTCAGTTCCATCATACCCCACCACTTTTATATCTTCTGGTATTTTTCTGCCACGCTTTCTAGCTTCATTTATAAAGGCTGCTGCAAATAAATCATTTGTTGCAAAAATTCCATCTACTTCTGGATGTTCATTTAAGATTTGCTTTGCAATCTCAATTTGATTTTTACTATCAAATGCCCCCATAACTTCATAAGTTATAGGTAATTGATTACTTGCCCTCATTACATCTTCATATGCAATTTTTCTTAATCTTGCTTGTGTTCTTAAATTAACTTCTCCATCTATATTAATTATATTCCTACATCCTTTATCTAATAAAAGTTCTGTTGCTATCTTTCCTCCATTATAATTATCCGATCCTATGATTGGTATATTTTCTGATAAATATGTATCAATAGATACAACAGCTAAATTATCATTTTTATAATCTAATATCCCCTGATTATGTGTTCCAACTATAATTCCATCAACTTGGTTTCTCATAAGCATTTCTAAATATTTTTTTTCATTTTCAATATTATTAAGACTGTTACAAATCAAAACTTTATATCCAATAGAATTACAAATAGTCTCTATATAAAAAGTGAGTTCTCCGAAAAAAGGATTACTTACAGTAGGTATAATTAATCCTATTAAATTAGTTCTTTTATTAAATAATGAACGTGCAACATCATTTGGAACATAATTAAGTTCCTTCATTGCTCTATTAACCTTTTCCCTTGTTTCCTCACTTATATATCCTCTATTATTAAGAACCCTTGATACAGTAGTTGGTGAAACCCCTGCCTTTTTAGCTACATCTTGTATTTTAACTTTCATATACTTTCCCTTCTTAATTACTAACATTAAATAAATTATATCACATATACAGATTCTTTTATCATTTATAATTCTCTTATTTTCTCTTATTCAAAACCTGCTTTATAATATTTTTAAATATTTTCTTACATAATATTGGGTATAAAATGAAGTTGTGAAAGTAATATATTTTAACAATTAAAAAATACACGATATTTCTATCGTAAATTTTATGGTGAAGATAATTCTCAAAACACATACCAACATAGTATAAAAATACCTTATTAAGATATTTGACTTGATATATATGAGTTTACTTCATTAGGAGAAATATTTAAAATAACTGCAAACTCTTCATTTAATAATCTTTCTGCTTCTTTTATAATCTCCTTGTCAGCCTTATTTAATTTTTTACTAATAGATTTTGAATACCTTTTATTAAATATTAATTTAATTAAATCCTCACATTTACCACTTTTAAGCATTGTTTTGAATTGCTTATTTCTTGTTTTTTCATCATCTATCCATAACGTCTCCATATTAGTCATATCATTTATTAATGAAGTCATATATCCTTTAGAAATTATCTTTCGCATTGGAATTTAAAAATTTCTCATTAGTTATATCTATAACTTTACATACCCCTGTCATACCGTACATTATATAATCATCAATCTTAAACATGAAAAATCATCCTCCTCAATAATATTAAAAAGTGTAGATTTTCCTACACTTTTTAATGTTATATATAATTTATATTAGTGTTCAGGTATAGATTTAAAAATCTATCCTTAATAAAATCTTCTTTTTAATTACTAGCATTAGATGTATCACATTTTCTTTACTTATAAAAAAAGGTGGCTTTCGCCACTCCCATCTAATGGTAATATCTTCTCATTCGATATGGTTTAAATCGTTATCATTAATTAATTTAAGTATTCAAAAGTTTTATATTTATATTTATAAACACATATTAGTATTTACATAGTAATGATACTTATTCAGAAGTTACTATATGTGTCATCAAAGTCATACCTATAATTTATAATATTATGAAGCTATTTTAAAAAAAGTTTCTTTAGTTATTTTATATTCAATTTCTCTTTCTAACTCTTTAACTTCCATAAATCCAATTCCTTTAAATAAATTTCTTGATCTTTTATTTGTCTTTTTTATTTTTGCAACTACCTTCTCTGTTCTCATATCAAAAAAAGCTTTTTTTAAGGCTTCTAGCACAGCTTTATGCCCTATACCTTTCCCCCACAACTCTTTTTCTCCAACAGCAATTACTATCTCAACTCCATCATTCTTTGGTATTAACCTTAAAAAAACTATTGTTTCATATGCGCTTTTAATAGTAAAAAAACTACAATTATTATTAAATAAATGAGTTAATATAGGCATATCTATTCTATTTATAATATTGATTAGATTTTCCTTTGCATTTACTCCTTCATTTAAATTACTTGATATTTCTTTATCGCTAAGCCAATCAGCCATTTTTTCTGCATCTGATTTATATACTTCTCGGCTTAGTTTTATACCAATAGTTTCCACTAGTTACACTCCTTAACTTTTATTGTTAATTTTAAAATTTAAAAATTATTTTTTGACTAGTCTTGCTATAAATATTACTACTAATGTGAATATAAGTAAAAAGCTATATCTTTAATTATTTAAGTTTAACTTATCTTTTAAGTGTTTATCTTAACTT
>NZ_CBYM010000025.1 GCF_000577815.1 Clostridium saudiense | reverse complement strand
TTTTTGATTTAAGTGATATTAAGTAAAATATTTTATAATATTCCCTCTGTTTTAAGTAAATTTTCTAATTTTTGAACTTTTTCTGTTAGAGTCATGAATTTTTGTTTTAATATAGCATTTTCTTCATTTCCCTCATTAATGTAGCTTTCCATTTCTTCTACAGCTTTTAATGCCTCATCGATATCTTTTTGAGCTAGTTTTAAATTTGATTCTTTCATTTATGTATCTCCTTTATTAGGTAACTAAAACTTGTATGAAAATCCTTCTAAGTACCCTTGAAGGTGAAAGTAAAACTCAAAAAATAGAATTTCACTTATGTTAATATCTTTATCCTATCACTAATAAATATGTGATGCAAGGCATATATTGTAAAGTAAAGAATAAAGAGAGGGGAAAAAAATGATTAACTATATATGGTTTGTAATGATTTTTCTGGGTTTAATAGTTGGAATATTTACTGGCAATGGTGAAGGAATATCTAATGCCATAATAGGATCTATTGATTCTACAGTTAGTTTTATAATTGGATTAGTAGGATTAATGTGCTTTTGGTGTGGAGTAATGAAGGTTGCAGAAAAAAGTGGATTTACAGAAAAACTAGCCAAGCTTATGAAACCAATATTAAAACTTATTTTTAAAGAATCAGCAAAGGATGAAAAAGCTTTAGGGGCTATAGTTATGAATATAACTGCTAATATGATGGGGCTTGGAAACGCAGCTACACCTTTTGGAATAAAAGCAATGGAAGAAATGGACAGGTTGAATAATGAAAAAGGGCGAGCTAGTAATGATATGGCATTATTTTTGGTATTAAATGCGGCATGTATTCAATTAGTTCCATCAACAGTATTATCTATAAGAGCAGCAGCAGGTTCCACAAATCCTGGAGTAATAATACTTCCAGCAATAATATCAACTGGTACTGCAGCCATTGTTGGTGTTATTTGTTGTAAAATTTTGCAAAGATATTTTTAGGATTATGGGGTGATATTAATGTTTAACTATATAACTAAAAGTATTATTCCTATAATAGTTTTAATTATTATTACTTATGGAATGATAAAGGGTAGAAAGGTTTATGATTGGTTTGTTGAAGGAGCAAAGGATGGATTAAAGGTTTGTGTAAATATTTTTCCTTATCTTTTAGCAATGATAATAGCAGTTCAAATATTTAGAGAAGCTAATCTGTTAGACATGTTAAACAATGCAATTGCACCACTTTGCAAACTAATAGATTTACCAAAGGAGGTTGTACCTTTAGTATTAATCAAGCCTCTTTCAGGAAGTGGAGCTATGGGAGTTTTTACTGATATTTTAAAAAATTATGGTGCTGATACCCCTATAGGTTTAGTAGCTTCGGTAATTATGGGAACTACAGAGACAATATTTTATACTGTAACTGTATATTTTGGAGCAGTTAAAATAAAGAAAACACGTCATACTGTTTGGGCAGCTATAATGGCAGATATGTCTGCTATTATAATGGCAATATTAATGGTTAAAGTACTTATTCTTTAATTATGAGTTAATACTGAAAAGTTAAGGATATTATTTTCAGAAATTAGTATGATTTTCATTAAGAATTTATATTATTCTTTTAAGTAATATTCTTAATTTTCATCATTATTAAAATTTAAAAAGGTGAAATTTGTAAATTAATATAAAGGTAAATAATTTTTTGAATGTAAAATTTATAGTGCGTTGTAAAAATTTTGGTTGTATAATATTAATAAAATAAATCGAATGGAGAATGATTATGGGGGAAGATAGATTTTACATTGTAAATGAAAGATCATTACCAGAGATATTTAAAAAGGTAATTGAAGTAAAAGAGAATATTGAACTTGGGAATGCAAAGGATATAAGTGAGGCTATAAAATTAGTAGGTATTAGTAGAAGTACATACTATAAATATAAAGATGATGTATTTCCAATGGGACAAGATATGCAGTCAAAAAAGGTAACTTTAATAATCTTAATGACACATAAGTCAGGAACATTATCTAAAGTATTAGATTGTATTGCTTTTTATAAGGGAAACATATTAACTATAAACCAAGATATTCCTATAAACTTATCAGCTAATGTAACTGTTACTATTGATATTTCGCATATGGAGAAAAGTATAAGTCAATTAGCTGCAAGGTTAAATTCTTTACCTAATGTTAGAAGCGTTAAGTTATTAGCAGCAGAGTAATAAAACTAAATGACAAAATATTATTTGCAAGGAGATAGGGCTATGAATAAAAATATTTATAAATTTAATAGAGATAATCTTTTAGATAAAATTAAGGATAATTCAATTGTGATTTTATTTGCAGGAAAGGCAATTCAGAAGACAGGAGATCAAACTTATCCTTTTACACCAAATAGAAATTTTTATTATTTAACAGGAATAAAAGAAGAAGATCATATATTAGTTATGACAAAAATTAATGGAGTAAAATCTTCTAAACTTTATATAAAAGACATTGATCTAGAGATGGAAAAATGGGTAGGTAAAAGCATACGTAAAGAAGAAGCTGAAGAGATTGCGGCTGTAGATGAAGTTAAATTCAAGAGCCAGTTTGACGGAGACATCCATGGAATGATTACTATGAAGGAAGAAATAAATCTTTATTTAGATTTAGAAAGAATGAGTGCAAACAGAGAAGGAACTATTTCACATAGATTTGCCAATGAAATAACAACTAAGTATCCACAAGTTAGAATAAATAATGTTTATAGTAAAATTGGTGAATTAAGATTAAAAAAATCACAAGAAGAAGTAGATAAAATAAAAAAAGCTATTGAAATAACAAAAAGCGGAATTGAAAAATTAATGTCTGAAGCTCGTGTTGGAATGAAGGAATATGAATTAGAAGCATATTTTGATTTTAATTGTAAGGTTAAAGGTGCAACAGGGCTAGCTTTTACAACAATAGCTGCCGCAGGAGAAAATGCTACAACATTACATTATGTTGATAATAATTGTGAGCTTAAAGAAAATGATTTAATTCTTTTTGATTTAGGGGCTGAATATAATTGTTATAACGCAGATATATCAAGAACATTCCCTGTTAATGGTAAATTCACTGAAAGACAAAAAGAAGTTTATAATGCTGTTTTAAGGGTAAATGAAGAGATTATCAAATTAATTAAGCCAGGTATGAAATATAAGGATGTAAATGAAAAAGCTACAGAGCTAATTGCAGAAGAATGTATAAAGCTTGGATTAATTAAAGATAAAAGTGAAGTAAGAAAGTACTACTATCATAGTATAGGTCATAGTTTAGGTATGGATACACATGATATTGAAACTCCGCATAGAGATATTATTTTTGAGCCAGGAGTTGTATTTACTGTTGAACCAGGAATATATATCGCCGAAGAAGGAATAGGAATTAGAATTGAAGATGATATCCTTGTTACAGAAGATGGCGTTATTAATTTATCTAGTGATATTATAAAGACTGTGGAAGAGATTGAAAACTTTATGAGTAAAAATGGAAAATAATATGTATAAAAAGTTATAAAATGGTATTGCAAATGCAATAAATTGATTATATAATCAATTTATAAATAACAAAAGTGAATAAACTAGGGTAGAGGCGCGAAAGTTAATAGTATTATTGATGAGGAAAGCACTGTGATTCAATAAGAAAGGAGCAATCGCCGAAGCGTACAACTAATGCTTTAAGGTTGTATAGCTGGGAATACATAGAATATATGTATTACTGTCACAAAGTATTTTGTGGTGAGCTATCATTTAAGACTTGTAGTTTTATAATTTTTTAGTACATACAAGGCCTTGAGTGTTAACTCAAGGTCTTTTTTTATTGTTAGTTTGGGGTGCCCTTATTATTCGCTTTTATATAAAATAAGGGGGAAAAAGAAGTGAAAAGAAGTTACAAAGTATTATTACTTACAATGCTAGTATTTATTTTTTCAACGTCAGTTGTATTTGCAGCAGAAGTTGAACCGGCGGTGAATGCAAATAAGTTTGGGCTATGGACATTACTACCACCATTAGTTGCAATAATATTAGCTTTTATAACAAAAAATGTTGTTATTTCATTGTTTATAGGTATTTTATCAGGAAGCTTTTTAATTAGTTTGGCAGGACATAATGTATTTGGGGCATTTATACAAGCGTTCTTAGATTTTGTAAATAGAGCTTTGAATTCATTAGCAGATCCGTGGAATGCTGGGATAGTTCTTCAAGTGCTTGCAATTGGGGGAGTAATTAATTTAGTTGCAAAAATGGGAGGAGCAAAGGCTATAGCAGAGGCTTTAGCTAAAAAGGCTAAGACGGTAAAAAGTACACAAATGACAACTTGGCTTTTAGGTTTATGTGTTTTCTTTGATGATTATGCAAATTCACTAATAGTTGGACCAATAATGAGACCAGTAGCTGATAAAATGAAGATATCAAGAGAAAGATTGGCTTTTATTATAGATGCTACAGCAGCACCAGTGGCTGGGCTAGCTATTATTTCTACTTGGATTGGATTAGAAGTAAGTTTAATTGGTGAAGGATTTAGTTCAATAGGTGTAGAGGCAAGTGGTTTTGGAGTATTTCTTCAAACAATACCTTATAGATTCTATAACATATTGATATTGGCATTTATAGTGATAACGGCTTTAACTTTAAAAGAATTTGGGCCAATGAGAAAAGCTGAGATTGCGGCAAGAAACAGAGATAAGAATATTAAAGATGAGGTTGCAGTTGAAGCAACAGCTCAAATGGATGAATTAGAGCCAAAAGAAGGTGTTAAGCTTAGTATATGGAATGCAATTATTCCAATAGGAGCATTAATAATTTCTGCATTAGTAGCATTTTATTATAGTGGATATAGTGCAATAATTGGTGGAGATCCATCTGCAACTCAAGAAATTATGATTAATTCACCATTTTCATTTAAAGGCATAATGGAAGCATTTGCTGCTTCAGATGCTTCTGTAGCATTATTCCAATCAGCATTATTTGCTTCAATAGTTGCTATTTTAATGGGAGTTTGTAAGAAAATATTTACTTTAAGTGAAGCTATTGAAGTTTGGGTTGATGGAATGAAAGGGTTAATAATAACTGGAGTTATATTAATATTAGCTTGGTCATTAGGATCAGTAATTAAAGAACTTGGAACTGCATATTATTTAGTTGAAGTATTAAAAGGGGCAATACCAGCATTCTTATTACCAAGTTTAATATTTATTTTAGGGGCAGTAATTTCATTCTCTACAGGAACTGCATATGGAACAATGAGTATATTAATGCCACTTGCAATTCCATTAGCATATTCAATTAATCCAGATATGTCATTTGTAGTAGTTTGTACAAGTGCGGTATTAACAGGAGCTATCTTTGGCGATCACTGTTCACCAATATCAGATACAACAATACTTTCTTCAATGGGAGCTGGATGCAATCATATTGAACATGTTAAGACACAAATATGGTATTCGCTATTTGTTGCAGCAGTAACTATATTATTTGGATATATTCCATCGGGATTTGGAGTTCCAATATATATAGTATTGCCAATTTCATTAATAGCATTATATGTAGGAGTACAAATATTCGGTAAGAAGGTTGAAGAAGCTTAAGCAATAAGAAAAATAAATAAAGAGGGCTATATATTAGAAGGGTTATGCAGAAGCATAACCCTTTTTTGATAGTTTTAATCTATAATGTAGATACACTTATATTTAAATTTTTTTATTATAAAATTCCAATTATTTATGTGGTGGTGGTGTTATAAGTTTATTAACTAATATTGAAATTACTATTCCAAGCAATGTTTCTATTATTCTGTTAGTTGCATAAAATAAGGGATCACTATAAGCATGAGCTGTAGTAACACCTAGGAATGCAATACATGTTATATTTATAGCACCTGGCCTTTTTAGAATATTGCATAGATAAATCATTAAGATAATACCTATAGCAATAATTAAGTATATAAGTGGTTTTGATATGTAAGCATTAGATATATGATTTTCTAATGATCTAAATAAGAATAAAAATATTAAGCCAAAACTAGCACCTAATATAGTACCTGCACCTCTATTTATACCCATATGAATTGAGTTATAAACAGTATCTTGTAAACAAATTACTGCAGTAAGGCAAGCAAAAAAAGGTTCGTTAGGCAAAAGTAACAAACATAGAAAAACAGCTATACCTGATTTTATTGTTCTAAGTCCAACCTTAGGAAATTGAAATTTTTCCATAATTAAGCCTCCTATCCCTTTAGATATTATATCTAAGAAATAGTCAAATTTCACTATTTAATATTATATTTTTTATTAAAATCAAAAAATGTTAAAAATTATATTTTTATAGATAAATTTATATATTATTCATACTTTATAATAAAAAATGATTTATAATTATTTTTAAGAATATATAGTAAAGTGGGGATAAAATGGATTTTATTATACTTGTTATTTTAGAAATAGTTCCAATAATATTATGGGCATGTGGATGGTATTTTGAAAATAAATATTCGAAATATCCTGATGTGAGTAGGGGATATAAATTTGGAAGTGCAAAAAATAGTAATTTAGAATGGGAGTATGGAAATAAGGTTGCTAGTAAGGTTTTTAGTACAACAGGAACGTTATTATTTACAATTATAATAATAGCAAGATTATTATTTGATATTAATATAATTACTATTATTTTCATATTATTTATTGTGATATGTGTAAATTTTATGATAATAGAGGGCATAATAAAAAAGAAGTTTAAAAATAAATAGAATAGGTTTGACAGTTTTTACATTTTAGCATATTATAAAATTAATAAATGCATAGAAGAGAAGAGTAGTTAAGGAATGTATCTAAAGAGAGCTAGAATGGGTGAGAGCTAGTGTTACTGAACTTTATGAAGATGGTCTTGGAGCTGATTATCTGAGCTTGAAAAAGTTAGGGTAATACGGGAGCAACCGTTATATTGCAAGGTGATGATAGTCACCTAATGAGATATTTATTGTGAAATAAATATGAAATAGAGTGGTAACGCGTATATAACGCCTCTATATGGGTATAAAAGCCTATATAGAGGCATTTTTTAGTTAGGAGTTAGAGTTTTTAGTTAGTAATTAAAATTAATGATTCTATTATTTTAAGCTATAACTTTTAGCAATAAATTGTTAACAAAAAAGAGGAGGAAGTAATATGACTAAAAAACCATATTATATAACTACGCCAATTTATTATCCATCTACTAAGTTACACATCGGTAATACTTATACAACAGTAGCAGCGGATGCTTTAGCTAGATTTAAGAGATTAAATGGATATGACGTAATGTTCTTAACAGGAACAGATGAACATGGTCAAAAAATTCAAAGAATAGCAGAAGAAAAGGGAATAACTCCTAAAGAGCATGTTGATGAAATAGTTGCTGGAATTAAAGAGTTATGGAGTATGATGGACATAAGCTATGATAAATTTATCAGAACTACTGATGATTATCATAAGAAAACAGTTCAAAAAATATTTAAGAAATTATATGACCAAGGTGATATATATAAATCTTCTTATGAAGGATTATACTGTACTCCATGTGAATCTTTCTGGACAGAAACACAATTAGTTAATGGAAATTGTCCAGACTGTGGAAGACCAGTTGAAAAATCAAAAGAAGAAGCTTATTTCTTTAAAATGAGCAAATATGCTGATAGATTAATGAAATATATTGATGAGCACCCAGAGTTTATTCAACCAGAATCAAGAAAAAATGAAATGGTTAATAACTTCTTAAAGCCAGGTTTACAAGATCTTTGTGTATCAAGAACAAGCTTTAACTGGGGAGTTCCAGTTACTTTTGATGAAAAACATGTAGTTTATGTTTGGATAGATGCATTATCTAACTATATATCTGCTTTAGGATATGGAAGTGAAAATGATGAATTATATAAGAAGTACTGGCCTGCAGACGTTCATTTAATAGGTAAAGATATCTTAAGATTCCATACTATTTACTGGCCAATTATGCTAATGGCTTTAGGTGAAGAGTTACCAAAGCAAGTATTTGGGCATGGATGGTTACTTGTAGATGGTGGAAAGATGTCAAAATCTAAAGGAAATGTTGTTGATCCAGTAGTTTTAGTTGATAAATTTGGCGTTGACGCAGTTAGATATTATTTATTAAGAGAAATTCCATTTGGAGCAGACGGATTATTTAATAATGAAATATTTATAAAGAAGATTAATTCGGATCTTTGTAATGACCTTGGTAACTTATTATCAAGAACGGTTGCAATGATTGAAAAGTATTTTGATGGAGTAATTCCAGCACCAACAGCTAAAGAAGAGATTGATAATGAATTAATTAGCTTAGCTATAGAAACTCCAATTAAAGTAACAAAAGCAATTGATAATTTAAGAATTCCAGAAGCATTAGAAAATGTATTTGAACTTATAGGAAGAGCAAACAAATATATAGATGAAACAACTCCTTGGATACTTGCAAAGGATGAAGAAAAGAAAGAAAGACTAGGTACAGTTTTATATAATTTAGCTGAAAGCTTAAGATTTGCATCTGTATTATTATCATCATTCTTACCAAGTACAAGTGAAAAAATTAATGCTCAATTAAATATTACTACAACAACTTGGGATTCATTATCAGGATTTGATGGAACAACACCAGGAACTGAAGTTAAAAAAGGTGAAGCTTTATTCCCAAGAATAGATGTAGCTAAGACTTTAGAAGAATTAGAAGCTATGAGATTAGCTCAATTAGAAGCTAACAAGCCAAAAGAAGAATATAAAATGCAACCAATTAAAGAAGAAATAACTATTGAGGATTTTGAAAAAATAGATTTAAGAGTAGTTAAAGTTTTAGAATGTGAACCAGTTAAAAAAGCTAAAAAATTATTAAAATTAAAGGTTGATTTAAATGGAGAAGAAAGACAGGTTATTTCAGGAATAGCAATGCACTATAAACCAGAAGAATTAGTTGGTAAATATGTAGTTTTAGTTGCTAATTTAAAACCTGTTACTTTAAGAGGTGAATTATCACAAGGAATGATATTAGCAGCAGCTACAGATGATGATAGCGTATTAAAGTTAGTAAATCCAGGTGAATTACCAACAGGAAGCGTTGTTAGATAAGTGAAGTTCTAAATATTTGATTTAGTTAACTGAACTTACACCTACGAGTGTTAATGAGTAGGTGTTTCATTAAAGTAGTGAGTGACAAGTGATAAGTTAAGGAATAAAGTTGGCATAAGCGGATTTTAGGAAATGAAAAAAAGGTCAGCTTTGCTGACCTTTTTACTATAACTCAAAACTATTAACTAAATAAAAGGGGGTTTTTTAATGAATATTATTATAGGTAATGCATGGCCTTATGCTAATGGACCTTTACATTTGGGAAGAATTGCAGTTTTGTTACCGGGAGATATTTTAGCTAGGTATCATAGGATGATGGGGGATGAGGTTGTTTTTCTTTCTGGAACAGACTGTCATGGTACTCCTGTAACAATGAAGGCAAAAGAAGAAGGAATAACACCATTAGAAGCTGTAGAAAAATATCATGAAGAGTTTAAAAAATGCTTTAAATCATTAGGGTTTTCTTTTGATATTTTTGCAAAAACTCATTCAGAGTATCATGAAGAAAAGGTTAAGTATTTCATATTAGAATTATATAAAAAGGGTTTTATATATGAAAAGAATGTAGAACAAACTTATTGTGAAAAATGTAATGAATATTTAGCTGATAGATATATTATAGGAAAATGCCCAATTTGCGGAGAAGAAGCAACTGGTGATGGTTGTGAAAATTGTAATGGTGAATTTGAAAGTAGTGAATTAATAGATATAAGATGCAAATTCTGTGATTCTGAGCCAGTTTTAAAAGAAACTAAACATTTATTTTTTAGCTTATCAAAATTCGAGAATGATGTTAAAAGATTATATATAAATCAAGATGGATGGAGAGAAAATGCAAAGAAGATACTAAAAAGATATTTAGATGAAGGACTAAGAGATAGGGCAGTAACTAGAGATTTTGATTGGGGTGTTGATGTTCCATTAGAAGGTTATGAAGATAAAAAAATATTCGTTTGGATAGAAGCGGTTATGGGATATTTAACAGCTAGTATGAAATGTCTTGAAGAAAGAGGCGAGGATTATAAAGAATATTGGGAAGGTGAAGATTCAAGAGTTTATTTTATTCACGGAAAAGATAATATACCTTTTCATACTGTAATATTCCCAGCAATTTTAGCAGGACTTGGCATAAAAAATCCTAATTTGAGAATAATATCAGGAGAACATCTAAAACTTGAAAGTAAGCCTTTTTCAGCAGTTAAAAATTGGGCTCTTTGGGCAGATTACGTATGTAAAAAATATAATGCTGATAGTTTCAGATACTATTTATCATTAAATTCACCAGAAGATAAAGATACTGATTTTACTTGGAGAGAATATATAAATATACATAATAATGAGTTAGTAGGAGAACTAAATAATTTTGTTAATAAGGTTTTATTATTTTCTAGGAAAAATTATGCTAATAGAGTACCTAATGGAAAGATGGATGAAAAGTTAAAAAATGAAATTTTGAATTTATATTTTGATATAGGTGATAAAATCGAAGAAGGTCATTTTAGAGATAGTTTAAATGACATAATGAATTTATGCAAAAAGGGAAATAAATATTTTGATAATAGTAAGGTTTGGGATTTATTAAGTAGTGATTCTGCTAAATGTAAAGATGTCACTTATAATTGTATTCAAATTATAGTTAATTTATCAAATTTATTATATCCATTTATGCCAGGAACTTGTGAAAAAATAAAAGTATCAATAGGATTAAATGAAAGTATTTGGAGCTTTACTGAAAAAAAAGAAGGATTAATTAAAGAATGTGAAGTTCTTTTTAATAAAATTGATAAAAAAAGAGTTAGTGAAGAAGTAGCTAGATTAAAAGAAAAGAAAAATTAACAAAAAAAACCTAGAGTTATTTCATTTGGGGGACGAATAACTCTAGGAAACCAACTTTACAAGATGGTTTTAGGGGTAAATAATAATGCTTTAACTACTTTACAGTTATTATAATAAACTTTAATTGTGTCATTTAGGTGTCAAATTTCTGAAGAAAATATTAACTATTCTTAATAAAAAATAAATTAGAGAAAGTTTTATGGTTGAATTTACTTAAAGGGGGAGTTTAGATGATTATAGCTATGATATTGACATTATTATTTATATTAATAATATTTGCAGCATTTATATGGCAAGCTGTTTGGGTTGCTATAGATTCTAGAAAAAAGGGAGAAGAATATTGGTGGTTATGGACTATTGCGGCAATAATAGCTTTTCCTATTGGATTAATAGTTTATGCACTTGTAACAAGAAGTGATAAAAGCAAATGTAATAATTGTGGAAAGGAAATTCCACATAATATAAATTCATGCCCATACTGTGGAATGAAATGTGGATTCTTTTGTCCAAGCTGTGGACAAAAAGTTGAAAGTGGATGGAATTATTGCCCTCATTGTACAACAGAACTTCCAGATGAAATAAAAGAATCAAAAGCTAGTAAGAAATCAAATAAAAAGGTAATGATTGCTATAGTAATTACTATTACTATATTAGCTTTGTTAATAGTAATTTCTTTTCTAGGTGTTATAACATACTCATTTAATGGAGAAGTTTTTAGTAGTAGTAAAAATGAGATAGTAACAAGTAATGATGCAGATGAAAGGGGATATATTGGTTCTGATTATGAAGTAGAATATACAGATATAAGAACTTACAATTTACGTGCTGGAATCAGATCTGTAGATTATTCTGGAACGAGAAAAAATGGAGAAGTAATAATTAGATTATATGATTCTCAGGGAAATTTACTATCAGAGTCTGAACCAATAAATTCTAAAAAATTTAATGATGTATTTGTATCTGATAATGGGTATGCTACTAAGATTGAAATAGAGTATATAAATTTTAAAGGAAGTTTTTATTTTCATTTTTAGATAATTAAATATTATTGAATAAGAAGAAACTCAGTATTAGCTGAGTTTTTTTACTTTATTTTGGTATAATAAACAATAGAATTATATTTTTAAGGGAGAATTAAGTATGGAATTTAAATATGAAATATTTGACACACATTCACATTATGATGATGAAGCTTTTAATGAAGATAGAGAAGCTGTCTTTGAACAAATTAAAAGAGAAGGAGTAGTAGGGATTTTGAATTGCGCATGTTCTAAAGCAAGCTTAAAAACTACTAATGATTTAACGATAAATTATGATTTTATATATGGAGCTTTAGGAATTCATCCAAGTGATGCAAATGACTATAATGATGATGTAAGAAAAGAGATAATTGAATTAGCAACAAATAATAAAAAGATTTTAGCTATTGGAGAAATAGGGCTAGATTATTATTGGGAAGAAAATCCTCCTAGAGATATACAAAAAAGAGTATTTAGAGAGCAAATGAAATTAGCAGAAGAATTAAATTTACCAGTAGTTATTCATGATAGAGATGCTCATGCTGATACATTAGAGATAATGAAAGAGTTTCCAAAGGTAATAGGTACAGTTCATTGTTTTTCTGGAAGTCTTGAATTTGCAAAAGAATGTGTAAAGTTAGGATATTATATAGGAATTACAGGTGTTGTAACATTTAAAAATGCTAGAAAAATATGTGAAGTAGTTGAAGGAATTCCATTAGATAGATTATTAGTTGAAACTGATTGTCCTTATATGGCTCCTGTGCCAAATAGAGGAAAAAGGAATAAATCGGACTATATACGATATATAATAGAAAAAATAGCCGAGATAAAGGAAATTTCTTCAAAAGAGGTTAATTTGGCTGTAAATGACAATTTCTATCGCTTGATTCATAATAAGAAATAAAGTAAAATAAATATTAACAATTGTAAAATTTTTCTAAAAATTTATAAACAGTATCTACAAACTTCAAAAAGCAAAATGCCATTATTTATTTTTATTCAAATTAATTATTAAAGGTGTATTTATTACACTTAAAAAAACAGGTTTTATTAAGGGTAGGGTGGGAAATTTGACAAAAACATGAATTATTTATATAATTCAATGGTCGCTCTTGCCAGAGGAGGTTAAATGTAGATGGTTGAAAAATGGAAGAAAAACTTAAGAAACAATTTTACTAATAGTCCTAAGGCAAAAATAATTACAGGTACTGTAGGTGTTGTATTAGTTACATTAATAGTAACACTTGCATGTATGAGAAAAAACATAACAATAATCGTTGACGGAAAAGAAGAAACATTTATAACATATAAAGGGACTGTTAAAGACGTACTTGCAGAGAAGGAGATAGAAATTGCTCCTAAGGACAAAGTACAACCAGCTTTAGATGAAAAAATTTCATCAAAGGATATTATTAACATTAAGAGAGCTGTAGAAATTGAAATGGTAGTTGGTAGCAAAACTATTGTTATAAAAACTGCTGAAGATACTGTAAAAGATATGCTTGAAGCTGAAAGTGATGAACTTAATGCTGAAGGAATTGAATTTAATGAAGGATTAGATGAAATAACACCTTCGTTAGATACTAAAATATCAGATAATCTCACGATTCAATTAGTTAAGGTTGAAGTAACAAATGAAGTAGCCACTGAAGATATTGATTATGAAACAATAGTGGAAGAGGACGAAAGTTTAGATATAAACACTGAGGACGTTAGACAAGCAGGTGAAGCTGGTCAAAAAGAAATAACTTATAAGGTTATAAAAAAAGATGGCAAGGAAGTATCTAGGGAAGTAGTTCAATCAAAGGTTATTAAAGAGCCTGTAAATGAAATTATAGTACAAGGTACCAGAAGGGTATTTGCTAGCAGAGATGGAGAAATGGAATATAAGGATTTAATTTATTGTGAATCTACTGCATATGCAGGAGATACTATTACTGCGACAGGAACTGTGCCAAGTTATAATCCAGGTGGAATAAGCACAATAGCAGTTGATCCAAGAGTAATTCCATTAGGAAGTTTAGTTTACGTAGAAAATTATGGTAAAGCTATTGCAGCGGATACAGGTGGTTTAATTAAAGGAAAAATAATCGATGTGTTCCTTAATTCAGAATCTGAATGTAGAACATGGGGAAGAAAATATAACGTTCCAGTATATATTTTAGCATATCCTGGAGAATGGTAATAATAAAGGAGGTTAGTTATTGGACTAGCCTCCTTTAATATTTCTAAAAATATAGTATAAAATTTATTTAGAATAATAAATATAAATTTACAAAGGTTTGACATTATATGAATATAAGGATAAATTAATAAGAGATAATAAAGGAAAGGAAGAGATTCTTTTGATTAAAGAGGTTATAGTAGTTGAGGGAAAAGATGACATCGCAGCTGTAAAAAAAGCTGTTAATGCAGAAATGATTGCCACTGGTGGTTTTGGAATAAATGCTAAAGTTATTGCTAGAATTAAAGAAGCACAAAAAAGAAAAGGCGTAATAGTATTAACGGATCCTGATTTTGCTGGTGAAAAAATAAGAAAGATAATAGCAAAAAGAGTACCTGGAATAAAGCATGCATATATTGCACAAGAAGATGGAATTAAGGATGATGATATAGGAGTAGAAAATGCTAGTCCAGAAGTTATTATCGAAGCTTTAAATAGGGCAAAAGTAACATTAGAAGAAAAGGCTGAAACATTTGATGCTCAAGATATGTTTTATTTTAGATTAAATGGTGATCCTAATGCAAAAGCTAGAAGAATAAAACTTGGAAATAAGTTGGGAATTGGTTATGGAAATGCAAATCAAATGTTATCAAGATTAAATAATTATGGAATAACTAAAGAAGAATTTATAGAAGCTATTAAATATGTAGATGCGGAACTAGAGAAGGAGAAATAAATGGATATAAAAGATGTAAAAACAGCTGAGCTGGTTAAAAAATATAATTTTAAGTTTTCTAAAAGTTTAGGTCAAAACTTTCTAATTGATGATTCGGTGCCTAGAGATATAGTTTCAGGAGCTGAAGTTGATGGAGAAGATTTAGTAATAGAAATAGGACCAGGAGTAGGTACATTAACTGCTCAATTATTAAAGAAAGCTAAAAAAGTAGTTGCAATAGAATTAGATAATGATTTAATACCAATATTAGAACAAGAATTAGGAGCTAATCCTAATTTTACACTTATACATAATGATGCATTAAAGGTTGATTTTAATGAAGTAATAGGTGATGAAAAGAGTGTAAAGCTAGTTGCAAACTTGCCTTATTATGTTACAACACCTATAATAGTAAAATTACTTAAGGATGGGTACAATTTTAAATCATTAACAATAATGATTCAAAAAGAAGTTGCAGAGAGAATGAATGCAGAGCCTGGGAATAAAGATTATGGTGCACTGTCTCTACTTGTTCAATATTACTGTAATACAAGTATAGTAAGAAAAGTACCACCAAGTTGTTTTATACCTAGACCAAAGGTTGATTCAATAGTTATTAGATTAGATAAGCTTAGTGAGCCAAAAGTTAAAGTTGAAAATGAAAAATTGTTCTTTGATATAATAAGAAGTTCTTTTAATATGAGAAGAAAAACTTTATGGAATGGCGTTAAGAGTATTGGACCAGCAAAGGAAAAGCTTGAAGAAGCTTTTGAAAAAGCTGGAGTTAATCCTAAGAGAAGAGGAGAAACATTATCTATCCAAGAATTTGCTAATCTTGCAAACTGTATTAATGAAATTTTATAAGAACTGAGTTGTTTTAAATTATAAATTCTATAAAGTCATTAAGTAAGCCACTTAAAAATAATAACATATTTTATAATGTTGAACATATAATATATGGAATTAATATAAAGTGGGGGTTCTAGAGAATGGCAAGTAATAGTAGATTGTATAGAAACTTCGTAATTTTGCAGGAGGACTAACGAGGATATGCAAACTCTGATGATAAGACATTATCTGGATATTCTAAGATAGAAGCAAAAGGAGATAAATGTAAAATTTCTTTCTATGCTCAAAATCTTAAAAAGGATGATGATAAATACTACATGTTACTTATTTGTTGTAAAAAGGATACAAAGCAAATAGTAAATTTGGGTCCTTTAGACGTGAGTGATAGTGGTAAAGGTGAAGCAACAAAGGAATATAATGTATCAAATATTGCTGGGTTAAACTTAGAATTTGATAAGATTTGTGGAACTGCTATAGCTAAAATGAATAATAATACTCCAATTTTTGTGATGTGCGGATTTTTAAATGGACAACAACCTAGCGATAATTGGAAGAGTTATATTATTGTTAAAGCTAAAGATGTTAGAGTAATAAAATCAGTTTCAGATAAGGATTCTAAGAAAGAACAAAGAAAACCAGAATTAAAGAAGAACCAAAGTAAATCTACTAGTAATGAAGTTAAAGATTCTAAGGTAGAAGAAAAAGCTACTGAAGAAAAGGTTGATAGAGAAAAAGTAGAAGAAAAATCAAAAGAAGAAATTAAAATACAAGAAGTTCAAGAAGTACAAGAAGTACACGAAGTAAAACAAGAGGCTTTAAATGAAATAATAGAAGAAATTACACCAAGGGAAAACTTAAGGGGTAAGTTCGAAGATTATGAAGAAGAAATTGAAGCTAATAAAGAGTTTGATCCGATAAATGGAAAGATAAGAGGAAGCATAGGAGAGTATTTTGAATCAATAGTTGATGGATTTGAAAGAGATTATAATAGCATAGATGAGTTAAAGTATACGAAGTGGTACAGAATACCTATTCATGATTTACATGAAATGTGTAATATGTCTAATTATAATAAGTATACATTAGCTTATTATCCAATGTTAAATTATTATCCATACATTAAAAAATATGGATATTTTATGCTTGGATATAAGTGCGATTCAAGAGGAAACCTAAAACATATTATTTATGGAGTGCCAGGAAAGAAAGATAAGGATGAACAGCCTTACGATGGAAGAACAGGTTTTGTAACTTGGGTAAATACTAATGGAGGACGTAGTGAGGGCTGTTGGTTAATGTTTTATGATTTCAAAAATTCAACAGTTGTTGTCCCAATGCAATAATGAAGAACATAGTGCTTAGATATTATATCTAAATTTTATTTGAAGGTTAATATAATAAATTAAATTGCTAATATTGGAATAAAGTATTATAATTATCTTTATTAGGGGAAGCATATGCTTCTCCTATTATTTTAATTAACAAATTAAAAGGAGATACAAATGTTAAGAGCATTAAAAAAATATATTTTAAGTTCATTTTTAATAATGTTTGTACTTGGTTTTTCAGGGTGTACAATTATAGAAAATGTTGAAAAAAAACTTGGATTGAAGAATGATTATTTCGAGTATTTAAATTCAAGTGATATAGAACAAATTAGTATACAAAGTACAAGAGATACAGGATTTAAATTTATAGTAACGGAAACAAGTGCCATTAGAGATATTTATAATATATTATCTAGGGCAAAGATAAGCGAAAATAAGTCTAGTTTAGATCCAGATTATAAGTTTGAATTTGATTTAGGTGATGAAGTTAAAGAATTTTATTATGTTGTTGGAACAGAAGATGGGAATTTTTATAATGATGGTAATACATTTTCAGTTTCTAAAAGATTAGATGAAGTAATAATTAAAAATTTATCTTTTATAAGAAAACCTAGAGATTTTGATTATATTTATTATCAATCTATTTTAGAAATATTACAACAAGTAAGTAAAACAGAAAATATAAATGATTATAAGGTAGGAGTAAACATAAGTGGAGATATTGATTGTTTAAAATATGTGTTTTCTACTGATATAATTAGTTTTTTAGATAAAGCTAAACAAATTATTCCAAATGTTGAGTTAGTGAAAAATAACGAAGCAGATTTTGATATGGTTATTACTGTAAAAAATAGAGGGTATGATAGTAGCAATTTTAAAACATTAATTACTGTAAAAAATAAAAAAGAAAATACAGAAGATAAATATTATGTTTCTGCAGTTAATGAATTTAAGGAATGGAATATAGAGGTATTAGAAAGTAAACCTAAAGGATGGTAATAGGAGTTAAGAATTAATAGTTAATAGTTAATAGTTTTAGGATAAAACTCCTTGGGGAGTTTCTAATAATATATTTTAAAGTCTGCCTAGGCAGACTTTATTTTTTAATTATTAACTTAAAATTATTAACTACTAAATTGTTGCTATATTAGATTTAAGCATTTTAACTAGTCTTTCTACAGGTAAGAATGCAAGTAAAACTAAGCAAATCATTAATTCCCCACCTACTGCTAGACCGTTAACGCTTAATGAGTAAATAATTGGAGATATACCTTCTGGGGCATATGAACCAAAGAAAACTACGCCTGAAATAAAATGTGAAATAAAGCGTAGTAGCATACCGATGCTTGCGCCTAAGTATTTATTTTTAAAGAATCCGGCAACTCCAACAGCCATAAATGGTAAAGGATAATCAAATAATACTTGAATAGGATTTAATATATATGGATCCAGTATTAATTTGAATAATCCGAAAAGGAAACCTGTAAATAGTCCAATAGAAGGACCATAAACAAATGAAATAATGATTATTGGAATCATACTACCTAAAGAAATGCTTCCACCACCATTAGGTAGGGAATAAATCTTTATCATGTCTAAGATAAATGCTAAAGCAATAGCTAGTCCTATTCGCGCTATTAACTTTGAATTAAATTTTAATGATTTAAATTTAATAAAAGCAATTAATAAAATTGCACAGCCAATTAATGTGATTAATGTTAATGGACTGCTAAAAATAGTTTTGAAATTTTCTCCAAGTGTTGCTAGAAAATTTGACATAAAAAAATACCTCCTTATTTGCGTAAGAGGTACCTAGGCATTAGAATATACATAATTTATTCTATAATGGCTTTCCTACGCTGGAATTATCCAGATCAGGTTAAAAGGGTTGATGAAAAAGTCATCTCTCAGCCTTGGGGCACCCCTAGCAACTTTATATAACATATATTTTAGCCATAAATTTACAAAAAGTCAACGGTCTTATTAAGCATTTGAGAGGACTTATAATTTGTATTAGAAGATTTATTAAATAAATTTGTTAAACTTATATTAGTACCTATGGGCATGATAGTTTCAAATGAAGTTAGTGGCATAGTTATAACAGAATCATCCTCTAATAATATGAAGGCATCATTGCCTGTATAATCTAATATCATTCCTTTCATGATAATACACCATCCTAAATAAATTTTTATTAGTTTACCCTAAAATATAATAAAAATACATCCAAGAATATTCTTGGATGTATTTTTATAAATATAAGTCTTTATAAACTATTTGAAAGACTTTTAAAGATTCTTCAATTTTATGTTTAAGCAATTTTTTTCTATTATCAAATTCCTTTTCACCTAATGGAGTTAATGAATAAAATTTTTGAAATTTCTTTTTTGGATCATCCCATTTTCCTACTACTAATCCTTCTTTCTCTAATTTTTTTAATAAAGGATATATTCCACCGGTACTAGGAGTCCAAAGTCCATTGGTTCTTTCTGAAACTTTTGTAGAGATTTCATTACCATTTGTAGGGCCAGATTTTAATATATGAAGTACATAGATGGGCAATAAGCCTTTTGTAAAAACCTGACCAACAGCTTCTTTTTCTTTTTGTACTTTTTTTAGTTCAGCAAGCTTAGCTTTATACTCATCATGTAGTCTTTTTTCCTCAGCTTTAATATCTTCTAGATTGTTAAAATCAAAGTCACCCATTATTTATTTTTCCATTTTCACAGAGAATCCCATTAATCCAGGCCCACCATGCACGCCAAGGGCAGGGCTTATTTCTGCGATTTTAATTGAAGCTACATTTGGTAATGACTTTATAGATTCCATATATTTAGTAGCTTCTTCTTCACAGCCAGCATGTAAAACTGCTACATCACATTTTCCTTTTTCTAAATAACCTTTTAAAATTTCAGTCATTTTAGATAAAGATTGTTTTCTACCTCTTACTTTAGCCACGTTATAGTAAATTCCGTTTTCGTCAGTAGTTATTATAGGTTTAAGATTTAAGAATTCACCAACAGTTCCTGCAAGTCTTCCTATTCTACCACCTTTTTTTAGATATTCTAAAGTGCTAATTGTAAAGTAACCAGTAACTCTTTCTCTAATTTTAGGAAGTTCTTCTACTATTTCTTCAAAACTTTTACCTTCTTTTATAAGCTTAGAAGCCTCTATAACTATTTCTCCTTGTGGATAAGCTAGTATTTTTGTGTCATAAACAAAAGAAGTTAGTTTAGGATGATCTTCTAAAGCTAATCTTAAAGCATTATAGCTTCCAGAAAGACCGCTTGAAATAGAAATACAAATAACATGTGTATATCCTTCTTCTTCTAATTTATTTAAGATTTCTTCAGTTTCCTTAGCACTTGGCAAAGATGTTGTAGGAATTTCTTTTTCCAAGTTCTCATAAACTTCAGATGGTGAAATATCTATTCTATCTCTATAATCACCACTAGAGTAGATTATTCTAAGTGGTAATAAATTAACGTTATTTTCTCTTAATGTATTTAAATCAAGATCGCAAGCGCTATCTGTAATTAAAGCAATTTTTTGCATATAAAAAATCCTCCGATAATTTATTGTATATTTTTAGTATATCATATTAGATAATATTATCAATAGTGATAAGTGTAATATTATCACTATTGATAAGGTTATACAATTTCATAAAAATTTATTAGGTAAAGTTAAAAAATATATATAATTAAAAACTATTTACATATAATTCCAAAAGAGATAGAATGTATATGAGAGTTAAAATATACACAATATATTGTGTGTAGGAGGCGAATAAAGTGCTATATGTGGTAAAAAGAGATGGCAGAGAAGTTAAATTTAATACTGATAAAATTGGCAATGCAATAAAAAAAGCAAGCGATGAAGTTGGGGAACAATTAAGAGAAAGTGAAGTTCTAGTTTGCATTCAAAGGGTTATTCAGTATATAGAAGAGTCTAAAAAGGAAAAAGTATCAGTAGAAGAAGTACAAAACTTAGTAGAGAAAGCATTAATTGATAGCGGACATATAAATATTCAAAGAGCATATTCTTCTTATAGGAGAGAGCGAACTAGGGTTAGAGATATAAAGTCAGATTTGATGAAAGCTATTAAAAATATAGGCATTGAAACAGATAGGGATAATGCGAATGTTGGAAATAATTTCAGCTCTAAATTATTAAGAATAGCTTCTGAGTCTAATAAATGGCATAATCTTTATAATATGCCTAAATATCTGGCAAAGGCTCATGAAGTTGGAGAGGTTTATTTCCATGATCTTGATTCGTATAATTTAACAACAAATTGTTTGCATATCCCTACAGGAGAGGTATTAAGCAAGGGGTTTAATACTGGATACGGCACTATAAAACCACCTAAACGTATAGAGTCTGCAGCAGAATTGTCTTGTATATTATTGCAATCAACTCAAAATGATATGTTTGGGGGACAGTCTCATCCAGATTTTGATAATGATATGGCTCAATTTGTTGAGCCAACAAGAGAAGAAATAAGAAAAGAATTAATACAATATGGAATTAAAGAAGAAGAATTTGAAAATTTAGTAGAGGAAAAATTAAAGTATAGAATCCATCAGGCTATGCAAGGTGTTGTATATAATTTAAATACTATGCATTCACGTGCAGGATCTCAGGTTCCATTTTCTTCTATAAATTTAGGAATACCAAATTCTAAAGATGCTGCATTAGTTTGTGAAATCTTTTTAAAAGAATATGAAAAGGGATTGGGAAAAGGAGAGCAACCGATATTTCCTAATATAATATTTAGAGTTAAAGAAGGCGTTAATAGAGAGCCAAATGATCCATATTACTATTTATTTAAGATTGCTTGTGAGGTTGCATCAAGAAGAATGAATCCAACATTTATGAATATAGATGCTGATTTTAATAAGGAATATTATGATAAAGGATATCTTCCAGCAACCATGGGATGTCGTACTTATTTGATGAAAAATGTTAATGGAGAGCCAGGATGTAAAGGAAGAGGTAATATAGCTCCAATAACTATTAACCTACCTAGAATAGGGATAGAAGCTAATAAAAATATTGATAAATTTTTTGAAATATTACAAGAACGATTAATTTTAGCAAAAGAAGCATTGCTTCATAGATATGGCGTTTTAAAGCAATTAAGAGTTAAAGATTTGCCATTTGTTGCAGGTCAAGGATTAATGAAAGGTTCGGAAGGATTGTCACAAGATGATTCTATTGAACCAATTCTTAAACAAGGTACATGGGCTATAGGATTTATAGGCCTTGCTGAAACCTTAACTGCTTTAATTGGATGTCATCATGGAGAATCTAAAGAAGCTAGAAAGTTAGGGTTAGAAATAATTGAGTTCATTAGAAATTATACAGATAAATTAATTGAAGAGACACATCTTAATTGGAGTTGTTATGCAACACCAGCTGAAGGGTTATCAGGAAAGTTTATAAAGCAGGATAAAAAAGTATATGGAGTAATAAAAGGAGTAACAGATAAAGATTACTACACAAATAGTTTTCATATTCCTGTAAGTTATAACATATCAATAAAAGAAAAAATAGATATTGAGGCTCCATATCACAAGCTTTGTAATGCAGGTCATATTTCTTATATTGAAGTAGATGACTCTCCATCACCTGAAGTAATTATGGATATAATAAAATATGCTTATACAAATACTAATATAAGTTATATAGGAATTAATTTTCATATTAGATATTGCAAAGAATGTGGAACAAGTATTGAAAGCAATTTAAGTAAATGTCCAAAATGCAATAGTAGAAATATTCAAGGGGTATCAAGAGTTACAGGATATTTGAGTTTGGATGAAAGGTTTGGGCCTGGAAAGTATGAGGAAAGGTTAGATAGGAGATCACATACAGGAAGATATAAAAATAACTATGATGTAATGTGATTTAGTTGTGACTAGCCATTATAATACTTCTATCTATGCAGAGATAACAATTGACGCTTCCTAGATAACGAATTCTAACCTTAATACTCAGTTAAAATTCAATATTAAGCTAAGAATTCACTTTATAAATGCCTTTAAGGATACTATTAATATAGTAGCAACCTTAGAGGCATTTAACATAAAATGAAAGAAAAGATAAAATAATTGCAAAAATTAAAACTTCAATCATTAAAAGAGTAAAAATAGTCTTTTAAAATGAATTTAAAAATATAAAACTTGCAATTTTTAGAAAAAAACATTGTGGAAAAATTTTGGATATGATAAAATGGTAAAATAAAGATATAGTTGTAATAATTGGGGCAAAACCCCTATTTTTTATATACAACTATATATAAATTTAAAGGGGGCAAAAAAATGGCTATTAGATGTGATAGTGATAATAGGGAAATCTATATAGTAGATACTACTCTTAGGGATGGGGAACAAACAGCTGGAGTTGTTTTTGCAAATGAAGAGAAGGTTGTTATTGCAGATATGCTAAGTGATCTTGGGGTAGATCAATTAGAAGTTGGAATTCCTACAATGGGTGGAGATGAAAAAAAGGCAATTAAGCAAATTGTTAAAAGAAATAATAATAGAAAAAGTATAATGGCATGGAATAGGGCTGTTATATCAGATATTGAAGAATCTATAGATTGTGGAGTAGATGCAGTTGCAATTTCTGTATCTGTTTCTGATATTCATATAAAGCATAAACTTAGGACTTCAAGAGAATGGGTATTAGAAAATATGATAAAATCAGTTGAATTTGCTAAAAAGAATGGTTTATATGTATCTGTAAATGGGGAAGATGCATCTAGAGCAGACAAAGAATTTTTAGTTAGATTTATTGAAGAAGCTAAAAAAGCAGGAGCTGATAGATTTAGATATTGTGATACTGTTGGAATAAGAGAACCTTTTTCTTTAAGAGCAGATATCGAAGAGTTATATAAGAAAACAAATTTCAATATAGAAATGCATACACATAATGATTTTGGAATGGCAACGGCTAATGCAATAGCAGGTATTTTAGGTGGAGCAAGCCATGTTGGCGTAACTGTAAATGGGCTTGGAGAAAGGGCTGGAAATGCTGCATTGGAAGAGGTATTAATGGCGTTGGAATATGTTTATGGATATAAAGTTGATGTAGATACTAAGATGTTTAGAGAAGTGTCTCAATATGTGGCACAAGCTTCGGGGAGAATCTTACCTTCTTGGAAAGCAATTGTTGGTGAGAATATGTTTGCTCATGAGTCTGGAATTCATGCAGATGGTGCAATAAAAGATCCTAAAAACTATGAAGCTTTTGATCCAGATGTAGTTGGATTACAAAGACAAATTGTTATAGGAAAGCATTCTGGAAAAGCTGGCATAATTAATAAGTTTAAAGAGTACAATATTGAGTTAAATGATGAAGAAGCACAAGGCGTATTAGAAATGGTAAGAGCTGCTTCTGTTAGATTAAAGAGAACCTTATTTGATAAGGAATTAGTTAAACTTTATAAAGAATATAAACAATTAAGAAAAGAAAAAAATAAGGAGAATTAAAAATGATAAAATTATTTTCAAATGGAGTTTACCTTATTAATAATAGGGAGATTGTAGAAGATTGTAACGAAGTTAATTCAATATTGGCAAATAAACTTGGAAATAATTATCCAAGCAAGGAAAATGCTAAAAAAAATACTATTGCTTATAATATTTTAAAAGAACATAATACATCAGAAAATATGGACAAATTAAAAATAAAATTTGATAAATTAGCATCTCATGATATTACATTTGTAGGAATAATTCAAACAGCAAGAGCATCAGGATTAGAAAAATTTCCGGTTCCATATGCTTTGACTAATTGTCATAATAGCTTATGTGCTGTTGGAGGAACAATAAATGAGGATGACCATATGTTTGGACTTTCATGTGCAAAGAAATATGGTGGGATATATGTACCACCCCATCAAGCTGTAATACATCAATTTGCAAGGGAAATGTTAGCTGGATGTGGGAAAATGATATTAGGTTCTGACAGTCATACTCGTTATGGTGCTTTAGGAACCATGGCAATTGGAGAAGGTGGCCCTGAAATAGTTAAACAATTACTATGTAAAACTTATGATATTAATATGCCAGATGTAGTAGGAGTATATTTAACAGGTTCACCACAAAAAGGAGTTGGTCCACAAGACGTTGCTTTAGCTATAATTGGAGCAGTTTTTGCCAATGGATACGTTAATAATAAGGTAATGGAGTTTGTAGGTGATGGAGTTGATAACTTAAGTGCTGATTTTAGAATTGGTATTGATGTTATGACTACGGAAACAACATGTTTATCATCTATATGGAAAACTGATAATACAATAAAGGAATTTTATGATATTCATGGAAGGGTAAATGAATATAAAGAATTAAATCCTGGAACTGTAGCATACTATGATGGAATGATTTATGTTGATTTAGCTAAAATTAAACCAATGATAGCTATGCCATTCCATCCAAGCAATGTTTATAGCATTGAAGAATTAAATGCAAATCTTAATGATATATTAGCAGATGTTGAAAAGAAAGCTGGAATTAGCTTAGATAATAAAGTTAGGTTTACATTAAGAGATAAAATTCATAATGGTAAGTTTTATGTAGAGCAAGGAGTAATTGCAGGATGTGCAGGCGGAGGATTTGAAAATATTTGTGATGCAGCAGATATTTTAAAAGGTACTTCAATAGGTAGTGATGAATTTTCATTAAGTGTTTATCCGGCATCTCAACCGGTATTTATGGAACTTGTTAAGAATGGTAGAATTGCAGATATTATGGCTACAGGTGCTACTGTTCGTACTGCATTTTGTGGGCCTTGTTTTGGTGCAGGAGATGTTCCTGCAAATAATGGATTAAGTATACGTCATTCAACTAGAAACTTCCCTAATAGAGAAGGGTCAAAGATAACTAATGGACAAATTGCATCAGTTGCATTAATGGATGCTAGATCTATTGCAGCAACAGCAGCTAATAAAGGATATTTAACGGCAGCAACTGATATAGATGTTAATTTTACAAAACCAAAATATTATTTTGATAAATCTATATATGAAAATCGTGTTTATGATGGAGTTGGAAAAGCCGATCCATCAGTAGAAATTAAATTTGGACCTAATATAGTAGATTGGCCAACAATGTCGGCTTTAACTGATAACTTATTATTAAAAGTAGTTTCTGTGATTCATGATCCAGTTACTACAACTGATGAACTTATTCCATCAGGAGAGACTTCATCATATCGTTCTAATCCATTAGGTTTAGCAGAATTTACGTTATCTCGTAAAGATCCAGAATATGTTGGAAGAGCTAAGGAAATTCAAAAAGCTGAAAAAGCTAGAATAGCAAATGAATCGCCTATAGATGCTGTTAATGAATTAGGTTCTGTATTTACTTCAATTAGAGAGGTGTTTACTGATGTTAATTATAAAAACACTGGAATAGGAAGTACCATTTATGCAGTTAAGCCTGGTGATGGATCAGCTCGTGAACAAGCAGCATCTTGTCAAAAGGTATTAGGTGGTTGGGCTAATATAGCGAAGGAATATGCTACAAAGAGATATCGTTCAAATTTAATCAACTGGGGTATGCTTCCTTTTATTCTTAAAGAAGATATATGTTTTGATAATGGGGATTATCTATTTGTACCTAATATAATAGAAGCAATTAAAGAAAAGAAAGATTCCATAAAAGCATATGTTGTTAATAAATCAATGAAAGAACTTGAATTAAAACTAGGTGAACTTACTGATGATGAACGAGAAATTATATTAAAAGGATGTTTAATTAATTATTATAAATTAAATTCTTAGTTTGAGATAGAGTATTAATTCTATTTTAAGGTTAAAATTTATTGTATAGAGGAATGTCTGTTGTTATCTTCCACCTGAATAGGTTGGAGTGTTACAATGGCTAGCAATTAGATAAAGCATAAAATCATAATGCTTTTGGAGGTCAGTTAAATATGAATAAAACTGTGAGGTTAGCAGGAATAGCCTATGAAAGTTTAGTAAATGGACCTGGAATGAGGAGAGTGTTTTTTGCCCAGGGCTGTAAACATAAGTGTGAAGGTTGCTTTAATCCAGAAACACATAGTTTTGATGGTGGAGAAATTATGGATATGGATAAATTGATAAAGGATGTTTTAGATAATCCTATGTTAAAAGGAGTAACATTTAGTGGTGGTGATCCTATAGAACAAGCTCATAGTTTTGCTTATATGGCAAAGGCATTTAAGAAAGCTAATTTAAATATATGGTGTTATACAGGATATACTTTTGAGAAGCTTTTAGAGCTTATGAAAAAAAATGAAAATATAAGAATGTTATTGAATAATATAGATGTATTAGTTGATGGTAGATTTGAAATAATGAATAGAAATGAAGAATTGAAATTTAAAGGTTCGACTAATCAACGCATAATTGATGTAAAAAAAAGTCTAGAATATGGCAATATAATAGTTATAGGATAAAATTTTTAAGGATATTAACTTATGTTTTATAAGATTAATATCCTTATTTTCTTATAAACAAAAAAAGCGCATAAGCGCTTTTTTTAAATAATGGGGGGATGGGAACCTGTATATTACAGGTTTTATATTTACATTATAATTATGTACAGTTATTAGAAGTTCTATACATACTTTTGAAAAAAATTAAAAAAACTACTGCATTAAAAAATGCAGTAGTTCTCTAATATATTAGAAATCAGATTGACCAGTAGTTCTTGGGAATGGAATAACGTCTCTGATATTTGACATACCAGTGATGTACATTATTAATCTTTCAAATCCTAGACCAAATCCAGCATGCTTAGTTTCTCCATATTTTCTAAGCTCTAAATACCACCAGTAATCTTCCTCATTAAGACCTAATTCAGCCATTCTAGCTTTTAATACATCAAGTCTTTCTTCTCTTTGGCTACCACCGATGATTTCACCTATTCCAGGAACTAAACAGTCAGTTGCTGCAACAGTCTTTCCATCATCATTAAGTCTCATATAGAAAGCTTTAATGTCTTTTGGATAGTCAGTAACGAATACTGGTTTCTTAAATATTTCTTCAGTTAAATATCTTTCATGTTCAGTTTGAAGGTCTACACCCCATTCAACTGGGTATTCAAATGCTTTACCACAGTTCTTTAACATTTCAACCGCTTCAGTATAAGTTACCTTTCCGAAGTCAGAAGTTACGATGTGATTTAACTTATCTAATAATCCTTTTTCAACGAATTGGTTGAAGAATGCCATTTCTTCAGGACATTCATCCATAACGTACTTAATTACGTATTTTAACATTGCTTCTGCTAATTCCATATCATCTTGTAAATCAGCAAATGCTATTTCAGGTTCAACCATCCAGAACTCAGCAGCATGTCTAGCTGTATTTGAATTTTCAGCTCTAAAAGTTGGACCAAAAGTATAAACATTTCTAAATGCTAGAGCAAAAGTTTCAGCATTTAATTGTCCTGAAACTGTAAGGTTAGTTTCCTTACCAAAGAAGTCTTCTTTGTAATCAACTTTTCCATCTTCAGTTCTTGGAACATTGTCAAAGTCTAAAGTAGTAACTTTAAACATTTCACCTGCACCTTCACAGTCACTTCCAGTTAAGATTGGTGTGTTTGTATATACAAACCCTTGATCTTGGAAGAATTTGTGGATAGCATAAGCGGCTACAGAACGAACTCTAAATACTGCAGAGAAAGCATTACTTCTTGGTCTTAAGTGTGCAATAGTTCTTAAGTATTCAAAAGTATGTCTTTTCTTTTGTAATGGATAGTCAGAGTCTGACATTCCTTCAATTACAACTTCTTTTGCTTGAATTTCAAATGGTTGTTTAGCTTCTGGAGTTTCAACTAATGTACCAATAACTTTAATTGATGAACTTATTGGTAACTTTGAAATATCTTTAAAGTTTTCTAATTTGTTATCAAAAACAACTTGAATATTTTTAAAGAAAGATCCGTCATTTACTTCGATAAATCCAAAAGCATTAGATGCTCTAAGAGTTCTTATCCAACCTGAAATTGTTACTTCTTTAGATAAGTATTCTGATGTGTTTCTATAAAGTGATTTTACTAAAACTACTTTTTCCATAATAACCTCCTGTTAATAAAATATTTATTATTTCAAAATTAAATAAAAGCAATAAAAAAATCCCTTCATCCCCAAAATATATGGGACGAAAGGAATTACTTACGTGGTACCACCCAAATTGCCTAAAAAAGGCCACTTAGTAAATTAATAACGACATTTAGCCGTCTAAGCCTAATATTTAAGTAAATAAACTTACTTAAAGTTCAGTTAGAAACTCAGAGATGTTCTTCACTATTGATTTCGTATAAGGCTTACACCATCCCTTACTCGCTAAAACTACCTTCAAAAGTTACTCTTCTCATCATAGTCAATAAAAGTTTGTAATTTTATTAATACGATTTTACAATACTTTGCTAACATTTGCAACTTAAATTCATAATATATATTTAAAGAATGTTTTTGGAGGAAAGTATGGCTAAAAAAGATTTCTTAGAACAAAAGTATTGTGAAATAAATAAACTAAAGAATTTATTACAAACATACCCTAAGGAATATGCTGAAACCATTATTAAGGTTATGCAGAATGTTTTTGATGAAATAAGTGAATACTTGGATGAAGAGGCTAATAAATTAAAAAAAATAGCAAAAATAGATATAGCAGAAAAGAATATAGATATTTTAGAAAAGAAAATAGATGGATTAAATAAAAAAATAGAAAAAGTTAAGAGTGAGTTATCAGAAACGGAAAAGTGTGAAAAAGAAGAAAAAAAATCGACTAAACAAGAAACAAAGAGGGAGAAAAAATCAGGGAAGAAGCATGATTTTAGTAGTAGAGAGGAATTGAGATATTACACAATGGATGAAATAGCTAAATTTGATGGAAGTGATGGAAGTTTAGCTTATGTTGTTATTGATGGAACTGTATATGATGTGACATCAATTAAAGAGTGGCGCGATGGTAGGCATTATGGATTATATGCTGGAAGGGATTTAACAGAGTATTTCAATACTTGTCATAAAGATGAAAAATATATTTTGAACAAATTAAGAATTGTAGGAACCATTAAAAGTTAGTAGTTAAAAGTGTTTAGTTAGTAGTTTTGAGTCAGTAGTTAAGAGTTAAGGAATAAAATCTCCGTAAGTAGACTTTAAAATATATTTTTTAGAAACTCCTAAGGAGTTTCATCCTTAACTTCAAACTACTAACTAAACTAAGTTAAGTTATTCTTTTCCTGTTTCGTATGAAGAGGTAATTGAATTAGGAAAGTTTAGCATAGTGCAATCTTTCATGATTCTTTTATATTCATATTCTAAATATTTAAATGTAACCTTAACTTCACCATTATCATTAATTTCAATAAGTGCATAAGTTGGATTTGGTTTTCCTATTTTAGGTTTTCCCACACTTCCAACATTAATTAATAGTTTATTATTATATTTTTTAGCAAATGGAATATGAGTATGTGCACAGACTAATACATCGCCTTCATATTGTGACATAATTTCTTTAGTCTTTTCATCATCTTCAAAAAGATAATCGTTAATTGCGTTTGGACTACCATGAGTTAAAAGCATGTTTACACCATTAAAAGTGTATTTTAATGAGGTTGGAAGTGAGTCTAAATAGTATTTATTAGCAACTCTAACTTCTTCACAAGCCCAAGGTAGTGCAAATGAATTTATCGCTGTATTTCTAATATAGGTAAAATCTCCATCTACGACAGAAGCGTCATAGTTTCCTTTTACACAAGGTATTTCTCTTCTTTTTATTAGTGCTACAACTTCATTAGGATGAGGACCATATCCAACTAAATCTCCTAGGCATATTATTTTATCAACATTTTGTTCATCAATATCTTCAAGTGTTTTCATTAGTGCATATATGTTTCCGTGAATATCTGACATGACTGCTATTTTCATTTTGTTATCCTCCACCTTTTGATTGAAACCCTAAATTTCTATGACTCTATTAAAATTAAGGTAGTTATTATAAAATAATTATATCACTATAAAGAAAAAAAATACGATAAAAGTTATAAATAATATTATGGATAATATAAAAAAATTAAGTTATGATAAAAATAATAAAATAAAGATACAATATGGAGGTAAGACATGAAAATTTCAAGAGTTACAAAGATATTATCACAAATGGAAGAAAGTAAAATTCCACAATTAATTATAACTTCAGCAGAATCAATTTTTTATTTAACAGGAAAGATGATTCATTCAGGAGAAAGATTAGTTGCATTATATTTAGATGTTAATGGTAATCACAAGTTTCTTGTAAATAAGCTATTTCCTATTAATGAAGATTTAGGAGTAGAAATTGTTTGGTATGATGATATTGAAAATCCAATAGATAGATTAGAGAAGATAGTAAAACAGGGAGAAGTTTTAGGCGTTGATAAAGATTTACCATCTCATTTTTTAATAGACCTTATGGGGAGAAATGTTATTAAGGCCTTTGTAAACTCATCACCTATAATTGATAGATTAAGAATGATAAAGGATGAAGAAGAAATTAAAATAATGAAGGAAGCTTCTAAGATAAACGATGCAGTAATGCTAAAGCTTTGGAGTAATTTAAAAGAAGGTTACTCAGAAAAATATTATGCAAATCTTTTATCTGAAATATATGAAGAAGAGGGTGCTTCAGGATTTTCATTTTCTCCAATTATAGCTACAAGTCCTAATGGTGCAGATCCACATCATGGAACAGGTAAGGATAAAATAAAAGTTGGAGATAGTGTTGTTTTAGATATTGGTGGAAGATATAAAAATTATTGTTCAGATATGACTAGAACTGTATTTATAGGTAAAGAACCAAGTAAAGAGCATGCTCATGTATATAACATAGTAAAAAGTGCAAATGAAAAAGCTATTTCTATAATAAAGGAAGGGGTTAAATTCTCTGATATTGATAAAGCTGCTAGAAATTTAATTACTGAAGCTGGTTATGGAGAATATTTCACTCATAGAACTGGACATAGTATAGGTATTGAAGTTCATGATTTTGGAAATGTTAGTTCAGTAAATGATGAAGAAGTTAAAGCAGGTATGATATTCTCAGTTGAACCTGGAATTTACTTAAAAGATAACATAGGAGTTAGAATTGAAGACTTAGTTCTTGTAACTAAGGATGGCTGTGAAGTATTAAATACTGTTACTAAGGAAATAACTGTATTATAGTTTTAGAGTAATGAAAAGTTAACAATATCATAAGTAAATGAGATTTTAATTTAGAATATTATTATGAATAAAATTAATCAACTTACTCAAAATATAACTATATTTAAATAAGGGGATTAATTTTAAATGTATAGTAGTATATTATTTAGCACAATAATTAAAGGTATTTTGATATATGTTTTAGCACTGATTCTTAGTAAATTAATCGGTATAAAAATTATTTCGCAAATGAAATTTTTTGATTTTATAATGGGTGTTTCTATAGGATCAATGATTGCTAAAATTATAATTGATAAGGATCATGTAGTTCTTTCTGGAACTATAGCATTAATAATTTTTACATTGTTAACTATAGCAACTAGTTATTTAAATTTAAAAAGCTATACAGCTAGAAGGATAATAAATGCTAAAACTTTGATATTAATAGAAAATGGACGTATTATTGATAAAAATATGAAAAAACTTAGGATTTCAATAAATGAACTTATGATGAAGTTAAGAGAAAAGGATGTTTTCAATTTAGAGGATGTACAATTTGCAATTATGGAGAGTAATGGTCAATTATCAGCTTTAATAAAGGCTAATAAAAAGCCAATAACTCCAGATGATATGAATTTAAAGGTAAAGAGTCTTTCTTTAATAAATGATATTATAATTGATGGAAAAATAATAGATAAGAATCTCGAAATAGCTGGTATAGATCAAAATTGGTTACAGTCTGAACTTAAAAGGAAAATTATAAATAATATTGAAGATATTTTTTATGCCGGTATAGATCAAAATAAAAAGCTTATTATTTCACAAAAGTACCCTGATGATTTTAATATAGAAAACAAGTTTGGTATAGAATAAATGTTAAAATAATTAACTGAGTTGCTGAAAGAAAGTAAGGTTATATAAATAACAAAGCTACACACTAATTTGTGTGTAGCTTTGTTATTATATTATTTCAATTACTTTATTCATTAATTTTATAAAATCATTTTTAACTTTAGCAGAAGTTTCAATAACTTCTTCATGGTTTAATGGTTGATTTAAAATACCAGCAGCCATATTTGTTAAGCAAGAAATACCAACTGTTTTAATTCCACTGTGGTTTGCAACAATTACTTCTGGAACAGTAGACATACCTACAGCATCTCCACCCATAATTCTAGCAAATCTTACTTCAGCAGGAGTTTCATATGTAGGTCCAGAGAACATTACATATACACCTTGTTGTAATTTAATTTCTAATTCTTTAGCTGCTTCTAAAACTTTATTTCTAAGTTCTAAATTATATGCTTCAGACATATCTGGGAATCTAGGTCCAAATTCATCAATATTATGTCCAAATAATGGGTTTGAACCAGAGAAATTAATATGGTCAGTAATAAGCATTAAGTCTCCTGCATTAAAGCTCTCATTAACTGCTCCAGCAGCATTAGTTACAATAAGCTTTGAAACCCCTAATAATTTCATTACTCTTACAGGAAAAGTAACTTTATCTAATGAATAACCTTCATAATAGTGGAATCTTCCTTGCATAGCAACAACTTGTTTATTACCAAGCTTACCTATAACTAAACGTCCAGCATGACCTTCTACTGTTGAAGTTGGAAAGTTTGGAATATCAGCATAGTTATAATATTCAGCATCTTCTATAGCATCAGCTAATGAACCTAATCCAGAGCCAAGTATTAATCCGATTTCAGGTTTATACTTACTTTGTTTTAAAATAAAATCAGCAGAAGCTTTAATTTGTGTTAATAAATCCATTAAAATCACCTCGTTTTTATCTTTTAGTTTATTTATTTAAAAGCATTTCTCCTACTTTAACAACATCTCCGGCACCAACTGTAAGAACTAAATCTCCAGATTCTACTTTAGATGCTAAGTAGTTAGCTGCTTCTTCATGGCTATGAACATTAATGCAATTTAATCCTGTCTTTCTTATAGCATTTCCAAGTTCCTCAGAAGATACTAATCCAGTGTCTTTTTCACGTGCAGCATAAATATCCATTAAAATTAATTCATCTGCAGAAGCAAAACAAGTTGTAAACTCATCAAAAAGAGTTTTAGTTCTAGTATAAGTATGTGGTTGGAACACACAATAAGTTTTGTTATGCTTAATTAACTTTGCAGTAGCTAATGTTGCTTTTATTTCAACTGGATGATGAGCATAATCATCTATTATAGTAGCTCCTTTAAATTCACCTTTAAATTCAAATCTCTTATGAGCACCCTTACAGTTAGCTAAACCTTCAATAATAGCTTCTGTTGGGATATTTAAAATTAAAGATGTACAAATTGCAGAAAGGGCATTTAATATATTATGCTTACCAGTTGTATTTAAAGTAACATCAAATAATGATTTTCCATTCTTGCATACTGTAAATGAAGCACATCCCTTATTATTAAATGAAATATTAGTAGCTGTTACGTCACCTTTAGTAAAACCATAGCTTATAGTATTACATTTTGCATATTTTAATACTTCTTCAACTCTAGAATCTTCAGCACATCCAACTAGATAACCATCAGATGGAATTAAGTCAGAGAATTTTTTAAATGTATCTTCTATATGATTTATATCTCTGTAATAATCTAAATGATCAGCATCTATATTTAATATAATTCCTATATATGGGAAGAATTTTAAAAATGATGCTTTATATTCACATGCTTCTGTAACAAAGTATTCACTTTCTCCAATTTTAAAGTTACCGTGAATAGCATCAACATCTCCACCTACTAATATTGTAGGATCTAAATCTGCACTTAAAGTTATATGTGAAAGCATAGAAGTTGTTGTTGTTTTACCATGAGTTCCTGCAACTGCAACATTATATTTATGGCCTTTCATTATATAACCTAAGAATTCTGCCCTATCCATAAGTTCTATATTTTGATTTTTAGCTTCTATTAACTCAGGGTTAGTAGAAGAAATTGCAGCCGTATATACTACTAAATCAACATTTTTTAAGTTTTCACTTCTATGACCTATGTAAATTTCGGCGCCAGATTTTCTTAATTTATTTAAAACTTCTGATTCTTTAGCATCAGAACCAGATACTTTATATCCTTTTGTTAATAGGACAGCAGCAAGTCCACTCATACTAACTCCGCCAATTCCTATGAAATGCACTTTTTTATTTTTATCTGTATTTAAATCAAAAGACAAGATATCAACTCCTTTAATTCTATTAATAAATGTATATTTATAATTATATACAAATTTGCTAGGTTGAACACAAAAAATAAAAAATATATAAAATAATTTCTTATAAATAGGAACAAAATTATATTAAGAATATGTTTAAAATAGAAAAAAGTATAAAGAAAAAAATTATAGATTTAATAATATATAAAATAATATTAATAATTTATAAAGAAATAAGCTAAAACCTATTGATAATATAACTAATTTAGAATAAAATATGAATATTCGGAATGAGGAAATTGAAATAATTCGTGTTTTTGAGAAAATAAGGAAGGTGAGTTAGGTGGAAAAATTAAGTAGAAACAATAGAGTTGTTGCCATAACAAAGATATTAATAGAAACTCCTAATAAGGTTATTGGGTTAAATAGATTTTCGGAATTGTTAAATGCTGCCAAGTCTACTATTAGTGAAGATATAGTAATAGTAAGAGAAGTTTTAGAAAAATTAGAAATGGGTTCAATAGAAACAATTTCAGGTGCAGCTGGAGGTATTAAATTTATTCCTGCTATGGGACAAAAGGCAAGAGAAGAATTTGCAAATGAATTATGTAAAGCTTTATTAGAAGAGGGGAGAATTGTACCAGGTAATTTTGTGTATTTAACTGATATAATGTATAACCCTCAAATTGTAAGTAAAGCAGGTGTAATACTAGCATCTCATTTTCAAGGTATGGATTTAGATTATATAGTAACAGTAGAAACAAAAGGAATTCCTTTAGCATATGAAGTTGCTAAGAGCTTAGGAATAGAATTAGTTATAATAAGAAAAGATAACAAGGTTACAGAAGGATCAACAGTTACAATTAACTATGTATCAGGAACAAGTGGAAGAATACAACAAATGGCATTAGCTAAAAAATGTATGAAGCCATCTAGTAAATGTGTATTTATAGATGATTTCTTAAGAGGTGGCGGAACAGCTCAAGGAATAAAAGACCTTTTAAGTGAATTTGATAGTGAATTAGTTGGAACAGGTGTATTAGTAGATAATGTTGGAATACAAAATAAAAGAACTGATGAGTATGTTTCAATTATTGATTTAGAATATGATAAAGAAAATAATAAGCTTATAGTAAATCCATCAGAATTAATAAAATAGAATTAATTTCAGTTGCAAAATAATAAATTTTTAAAATAGTGGAAAATTTTAAAAAAAATTAAGTAAAAAAAAGGATTTTTAAACTTTTTATAGAAATATATTTATTATAAAGCAACTGGAGGTGGAGTGAAGTGACAATCACAGACGTTAGAATCAGAAAGATAGCAGCAGAAGGAAAAATGAAAGCTATAGTTTCTGTAACATTTGATAATGAGTTTGTTGTCCATGATATCAAAGTAATAGAAGGACAAAATGGTTTATTTATTGCAATGCCAAGTAGAAAGACACCAGATGGGGAATTTAAAGATATTGCTCATCCAATAAATACTGATACTAGGGAAAAAATTCAAACTTCCATATTAAAAGCTTATGAAGAAGCAATGGAAGAAGAAAACGTTGTTATAAGTGAATAATATTTTAAATAAAAGGAGTATATGGATTAGCATATACTCCTTTTAATTTATAATTAATTTGAAGTGTTGAAATACTTTAGTTAATGCAATATAATATATAGGAAATATGAACGAACGTTTTTAAAAAAAGATTAGGTTTTGTCCATTAAATTTATTGAGAGGTGAGTTAATGTATAAATGTGCTTTAATATTAGCAGCAGGTCAAGGGAAAAGAATAAAATCTGATTTACCTAAAGTTTTACATAAAGTTTGTGGAAAAGAAATGGTTAATCATGTTATTGATACATTAAGAAAAAGTAAAATAGAAGATATAAACGTTATTGTAGGAAAAGGTGCAGAATTAGTTAAGTCTAATACTAGTTCTAGAAATGTAAGCTACTCTCTTCAAGAAGAGCAGTTAGGAACAGGGCATGCAGTTAAATGTGCTATGGAATTTTTAAAAGATAAAAGTGGTACAGTAGCAGTATTTAATGGAGATGCACCTCTTATAAAAGAAGATACAATAGTTAAATTATTTAAGATACATGAAGAAAATAATAACAGTGCAACAATTTTAACATCTATTTTAGATGATGCTTCAGGGTACGGAAGAATTATAAGAAATGGGGATGAAGTATTAAAAATAGTTGAACATAAAGATTGTAATGAAGAAGAACTTAAAGTAAAAGAAATTAATTCTGGAATTTATTGTTTTGAAATTGAAAAGTTAGTTGAATGTTTAGGAAATCTTTCTACTAATAACTCTCAAGGCGAATATTATTTAACTGATGTAATTGAAATGTTAAAAGACAAAGCTGAGAGAGTAGGAGCTCTTGTAATAGATCATGAAGAAACATTAGGTGTTAACTCAAGATTACAACTTTCTGAAGTTGAAGCTATTTTAAGAAAAAGAATTAATAATAAGCATTTAGATAATGGAATTACTATTATAGATCCAATGACAACTTATATTGGAGCTGATGTTGAAATAGGGCAAGACACTATTATTTATCCTGGAAATGTATTAGAAGGTAATACTAAAATAGGAAAAGGGTGCACATTATTCCCTAATTCAAGAATTAATAATAGTATAATTGGAGAAAATGTAGAAATACAATCATCAGTAATTTTAGATAGTTCAGTTGGTAATAATACTACAGTTGGACCATTTGCTTATATTCGCCCAGAATCTGTGGTGGGAGATAATGTAAGAATTGGTGATTTTGTTGAGATAAAAAAATCTACTATAGGTAATAATACTAAAGTATCTCATTTAACTTATGTTGGAGATAGCGAAGTTGGAGAAAGCTGTAATTTTGGATGTGGTACTGTTACAGTAAACTATGATGGAACAAATAAACATAAAACTGTAATTGGAAATAACAGTTTCATAGGATGTAATACAAATTTAATTTCACCAGTTACAATAGAAGATAATAGCTATATAGCTGCTGGATCAACAATTACAAATGATGTTCATAGCGGTGAACTTGCTGTGGCAAGAGCTAAACAAAGAAATATTGAAGGCTGGGTAGATAAAAGAGGTCTTATTAAGAAAAAATAATATAAATATTTACTATAAGATAAAAAAGTGACAAGTAATGTTGCAAATTAAGGAGGGTCTCACAATTATGATAGCTCATGGAAAGAAAATTAAAATATTTACAGGGAATTCACACCCTGAATTAGCAAAGGAAATCGCAGATTTATTAGGATTACCATTAGGAAATGCAAAGGTTTCTACATTTAGTGATGGAGAAATTTCCGTAGATATCAATGAAACTGTAAGAGGGGTTGATGTATTTATAGTTCAATCAACAAGCTCACCAGTTAATAATAATTTAATGGAATTATTAATTATGATTGATGCATTTAAAAGAGCATCTGCAGGAAGAATTACAGCAGTAATACCATACTATGGATATGCTAGACAAGATAGAAAAGCGAAATCAAGAGATCCGATAACAGCAAAATTAGTTGCTGATATATTAACAGCAGCTGGAGCAGATAGAGTTTTAACTATGGATTTACATGCTGCTCAAATTCAAGGATACTTTAATATACCAGTTGATCACCTTTTAGGATCACCTATTTTAGCAAAAAGTTTTGTAGAAAGAGGATTTAGTGATCAAGATGACGTAGTTGTTGTATCACCAGACTTAGGAAGCGTAACAAGAGCAAGAAAGTTTGCTGATAAGTTAAATGCACCAATTGCTATTATTGATAAAAGAAGACCAAAAGCAAATGTTTCTGAAATAATGAATATTATTGGAGAAGTAAACGGAAAGAGATGTATCTTAATTGATGATATGATCGATACAGCAGGAACAATAGCAAATGCAGCAAATGCACTTAAAGATTTAGGTGCAAAGAATGTTTATGCATGTTGTACTCATGGAGTGTTATCAGGACCAGCATTTGAAAGAATTAATAATTCTGCTATTGAAGAATTAGTTATGTTAAATACAATTCCACTTCCAGAACAAGAAGGATTAGAAAAGTTTAAATCAATTTCTGTAGCTCCGTTATTTGCAGAGGCAATTAAGAGAATATATGATGATGAACCAATAAGTAAATTATTTGAGAACTAATAAAAATAAGCTGTTGTAAATGCAACAGCTTATTTTTTTAGTCTTTTTTAAATAATGTGTTACAAATGTAAATTTTATTGAAATTTTATTAGAGTTTTTTAAATTATAGTATAGAATATTAGTTAAGGAAGGTGAATAAAAATGGATGATAAGTTAGGAAAAGTATTAATAGTAGATGATGATATTCATATTAATGAACTTATAGATATGTATTTACAAAGTGGGGGATATAGCACTAAAAAATGTTTTAATGGAAATGATGCATGTAATATTGTAATGACAGAGGATATCGGATTAGTAATATTAGATGTTATGTTGCCAGGAAAAGATGGTATTGATGTATTAAAACATATAAGAAAAAATAGTGATATTCCTGTAATAATGCTTACAGCAAAGGGAGAGGTATTTGATAAAGTACTTGCTTTAGAATTAGGAGCAGATGATTATATGGTAAAACCATTTGATCCAAAGGAATTATTAGCTAGAGTTAAGGCTGTAACAAGAAGATATGCAGTGGATAATCAATCAAAAGATGTTATTAAATATTCAGATTTAACTATTGATATTGGAGCATATGAAGTAACGTATAAAGGAAAAAATGTGAAATTAGCACCAAAAGAGTTAGAGTTACTTCATTTTATGGCCAACAATCCAAATAAAGTTTTTACTAGAGAACAGCTTATGTATGAAGTTTGGGGATATGATTACCCAGGAGATTCAAGAACCGTTGATGTACATATTAAAAGATTAAGAGAAAAGGTTAAAGGTGGAGATGAGTGGGAGCTTCAAACAGTATGGGGTGTTGGATATAAGTTTGAGGTGAGATAGTGAAGAAAAATAGCATAGTAAGAAAGCTAATAATAACCTTCTCTTCTATAACTGGTGGATTATTAATATTAGTAGGATTGGTTTTAACTATTTGGTTTTATAAAAATGATTATAATGGAACAGTAGAATCATTAAATAAGCAATTAGATGTTGTTTCTGAGGCTGTTGGTAGCTATTTAAAGTCTCAGGAAGGAAGCTATGAAGAAATTGGTAGACTATTGGAAATAGCCTGTTTAAGCAATAATATGGATGGGATTATTGTAGATAGACTTGGATATGTATATATAGTTTCAAATAGTAAATACGACTATCTTAAATACACAAATATTGATATAAGTTCAAATAAAGTGCCAACTTCAAATAAGTTGGAGTATTCAAAGAAATTAATAAAGGATTATTCAAATGAAAATCTAGGTGCTTTTATAAAGCCTATTTATTCAAATGAAAAATTAGATGGATATATTATTATGCTTCAAGAGGAAAAAAGAAGTGTAAAACATACCATAATTATTATATGGGTTGCTGTTATCTTAGCGGTTATAGTTGCTGCAGCTATAGTAAAGTATTTTGCTGAATTGCTAGTTGTTAAGCCTATAGAAGAAATAAATAATGCTGCAAAGAGGTTGGCAAAGGGAGATGTAGATGAAAGAGTTAAGGTGATTAATGATAATGAGATAGGAGAACTTGCTCAGTCATTTAATATAATGGCGCAATCTATAGAAGAATCAGATATTATAAGAAAAGAATTCATTTCAAACGTTTCTCATGAACTACGCTCACCAATTACATCTATTAAAGGCTTTATTGGTGGAATATTAGATGGTGTCATACCTAAAGATAAGGAAAATTACTATTTAAAAATAGTATACGATGAAATTGATAGGTTAGCACGATTAGTAAATGATTTATTAGATATGTCAGCTATGGAATCAGGAAAATTTAATTTAAATATTTCTGAATTTGACATTAATCAAACAATAAGTTTATGTATATTAAACTTAGAAAGTAAAATACAGGCCAAAGGATTAAATGTTAAAGCTATTTTTCATGAAAATCGTTGTTTTGCAATAGGAGATAGAGATAGAATTCTTCAAGTTGTAACTAATTTATTAGAAAATGCAATTAAGTATAGTGAAGATAATGGGCAAATAGAAGTAAATATATCTACAAAAGGTGAAAAAATATATGTAAGCATATTTAACTCTGGAGAGACTATTTCTCCAGAGGATATTAATCATATTTGGGATAGATTTTATAAAAGTGATAAATCAAGAACGAATAAAATAAGTACAGGACTTGGTTTACCAATAGTAAGATTAATTTTAACGCAGCATAATCAAGATGTATGGGTAAATAATGTAGAAGGAAAGGGTGTTAAATTTACTTTTACATTGCAAAGAAATAGTTAAAAAATATTAATTTAGGATCAAAAATTAGTTCTAATATTAATTTTGAAATACTTATAGTGTTTAATCATTATAGATATTTTATAAATGCTTGGAGGAAGATATGAAGTTTGGAAGAAGTAAAGAAAGAAAAATATCACGAACTCCACAAGATAGGATAGCTAATATAATTTTTGAGAAAAAAAATACTACTCAAGCAAGAGTTAAGATAGGCGTTAAAATAATTCTATATCTTGTTACAGCTAGTTTTTTAGGGGCAATTATTTCAGGAATAAATGTTAAAAATAAATATGGGGAAGTAATGCAACAGGTAAAAGAATTAAGTGATAATGCGGATAATGTTATATTAGATTATACAAAAGTTATAAATGAGGTATCTCCATCTTTAGTTACTATTAGTGATGATGAAGATAAACTTAATAATAATAGTTATTTTGATGGAAATGTAACAGGAATAATAATTGATGATAGTGGAATAATTTTAACTAATTATTCAACAATAAAAGGAAAAAGTGATATTTATGTAAAGTTATCATCTGTTGCATCAAGGCCAATTAAAGCACAAATTTTGATTGAAGATGAAAGTATTGACTTAGCGGTTATAAAAATAGAGTTTGATGGAGAATTAAAGCCTATAAAGTTAGCCGATTCAAATACTATAAAAGAAGGTCAGGTGATTGTTGTTTTAGGAAATGCAATTGGAGATGAATATATAGGAAGTTCGATTCCAGGAATAATAACTTCAAAGAATGAGAAGTGGGATTTAGATGGAAAAAAATATTCTCTATTACAAATAAGTGCACCCATTGATGAAAAGAATACTGGAGGAGCTATTTGTAACTCAAAAGGTGAATTAGTTGGTATTGCTCATTTGTCTATAACAAATGAAAAAAATGAATCTGGGCTTTATTATGGATTACAAATGAAAGAACTTCAAGAAATGATTAATTCAACAAATAGATTTAAGAGTCTTTTGGGAATAGTTGAAGGTGGAATTGTAGTCGATAAGGAAAGGGGATTTAGTGGATTTTACATACAGGAATTATCTAAAGGTGGAAGTGCATATATGGCAGGGATTAAACCCACAGATATAATTGTTGAAATTGATGATCATGAAATTGTAGAGGCTGATGATATAATAGTAGTATTGCAAGATAAACAAAAAGATGATATATTACACTGCAAGGTCTTAAGTGACGGCGAAATGAAGTATGTAGATATTAAAATATTAAGCTAGATGATTTAGGCTAATTCTAACAGGAATTAGTCTAAATTTTTGCTAAAAAAAATGGTATAATATAAAATAGTCTAATTTGAAGTAACGGAGGAGTTTAAATGTTTTTAATTGTTGGATTAGGAAATCCAGGTAAAGAGTATGATGGAACAAGACATAATATAGGATTTGCTGCAGTAGATTATATAGCAGATAAGTATAATATAGAATTAAATAGGATAAAATTTAAAGGTATATTTGGAGAAGGATTAATAAATGGGAAGAAAGTAATTTTATTAAAACCAACTACATATATGAATTTAAGTGGGGAAAGTATTAGAGAGGTAGTTAACTTTTATAAAATAAGCAACGAAGAAGTAATAGTAATTTATGATGATATTAGTTTAGAAGTGGGAAGACTAAGAATAAGGGAAAAAGGAAGTCATGGAGGGCATAATGGAATAAAAAGCATTATAGCTAATTTAGGTACTGATGTTTTTCCAAGAGTGAAAATTGGTGTAGGTGCACCTAAAGGGAATTTGGTTTCACATGTATTGGGGAAATTTAGTGATGATGAAGTAGAAATATTAAGGGAAACAATAAAAGCTTCAAGTGATGCTGTAAGTATAATGATTAGTAAAGATACTAAAGAAGCAATGAATAAATTAAATGGTTTTAATGCAGGTAAAGAGAAGTAAATAGGGAATATGGAAGGTGATACAATGAGATTGCAGGGGCTATTACAACCCTTAATTGAAAATGAAAAATTTATTGATATTTCAATGGGATTAAAGACGAAAACTTTTCCTATAAATATTGTTGGGTTATCAGAATCAGGAAAAAGTTATATTATAGATGCTATTTCTAATGAAATAGATAATTCCTTAGTTGTAGTAACACATAATGAAATAGAAGCTAAAAATTTATATGATGATTTAAGTTTTTATTCAACTAATGTGTATTTTTTACCTATAAGAGAAGTTGTATTTTATAATGTTGATGCTATTTCGGGCGATTTAAGATGGGCTAGGCTAAAGGTTATAAAAGAAATACTTAATAATAAAAATAAAAAGATAATAGTTACTTCTATAGAAGCGATGACAGCATTATATACACCAAGAGAAAAATATTTAAGTTATAGTATTAATATAAAAAATGGTGATGAGGTAGATTTAAAAGAGATTTCTACTAAATTAATTGAGTGTGGATATGAAAGAGTTGAAGTGGTAGAAGGTAAAGGTGAATTTTCGTTTAGAGGAGGGATACTTGATGTTTTCCCTCCTACAGCTGTTTATCCATATAGAATTGAATTGTTTGGTGATGAAATAGATTCGATTAGAACTTTTAATATAGAGTCACAACGTAGTATTGAAAAAGTTAAATCAATTGATATTTTTCCAGCAAAAGAAGTAATTGTTGATGAAGAAGCAAAAAAAAGAGCTAACGACACAATTATTAGTGAGCTAAATTCTATATTAGAAAAGGCAAATAATAAAAATAGTGAACAAATTGAGAAAATATCAAGAATAGTAAATAAAAATTTAGAAATGTTAAGTGAAACATCTACTTTTGAAACTGTTGATAGTTATTTACCTTTCTTTTATGAGAAATCAGAGTCGCTTTTTGATTATTTGGATGGATATACATTTGTAATTGATGATTTGAAGAGATGTGAAGGAAAACTTGAAAGTATCTACTATGAATTTAATGAAAATTATTTAGCGTTTCTTCAAAGAGGGGATATTTTACCATCACAAAACAAATTACTTATTGATAAAGATGAATTATTAGTTAATTTAGAAAAGTCAAACGTTATTACTTTGAATACTTTTGAAAATAAAACAGATATATTATATCCAAGAAAAAATATTGAATTTAAGCAAATTACATCAAATAGTTATAATGGGCAATTAGATTTATTGATTGAAGATATAAAATCAAGAAAGGAAAATGGATATAGGACATTAATCTTAGCTGGAACTAGAACTAGAGGTGAAAGATTAGTAAAGACATTAAGAGATAGAGATGTTGAAAGTGTTTATAAAGATGATGTTGACTCTATTGAATTAGGGCAAGTTGTAGTTACTTTTGGTAATCTAGTAAAGGGATTTGAGTATCCAGATTTAAAAGTTTGTGTAATATCGGATAAAGAAGTATTTGGTGAAGCTAAGAAATCTCTTCCTAAAAAAAGCAGTAAGAAAAAGGGCGTTGGAAAAATTACTAGCTTTGCAGAATTAAAACCTGGAGATTATGTTGTACATGCAAATCATGGAATAGGTGTATTTAAGGGAATAAAGCAAATTGAGATTGCAGGAAATACAAGAGATTATTTAGATATTGTATATGATAAAGGTGATAAGCTTTATGTACCAGTAGATCAACTAGATTTAGTTCAAAAGTATATTGGTAGTGAAGGAAAAAGCCCTAAAATAAATAAACTAGGTGGAAATGAATGGCAAAAAGCTAAAGCAAAGGTAAGAAAATCAATAAATGAAATAGCTGAAGATTTAGTAAAACTTTATGCAGCTAGAGCAGCTTTAAAGGGGTATAAATATTCTAAAGATACTGAATGGCAAAGACAGTTTGAAGATGAGTTTCCATACGAAGAAACACCAGACCAATTATCTTCATTAGAAGAGATAAAGCATGATATGGAATCAGATAAGCCAATGGACAGATTGCTTTGTGGTGACGTTGGATATGGGAAAACAGAGGTTGCGATAAGAGCAGCATTTAAAGCTGTAATGGATGGAAAACAAGTTGCATTTTTAGTTCCAACTACAATATTAGCTGAACAACATTATAAAAATTTAGTTAAAAGATTTTCAGATTTTCCTGTGAAAATTGATATGATAAGTAGATTTAGAACAGCTAAGCAGCAAAAAGCAACGTTGCAAGCGTTAAAAGAAGGTAATGTTGATATATTAATAGGAACTCACAGATTAGTATCAAAGGATATTGTTTTTAAAGATCTAGGATTATTAATAGTTGATGAGGAGCAAAGATTTGGAGTTGCGCAAAAAGAAAAAATAAAATCAATTAAGAAAAATGTTGATGTATTAACATTAAGTGCAACACCTATTCCAAGAACGCTTCATATGTCATTAACAGGGGTTAGGGATATTTCGGTTATTGAAACGCCACCAGAAGAGAGATTTCCAATTCAGACTTATGTTGTAGAGCAAAATGATCAGCTTATCAGAGATGCTATATTAAGAGAAGTGGCAAGGGATGGCCAGGTTTATTTTGTATATAACAGAGTCGAAAGCATACAAGGAATGGCTAAATATATTAGTGAATTAGTACCAGAATGTAAGGTAGGAATAATTCACGGGCAAATGACTGAAAAAGAATTAGAATCTGAAATGATTAAGTTTATGCAGAGGGAATATGATGTTTTAGTCTGTACAACTATTATAGAAACAGGTATAGATATTCAAAATGTAAATACCATGATAGTAAATAATGCTGATAAGATGGGATTATCACAATTATACCAATTAAGAGGAAGAGTTGGACGTTCTAATAAAATTGCATATGCATATTTTATGTATACTAAAGATAAGGTATTAACAGAAGTTGCTGAAAAAAGATTAAAAGCATTGAAGGATTTTACTGAGCTTGGATCAGGATTTAAAATAGCAATGAGAGACTTAGAAATAAGAGGAGCCGGAAATATGATGGGCTCATCTCAACATGGACATATGGCAGCTATAGGATATGATTTATATTGTAGAATGCTTGAAGATACAGTTAAGTTAATTAAAGGTGAAATAGAACAAGAACCTATTGAAACAACTGTTGATATTAAAGTTGATGCATATATTCCATCATCATATATTGAAGATGAAATTCAAAAAATTGAGGTTTATAAAAAAATTGCTGCAATTGAAAATATGGATGATTATAAAGATATAAAGGATGAGTTAGAGGATAGATACTCATCAATTCCTGAAGCTGTATATAATTTGATGGATATTGCATATGTTAAGAGTTTAGCTAAAGTATTATTAATTGAAGAGATAAAAGAAACACCTAAAGAGGTAAGATTTAAGTTCCCAAAAGGATATAAAAAAGTTAATGATATTTATCACATATTAATGAAAAAATATAAAGAAAATGTTGTTTTATACTTTGGAGAAACTCCATTTTTTGCTGTGAAAGTAAATAGTATTAAGCGTGAGGAAATATTAGATTTTTATAAAAAACTTCTTACTGATTTAATTAAAAATTCACGTAAAAAATAGACAGTAGAATTTGAATAAAAAGGATATAACTGATATACTAGGGTATGTAACAAATTATTATGAATGTAAAGTGAGGGAAATAAATTGAGAAAGATAAAAAATATAGTAGCTATTGCAACAGTTGCTGTCATGGCATTTTCAATGGCTGGTTGTAAGATGATAGAAAAAACTCCAGAAGCTATACAAAAGACTGTATTGGCGAAGGTTGGAAGTGACAAAATTACTATGGCAGATGTAAATAGTGAATTACAGGCTGATATAGACTATTTAATTGAAACTTATGGTGAAGATTATGAAAATAATATAGATGATACATTAAAAGCTAAATTAAAGAGTGCAAGACAAAGTGTTCTTGAACAATTAGTAGATAATAAAGTATTAATCACTAAAGGAACAGAGCTTGGATATATTCCATCAGATGAAGAATTAGCAACTGAAATAGAAACTGAAAGACAAAACTTTGTTGAGGCTTATGGCGGAGAAGATGAATTAAAGGAAGCTTTAGAACATTACAGAATGAGCGATGAGAAATTTAATTCTTTCCTTGAAAATTTAGTAAAAGTTCAAAAAGTTACTGAGGCAATAACAAAAGATGTTACTGTAACTGATGAAGATATTGAAACTTACTATAATGAAAATATAGAGGATTATACTAAAAAAGCTGGAGCAAATGCTAAGCATATATTATTTAAAACTGAAGAAGAAGCAAAAGCAGCTAAGGATAAAATAAATTCTGGTGAAGCTACTTTTGATGATATATATGCAGAGTATGAAGCTAATGCAACTTCAAGAACTTTCCCATTATCAGAAGATTTAGGATATGTTGAAAATGAGCAAGAAAACTTTGATACTGACTTCTTAGCTGGATTTAAAGTATTAAAAGAAGGTGAAATTTCAGATCCTGTTCAAAGTTCATTTGGATACCATATAATAAAGGTTGAGGGAGTTCAAGCTGAAGATACAGTAACTCCACTTGATGAAGTAAAAGATACTATCAAATCAACTTTAGAAAGTCAAAAGAAAGAAGAAGTATATAATTCAACATTAGAACAATGGAAAAAAGATTTAAATGTTAAATTATATGAAGATAGACTTTAATTTGTAGTAAAAAGTCAAACAAGATTATAAAAATCTTGTTTGGCTTTTTTTATTATTATAAATAATAAATTGAATTTTAGGGAAATTTATTATTGAAGATATGGAAGATATTATTTTAAATTTTCACAATTATTATTTGAATTTAATAATTGTAAAATTACCATAGACTTCATATAATTCCTCTTTAGATAGGAGAGGATAAATATTGGGTATATGTGTATAAAATTTCTAATACTTCAAATAATAATAATGCAGTTAATCATATAACATAATTAAGGAGGTAACTCATAGTAATGAAAGCTACAGGAATAGTAAGACGTATTGATGATTTAGGAAGAGTAGTTATACCAAAAGAAATTAGAAGAACATTAAGAATTAGAGAAGGAGATCCATTAGAAATATTTACAGATAGAGAAGGTGGTGTAATCTTAAAGAAATACTCACCAATAGGAGAATTAACTGATTTTTCTAAGGAGTATGCTGAAAGCTTGCAACAAGCAATTGGACATATTGTTTTAATTGCTGATAAAGATGCCTTTATATCAGTAAGTGGAGCAACAAAGAAAGATTATATTGAAAGAAAAATAAGTTCAGAACTAGAATCTATAATGGATGGTAGAAAACCTTCTATCATAACAGAGAATAGTAAAACAATTCCATTACATAATGATGAGGACCCAGGAGAATATACAAGCCAAGTGATAGCACCAATAATTGCTGAAGGTGATGCAATTGGAGCTGTGCTTATTGTATCAAAAGAATCTGGAGATGTTTTTGGAGATTTAGAGTTAAAATTAGCTGAAACTGCAGCAGCTTTCTTAGGAAAGCAAATGGAACAATAAATAATACTAGACATATTACAATATTTGTTAAATATTTATACAATATTTGTAATAATACCTCTAAGCTTTAAATAAAAATTAGTAGTAGTCAGTAATTTGAGTTTGGAGGTATTTTATGAAGAAGCAATCTCTTATAAAAGGAAGCTTGGTATTGGGAATGACTGGAATGTTAGCAAAAGTATTAGGCTTTTTCTTTAGATGGCCATTAATTATGTTAATTGGTGATGAAGGAATTGGATATTATCAATTATCATATCCTTTATACATGTTTTATGTAGGAATGGCAAGTGGGGTTCCGGTAGCAGTTTCTAAAATGATATCAGAAAAAAATGCTGTTGGAGATGTAGAAGGAAGTTATGAAGTTGTTAAAGAATCTTCTTTTTTGATGATAACGTTAGGGGTAGGAACTTCATTGATATTATTCTTTTTTGCAAAGCCAATTATTAGTTTCTTAAAATGGGATATGAAATCTTATTACTCATTAATAGGTATATCTTTTGCACCGATGATGGTTTCATTTGTTACTATATTTAGAGGTTTCTTTCAAGGACTTCAAAATATGACACCGTCTGGAGTATCACAGATATTAGAGCAAATAGGAAGAGTGATAATTGGAGTTGGACTAGCCTATCTTCTTTTTAGCAAGGGAATTGAATATTCCGCAGGAGGAGCTGCTTTTGGAGCGGCAGGAGGAGCTTTTATTGCAGGAATATATTTGATTATAAAGTATAGGCATGTAAAAAGGGAAATGGGAATAAGAAGGGTTAAAACTAATCCAGAATTATTAAGTAAAATATTAAAGATTGCAATTCCAATTTCTATTGGTGCTACAGTAGGAACAATAATGAATTTAATAGATTCTATATTAGTGCCACAAAAACTAGTTGAATCTGGTGTTGCAAATGCAACGGCTTTATATGGACAACTTACTGGTAAGGCTGCTGTATTAGTTAATATACCTTTAACATTATCAGTAGCAATTTGTACATCATTAATTCCGATAATAGCAGAAAACTATATACTAAACAGAAAAGAAGAAATGCAAAGTAAAATTAATATTGCAATGAAATTATCAGCAGTTATTGCATTGCCAGCTACATTAGGAATGTTTTGTTTAGCAGGACCTATAATGAAGTTAGTATTTTTTGATAGATATGAGGGAATTGAAATATTAAGATATTTATCAATATCCATACCTTTTGTTATTGTAACTCAAACGACAACGTCTGTTTTACAGGCTACAAATCATTATATAAGGCCAGTTATAAACCTAGTAATAGGATGTATTGTAAAGGTAATCTTAACTACAATATTAGTTCCAATACCAGAAATAAATATTTTTGGTGCTGTAATAGCAAGTATTTCTGCTTATGTAGTAGTTACTATATTAAATCTTATAGCACTTAAAAGTAAAATTAAATGTAAAGTAAGTATTTATGATTCTTTTATAAAGCCGGCATATGCATCAGTTGCAATGATAGTAGTAGTCTTATTTAGCTATGATTTTATAATGAAAAAAATAGACAGTAACAGTATTTCTTGCTTATTATCAATATTTATGGGTATTATTATATATATAATAGCTATTCTACTTTTTAAAGTATTTAATGTTGATGAAATAAAAAATAGATTAGTAAGAAAATGATGTAAGGAGAGTACTGTACAATGATAAAAATAGTTGGATTAGGGCCTGGTTCACCAGATGCTTTAACGATAGGAGCTGTTAGAGCTTTAGAGGAAAGTAAAAACCTTTATTTTAGAACAGAAAAGCATCCTACAGTTGATTATTTAAAAAAAGGATTAACTTCTTTTAAGACTTGTGATAATTATTATGAAGAAGGAAGTAGTTTTGATGAGGTATATTCTAATATTGCAAATGAAATGATAGAAGAATATAAAAAATGTGGTGAACTAGTTTATGCTGTTCCAGGACATCCTTTAGTAGCAGAAAGATCAGTTTTAAATCTTATTAACTTATGTAATGAAAATAATATAGAATATAAAATACTACCTGCAGTTAGCTTTGTGGATGCTATGATGGATAGGCTTCAAATTGATCCAATAGAAGGACTAAAGATAATAGATGCGTTTGATATAAAAAATCAAATATTGGATAAAAGAATTGGTACTATAATTACTCAAGTATATAATGTATTAATTGCTTCTGAAGTAAAACTTGAATTACTTGAATATTATAATGATGAAACAGAGATATACTATGTAAGAGCCGCAGGAATAGAAGGAGAAGAATCTATAAGAAAAATTCCTTTATATGAATTAGATATGCAAGAAGATATAGACTATTTAACTTCAGTATATATTCCTAAGGATATAAATAATAAAAAAGATTTTTATGATTTAATCAATACAATTGAAATTTTAAGAGGAGAAGATGGATGTGCTTGGGACAGAGAACAAACTCACGAAAGTATTAAAAATTCTCTTATAGAAGAAGCTTACGAAACTGTAGAAGCTATAGAAGATGATAATATAGATGGGTTAATAGAAGAGTTAGGAGATGTTTTATTACAAGTTGTATTCCATTCTGTAATTGGAAAAGAAGATGGATATTTTAATATATCTGATGTTATAGAAGCAATAACAACAAAAATGATTTATAGACATCCTCATGTTTTTGGAAATGTAGTTGCTGATTCATCTAAAGAGGTTTTAGAGAATTGGGATGAATTAAAGAAAAAGGAAAAGAACTATGAAACTCTTACTGAAGAAATTGAGGGAATAGCAAAGACATTACCTGCATTAACTAAAGCACACAAGGTACAAAAAAAGGTTTCAAAGGTTGGATTTGATTTTGAAGATGTAAATGAAGCTGTTAAAAAAATAGAAGAAGAAATAAATGAAGTATTAGATGTATATAAATCCAATAATATGGAAAAAATAATAAATGAAGTTGGTGATTTATTATTTGCTTGTGTTAACGTAGCTAGATTATTAAATGTTGATGAAGAAGAAGCATTAAATAAATCAATCAAAAAGTTTGTTAAAAGATTTAAATTTGTTGAGGAAAATTTATTAAAGCAAGACAAAAATTTAAACGACTCTACATTAGATGAAATGAATGCTTTATGGGAAGATTCAAAAAAGTACGATTAACAGAAAAGATAGAGAATTTCTGCATTTATAGAAGGATTTTTATAGTTTGTGCAGAATATTTTAAGAAGAGGAATATAAAAATGACTATACTACAAGAAAAAGTTGTAATAAATATATTTTTATAGAAAAAAGCCCGTATTACTATAGACTACTGAATAAAGTGGATATATAATAAGGTAATGTAGTTATAGTACATAATTAAAAATAGTTAACTACAATATTTTTAACTGTTTATTTAAGGAGGATGTAAATCGTGAATAAAGCAGAATTAATTACTAGCATGGCAGAAAAAAGCCAATTAACAAAGAAAGATGCAGAAACTGCATTAAAAGCATTCATTGATTCAGTTCAAGAAGCTTTAGAAAATGGGGAAAAAGTTCAATTAGTTGGATTTGGTACTTTCGAAACTAGAGAAAGAGCAGCTAGAGAAGGAAGAAACCCAAGAACTAAAGAAACTATAAACATTCCAGCTTCTACTGTACCAGTATTTAAAGCAGGTAAGGAATTTAAAGAGAGAGTTAATAAGTAATTATAATTTTTAAGCCCGAGTTATCTCGGGCTTTTTAATACCTAAAATTAATGAACTTATGTGGAGGAATATTATATGAGATTAGATAAATATTTAAAAGTATCAAGAATAATAAAAAGAAGAACAGTGGCTAAGGAAGCTTGTGAAGGCGGAAGAGTTTCAATTAATGATAAGGTAGCAAAACCATCAACTAATGTAAATGAAGGAGATATAATAGAAATTACTTTTGCAAATAGAAAGCTTAAGGCAAGAATTATTAATATTGCTGATCATGTGAGAAAAGAAAATGCTAAAGAAATGTATGAGATTTTAGAAGGTGTAGAAGATCAAGAATAATTTTTAATAATACTTCATATATTTAATCAAGAAATATATGGAGGAGTAAATAATGGAGAAAAAATTAGAGGGTAGTATAGAGGATAATAGAGGAAATATTATATTAGAAAACAGAAAGAAAATGACATTAACTGGAGTAGAGGAAGTAATTAGCTTTGATGATGAAAAGATATTACTTAATACTAAGCTTGGAGCATTAACGATAAAGGGTCAAAATTTGAAAATGAATAAGCTTGATGTACAGAATGGCGATGTAATGATTAATGGAGAAATATATTATATCGTTTATAGTGGAAAAGAAGTTAAAAAAGAAAAAGAAAGCATAATTGGAAGGCTTTTTAAATAGGAGGTTATTATGCCATTAAAAACAGATGTACAATTTAGTATTATACTTTATGCAATGTTAGCTGGTATACTAACCGGAGCAATGTTTGACTTATATAGAATAATAAGAGGTAGCAATGTAAATAAAATTGTAATTGCAATTGAAGATATATTGTTTTGGATACTAGCGGCTATGGCAGTTTTTACATTCCTCCTTTATACTAATTATGCTTTTTTAGGAGCTTATGTTTATATATTTATGATTATTTCGTTGACCTTATACATAAGGTTTATTAGTAATATATGTATTAAATTTGAGTTAAAGCTTATAAGTGCTTTAGGAAAAATGTTTAGAGTAATATTTAAAAATTTTATTTATCCATTTAAAGTAATATTTCACAATATTACAGGAAAAAACAATTAGTATAAAAAATATCTTGAATTAATTATGTAGAGTGGTTTACAATATATTTATAGAATAATATAAAGAGGGTACTATTTTATGAAAAAAAACGTAAACCTTAAAGGAATTATTATTGTTTTAGTTATTGGATTTTTTAGTATAAGTGTAATAAAACAAGTTATTGTACTAAAAAGAATAAAGAGTGATATTTCTACTCAAGCCCAAGAATTAGAGGAATTAAAAGAAAAAAATATTAAGTTGCAAGCAGAACTAGATAGGGCTCAAAGTAATAATGAGTATCTAGAAAAACTAGCTAGAGAGAGGCTAGGATTAATAAAAGAAGGTGAGCAGCAAATTATTCCAAGTAATGAGGTAGAATAGTATTGGTTTAAGTTTAAATTTCTATTAATATGGTTATTATTATTAATGACATAGATTATTTTTAATTTTAAGGAGGATTCTTTGTAAAATGACCTTAATGGCAGGAAACATATTAGAGGGTACAGTGGTAAATATTACAAACTTCGGAGCTTTTGTAGAGATAGAAGGTAAAACAGGTTTAGTTCATATTTCAGAAGTTGCAGATTCTTTTGTTAAGGATATAAGACAACATCTTAATGAACAAGATAAGGTAAAGGTTAAAGTTATATCAATTGATGATAATGGAAAAATTAGTTTATCAATTAAGCAAGCTAACGTTAAGAAAAAATCTGTAAAACCTGCAGAAATTGAATGGACATCTGAAAAGAAAAAAGCTGCACCAGCAAACTTTGAAGATATTATGTCTAGATTCTTAAAGGATAGTGAAGAAAGACAACAAGATTTTAAAAAGCATCAAGAATTTAAAGGAAGATCTAAAAAGAGTTTTTAATTAGAACCGTTATATAAGTTTTATATATTAGAGAGAATGGATAATCACTTATCTTTCTCTTTTTTTATTAAATTTTTTTATAAAAAATAATAAAAAAATATAAAAAATATAAAAAAGTATAGAAAATAAATCAGTTGGAAGTGGCTATTTTACTGGCTTTAGATAGAAAATGAAATAAAAATAAAAAAAAGTGAAAAAAATGTTGACAGTATTATGTTCATACTATATAATTAATTTTGTCGTCAGATGACGGCGACGAAAT
>NZ_CBYM010000024.1 GCF_000577815.1 Clostridium saudiense | reverse complement strand
CTGGAGCAAGAGGAGCAAGAGGAGCAACAGGACCACAAGGTATACAAGGGGAACAAGGACTACAAGGTGAGCAAGGTATACAAGGTATACAAGGTGAGCAAGGACCACAAGGAGAACAAGGACCACAAGGTATACAAGGAGAACAAGGGCCACAAGGTGTCCAAGGGGCACAAGGAGAACAAGGACCACAAGGGTTAAGAGGAGCAACAGGAGCAACAGGAGCAACAGGAGCAACAGGCGCAACAGGACCACAAGGAATAAGAGGAGCAACAGGAGCAACTGGAGCAACTGGAGCAACAGGAGCAACAGGAGCAACAGGAGCAACAGGAGAGTCTGGAAATATTGAGGACTATGGAACAATTTATAGACAATTCCAAGATATTCAAGAATTATCTTATGCTGAAGATGTTGTTTTTAGTAATAATGAAATTGCTGGAAATAACATTCAACATGATGCTAATACTGCACCAGTAATATTACTAGGTGGACATCCTTATTTTGTAAAATATACAGTATCATATTCAGCTACTAACTGCGGTAGCAACGGAAGTGATATAATCTTTGCTCTTACTGATGGCAATGGAAATGAAATACCAGGAACTAAGCATGTAGCATCAGTTTCAAATGAAGTTTATGCTAATAATATTTCATTAGGTATTTTATTAGACGTTGATGATAATGAAATGGCAGTTGTTAAGTTAACTAACCTTACTAGAGATATTCCTAAAGTTAGAGTTCATGCAGCAACTATAACAGTTTTTGCATTAAGTTAATAAAAGTTAAAGTATTAAAATAAAGAGACTTCTAACCGTATGGTTAGAAGTCTTTAATAAATTTTAGTTAAAATTTATTAATTATCGTTTGTGTCAGTTGTATTATTATCGGAATCAGAATTACTATTATCATCATTTGGTATAATATCAGAAGATGATGTATTAGTATCTTTTATAGAGTTTGAATTATCTTGTTCAGGAGTAGTATTATTATCCATAGGATTTAATGTATCATCAATAGTGTCATTTGACTCTATATTTTCAGAACCACTAATAACAGGTGAATCAACAGAATTAGTAGAATTATCGTTATTTATATCACTTGAATTATTATTAAATAAGTTAGTAAACCAGTTCCATATTTTTTCGAAAAATCCTTTAGTTTCTTCAGAACTTGGTAATTTAATTGCATTGTCATCTGTTGCATCTACAACAACATTATCACCTAAAAGATCATCATTAGTTGTTTCTAATATGCCAAGATCCTTTTCATTACTATTAAATAATCCAGTAAACCAATCTCCTAAACCAGTAAACCATTCTTTTATAGACTCAATAAAACCTACTGATACTTTTTCACCCATAGCATCAAGTTTTTCATTAACAACATCTTTAACACTATTTAAAGCATCTTTCATTTCTTTATAATCATAATCTTGTTCTGAAACTTTAGCCATTAAGTTTTCTAATTGTTGTTGTTGTTCAGGAGTTAATGTAACATTATAATTATTAGTTACATTATTTATTGTATCTGCAATTTGTATAGTATCTTGAGTATTATTTTTAATAATTTCAGTTTTAATATCGTTTATAACACCAGTAGCTTTGTCTTGTCCAATATCTTCACCTAAGTCACCAGTTATAACTAGTTCTTCAGAAGCAATTTCTTTTTTTGTTTCATCAAGAGGTTCACCAGTTGCATCTTCAAAGGCTTTCATTATTCCAGTTAAAGCACCAGTACCACTTACACCGCCAGAAATTGGAGTCATTGCAATTACATTTGCATCAGTAATTCCACAAGTGGTAAGAGTACTAGCTATCATTGAAGAAGTAACATAAGTTAAATTTACTGTTTTAACATTAAGGCCATTTCCTTTTGAAGTAGGTTGTACATAAGCACAAGAGTAGGTTCTAGTACCAAGTTGAGCTTCAGTAGCAACTCCCTCTAAGTATTTTCTTTCTTCTTGGTTATTAACTTCTAATATAACAACTTCATTTTCTTTTACACCAAAGTAATCTAAAACTATTTGTTTTTGTTCAGATGATAGGTTTGTCCCTAAAGTCACAACATTAGCACCATCAGCATAAACTGTGCTAATATTTCCTAAAATTATTATTCCACATATAAGTAGTGTAGAAATCCTCTTCTTTAATCCCATAATTATCTCCTCTTAAATTAAAATATTTTATTGTAAGGTAAGTTAAATACCTAAATGGAATTACGTAGTTAAAGTAGTATGTATTACCTATTTTAATAAATTATATCTAATTAATATTTTAAAATCAAATGAACACTTTCTTAAGATTTTATAATTATATCATAGATTATATAAATGGCTACAATTATAAAGTATGATATAATGAGTAAATAAACAAAGGAAATTTAGTGAGGTGACAAATTTGGCTAAAGTTATAGTTGTTGGGGGAGGGCCTGCAGGAATTATGGCAGCTCTTAGTGCAGCAAAAAATAATGAAGTTACATTAATAGAAAGAAATAAAGAAATTGGTATGAAATTAAGACTTACTGGTGGAGGTCGCTGTAATATAACTAATAATAGGGATATAGAAGAATTTTTTGACAAGATAGTTAATAATAAAAAGTTTTTATATAGTGCGTTATATACATTTTCTAATTATTCACTTTTAGAATACTTAAGTAACAATGGACTTGAATATAAAGTTGAACTTGATGAAAAAGTATATACAAAAAGTGATAAGGCTGATGAAGTTATAGAATTACTAAAAAATGATTTAGAGAAGAATAAAGTTAAAATTAGATACAATACAATGGTAAGTGACTTAATAGTTGAAAATGAAGATATTAAAGGTGTTGTAACATCTTATGGTGAAAGAATATTAGGTGATAAAGTTATAATAACAACAGGAGGAAAGAGTTTTCCTAATACAGGTTCTGATGGAACTATGTATTCTATATTAGAAAAGTATGGGCATACAATTACACCTATATACGCGGCTTTAATACCACTAGTTATAAAAGAGGATTTTGTTAAAAGTTTACAAGGGGTTGCAATGAAAGATGTTGTAGTTTCTGCAAAACTTAAAAAGAAAAAAATTGAAAAGTTTGGAGATATGTTATTTACACACTTTGGTATTTCAGGCCCTGCAGTTTTAAAACTTTCTTCATATATAACTAAGGCTTTAAGTGAAAGGGAAGTAGAAGTATCTTTAGATTTCTTAAAAGATAAATCTAAAGATGAAATTTCACAAATAATGAGAAGTAATCCTAATAAAACTGTATTAAACAATTTAAAAGGTGTTCTTCCACAGAACTTTTTAAAAGTTGTATTTGAAATGTTAGGGTTAACTGAAATTAAATCAAGTGATTTAAAGAAGGAAGATGAAAATAAAATAATTGAGTATATGAAGGAAATGAAGCTTACAGCAAGAGAAACTTTAACTATAAAAGCTGCTCAAGTAACATCAGGCGGAGTAAAAGTAAAAGAAATTAATGCTTCAACTATGGAATCTAAGGTAATTAAAAATCTTTACTTTGCAGGTGAAGTTATTGATATAGATGCAGAAACAGGTGGATATAACCTTCAAATGGCTTTTTCAACAGGATATTTAGCCGGCTCAGATTATTAAAATAATTATTTTGATATATAGTTAATAATATATGAATCTATCAAACAGTAGATAAATTTTTAAACTTATCTACTGTTTTTTATATTATAAATCAAATAAATTTAACACCTAATATTACTTTGTACATTTGATATTTTTTTATTTTATTTAATAAATCATTTTCACTCATAAAATATCATATTTTCAAAAGTATATATCCTTAGTTAATTCAAGATGAAGTGAAGTTACAAAATAACTTAGATAGTTTATTAAAGAATTATGATTTGATTTAAAAGATCATATTTTGAGATTGTAGCAAATAAAAAATTAAAGAGTATTATGATAGTAAGTAGTTTTTTATGGGGAAAATTATGAATCAAAATGGAAATAATAGTTTTGATGAGTTTATAAAATTTTTTAATGAATATATGGCCTCTTTTGATTCAGAAACTACTGATGAAAATAGCAGTAGTAACACTTCACAAGCAAGTAATGGTAGATGTGAAAATTGCATGTTTGGAAATGAAAATGCAGAGGCTACAGAAGATCAAAGGAAGGCATGTAGTGATGTGCCAGGTGGATTTCAAGATTTTAATCCACAAATACTTAATTTGATAACTGTTTTGTTTGGTAATATTGCATCACAAAAGATGCCATTTAATGTACAAAATGCTTTAGGTAACTGGCTTCAACTTTTAGGTCAAGTAATAATAACATTTAATGCTCAACAACAATATTTTCAAGGTGGACCAGGAAGAATATATAGTCCAATTTATAGAAATGCAGCTAATCCATTTTGCTCAAATTCAAGTGATGAGGGACAAGCTAATGTAAGTTCAAGTAAAAAGAAAAAAACAACCAGCAGTTCAGAAAATAAGGTACAATCAAGTAACGATATAAATGAATTAAAGAAATCCATATCAGAGTTAAGCAAGCAAATAAAGGAATTACAAAGTGAAATTGAAAATTTAAAGAAAAAATAAGGATGTGAAGCTAATAGAAATATATAGACTTTACATCTTTATTTTATTATAAATAATTTTTAGTATGGAATAGTTAAGTATTTATAAGGACAAAGTAATAGTGGAAATTTAATTCTTTTAAATAAAGGTTGTGAGAAAATGCTTGATTATTTTGTGAAAAAATATAATTTAAATATTACATCAATGATAAGAAATGGAACAGTTGCAGTAATTACAATGGCTGGTGTTGGAGTCTTATTTGGTGTTAAAAATATAATGATAGCATTTCCAATTGCATTAACCTCAACAGTAATAGGAAGACAAAATTTTTATGTTAAGCCACTTAGTAGAATAGGGCGAATTTTATTGCTAGATTTATTTATTGTTTTAGTTGCATTTATTTCATCATTAAATCCTTGGACTGGTATTTTAATAGATTTAGTAGCAATATTTTTAATAATATATATTGTATCCTCACCTTATGATGCAACATTTTATAAACCTTTTATAATGTTATATGTATTTACTCAATATTCTAAGATATCTATTTATGAACTTCCAAATAGATTATTAGCAGTTATATTTGGTGCAATGATAATAATTATTGGAACCTATATTAAAAGGGCTAATGCAAAAGTTGTTTTTGGAAACAGTGTTAATTCTGCTTTGAAAAGTTTAAAAGTTCAGCTAGATAATATTTTAGAAGATAATTTTGATTATAAGTTAACAAAAGATTGCTCAAAAATAATGATGGATTTGGTTTATAAAGTATATACAACAAGGCATAAAGGATATTTAACTACTAACCTTGGAACTATTCAGTTTAAATTATATTTAAATATAGAGTATATAAATATATGCTTGAAGAAGGTTTTTCAAGAGTATAAAAATAACAATATTTCAAAGGAAGAACTAGGAGATTTATGGTCGTTAATTGATTTAATAATTAATTATTCAAAGGAATCATGTAAGATAAGTGATATAGTCTATAAAAATACTTTTATAATTGAAAAAAATAAAAATTCAATGAATTTATATAAAGAAGTATTATTTGCTATTTCATCAATTATAGAATGTATTAAAGATTTGGAAAAATTAGATGATAAAGATATTAATAAAATATATAAGAATTGGGAAAGGACTTATTTAGATAAACCTAAAGTAATTTTTAAAGAATATTTTGTGATTTCATCAATTAGGTTTAAATTTGCTATGAGAATGTCAATTACATTGTCATTTGCAATTTTTATAGCAGAATTCTTAGGTTTTTATAAAGTGATTTGGGCAATAATCACTATAATGTCTATTATGCAACCTTATTATGAAGATACTATTTCGAAGAGTAGAGAAAGAGTAAAAGGAAATATTATAGCTATCTTACTTACAGGAATAATAATACATTTATTTGATTCTAAGTGGGTTATAATAGGGATCTTAGTTTTATCTTTGTATTTATTATATGGATTTAAAGAGTATTATAAAATATCATTATTTGCAGCTATGGCATCAATATGTGTATCATCATTAACAGTAAATATTAATAAATTATTATTTTATAGAATTTTATATGTGATTATAGGGGTAGTTATAGTTTTGTTAGCTAATAAGTTTATATTTCCATATAAATTGAAGGATGGAATAGAACAATTGGTTAGAAAAATTTTAAGATATGATGAATATTTAATGGATTCTACTCGGGATTATTTAAATAAAAGCAATGGGGCTAATTCTATAAGAGATTTAGTAATACATATAACTTTATTAACACAAAAGCTATATCTTAGAAATATGCAATATGGAGATGAAAAGATTGAACAGTTTGTTGATTTAAATAATGAGATTGTAGTAAGAATTGGATATAAAGCTTTAATTGTTTATGGAAAAAGATATAATGAAAATATTTTTAAATATATAAGTAATTTATATGAGGAACTGCAGGAGAGAATTAAAGGGTTAATATAAGAAAAGATATAGATTAGAAATAGGGGGAACTAATCTATATCTTTCTGAAGGGAATGATATTAACTAATAAATAACACTAATTTCTATGTGTTATTTTCTTTAGTATAGTGCATTAATATGTCAAATTAATGACAGTTGCATTAATTTGACATAATTTAGTAATAATAATTCATATTTGTATAAGTTACTATGTAATAAGAGTATAATAATATAAATAAAGTATTTTTTATAGTTAAGAAGGGAGATAAATGAAAAATGTTGTCTTAAAAAAAGTTAGGGTTAGATTGATAATAATAATTTTAGTAATTATATTCAGTGTAATAGGTTTTTTAAAAATAAAAAGTGATAGTAAAAAGTGGGTAGATGCAGATGTTACTGTTAAGCTACCTTTTGAAATAGATATATTGAGTACAGGAAAGTCAGATTTTATTTTGATTGAATGTGAAGGAAAATTTATTGTTATAGATACAGGATTTTATGAAAATAGCACCGTAATAAATGATTATTTAAATTATAAAGGTATTGAAGAAATTGAATATTTGATTTTAACCCATAATGATAAAGATCATATAGGTGGAGCGCCTACTATTTTAGATAATTTTAAAATTAAAAATTTAATTCAAGCTGATTATGAAAAAGATACTGTACAATATAAGAATTATATTGAAGCAGTAAAAAGAAATGAGTTGACACCTGTTTTATTGCATAACAAAATTGTTAAAAATATTAATGGTGCTAATATAACTATTTATCCGGCCATTAAAGATGAGTATGAAAAGTCAAATGATTATTGTATTATTGTTGGAATTGATTATGGAAAGTATAGATTTTTATTTGCAGCAGATGCTGAAGATGAAAGAATGAGGGAATTTATTAATGAAAATACTGGTGAATATACTTTTTTAAAGATGGCTCATCATGGAATATATAATAATGAGGTAGGAGATTTTTTAGAATCTGTATCCCCTAAATATGCAGTAATAACTTGCTCTCAGTTTATGTATCCTGATAGAAAACTAGTATCTTTATTAGAAAAATATAAAATAAAAACTTTTTATACTAGTAGTGGTGATATTAGTATTAAGAGTGATGGTGAAAATATTTATTTTATACAAAAGTAATAGAATTTTTCAAGAGTATGAGGTGGAAAATACCTAGTATAGATAACAAGATAATTGGAATAGATTATGATTGAAGATAAATGGAAATTGATAAAAATAAATTAAGACTACTGTAATAGATTTTTACAGTAGTCTTAATTAGTTTTTTCTCATAGTATAATTTATATATTATTTTAAATATGAGGTAGAAATGAAAAATACTCAATGGTATATAGTAAAATTAAGAGGGGAAAAGAACAGATTATCATTTACTTCTGAAGAAGCATGTAAAATAGCAAAAAAGATAGGCATTGATTTTACAAAAGAAAAATTTGATTTAAATGAGTTTACTATGGGGATAAATGTAGAGCTTGAACATGGTACTAAATTTTCAAAGGCAAATGTAACTAATAATGATCCTATTTTAACAGGTAAAATTGCATATGCACATCTTTTAGAATTTCCTGATTATTATACAAGGCTTAAGAAGTTAGAAGCAGAGGCCGATATATATTGGAAAACTAAAAGGTAGTTAATCAAATGTGAGAGTTAGCTTAAAGGCACTTAGAGATAAAAAAACGAAACTTTAAAGTTTAAGGAATTACAAATATATTTATATATAATATAAAAAATAAAAATCCCATGAAATTATTATTTTTCATGGGGTTTTAAATTATTAAATTTATATTTTATTTTATAAATACAAATTTTTAAATTATTAAATTTATATTTTATTTTATAAATACAAATTCTTTATCAGTAGAAAGCTCTTCAGAATATTTGAAAGATAGTTCAGAAAAGTTTTTAACATCTTCAATATTTTCTATGTTATTAGATGCTAGATATCTTACCATAAGACCTCTAGCCATTTTAGCCTCTGTAGCTTTTACTTTAATTTTATCATCTTTTAATTCTCCAAATATACAAGTAATAAATATATCATCTTTGCTTAAATATTTTTCGATTGCTTTACTATATTCTTTTGAAGCTAAATTTAAAATAACATTACTATTTTTAGTTATTTCTTTATATAAACTATTGCCCCAAAACTCATAAAGATTTTTATTATTATCGATTTTAAGTTTTGCTTGCATTTCTAATCTATATGGTACAACTCCATCAAAAGGATTAAGAACTCCATAAAATCCAGATAGTATTTTTAAATGATATTTTACATAATTAAATTCATCTTCGCTAAAAGAATCTGGAGACATATATTTATATTGAATTCCTTCATAAGTTAATAAGGCTGGAGATAGATTTTTATTTAAATGCATATTTTTATATCTTTCAAAATTTAATTGAGCTAAATCATCATTACAAACTAATAGTTTTTTTAGTTCATCATATGAAAGTGATTTCAATTGATTATGTAATATGTTAGTTTTATCCATAAAGACAGGGTGATATTCATAAATAATATCATCATTGTTTATATTCATTTTTTTTGCTGGGGAAATAATTATATTCATTTTTTCAACTCCTAAATTATGCAACTAATATTAATTATTATTTAGTATAACATATTATTTAGTTTTATTATAATGAATAAATTTTTTTAGCATCATAATTATATTTGATAAAAAAGTAAAATTTTAATAATGAATATAAAAGAAATTAGAAAATGAAAATTTTAAATAAGATGTTACTTTGATATAATTAAAATATAAATAAATTAAAAGGGGAGGAAAAAGATGATTAAACATATTATTTTATGGAATTTTCAAGATGGTAAAGGTAGTGAAGAGGATAAATTAAAAATAAAAAATGGATTAGAAGGTTTAAAAGGTAAGATTCCAGGAATTATTGAAATAGAGGTTATAACTAATCCAGTAGCAGGTAGTAATGCAGATATAATGTTAAATAGTACATTTGAAAGCATTGAGGCATTAAATAATTATCAAGTTCATGAAGAACATGTTAAGATTGCTACAATAGTTAGAAGTATTACTTGCAATAGAATGTGTATGGATTATGAAATATAGTTTATAAAATTTCAAGAGGAGAATAAAGTGGAAGAAGAATATATAGATTATATTGTGAAACAATATTTTAAGGATGAAAATTATTATGTTAAACAAGAAAGTAGTGGAATGAATAATACTACTAAATTCTTATGCGTAGGAGATAAAAAATATATTTTAAGAATATATGAAAGTCACAGGGATAGTAAAAAGGTGAACTATGAACATTTAGTCTTAGAGGAGCTTAATAAAAGAAATTTATCATTTAATATTCCAAAGCCAAAACAAAATTTAAAAGGTAATACTATAAGTGTTAGTATAGATGAAAAGCTAGTGTCAATAGCTGAAATGATAAAAGGATCTAATCCTAAATTACATACTACTAAACAATTTTATAGCTTAGGTAAAGTTGTTGGTGAAATAACAAAAGAGTTAGGTAGTATAGAAGTTGAGCTTAATCCTATTTATGAACCATGCTATGAACTAGAAAAGTCTTATCCTAAATGCCCTTTAAATAAAGTAATAGAGTTTTGTATTTATCCATCTAATGAATTTGAAAATGAAAGAGAATATTTAAAGGAATTAAGTAGATATTTTATTGAATTTCAAGAGGTAATACCTAAATTAAGAAGTTTGCCACATCAGATTATTCATGGAGATATTAATGCATCTAATGTATTAGAGGATGAATATAACAATATATCAGCAGTTTTAGATTTTGAATTTTCAGCTAGGGATTTAAGGGCTATGGATTTAGCAATATGTTTGTCAGAAGCAATTTCAAATGAAAATGATGACAAAGTAAAACTAGAAAATATGAGAAGCTTTATTAATGGTTATAAGGAATATATAAAACTTTCAATTGATGAGATAAATGTAATACCATCATTAATTATGCTTAGAAGACTTGATGTGATAATACATTTTCTTGTTAGATATAAAGATGGAATTAGTAATAATTTTATGTCTTCAGAAAAAATTTTAAAAGAGCAGATTATAAAAGCAATAACACTATGTAAATGGGTTAAATCAAATGAAGAAAAAATAAGAAGAATATTTTAATTAATATTAAAATATTAAAATATTAATTAATATGAGGGTAAGCATATTAATTAAATTTATTTATATAAATTAATATGAACTTAAAAAACAAGGTGCTTTTTAGGAGGGTTTTGATATGAATGAGGTTATAAAAAATATTAAAGCTAGAAGAAGTTGTAGAGAATATATTGATACACAAATATCAACTGAAGATTTAAATGAAATCTTAGAGTGTGCTTTATGTGGACCAAGTGGAATGAATAGCCAAGGATGTTATTATACTGCAATTCAAAATAAAGAGGTATTACAAGAATTAAATAAAGCAGTTAAAGCTGTATTTAGGGAAAGAGAAGATTCAAGGGGATTTGATGAAGATTACAATTTTTATTATAAAGCACCAACCCTTGTAATAGTTACTGCAAAAAAGGATTATAAATATTTTTATACTGATGGAGCGGTAGGATTAGAAAATATATTTTTAGCAGCTACATCTTTGGGCATGGGAACATGTTGGATTAATCAATTAGCAGATACTTATGATAATCCACAAGTAAGAAAAATACTTGATAGATGTCATATACCTTCTGATTTTGGAGTAGTTGGTTGTGCAGCAATTGGTTATTCAGCAAGAGCAAGTGTTGCACCAAAGAGAATTCAAGGAAGAAGTTTAATAGTTAGATAAAAGAATTTTAAAGAGTAGGTCAATATATATTGTACGTATTTTAATTAATTGATACAGCAATATATATTGACTTTATTTTTATAAGAAAGTTAATGGAAAATATTTTATAAAATATAAATTTGGTTTATAATATGTGTATTATAAAGGGAAAGAGGCTTTATCTATATAAATGATAAAGCTTTATATATATATATATGAAAACTATATTAAAATAAAGTTGAAGAATAAATGTATAATGATGCAAATAATAATAATGTAATTTTATAAATAAGATACTTTAATGAAAAAATAATATTAAGGAGATGAAGATATGTTTAAGGTCATAACTGTTTTAATTCATATAATTAATTTGGTAACAATATTATATATGATATTCAAAGAAAAACGTTCAGCTAACAATATCATAGCTTGGACTTTGGTTTTATATTTGGCACCATTTATAGGTTTTATCGTGTTTATACTAATTGGTAGAAAAATGAATAAAGCTAATATGTTTGGGTTTAAAAATGCAGAGCTAAAAATATTTGAAAATTACACAAATCAAGTTAAAGAAAGAGAAAGTTTAAAAGATGAAAATATTGATATAGAAAATATTGATATGATTAGAGCTCTTGAAGCAACAGATTATTCTCCTTATAGAAGTAATAATGATGTTTATATGTATTCAGATGGAACTTTGTTTTTTGAAGAATTATTGACAAGTTTAAAAAAAGCTAAACAAAGTATAAATATAGAGTTTTATATATTTAAGAATGATAATATAGGTACTGAGATATTAAATATATTAGAAGAAAAAGCTAAAGAAGGAGTAGAAGTTAGATTATTATATGATTCAGTTGGAAGTAGATCTTTAAATAGAAATGTGCTTAAGAAATTAACTGATGTTGGAGGTAAGGTTGGTGAATTTTTCCCTTCATGGCTAAAACTTATTAATATTAATATGAACTTTAGAAACCATAGAAAGATCGTTGTGATAGATAATAAAATTGGATTTGTTGGTGGATTTAATGTTGGCGATGAATATTTAGGAAAAGATGATAAGTTTGGATATTGGAGAGACACTCACATAAAATTTAAAGGTAGTGCAGTTAAGGATTTAAATTTAAGATTTTTAGCAGATTGGAGATATGCTACGAAAGAAGAAGTTACATTAAATCATGTATTAGAAATTAATGAAGATGAGCTAAAAAAATCTAATATAGGAATGCAGATAGTATCAAGTGGACCAGATTTAAGTGATAGGTATGAAATAAAGTTAGCATATTTAAAAATGATACAAAAAGCAAAAAGATATCTTTATATACAATCTCCATATTTAATAATTGATAATAGTATTTCAGATAGTTTAAAATTAGCAGCTGCTTCAGGTGTTGATGTAAGAATAATGTTACCAGGCAAAGGTGATCACCCTTTTGTATATTGGGCAAATTTAGTTTATGCAGGTGAATTAATAAAAGAAGGAGTAAAAGTATATCATTACGATAGAAATGCGTTTTTACATGCAAAAACTATAGTTATAGATGATAAAATTTGTTCAATAGGAACTGCTAATATGGATACAAGAAGTTTTGAATTGAATTTTGAAGTTATTTCAGTTATATATTCAGAAAAAATAGCAAAAGAGCAAAAATATGAATTTGAAAAAGATATGATGAAATGTGAAGAGTTAACTATAGAAAAGTATAATAAAAGAAGTACAATTGTTAAGGTTAAGGAATCTATTTCAAGATTATTATCAGATATACTATAAAGTTATATTGTAATAAATAAAATAAGAAAAATAAAATTATATAAAGTATTATAAACATTAATTTAGTTTTAAAATGTATGTAAGTCAGACAATCTGATAAAAAATAAATGTATTACTAGAAGGAATTAATATAGAATCTTAATAGAATTTATATTAATTCCTATAGAAAAATACATTTATTTTTTTGTACTTTCAAGTTGTATAATTCTAGAATAATCTTTTAACTCATCTAAAAATATACTAGCAGCTTTTGAAAGTGTTAATTCTTTAGGATAAATAAATGAAAGGGAACGAGTGAAATGATTATCAAGTTTTATACTAGATATCTCATTTCTATTTTCGTCTTCTGCAATAACATGTTTAGAAATTATAGTTATCCCTAAGTTATTTTTAACAGCTTCTTTAACAGCTAGGTTACTTCCTAATACCATCATACTTTTAGGAATTATTTTATTTTCTGTAAAGAATAAATCTAGATATTCTCGAGTTCCAGAGCCATCTTCTCTTGCAATCCAAGCTTTGTTCTGAAGATTTTCAATGTTAAATTCAGTAGATTTTAATGGATCAGTGTAAGGTATCGCTAATACCATATCATCATGTAAAAAATATTCTTGTTTAAATAAGGATGATGAAGCAGCTCCTTCTATAAGGCCTATATCTAATTTAAATTTTTTTAATTCACTAGAAATAAGAGCTGTATTTTCGATTATAACTTCAATATCAACATCAGGATATTTTTTTGAAAAAATAGCTAAAAATTTAGGGAGTATATATTCTCCTATAGTTAAACTAGCGCCTATTTTTAAGCTACCTTTAACAGAAGAGGATAAGTTTTTAACATCGATAAATGTTACATCTAATAAACTTATTATTTCTTTAGCCCTTTTATAAAGTGTGTATCCACTTTCGGTAATAGATATAGTTTTTTGTTTTATTGATCTGTTTATTAAAGTAACTCCAAATATATTTTCTAAATTTTTGATATGAGTACTAACACTAGGTTGAGATAAGTTCAAATATTCTGCTGCTTTAGTAAAATTTTTATAATCAACTACAGAGATAAAAGTTTTAAGTTCTTCAATCATTTTAAAGCCCTCCTTATGTAATTAAGTATAAAGTAATAATATTATTATACACTAATTATTAAAAAAAGTAATGATTATTATGATTAAGATTTATTTTACTAATGAATAAGAGGTGGATATACTAATAGTATAAAGATTTAAATAATAAAAGATTCGGAGTGATAATATGAAGGAAAATAAATTTATAGAGTATATTAAAGGTATAGTACCAGGATTTTTGGTTGCATTAGCAGTAGCATTAGTTGGAATGTTTATTGCAAAATTTGTCCCTAAATTAGGTGCTGGTACTATATCTATATTTTTAGGGATGTTTGTAGGAAATTTATTTTTAAATCAAGATGTATTTCAAAAAGGATATAAATTTTCAGAGACAGATATATTATCATATTCTATAGTTTTATTAGGAGCAACATTAAGTATAGGAACATTATTAGAGCTTGGTATAGGTGGATTTGCTTTCATAATAATACAAATGGCAATAACTATTGTTGGTGCTATTTATATAGGAAAAAAATTAGGATTTAGTCAAAATTTTAGATTTTTAATGGCTAGTGGAAATGCCGTATGTGGTTCATCAGCTATAGCAGCAACAGCACCTGTAATAGAAGCTGATGATAAAGATAAGGGAATTTCAATAACTATAGTAAATATAACAGGTATTGTTTTAATGTTTATTTTACCATTAATATCAAAGGCATTATTTAAAAATGATACTTTAGCTACAGGAGCATTAATAGGCGGAACTTTACAATCCGTTGGACAAGTGGCAGCTAGTGGAGCTATGGTTGGTGAGCAAGTAAAGGATATGGCTATGATATTTAAAATATTAAGAGTTGTATTACTTGTTGTTGTAGTATTTGTATTTGGACATATAAAAAATAAAACTAATGAAGAAATAATCGAAGAAGAAGCAACAGATATTAAAAAGGGAAAAGTTAGAATTCCTTGGTATGTAATAGGATTTTTTGTAACTTGTGCATTATTTTCTTTGAAAATAATACCTAATAATATATCTCATATATGTAAAGAAATAAGTAACAATTTAGAAATAATTGCTTTAGCTGCAATTGGATTAAGAGTAAATGTAAGAGATTTGCTTAAACAAGGAAAAGCTGTATCTTTATATGCATTAGGAGTAGGAACACTTCAAATAATATCAGCACTAGCATTAATAGCAATTTTACTTTAACAACAGTTAAAGTTGACAACGTGAAAATATAAAAGTATTATTATTAAAATAATTATAAGATATTTTTAGAGGTGGAAATAATGGATAATGGACTTATACATATATACTGTGGTGATGGCAAAGGTAAAACAACAGCAGCAATGGGGTTAGCTATAAGAGCAGCGGGAAGAAAGAAGAAAGTATTCATTACTCAGTTTTTGAAAAGTGGTAAAAGTGGAGAATTAATATCATTAGAGAAGTTAGATGAGTATATTACATTTTTCCCAGGAAAACCAGTTAATAAATTTGTTTGGAATATGAATGAGGAAGAAAAGTTACAAGCTAAAATAGAACATACTAAAAGGTTTCAGGAAATTAAGGACATAATAAATAAAGAAGAGTATGATTTATTAATATTAGATGAAATAATAGCTACTATAAATAATGAATTTATAGAATTAAATGATGTAATAGAATTTTTAAGAAATAAACCTAAATCATTAGAGGTTGTAATGACAGGTAGAGATCCCAAAGATGAACTAGTGGAATTATCTAATTACGTAACAGAAATGAAGTGTATCAAACATCCCTTTAAAGAAGGTATTCCATCTAGGGTTGGAATAGAATTATAGGGGCTAGTCAATTTAATTTACTTAATATATAATACAATATGTGCTATAAAAATAAAATTCTACTTTTTAAACACATTTAACAAAAAAGATAAAATAAAAAGGAGTAATATATGAGAGCAGTATATAGAAATCCAAAAGAATTGGCTACAAAGCTAAAAGATGTAGTAGATTTATATCAAGATGATTTATTATCATATGAAAAGCTAGAAGCAACAGTTGTAGCTATGATAAAGGCTAATGATGATAGAATATATAAAAATGGATTTATGCCAACTAAATTAATTGCAGCAATTGGAGAAGAAAGAAAATCTATAGTTGATAAAATAGCTGCTGATAACAATTTATAATTAGATGAAATTTAAAGTTAGTATTTAGTAATTATCTTAGGTTACGTTAAATACTAACTTTTTTATTGTGAAAAATAATATTTAATTATATTTAAAAACTTATTAAAAAAATAGTAAATTTAAAAAGAGGATTAATATATTTTAAAAAATAAAAAAATATGGTAAAATAAATCTACAATTTGTTCCCAAAATATACTACTGCGCTAGGAAAGGAAGGTATTGTGATGGAGAATAATGAATTACAATATAATTTACGTAAATTTGAAGAGGATGAAAATCACATAGAATACTTTATATCTATTTTTCCTGAATATATAAAATCTAATCCAGAAAAGGCTAAAGAAATTCTTGATTTAGTAATGGAAATAGCGCTAAATAAAGAATATGAGCTTGCTTATGGATGGTGTTTAATGTATATTGGGTGGTATTGTTTTACAATTAGTGATTATACAAATGCTTGCAAGTATAGACTAGATGCTAATGAAATATTTATTAAAAATAATTGTGTAAAAGGACTTATATTTTCATATAATGGATTATTAGCGGATTATACAAGATTAGGAAATTTAGAGCTAGCGATAGAAAGTGGATTATCAGGAATAGATTTAGCAGAAAAAGAAAATGATGAAAAAGCATTAATTCATTTAATGATTAATACAGCAATATCATATATGGATTATAGAAAATATGATGAGGCTAAAAGACTATTAAATAAAATAAATGAAGTTTATAGACAAATACAGGGAAGTGAATTAATAGTTTATTATATAACCTTAGCTGAAGTAGAAGTAATTTCTGGTGATATTAATAAGGGATATGAGTGTTGTGAAGTTGCAATAGAATTAATTAAAGAGCTAGGATGCTGGATATATGAGTGTGAGATTCTTTCCATTAGGGCAGAGGCAAATTCAAAACTTGGGAAAAATAAAGAAGCAGAAATAGATTTTGAAGTGGCAATTAAAAGCGCTAAAAGTTTTAAAAATATTATTTATATTGTAAAAACATTAAGGCGATGGGCTAAACATTATAATAGAATTGGTGAATTGGATAAAGCAGAGAAAAAGTTAATTGAAGCTTTTAATGAGGTAAATAGTTTAAACTCATTATTAGATAAAAGTGAAATATGTTACGAGTTAAATGAATTATATGCACAACTAAAAAGATATGAAGAGGCGTATAAGTTTTTAAAAGAACATTTAGAAATAGAAAAAGAAATTTTTAATAACAAGAGTAGTAGTTGGCTTGCAAGACTACATAATAAGGAAATAACAAGAGAAGCAAAAATTTATAGAGAGCTATATCAAGAAATAGATTTACTATCAGGGATAGGTAAAAAATTCACTTCAGATTTAAAAATTGAGAGAAATTTAGAAGTAATATATGAAGAAGTAAAAGAATTAATGGAGGCAGATGTTTTTGGAATAGCCTCATATAGCAAAGAAGAAAAAATATTGAAATATGATTTATTTATTGTCAACAGAAAAAGAAAAAATTGTGGCATATCAGCTTTAGAAGAAGAAAACTTTGGAACATGGTGTTATAAAAATAAAGAAAATATAGTTATTAATGATATGGAAAATGAATATAGAAAATATGTTCCAAGTAGAAATAAAGGTATTGAAGATGATAATTGTAATGTTAAAAACATAAAATCAGCAATATTTTGTCCTATAGTAGTTGAAAATGAAGTATTAGGAATATTAACTGTACAAAGCTATAAGAAAAATTCATATAATAAAAATACTGTTAAAAAGCTAGAAATACTAGCGTCATATATTGCAATTGCACTTGAAAATGCCAAGTTATTTAAAAATATAGAGTATTCAGCAACTCATGATTGGTTAACAGATGTTTATAATAGAAAAGAAATACTTAAAAGAGGACAAACTATAATTCAAAATAATAAAGGATGTTCTGTAATGATTATGGATATTGATTATTTTAAAAGTATAAATGATAATTATGGGCATGCTACAGGTGATTATGTACTAAAAACTATAAGTGACCTTATGAAAAAGGATATTAAAGGCAATGGATATATCGGAAGATATGGAGGAGAAGAATTTCTTATTGTAGTTAATAGTAGCAATAAGGAGTATGTATCAGTACTAGCAAATAATATCAGAAAAAATATTGAGAACTATAACTTTATTGTTGATTCTAAAAAAATAAATGTTACTGTAAGTATAGGAGTATATAATTACTTGAAAGATGATAAATATTTTAATAAGCATATAAAACTTGCTGATGAAGCTTTATATTTAGCTAAATTATTTGGACGTAATAGAGTAGTTAATTATTAGCGTTTTAAAGAAATATAAACTAAAAGGGACTATTTTACAGTCCCTTTTATTTATCTTTTGTATAAAATTATGAGTTGCAATTTAAAATTAGCATCCGCAACCAGTAGATTCATTGTCGCTTCCAGCAGTAGCAGCACTTATACAAGATCCTTTAAAACAACTAACCTTTAAACATTTACGGATAATTTGAGTATTATCTTTAAAAATCTTTAACATATAAGTTGTATTTGGACATAAAGGACCTAATAAGAATTGGCCATTATCGTCAGTGAAAGTATGAGTTAATGGAATTGGATAGTCACACTTATCATTAACTTGGAGTAATTTAACTACTGCATCAGCTACAGGTAGTCCATTTTCATCAAGTACTGTACCAAATATACAGCTTCTAGTTTCTTTTGGTAATTTAACAACTGCATCTATTTGTTCATTATACCCAGTCTTAAAAATACAATTTCCTATTCTTCCGCTCATGAATTTATCCTCCTAAGTTTATCGTAATATACTATAATATATTCTTAGAAGAAAACAATGTGTACATAAAATCAAAAGTTATTTATGTAAATAAAGCTTGGAGGGATAAATTAACAAAGGAGTAATATGAAGTGATTAAATAGAAGATAATAATATTGATAGTAGAAATATTATTAAATGAAAATATACAATAAAAATTATTATTTAATAAGAAATAATGTAACAAATGTTACTGAAATAATAATTAATTATTTGTATAATTAAGATTATAATACATCTATATATTTAAGGAGGAAAAATAAATGAGCTGTGGATGCGGAAATATGAATAAAAAAGATGGGAAATCAGTAGTTGACTTAGTTAGAAGTAAAGGAAAAGCAGACTTCCCTTTAGCAACTCCTCATGAAATAGAATGTAGTTGTGGAAAGACATTTACAATGAAAAAATTAGTTGATAATTGTCCTTATTGCAAAATGACATATGGTGTTACTCCTTGTTCATCAAGAGATAAGGAAAATATAGCAGCTGCAGGAATAGAATATTAATTTAGTAAAAATGTTAAATCTTAACTAAATATTAGTTTGGATTTAACATTTTTTTATCTTAAATTATTTCAATGTTCTGAATGTATATCCTTCATTTTTTAGTAGCTTAATTATTCCTGGTAAAGCTTCTACTGTAGTAGTTTTTGTCATACAGTCATGCATTAAAATAATAGCTGGATTTTTATAGTTACCCTCTTTATCTTTAATGTTTTTAGCAACATTTTGAATAAGTGTTTCGGCAGGTATATTATTTCCTTTTGCATCTCCAGAATCTACATTCCAGTCATAAACATTTATGCCTTGTTCATTAAGCTTTTTAGTTATGTTTTTAGTAAAGTCTTTACCTCTAGAATTAGCTACAATAGTATTATGAGACCCACCAGGAAATCTAAAAATTGTACAATCACTACCGGTTGTTTCTTTAATGAACTTTTGTTGCTTTTCAAAGTTATTAAAAAATGCTTCTTCTGAGGTATAGATGTGTTGAAACTCATGATCAGCGGTATGATTGCCAATTGCATTCCCTTCTTTGTATGCTCTTTCTACAAATTTAATATGGGGCTCTATATAAGGTGATATAATGAAAAATGTTGCATGAACATCATTATCCTTTAAAATATCAAGTATTAGTTCTGTATTTTTACTAGGACCATCATCAAAGGTCAAATAAACAATTTTTTCAGTTGGATTTGAATTCACTTCACAATTTAAATTATAATAAAAAATATTAATCATAATAAAAAAAGAAGATAGAAAAATCGTAAGTTTTTTTAAAGAATAAATTCGATATTTATGTGTTGTTTTAGATTTATTGACTAAGTTAAAATTAAAAATCCTATTAAATTTAAATTTTTCATTTGTATTATACATATCATAAACTCTCCTTATGTTGAATTCCTATAGTATTTTATCCAATAGTAGTATTAGTTTATGCAAAGCTATAAACAGAGAATAAACTAATAGATAAAATTTTATTGTGAACATATACAAATATAAGGAATATTATAAATTAGAAAGAATTCAAGGAGATTAAAGGTAAATGAATCCATATGAATTAATCATGAAAATTGATAGAAAAATGAAACAAGATCCTAATTTTGCTAATAGGTTTAATAAACTAGTTGCAGAGTTTAATAGAACTCCTGGTTTACAACAAGAAGTAATGAGAATAGCACAAATTCAAGATGAGAAAAAAAGAAAAAAAGCTTTAGAAAATCTTCCAGATAATATAAAGCAATCAGTTGCAGAGATGTTTAGATTATTAAATAGTTAAATTTATTAAAACTTAAATAATAAAAAATAACCAATTTATTATGAAATTGGTTATTTTTTTGTTTTATATAGAAAAGTAGTGAGTAAGATAGTATTATAATAGTAGTATAAAAATAGATAAAGTGTAAATTTAAGTATTTGGAGGGCGGAGTGGTGGAAATTAACTTAAATACAATAAAGGTAAACAATAAAATACAAATAAGAACTTTAGATTTAGTATGGTTTATGGTTATACCATTAATAAATATAAATTATTATATAGCAAGTACAATTACTAAAAATGGACATAATCTAGCGACTATATTTGATAAAGTTATGAAATTTAATTCAATTTTCATAATTCCATATGTATATTGGTATGTGTATATTGTAATAGGATTTATAATTATATTAATACAATCTCGAGTAAATTACATGAGAACATTTTTATCATTTTTCATTGGAATGGGAATATGCTACTGTATTTATTATATCTATCCAACAGAAATTATTAGACCCAATATTGAAAATTCAAATGTATTGAATTATTTAGTTAATATTATTTATTCAGCTGATAGATCGGTAAATTGCTTTCCATCTTTACATGCATTAACAACCTATTTTATAATGCGATATACTAAATATGAAAAAAACAAGAAAAATTTTTATTATACACAAATTGTAGGGTCATTAATAATTTTATCTACGGTTTTTATAAAGCAACATTTCGTAGCAGATATTATAGGGGCTATGGTTATATGTGAAGTAATAATTTATTTTATGAATAAAGTAAGTGAGGATAGGATAAAAAAAGTTTTAGATATACCATATAAAATAAAAGATAAAATAGTAGCAAATTTAAAAAGTAAAATAAAAACTAAGGCTATTGATAGTGATGAAAAAAAGTTTTTTAGTAGGAAAATATAAAAATAACAAGCTCAAGAATATCTAAATATTAGATATTCTTGAGCTCTTTTTATATAAGAATATAAACAGAGTTTTGAATAAATTAAAAAAGATGAGTAAAACTAAAAACATACTAAGGAGGAAGCAATATGGAGTTTTTGTATAATTTTTTTATTTATGGATTTTTAGGATGGATATTAGAAAATGTTTTTAGTTACGCAGTTACTGGACATTATAAAGAAGAGGGTTTTTTGATTGGACCATTTAAGCCTATGTATGCAATTGCTATGGCGTGGATTATTCAATTACACAATGCTTTTCCTAATAAGATATTTTTATTATTTATATCAATTGTTATTCCTACTACTGTTGAATACACAACGGGTATTATAATGAGAAAATATTTTAATAAGGATTATTGGGATTATTTTAATGAAAGATATAATTACAAAGGAATAATATGCTTACGATTTTCTATAGCATGGACTATTATTAGTATTTTGACTATAGAGTTTTTACAACCTTTTTTAATAATAAGAATATATAGTATAGTAAAACCTATATGGCCTATATTAGCAATTTTATTAATAATATTATTAACCTTTGATGAGGTGTATACATTAATAAAATTTAAGAATAAGGGACAAATTAATTTGAAATAGAAAGTTAGATTTACATAAAAAGATATTGTTATTAATTTAAATAACAGTATCTTTTTTAAGTTTTAAAATTTTAATTATTAATATATAATAAAACCAATAATAATTAAAAATGAAAGAGGTAAGATATGAGTTTGATTAGTACATACGAAAAATTTGCAAAGATAAATACTGAATTTATAGCTTTTATTGAGAAAGCTATAAAAGAGGATTTTAAAAATTTTACTGAAGAACAGATGAAAATGAATTTAAAAATAGCATTAAAGAATTATGAAGATTTGAAGTTTGAAAGTGATGAGATTGTTGCTGCAAATGATGAAGAAAAAAATAATTTAAATGATTTAAAATATTTAATAATGAGTGGATTATTTTTAGTATCAGATTTAAACCATTTTTATAATATAAATGAATATGAAAGATTTAAAATGAGAGGAATAAATTATATAAATAATAGTAGAAGGGGTAAATCATTTTAAATAAAGTTATAAAACCAATAATAACAAATTTTATTGTTATCATGGGTTTATATATAATATTTAAAAATAGATTATATATAAATTAAGAATGTGACTACATCATCCGATGTAGTCACATTCTTAATTATTGATATAATTATATAAGATATCTTGTTCAGTACCTATTTGATTAGTAATTTTTACTTTTATAGAGGAAAGAAAATTATCAATATCAAGAGTCTTGTCTGTATGATTATTTACTGCTTCTAATAGTATGGAATATACTGTATCGTCTAACATTGTTTTATTAATTAAAGGAAGATTGTTAGAAATATCTCTATATAAAAGATTTGCAGCTTGATTTCCTAAAAATTCACTTTTATCATATGTAATTGATTTATAATAGTTATTTTCATCAAGTATAAGAGCTCTAGCTAATTTCCATGCTTGAGTTTTATATTTACTTGTAGCAACGATAGATATTGCATTTGTATTTTCAGAACTATATAAACCAAGAGGTAATCTAGTAACACGCCATTTACCAATAGTGTCTGGTGTAGTTTCTTTTAAATAATCTTCTCCCCATTTATTTAAATGAATCATAGCTATTTCACCATTGCGTACAGCATTTCTTCCTTCATCAGTCCATAAATCTAATCTTGATATTAATCCTAAATTATAAGCTTCATTTGCAATTAAAAGGGCGTCTCTCATTTTATCATTTTCAATGTTTAAATTCATATTATCATCAAAGATTCCTTGAGAATTTAATGTTAGCTTTACAAAAGCATCTTTCCATTGAAGAGCATAAATATTTTTTTCTTTAAGTTTCTTAGCAATTTCTAACCAACCTTCTGCAGTTTCCATGGCTAGAGCTAATTCTTCAGGCTCACTTGGTATTCCGAGTTCTTCCAAAATATCAGCCCTATAATAAGTTACTGTAGAAGCTTGTGTAAATGGAAGGGCAATAAGTTTACTTTTATCCATTGACATGCAAGAATTTATATCTGATTCAGGAAAAATATTTTTTATATTATCAAAAGAATATGAGTCGTTTAATAGGTTTTCAAAAGCATTAATTGCATTAAATTCCCCTATATAATCTAATGAATAAATAATAAGATCGGGAGAGTTTTCGGAATTAGCGGAAACTGCATTAATTATTGCATTGGCATCCATAGTATCCATTCCTGTAATATTAATAGTAGCTTTAGGATATAATGAATTAAATATGTCCTTAATTTTATCATGATCATATGAATGACATAAAACATTTAATGTAAATTCTGTAGCATTTTTATTTTCATCTGCTGATGGAATTTCAGCGCTTAACGATGGTGAAATAAGTTCATCAGCAGTAGTATTTTTATCATTAAAGCTACAACCAATAAATGATAAAGAAAATATTAAAAAAATTATAAGTGTTAGTCGTTTTATCATGTTTTTTCTCCTTAAAATATAGAAATACTAAATATAAACTTCATTTCCGCCTGAAGCTTTAGCTTTATACATCGATGTATCTGATTTTATAAAAATGCTTTCAATATCATTTCCATCTTCAGGATATAATCCAACTCCTATACTTACACCAACAGTAATTGTAGAACTATCTAAATTAATTGGTTGTTTTATCGTTTCAATAATTTTAGTTGATAACTCTTCGATTTCATATTTGTCATTATAAATCAATTGAATGACAAATTCATCGCCACCTAAACGTGCTACGCAAGCTGAATTACTATCATAAGAATTAAGTATTTCCTTCATTTTTTTTGCAATTATTTGAAGAAGTTTATCTCCAGCCGAATGACCTAATGTATCATTTACAATTTTAAATTTATCTAAATCAAGGAATAATATAGCTATTCCATTCTTTCCATTGTATAAGTTGTTATTGGAAAATTCGTTTATTGTATTTTGGGCATGTTCAATAAAATATTGTCTGTTTGGTAATTCAGTCAAATAATCATAATTTGCCTGTTTAAATAGTAATTTTCTTGATTCCTCTAGTTTTTTATTTGTTATTTCAGCTTCTAAAATCATGTTACTTAAGTTATCTACCATAGATTGAAAATTATAAATAAGAGAATCTATTTCAAGTATATTACTATTTTCAAAGACTATTGTTTCTTTACTTTTAAGTTTTTCAGGCAAACCACTACTTAATATAATTACTTTAGAAATTGATTTTAAAATAATATTTTTTAATAATGAAATAACTAGGAATAGTATTAATGCAAGAGGAATTAATATTTTTAATGATTCTAAGTATCCTGAAATTATAGTACTAGTGTATTGAGATGATGGAATACTAATTAAAATTTTTGAATTATCTATTGAGGTTACATACACATAGTTACAATCTTTAGAATAATTTTTGATTAAGTAAGAAGTGTCAATAGGAGACCACCATGTATAGAAGCCAGGTGAAAACTCATCAATTGATCCATCTTTTATCCAGTTTAATCCTAATGATGAATAATCATTATTAGGTAAATTACTAATTATTTTATTATTAAAGTCTACTAAATAGAAACTTATAGTGGAGTCGGAGGTAGAAACATATACGTTTAAAATATCTAATAATTTGGATACGTGAATAGGATTATTTAGCTTTAAATTGCTTTTTTCTTCTATTGTCCAATTTTCAATTTTATCATTAACATAATCAGAAGCAAGATGTAAATCTTCTGTTACTTTTAAATTAACTTCTTTTTCTGTATTAATAACTGCAATTATCACAAAGACTATAACAGGGATTATAACACTAGCTATTAGAGTATACGTTAACAAATTTGATAAAGTTAGCTTTTTTTCGTGTTTAGTAGGTAATGGTACTATTTTTCTTAATGAAATATATTGCAAAAATAAATCTGCAACTAATGCATTGAAAATTTTATTTAAAAATATTATTAAGAAAAAAAATACTGTATTGATATCAAGTGAACTGTTTGTAAAGTATAAGTTAATCAACATTAAAGGAAGTGATATTATTAATATAAATAATAAAGCATTCATTAAAATATTTTTTTTGTTTTTTTGATATAAAAACCACATAAAATATACTTGTAAAAATTCAATTGTTGACAATATGTTGAAATCGTTTGTAAAAAAGAAAATAATATTTATTAACAATATAATGAAAAAACTACTCTTTCCATTAGCAAGTCCAATTATTATAAACAGTGAAATACTGCTTAGTGTTATTGGAAATGCAAAGTTAATGTTTTGAAGTAGTAATTCACTTATAATTGCTAAAATACTAAAAAGAAAAATTAAGAAATATTTTAAGTAAATATTGTATTTTTTGGTTAATGTTAATGAATTCATAATATATTTATCCCACCTATTAATTATAAAATTATATTGAAAACCTCCTATAATTAATTTTAGCATCTTCAACAATAAATGTATATAATTGTATAAATGAAATAAAAATAGTAAAAAAATACGAAAAAATATATATTTTTACTATAATTCACATTAATCTTAATAAGATTTATCAAAGTTTAATTATGATTAAATTTAAATTAAGAATTAAATATAAAACATGCAAAAACTTATTATTTAGAATATTTTTATATAAATAAAGGAGTATATATGAAAAAAATATTTATAAATGGAATTTTTATAGTATTATTAATAGAATTATATCTTGCTAAAGGAAATGAAAGTATGATTCAGATTAAAGTACCTGATTCATATGGCGCACCAAAAACATATTATCAAAAGTATTTTAATCATGATTATAATACAAATGATTATAGTAAAAAAAATGATTTGATAAATAAAGATAATAATGAATATGAGAATAAAATAGATTTTTATTTTGATGATTATGATTACTACAATAATTATTACGATTATGATTATTATGATGAAAAGTATGATTACTATCAACATCATTATTATGATGATGAAGGATATTAAATTGATATATAGGAAATTATGTTTATTAAGTGTTATCTGATTTGACAAAGAAACATAAGAGGAATAAACTTAGGATAAATAATACCAAATAAAGAGGTGAAATAAATGTCAAATTGTAATTCATGCCCAAGTAATGGCGAATGTGGAAAAGAGGAAGAAAAATGTGGTATTCAAAATAATCCATCAAATAAAATAAAAAACATTATAGCTGTAATGAGTGGAAAAGGTGGAGTAGGAAAATCTACTATGTCTGTAATGTTAGCAAGACAGCTTGTTCAAAGGGGATATTCTGTAGGAATTTTAGATGCAGATATTACGGGTCCTAGTATCCCAAGATTACTTCATATAGAAGAACAAAGAGCAATGGGGACTGAAAAATTAATTTTCCCTGTAGAAAGTAGTGAAGGAATTAAAGTTATGTCTTTAAATCTTGTTGTGGAAAAGGAAGACGAAGCTGTAATTTGGAGAGGTCCTGCAATAGTAAGTGTAGTAAATCAATTTTGGACTGGAGTATATTGGGGAGAATTAGATTACTTAATAATAGATATGCCACCAGGAACAGGGGATGTTCCTCTGACAGTAATGCAGTCTATTCCTATTAAAGGGGTAGTAATGGTTTCTATTCCTCAAGATATGATTTCTATGATTGTTTCTAAATCAATAAATATGGCTAGAAAAATGAATATTGATGTATTTGGAGTAATAGAAAATATGAGCTATATTAAATGTCCAGATTGTGATAAAACAATAAAATTGTTTAATGGTGAAAATACAGAAAAGTTCTTAAAGGATATGAATGTAGAACTTTTAGGAGAGTTACCTATGCATAGGGCAATAACTAATTATGGATCATTAGAATTAATTGAAGAAGAGGAAGAAATTGCTGAATTGTTTGATCCTATAGTTGAAAAGGTAATAGCAAAATCAAAGAAAAAATTAATGTTATAAATTTATATTTAAAAAAGTATCTAAGCTTTTTATAGCAGCTTAGATACTTTTTGTTTATGTTAAGTTTTTTTGAAATAAATAGTATATAATTGATATAAAAGTTAAAATTTGCTATAATTTTAAATAAAACGTTTAATAAAGGTGAATGAGAATGGCAACAATAAAAGAAATTGCAAGAGAAAGTGGTGTATCAATTGCAACAGTATCTAACATCATACATGGGAAGCCAGGGGCAAGTGATGAGACCAGAAAAAGGGTAATGGATGTAATAAAAAAATTAGATTATACACCAAATGTAATTGCGCAAAATTTGAAGCAAAAAAATACTAAAACTATTGGAGTAATTACAGAAGACTTAACAGTATTTAATACTGCTAATATAGTAGATGGAATTAATGAGTATTGTGATGAACAAGGTTATCAATTGGTGCTTGGAAATCTAAGATTATATAAAAAATATGATAAAAATTTTTATAACTCTGATAAATATTATAAAAGAGTTAATGAAGAATTTAAATTAATGATATCTAAGCAAGTAGAGGGAATTATATATATTGCATGTCATTGTAGGGAACTTAAGTGTATTCCTGAAAAATTTCCAATACCTATTACAATAGCATATAGTTTTGTAAAATCAGATAAATTTTCTTCGATAATTTTTGATGATGAGGAAGCAGCATATGATGCTACATGTAGACTTATTCAAAATGAAAATGAAAAAATTGGAGTAATATGTGGATTACAACAAAGTATACATACTCAAGAAAGATTAAGAGGATATCAAAGAGCTTTATATGATAACAATATACTTTTTAATCCTAGTTTTTTATATTATGGGGATTGGGAAAGGGAATCAGGATATGAAGCAGCTGAAAGGTTAGTTGAACAAGGTATTACAGCAATTTTTTCAATGAATGATGTTATGGCAGGAGGAGTATATGACTACTTAAATAATAAAAGTATATTAATTGGTAAAAATATTTCTATTATAGGTTTTGACAATAGGGAAGTAAGTCAAGCGTATAACCCTAAATTAGCAACTATGGCATTACCATTGTATGAAATAGGAAGAAAATCAGCGCAAGTATTAATTAAATCCTTGGTAGAGAATAATAAAAAGATTACAAATAAAATATACAAAATAAAATGTAAATTTATAGAGGGAAATTCCTTAAGAAAAATATAGTACTTATAGGTATAACATAGAAAAGCTATGATATACCTATTTTTTTTATTAAACGTTTAAGTATAAATATTAAGAACAAATTAAATTAGTTTATATTATTATTTAGAGATAATAAGAGAAGAAAAGAGATATATTGGGATAATTATGAAAAAGAGATTAGGGATGAATTTTAAAATAAGTAAAAATATGGTATAAATATATTAGAAAGTAATTAAACGTTTTAGTAAACAATAGGGAGGAGTCAAAATGGGATTAGAGAATAATAAAAAGTTGAAATCAGTTAATCTGCAAAAAATAAAAATTAATGATGCCTTTTGGACTAAATATACTAAGTTAGTCAAGGATGTAATAATTCCTTATCAGTGGAATATATTAAATGATAATGTTAAGGGCGCTGAACCAAGTCATTGCTTGAAGAATTTTAAAATTGCAGCAGGAGAAAGTAGTGGTGAATTTGGTGGAGCAGTTTTTCAAGATACAGATGTAGCAAAATGGTTGGAAGCAGTAGCGTATACTTTAGCAACAGATAAAGATAAAAACTTAGAAGCTACTGCAGATGAGGTAATAGATTTAATAGGAAGAGCTCAATGCGAAGATGGATATTTGAATACTTATTTCACTATAAAGGAGCCAGAATTAAGATGGACAAATTTAATGGAGGGACATGAGTTATATACAGCAGGACATTTATTAGAGGCTGCTATAGCATATTATAATGCTACAGGAAAAGATAAATTTTTGAATATTATGATTAAATTTGCTGATTTGATTTGTGATACTTTTGGAAAAGAAGCAGGAAAAAATCATGGATATCCTGGACATCAGGAGATAGAATTAGCATTAGTTAAGTTATATGAAATTACAAATGAAAAAAAGTATATAGATATGGCAAAATATTTTATAGATGAAAGAGGGAAATCTCCTAATTACTTCCTAGAAGAACAAAAGAGTGAAAAATTTAAAAGGATTTTTCCAGAATTTGATGGGTATAGTCCATTATATTCACAATCACATTTACCAGTAAGAGAACAGAAAACAGCAGAGGGACATGCTGTAAGAGCTGTTTATATGTATTGTGCTATGGCGGATTTGGCATGTGAATATAATGATAGCGAATTATTTAAAGCTTGTGAAATATTATGGAAGAATATAGTTGATAAAAGAATGTATATAACAGGAAGTATAGGATCATCAGGATTATTAGAAAGATTTACAACTGATTATGATTTACCTAATGATAGTAATTATTCAGAAACATGTGCATCTATAGGGTTAGCTTTATTTGGATTAAGAATGGCTAAGATAACAAGAAAAGCAAAATATATAGATGTAGTAGAAAGAGCATTATATAATACGGTGATTTCTGGAATTTCTATGGATGGAAAGAGCTTCTTTTATGTAAATCCGTTAGAGGTATGGCCAGACTCTTGTTTATCACGTACAAGTAAAGAACATGTAAAACCAGTAAGGCAAAAATGGTTTGGTGTAGCATGTTGCCCCCCTAATATAGCAAGAACATTAGCTTCATTAGGACAATATATTTATATGAAGGCTAAAGACACTTTATATATTAATTTATTTGTTTCAAATACATCAGTAGTAGAATTGGAAGAAAAGAATATTTATGTTGAACTTGTTACAGACTTCCCAAATGACAATAATATAAATTTAAAGGTATCATCTAACAATGATAATAAGGCTTCAATTGCAATTAGAATACCTGATTATGCAGAGAATTTTAATATAACTATAAATGGTAAAAGTTGCTTATTTGAAGTAAATAAAGGATTTGCAGTTATTAATGGAAGTTTTAATGATGATATTATAAAAGTTAAATTTGATTCACCGGCAAGATTTATGTATTCAAATCCATTATTAAGAGCTGATTTTGCAAAAGTAGCAATAACAAAAGGTCCATTAGTATATTGTTTAGAGGAAGTTGATAATGGAAGTAATCTTTCAGGAATTATGGTTAATACCGCGGAGGAAATTAGTGAAATATATGATGAAAATTTATTAGGGGGAACAACTTTATTATATGTTAATGGAAAAAAAGTAGATGACAAAAATTCAAGTAAAGAAAAATTGTATTTAAATAAAAGACCTGTTTTAAATGATATTAAATTAAAGGCAATACCATATTGTTATTGGGGTAATAGGAAAAAAGGTGAAATGATTGTTTGGATGAAGGCTGATATTATTTAAATCCAATATTGAAATGTAAGTATAATATGGATTATTATTATTTTAAAAAATAATTATAAATATTATTGTAAGTACAATATTTAGATTTTTAATTAATTGTCAATAAAATGCAGAAAATATTTTCAATGTTTTGGAAAAAATAACTGGAAATGTATTGACAATATTAGGTGCTATTAGTTACAATAATATTGTACTAATTCAAGAAAATGAAAATAAAATAATTGGATAAAAGTATGTAAGGAAAAAAGGGTGGAAATTTATTAAATGTCTACATAAGCAATAGCTTTTGTAATATATATTATGTATTTATGGAGGGATATTATGGTTAAGATGAAAACGTTTAAGAGGTTAATGGGATTAATACTAGCCACATCAGTAACTACGGGGTTAATGGTTGGATGTGGATCAAGTGGTAATAGTGGTACTGGAAGTTCGAACTCTTCAAGTGAATCTGATAGTGATGAAACTTCAGATGAGTCTTCAGAAGAGGAAGCACAAATATTAACAGCAGGTGATGAAAATGGTACTGAACTTGAAATGTGGACATTCGTTGAATTACATGCTCAGTTTTATCAAGAAATGGTTAAAGAGTGGAATGAGCAAAATCCAGATAAGACAATTAATTTAAAATTAACAGTTTTACCTTATGGAGATATGCATACTAAATTACAATCTTCATTATTAGCAGGAAAGGGTGCTCCAGATTTATGTGATATTGAAGTTGGACAATTTCCTAATTTCTTAAAAGGTGTACCACAATTAGAAACTTTAACAGATGTAGTTGAACCTTATAAAGATTCTATAGTTGAATCAAGACTTAATCTTTATAGTTCAGATGGAGAAGTATATGGTTTACCAACACATGTTGGAGCAACAGTTGCATTCTATAATACTGAATTATTAGAAGCTGCAGGTATTGATTATACAACAATTAAAACTTGGGATGACTTTAAAGAAGCAGGTAGTAAATATTATGATGCTACTGGAAAATATTTAGGAACAGCTGATACAGGTTCTATATGGACTGAATCATTAATGATATCAGAACTTGGAAGTGATTATACTGATGATAAAGGTAATCCACAAATTGATACACCTGAAATGGAAAAGGTGCTAACAACATTAAAGGATCTTCAAGATAGTAATGCTATTGCAACAATTGCAGGTGGACAACCTGATAATGAAGAAGCTTTTGGTGAATACAACAATGGAAATTATGCTTGTGCTATTATGCCAATGTGGTATATGTCAAGATTTATTAACTATATGCCAGAGTTATCAGGTAAAATTGCTATAGCTCCAGCTCCTGTTTTTGAAGAAGGTCAAGACCGCTCAGTTGGTGGGGGAGGTACTGGTACTGTTGTTACTAACCAATGTGAAGCTAAGGATTTAGCTAAAGAATTCTTAGCATTTGCTAAGCTTTCAGAAGAAGGTAATATAAAGGTTTGGGAAATACTAGGCTTTGATCCAGTTAACACTGCTGTTTGGGATAACGAAGAAGTTACTAATAATCCAGATAACCAATATGTTCAATACTTCCAAAACAATCCTTTTGATGTTTTAAAAGAAATAAGAGATGAAATTGGATTATGCAAAGTTGTTGCTAATAGCCCTTCAATTAATGAAGTATTCTGTACTACAACTTTAAATAGTATATTCGAAGATGGAGAAAGTGTACAAGATGCTTTAGATTATGCTAAGGATGAAGTTGATAACGCAATTCAATAATAATATTTTTTAATAAATGCAAAATCCATCATAGGAGATGGGTTTTGCATAATTTATAGAGGGAGGTAACAAAGTGGTAAAAAGATTTATATATAATAAAAAGGTTGCTCCATATGTATTTATATTACCATTTATAATTATATTTTTAGTTTTCTTTATATCACCTATGGCAAGAACAATAATAATGAGCTTTCAATCAGTTTTACCAGGAATAACTGAATGGGTTGGTTTTGATAATTATAGTAGATTATTAGGTGATAAAGTATTTCTTAAAGCTATTATGAATAGTATGAAATACATGCTTTGGACATTGGTTTTATTAATACCAATTCCAATGTTATTAGCTACAGTTTTAAATAGTAAATTTGCAAAAGGAAGAGAATTCTTTAAATCAGCTCTTTATTTACCTGCATTAACATCTGTAGTTGTTGCTGGTACAATTTTTAGATTAGCATTTAGTGAATTAGATGGTGCAGTAATGAACTCTATTATAGGTTTCTTTGGAATGGATCCTATAAAATGGTTAAAAGGTGCAGGAACTGGATTTTTCGCATTATTATTATTAGCATGCTGGAGATGGACAGGTGTTAATATGTTATATTTCTTATCAGGACTTAAGAACATACCTGATGAACTTTATGAATCAGCAGATATTGATGGTGCAAACGCAGTACAAAAATTCTTTTATATAACTGTTCCACAATTAAAGCCAACAATAGTTTATGTATTAACTATTTCTATTTATGCTGGATTAGCAATGTTTACAGAAAGTTATATGATTTGGGGAGGAAATTCTTCACCTAAGAACATAGGTCTTACAATCGTAGGATATTTATATAGACAAGGTATTGAAAAGAATGCAATGGGTTATGCATCTGCAGTTGGAATTATACTATTTATTATTGCAATGACAATTAATATGATTCAATTAAAATTAAATGGAACATTTTCAAAGGAGGAGGGATAAGCAATGTCTACTTTAGAAGTATCAAGAGATATAGAAAAACCAATAAAGAAACAAGTTACAAGAAATAAGAAACGTTTAGCATTACAAGTATTGATATTTGTCTTATTCGCAATTTTATCAGTTATTATACTTATTCCATTTTACATTTTAGTTATTTCTTCATTTAAGCCAGGTAATGATTTAATACGTTATGGAATAAACTTAAAGTTAGAATTTGATAAGATGTCCTTAGATAACTTTATATTCTTATTTACTGGTCAGCATCAATATTTTACATGGTTCTTTAACAGTTTGTTTTTAACAGCAGTATCAGTAATAGTTACATTATTTGTATGTGCAGCAGTAGGATATGGATTTGCAATGTATGATTTTAAGGGTAAAAATTTTCTATTTATTTGCGTATTATTTGTTATGATGGTTCCTTTTGAAATATTAATGGTGCCTATGTATAGTCAAATAATTGATATGGGTCTTATTGATACTTATACGGGTATCGTATTGCCAGGTATAACTAGTGCATCTACAGTATTTTTCTTTAGGCAATATTTATTAGGGATACCAAAAGATTTAATTAGTGCCGGTAGAATAGATGGTGCTTCAGAATATGGTATATTCTTTAGAATTATTATTCCGATTATGAAACCAGCATTTGCTGCAATGGCAATATTAAATACTATGGGTGCTTGGAATAATTTATTATGGCCTTTATTAGTCTTAAAAACAGATACAAAATTTACTTTACCAATAGGTTTAAATACATTGCTAACACCATATGGAAACAACTATGATTTATTGATAGTAGGATCATTCTTCTCAGTAATTCCAGTATTAATAATATTCTTATGTTTCCAAAAATACTTTGTTGATGGTATGACAGCAGGAGCTGTAAAGGGATAAAGCGGAAGAGTAAGGTACCTTATGAGCAAAAAAGCTAAAATGATAATAAATAAAGATTTTAAGATTTCAGAAATAGATTTAACTAAGTGAGGGTATTATTACTTTTCAATTAGGTAAAGCATCTTGTAATGTAATAAGATTAGGAAAAAAATAAAGGTAAATATATTTGCTGAGCATCTTGGATTTACAATTATTAGTGTACTATAGTAGTTTTTTAAATCGCTTTGTAATTTACTTGCAGATTAATATTAATAAAAATTAAAAAGTGGTGTTTACAAGAAGGAGTGTCGCAGAATGTTAAAGGAAATTGAACTAAGTTATAGTGATAAAAATGAGATGCTTAGTGTTATTAAAGCATTAGCAAATGAGGCTAGAATTAATATTTTAGAGTTATTAGATGATGGGTGCTTAAATGTAAATGAAATAGCGGAGAAGCTAGATATGCCAGTATCTACAACAGCTTTGAATATTAAAATATTAGAAGAAGCTGGTTTAGTAATGACAGAGTTACAACCAGGAATTAGAGGTTCGATGAAGGTTAGTAGTAAATCATGTAGAGATGTAATTATTAACTTAGATAGTAAACAAAGTAGGGCACTAGAAAATAGTATATATATAAATATGCCAATAGGAAGTTATAGTGATTGTATTGTAAAACCATCTTGTGGATTAGTCGGAGAGAAAGGAAGCATAGGTAAATTTGATAAGCCAAGCAGTTTTTATTATCCTGAAAAAGTTAATGCACAATTGTTATGGTTTTATAAAGGATATATAGAATATAAATTTCCATATGAATCTATAAAAAATTCTAATATAACAATGTTAGAACTTTCAATTGAAATGTGTTCAGAAGCACCATTTTATAGGAATGATTGGCCTTCAGATATAACATTATGGGTAAATGATATAGAAGTAGGGACTTGGACTAGCCCAGGAGATTTTGGAGGAAGAAGAGGGAAAAATAATCCACAATGGTGGCCTGATAATATTAATCAATATGGGCTTTTGAAATACTGGAGAATCAAAAAAGATGGTACTTATATTGATAATATGAAATTATCAGATAAAAAAATTAGTGAATTTAAATTAGAAGATAATGATTATATAAGTGTAAAAATTGGTATAAAGGAAGAAGCAAAAAATATCGGGGGGATAAGTATTTTTGGTAAGAGTTTTGGAGATTATCCACAAGATATTGTAATGAAATTGGAATACGACAAAATTAAAGAGTAAAAAGAGTGGTATTAGAAATGGAGGTCATTATGGCAGTTAAAGAAATCGTAAAACCTATTATATTACAAAGGGCAGATCCATGGATATATAAACATACAGATGGATATTATTATTTTACAGCATCTGTTCCAGAATATGATAGAATTGAAATAAGAAGATCAAAAACTATAAATGGATTAGCAGAATCGGAAGCAGTAACTGTGTGGAGAAAGCATAAAGAAGGAATGTTAAGTGCAAATATATGGGCACCAGAAATTCATTATATCGATGGAAAATGGTATGTATATTTTGCAGCTGCTAGAACGACTGAAACTAAAGAAGGATTATTTGATCATAGGATATTTGTTTTAGAAAATGAAAGTGAAAATCCATTAGAAGGATCGTGGGTAGAAAAAGGGCAATTAAAAACTAATTGGGAGTCATTTGCATTAGATGCTACTACTTTTGAACATAAAGGAATTAGATACTTAGTTTGGGCTCAAAAAGATCCTAATATATGTGGAAATTCAAATTTATATATTGCAAAAATGAGTAATCCTTGGACAATTGAAGGAAAACAAGTAATGATTACAGAGCCAGAGTATGATTGGGAAAAGATAGGCTTCCTTGTTAATGAAGGGCCTGCTGTTATAAATAGAAATGGTAAGATATTCATTTCATATTCAGCAAGTGCAACTGATTTTAATTATTGTATGGGAGTTCTAATAGCTGATGAAAATAGTGATTTATTAAATAAAGATTCTTGGCATAAATCAGAAACACCAGTTTTTAAGACTGATGAAGAAAAGGAAATATACGGACCAGGTCATAGTTGTTTTACTGTTTCAGAGGATGGAAAAACAGATATGTTGGTATATCATGCTAGAAATTATAAAGATATAGTAGGAGATCCATTATATGATCCAAATAGACATACTTTTATTAAGAAATTAAGTTATGATAATAATGGAAATATAATATTTAGTTAAAGTGCAAATAAACTTAGCAGGTAATTATAAAGTTACCAGCTAAGTTTATTTTTATTATATAATATTATTAAATGTAAAAATATATTAATTATTATTAGATTCTATTTCATTACTATAGTTTTCACCGATAACCCTATCATAAGTGATTAAATCAAGTTCAGCATTTCTCTCATTAGAACTTTGAACACTTGGAGAGTAAAGTGGATAGTCATTCATAATACTTTTCATAGTACTAGTAAACTTTGTATCTTCACTGCCAATCATATCAGTTACTACATAAGGAATATAAAAAGCTGAAATAGTTTTATCATCTTTATCTAAAATGCTTGAATTATAATTGTTCCAAATAATATATTTTTGAGTATAGATTAATTCAGAATTAGCATCTGAAACCCCTAGTCTGTTATAAACATCATCATCAGGAGTAAAGAATGGGAAATGATCCCCAACAAATACTAAAACAACATCCTCATCAAAATCTTTAAGCCAATTAGTAAATTCTCTTAAAGTATCACTTGTTTCTTTTATACCGGCTAAATAGTATGATAATTGATCAGCGCCTTCAGCAGTTTCTTCGTAGTAAGGCTGATGATTTTGCATTGTAGTAGCAAAAATATAACTTGGATTATCACTTGATTCTAGTACTGATTTTATTTGATTAAATACACTTTCATCTGAAATATACCTTCTAAATTTAGTAGTTTCTACTGTCATATTATCATCAAAGTATAAGTTATCAAAGCTATATTGAGAGTAAAGAGTTTCTCTATCATAAAAACTTTTACTAAAAGGATGAATATAAGTAGTAGAATATCCTAAATTTTTAAAGTATTTAGGTATTGTATCGATTATTTCTTGCTTTTTTAGTAAGTTTTGTGGAACAGATGGTGTATTAATTGCATAGGTTGGGAGACCAGTTAATAATTCAAATTCAGTTCTTGTTGTATATCCTCCAAAGGTTGGAACAATACAATTACCTATATATCCTTCAGATCCTACTTGGTCGAATCCAGAGTATATATCTTCATCAATATTAAGAGAATCAAACACTCTAAAATCACTAAATGATTCAGACATAATAAATATAACATTAGGTTTATTTTCATCAGATGTTATATTATCTGAATTTGTAGTTTTACTATCATCTGAATCTTTATTTTCAGAAGAAAATAATTCGTTTATAGAATCATAACTATAATTCTCAGGTGGATTTACAATATCCATTAAATTTTCAGAGGTAGTCTTTGCTAAATACGGCAAAAATCCTATATCACTAAACTGTTCGTTACTTTCTAATATATTAGTAGCAACATTAGTTTCTATTTCAAATGCTGAAAATACTTTTGCTGAGATGGAAGTTGTTAATGCTATAGTTAACATTGCACTTATACTAGCACAAATGTAAATACGCTTTTTTAGTGAAAAACCTAGAATTAAATTATTTTTATAGGTAAAAACTATATATAGTATTAAAATTACTAAATTAAGCACTAAAGGATAAGTAATTTTTAATGATGCAAATTTTCCAACATCACTTAGATTTTTTGTCATTATTAAGTCACTAATAACTAAGTGACTTCCGCTAGTTTTATATTTAAAATATTCTACGCAAGATAGAATATAAAATATTCCACCATGAATTGTCATTGAGAGCCAGGCTTTATTTAAGATAAGAAAAATTAGTATAAATAGTATTGCAGATATTAATATATTAAATAATAAGATATTTGGCTTTGTTATTAAGAATGTCATTGTTTCAGTGAAATTTTGACAAATATTATATTCTAACAAAACAGATATCATTAATGGATATAAAATAACCAGTAAATATTTAAATATATTTTTGTAGTTTATTTTCATGATAGAATAATAACTCCTTTCGAATAATATATTTCGTATATTAATATATAACGAATATCAAATATATTATATACTTAAATGATAGATTTTGTAATTGTGTTAAGAGAATATTAAGAGAAATTTAATTGAATATATATTCATTGTTTATGAACTTAGTATAAAATAAAAATATTTTAACAAAAGAAGGTGATTTTTATGTTTGGAATACCATTAATTGAATGGGTTGGATATGCAGCATCAATAATGATTGCAATATCTTTATTAATGACTGATATATTAAAACTTAGAATAATTAATTCAATTGGATGTGTGCTGTTTGCAATTTATGGATTTATTGTAAAAGCCTATCCGGTAGGAATTATTAATACATTTATATTCTTTGTTAATATGTTTTACATATATAAATTTTCGAAAGAGTAACAATATAACGTCTTTAAAGTATAAAGCTTTAGAGGCGTTTTTATATATTATGAAAAGTACAATGCCATTAATTATATTATAAAATATGATTATAGTGTATAATTAAAATAAATTTATAATAATATAATGGAATCTTAAAATTTATTTCAAACTATAAGAAGCAAAAGAGGTGCAATATGGGGTTAATGGATTCAATATTAGGTTTGTATGATATGATGAAAAATGATTTTGGAGAGGAAAGAAAAAAGAAAAGAAATTTTAAATATATAAGAACCTATTTTGATATGGAAGAGCATGATGGATATACTTTAGATGATCAAACATGGGATGACTTTAATATGGATGAAGTATTTGAAAAGGTTGATAGAACATATAGTAGTGCTGGAGAAGCTATATTATATAAAATGCTTAGAAATCCACTTCATGATAAAAAGAAGTTAGATGAAAGAGATAAGTTTATTGAAGAATTAAGAAGTGATAGTGATTTAAGAACTAAGCTTCAGATGATTTATTTTAAGCTTGGTTATGATAGAAAAAATACTTTTTTAGATATGATAATGGAGCCTCTTGAGGAAAATAAAACTAAATATTATTTATATATCTTTTTTGGAAGAGTATTAATGCTTGGAACTATTATTTTATCAATATTATTTAAGGAACCATACTGGTTACTTGTTACTTTTTGTTTATTATGGGTAAATGTCTTTATTAATGATAAGGAAAGAAAGAATGTTAAATCACAAGGATTATTATACTTAAGAAATATAATAATTTCTGCAAAAAAAATTCAAAAGATAAATAATCCTAAAATAAAAAATTATACTGATGAAATATCAAAGTTGTTAAAGGAATTAAAGGCAATTGATAGTGCTACAAGAACTATTCATTTGGCAAACGTTGGAGGAGGAGTTTTTGAGGTATTAACTATACCATTTTTATTAGAAGAAACTTCTTTTTACAGAGTAGCAAGCCTTTTAGGTGAAAAGAGAGAAGAAATTATAGATTTATATTATTTAGTAGGAGAAATAGAAAGTTATATATCAATTGCTTCTTATAAAGAAGAGATAAAAGGTAAATATACTAAGCCAGTATTCAATGATGAAGTAAATATCAATATAGTTGATGGAATACATCCACTTGTAAAAAATGCTGTAGCTAATTCTATTAAATTTGAAAAGAGGGGAATAGTTTTAACTGGGACTAATATGTCAGGTAAATCTACTTTCTTAAGAATGATAGGATTAAATATGATTTTTGCTCAAACTTTTAATTTCACTTTAACTAAAAAATATGAAGCTTGCTTCTTTAACATAGTATCATCTATTAGTCCAAGTGATGATGTTACTTTAGGAAAGAGTTTTTATATGGCAGAAGCAGAAGCATTACTTAGAATTATAAAAGCATTGGATTTGGAATTACCAGTATTTTGTCCTATTGATGAAATATTTAGAGGAACAAATCCTATTGAAAGAATTTCATCGTCAGCTGAAATTCTTAAATATATAAATAGTAAAGATAGTATATCTATAGTAGCAACTCATGATAGGGAACTTACAGACATACTTAAGGATAATTATGAATTCTTCTATTTTAGTGAAAAAGTTGATAGTAAGGGATTAAACTTTGATTATAAGTTAAAAAGAGGAGTATCTAAAACTCGTAATGCTATTAAATTATTAGATTATATTGGATATCCAAAAGAAATAATTAAAAAATCTTATTTAAGAGCCGAAACTTTAGAAAAATATATGTAAAACCATGGTTATATTAGTTTATGTTTTTATTAGCTAATATAACCTTTTTTATTAAAACTGTATAAATGTTTTCTTAGGGGAATTGTAGAATTTTTTTATATTATTGAAAAATAGAGAAGAAAATGAAGAAAATTTAATGGAAAAAAATACCTAAAGAGGCTATAGTTTTAGAGAAAAAGCTATATAATAAATATATGAGTTTTTTTTAGGGAGGGGTTATTGTGAAAAAGATAAGCAAATTAAATATAATAGCTATAGTAACAATAGGAATAATACTTTTAATTATACCCATTTCAATTCAAGCAAATGGAAGAGATGCAAGTAAGAGAATAAATAAATATGTTGCTCTCGGTGATGAGGTTGCATCTGAAAGTAAAGATTATTATGATGTATCTTATGTATCATTAATAAAAGATTTTTTAAAAGCTTTAAATTCAGATCTAGCTTATAGTAATTTAAGTATGGAAGGAATAACATCAGCTGAATTACTTGACATAATAAAATTAAATAAAGAGGAAATAAAAGATGCTAATTTAATTACTATATCTATAGGGGGAAATAATATATTAAATGTAATTATGAACAATTTATATAGTAATATTGATAGCGAATCTCTAGAAGAATATGATGAAGAAATGTTTGAGGCTATTGTAAGTGAATACTTGAATAGTGATGAAAAAAATTTAGAAGTTATAAATGAAATAGAAGTTTTTGAAAAAGATTTTACTAATATAATTAAACAAATAAAAAAGTTATCTCCTGATGCAGATATTTATATAAATACTGTGTATAATCCTATTAATAAAAAAGGAGATATATATGATTACTTTAATGAAAAAATAAGTGCTATTAATGAAGTAATTACAAAAAATTATAGCATATATGATTATAAAGTCATTGATTGCTATAACATTTTAAATAGTGATGAAAAATTAAATTTTCATGTTGTAAATAATGAATTTAAAATCTATCCCAATAAAGTTGGACATGCAATGATGGCAACTCAAGTTATTTCTGAATATGAGGATTATGTAAACTTAGAAGTAGAGAAAGTTACAACTTCTAGCAATAATATTAAAGGTAAAACTATTCCAAGTAGTAATGTAATTGTTGTATCTGAAAATGGGACAGTAGGAACAACTCAAGCAAAAAAGAATGGTGAATTTGAAATTGAGATATCGCCAATGGTTTCAGGAACTAATCTAGAAGTATTAGTTTATGATAATAATATTTTCTCAATTTTGTATAAATTTCAGAAATTAGTGGTTAAAAAGGGTTTATTTACATCATAATTAGTTTGGCCACATTTGATATGGACAATCATATTTTTCTTTCAATATGGTAATACTAAGCTTGAAATACTTAGGAGTAATTATAATAAACTAAAGATAATATTGGAGGAAAAAAGTATGAAGAAAAAAGTTATATCATTATTGATTTGTTCTGCATTAATGATGGTAGAAGGTGTTACTTATGCTCAAACTATAACTAATAATTCAAGTGATAGTAAGACTACAGTAGAAGCACCTGCAGAAGAAAAGGAACAAACTAAATCTAAGGAAACATCTGAACCTTCAGAAGAAAAATCTTCAGATGAAAAGTGCAAAAAAACTTCTCAAGATGATATAGAAGAAACTTCTTCAAACCCTTGCAAGAAGAAAGAAAAAGAAGAGAAGAAGAAGGAAAAAGAAGACAAGAAGTGCAAGGACGACAATAAGAAAGAAGAAAAGAAAAAAGAAGAAACTAAGTGTAAGGATGAATCTAAGAAAGAAGAAAAAAAGAAAGACGAATCTAAATGCAAAGATGAGTCTAAGAAAGATGAATCAAAAGATCAAAATAAATGTAAATGCAGAGATGAAGAAAAAGCTGCAGAATAATATAAATAAAACAATAGGGTCTATAAATTTAGACTCTATTGTTTTATTTACGATGAATTTCCTAGGAAATTTTATTTATAGCTTCACTTAAAACTTTACCTATAGAATCATGAATTACTAAATCAGCTTTATTATCAGCAGAAGTTGAACTCTTATTTATAAGAACAAGATTCTTTCCACTAAAGTAATCAATAAGTCCAGCAGCAGGATAAACAACAAGAGAAGTTCCACCTATAATTAATGTATCAGCATTTGCAATGGCATTAACTGCACCCCTAATGACATTATCATCTAAACCTTCTTCATAAAGAACAACATCAGGTTTAACATTACCACCACATTTAGTACAAGTAGGTACTCCCTTAGATTGTAAAATGAATTTTTCATCATAAAAAGCATGACATTTAGTGCAGTAGTTTCTTAAAACAGAACCATGAAGTTCAAATACAGTTTTGTTACCGGCAGCTTGATGGAGTCCATCAATATTTTGAGTAACAATAGCTTTTAATTTACCCATTTCTTCTAGTTTAGCTAATGCGATATGACCAGCATTAGGCTTTGCATTAGGATATATTAGTTTAGCTTTATAAAAGTTAAAAAATTCTTCTGGATATCTTATATAAAAACTATGAGAAACTAATTGTTCAGGAGTAAAAGTAACATTAAGTTTTTCATTAAATAATCCATTGGAACTTCTAAAATCAGGAATTCCGCTTTCAGTTGACATTCCAGCCCCACCAAAGAAGACTATATTGTTACTTTCTTTTAGTATTTTTGTTAACTTATCTATTTCAGCAGTCATAAAATCACCGGCCTTTTTATAATTTATATTTTTATTATTGCACAAATAAATGTAAAAATAAAATGCATTAATCACTTTTTCATATTTATATTTGCAATGAGTACAATATAGTGTAGAAATAAATTAGAGGTGAATAAAATGGCATTAAGACAACTTAGATATGAAGGTGATGAGATTTTAAGGAAAAAGTGCAAAAAAGTCGAAGAAGTTGATGATCATATAAGAATGATATTAGATGATATGCTTGATACTTTGCATAATACAGAAGATGGAGCAGCAATTGCAGCACCGCAAATTGGAATATTAAAAAGGCTTGTAGTAATAGATATGGGAACTGGCATAATTAAATTAGTTAATCCAGAGATTATTGAAGAAAAGGGAATTCAAGAATGTGTAGAAGGATGCTTAAGTATTCCTAATAAATATGGCAATACAATTCGCCCTAAAAAAGTTACAATAAAGGCATTAAATGAAAATGGAGAAGAAATAATTTTGACTGGAAGAGGAGAAATGGCAAAGTGTTTTTGCCATGAAATAGATCACTTAGATGGAATTCTTTTTATAGATAAAGTTACTAAATGGTTAAAGATGAATAATAAGTAAAATAATTCAAAGGTGCTTGAAAGAGCACTTTTTTATTAAAGGAAAATGTGGTCATACAATGTGGTACAGAGGTGATTGTAAATGAAGGGAAAAAGTAATATGAAGGTTGCATTATGTCAGATAAATATTGAATTTGAAAATAAAGAATATAATAAAAAGAAAATTATAGCTAAAGTTAAAGAAGCAAAAAATAACGAGGCAAATTTATGTTTATTTCCTGAAATGACTTTGACAGGATTTGGTATTAATGTTGAGTTAATAGGAGAGAAAGAGAATAAAACCATAGATTTTTTCAGAAAAATATGTATTGATAATAATATAAATGTAGGATTTGGATGGGTTAAAAAAATAAATAGTAGTGGAGAAAATCATTTTACTATAATAAATTATAAAGGTGAGATAATATCCGATTATATAAAGATTCATCCTTTTTCTTTTAGTAATGAAGATAAGCATTATTTATCAGGAGAAGAAATAGTGAAGTGTACAATAGATAACACTAAGCTTGCTTCTTTTATTTGTTATGACTTAAGATTTCCAGAAATATTTCAATGTGTTTCAAATGATGTAGATATTATAATTGTTAGTGCTAATTGGCCACAGAATAGAAGTGAACACTGGAAAACACTGTTGAAGGCTAGAGCTATTGAAAATCAAGTTTATATACTTGGTGTTAATTGTGTTGGAAAAATAGATGGTTTATATTACTCTGGAGATTCATGTATTATTGATCCTAATGGTCAGGTAATAGAAAGTATAGAAAATGTTGAGGGAATAATTTATGGGATTATTGATTTAAAGGAAATAATAGCATTGAGAAAATCTTTTCCTGTTAAGAGTGATAGAAAAAATCAATTATACAATCAGTTCATGATTTTAAATATGTTAAAATCATAAGAAAGTATAGTTTTTCTTATTTTAGCATATGTGTTTTATTTAACTTGACCATCAGAAAAGTTGATTACTAATTTTTTCTGATGGTCAAGTTTTAAAATTTATTTACTAGATTCCCAATGTTGATTTAAAGTATTAAAAATAAATCTTAAAGTTTTACCAATTTCAAGATAACTTTCATCATTTAAGTTAGCAAGAGAAACTCTTAAACCCCATCTAGAAGATGCAAAACCATCTCCATTTAATAAAATAATAGAATAATTTTTAGCTAAATCATAAAGAATGTCAAATGGTGTGTAATTTTCTTCAATAAACTTAGCAAAGTCAATTCCATACTCAATTCTAGCCCAATCTAATATATTTATTTCAGTATAATAAGAAGCATAATGAGGGTTATTAAAAACTTTAAGTTCTAAGCCTTCACATAGTAACTCCTTACGTCTTTTACAGATATCAATAGTAAGATTTTTATAATTATTTTCTAAATCAACTAATGCAAATCCACAGAAAAATGCCATTTGTACTTGTTGTGGCGTTGAAAGACCTGCAGTATGATTTAAAGCAACTTGTCTACTATCAGCAACTAATCTATCCATAAATGATAATTCTTCAGGGTTTGAAGATAAATGACAGTAACGTTTGTTTAAAGTGTCTTTGTGTGTTTCAGGTAGCGCACCTATAAGTTTATTATAAATATTATTTTCGTTTAATATTATTGCACCAAGTCTCCAACCAGTTACACCAAAATATTTTGATAATGAATAAACACCAATAGTATTATAAGGTAAATCACTAATTACAGATTTGAAGTTATTAACAAATGTGCAATAAACATCATCAGTAATAATCATTAAATTAGGATTATATTTAGTTACAATATTCTTTAGTGTATTTCTACAATCATCATTTAGTGCAATAGATGCAGGATTGTTTGGATTCACTATAAATACAGCCTTAATACTTTTATCTTTTAATTTATTTAAATCATCTTCACTGTATTGGTAAGTAGGAAGACCATTTTCATCAACTTCATTAGCATGAATATTTATTACATCAAAATTGTAATGAGGTAAATGTGGTATTTCTAAATAAGGAGTAAAAATAGGTGTCATAAGAGCTATTTTGTCACCTTTATTCAATAGGTGATTTTTTTCAAGAGAATCAAAGATATAGCACATTGCTGCAGTTCCACCTTCAACTCCAAAAACATCAAAATTATTTTCAAATTTAATATCACCACATAATTCTTTAAGTAAATATTTATTTACGAGTTTTTCTATATTTACGAGCATTCTATCAGGAACAGGATAATTATCACCTATAATTCCATCAGCTAATTCAAAAATCCATTCATCTTCATTAAATCCAAGATTATTAATTCCATAATCATAAATTTTTTGTATTAAATCAATTCCAGGTAGTGAAGGATTTGTGTTAATATATTCTAATAATCTTTTAGCAATACCTTTTTTTTGTACCATACCAGCTAAGGAATTAATGTTTAAAGTACGTTGAGTTTCTAATATTGCAAATTGACCAAAAGTAAAAAATGCTTGTCTAGGTTCAGCAGCAGTCCAATTAGGATTTCCTCTACCAGCATCTAAAATTGTATTATTATTTAAAGATGCTAATTTTAATAATTTATCTTTAAATTCAAATGGACTTACGGTTCCATAAATATTTTTCAAGTTTTCTTTAGTTAATTCTGTATTCATTATGAATGTCTCCTTTCAGGATGTATAAACACTGAAATATTTCTTGCAAGTATTAATTTTATAATAGAATTAGTGAAATTAAAATAGAAAAAATAAGTTTTAGTAATATAATAAAATAAGTTAAAATAAATATAAAAAAAATAGTAAATTGATATAAAAGTCTTGGAAATTTATTTAAATTAATAAAAATGGGGAAAGAATTATTATATTATAAGTATTTAAGGTATAAAAAAAAGGTGCAATTATACATGCACCTTAATTTTAATGAGTTAATACTTCAACTCCAGTTTCTGTTACTAATACTGTATACTCCCATTGCGCTGAAGGATAACCATCTTCAGTTAATGTAGTCCAACCATCATCAGAATCTATAAATATATCTGGTTTTCCCATATTTATCATTGGTTCAATGGTAAATACCATACCAGGAACTAATAACATTCCAGTTCCTTTTTTACCTACATGTGAAACAAAAGGTGTTTCATGGAATTCAAGACCTATGCCATGACCACCAAATTCTCTAACTACAGAGTAACCATTAGCTTCAGCGTGAGTTTGAACAGCTTCAGCTATATCACCTAAAAATCCCCAAGGTTTTGCAGCTGCTAAACCTTTATCTAAGCATTCCTTTGCTACTCTTACTAATTTCTCTAAATCAGGATGTACTTGACCGATCATAAACATTCTAGAGGCATCTGAAAAATAACCATTATATATAGTAGAAACATCTACATTTATTATATCACCATCTTCTAAAATAACATCTTCACTAGGAATACCATGGCAAACTTCATCATTTAATGATGTACAAACACTTTTAGGATACCCTTGGAAGTTTAATGGAGCAGGTATAGCACCTTGTGATACTGTGTAATCATGAACAATAGTATTAATTTCTTCAGTTGACATTCCTGCTTTGATTTTACTGCTCACTAAATCTAAAACTGCAGTATTAATTGCAGCACTTTCTTTAATTTTTTCTATTTGTTCAGGTGTTTTAATAATATTTCTAGGTGGTACTACATGACCTTTTAATTTATAAGAGTGGACTTTTTCATCAAAAGCCAAATGACAGTTTTTATACTTTTTATTACTACCACACCAACAGTGGTCATTTCTACTTAAGTTCATATTTTTTATCTCCTTGTTACTATTTATATATTTTTATTATATTACTTTATTAATAAAAAGGAAAACTAATAATATAAATATATGATATATGCAATTTTATTTAATTAAAAACTATTTAATTATGTTATAAAGATACTTTATAATATAACTAGAGAGGAATGAAATGGAAGGTAATGAAAATGAAAAAAAGCTTAGTTGGAAAAAGTAATTTAATATACAAGGCTTTTATGATAATAGGTATAATATTAGTTTTGTATTATTTAGTTTTAAAATTAATGTTTGGATTTATAGCATTTTCTAGTATGTTTTGTATGCTAGGAATAGTTTTAATTATTTATAGTTTTATAGAATTAAAGTTCCAAATAAATATTTGGGGCAAGATTCCTAAAATAATAAGAAATATAGTTACTATATTATTTACAATAGGATTAGTTTTATTTATAAGTGTAGAAGGTCTTATAATATATAATGGTCATCATGTTGATAAGGAAAAGCCAGATTATTTAATGGTATTAGGAGCAGGACTGAGGGGAACAAAAATTAGTACATCATTATTATATAGGCTAGAAACAGCATTAGATTTTCATGAATTATATCCTGATGTAAAGATAATTGTATCTGGAGGGCAAGGTGAAGGGGAAAAGATTAGTGAAGCTAGTGCAATGAGGAATTTCCTTGTTGATAATGGAGTAGATTCAAGTCAAATTATAATGGAAGATAAATCAACTGATACATATGAAAATTTTTTATATACAAAGAAAATATTAGATGAGGAAAGTGAAGTAAAAGATCCTACTGTTACTGTAATATCTAATAATTTTCATATGTTTAGAGCAAAATTTTTAGCCAAAGAAGTTGGGATTAATACTTTAGGATATCCGGCTCCATCTCATAAAGTATCGGCTGTAGTGTTTTATGTTAGAGAATTTTTTGGAGTAATAAAGGCTTTTGTATTTAAAAGATAATAAGAACATTGAGAAGGTTATATTAAATAAATCTTCTCAATTTTTTATAAAAATTTAAGGGGGAATTAGTAAATGTATATTATTGAAACAAGTAATTTATCAAAGTCCTACGGGAAAAATAGAGGGATAATAGATATAAATCTGAAAATAAAAGAAGGCGAAATATTTGGATTTGTAGGGCCAAATGGCGCTGGGAAATCTACTACAATAAGAACATTATTAAATTTTATTTTTCCAACAGGGGGAAGTGGAAAAATATTAGGGATGGATATAGTAAAGCAAAGTAAAGATATTAAAAAGCAAATAGGATATGTACCTAGTGAAGTTAAATTTTATGATGAAATAAAGGTCAAAGATATAATTAAATATTCATGTAGTTTTTATGATGGAATTAATCAAGAAGATGTTGATAAACTTTATGAATTGTTAGAAGTAGATGTTGAGAAAAGAATGTCAGAGCTTTCTTTAGGAAATAAGAAAAAGGTTGCAATAGTACAGGCGTTAATTCACAAACCAAGGTTATTAATATTAGATGAACCTACGAATGGATTAGACCCATTAATTCAAAAAAGGTTATTTGAATTATTAAAAAAGGCAAATAAAGAAGGAACTACAGTATTTTTTTCATCTCATAACCTAGTGGAAGTGGAAAATTTTTGTGATAGAGTAGCGGTAATTAAAGAGGGTAAAATTATTGACACTGTAGTTTTAGAAAAGTTAGCTAAAAAAGCAGCTTTAAAGATAGTTTTAAGCTGCAAAGAAATAAATGAAGAGATAATAAAAGAAATAGGAGGACAAGTTATTTCTAAAGAAAAGAATGAATTTGTTTTTAATTATAGTAATGATGTAGATAGTTTGATTAAGAAGCTTTCAGCATATAAAATAAGTAAATTATTAATTAGTGAACAAACACTTGAAGATACATTTATGAATTATTATGAAAGCAAGGGAGTAAGATAATATGAATATTTTTAATTTTGAATTTAAAAGGTTATTGAAGGGGAATATCATTTGGGCTTTAGTGTGTAGTGTTTTAATTGTAATGTTTATGTTATTCTTTCCAAGTATGAAGGAGATGGGAATGCAAGAGTTAGTAGGATCAAAATTAGAATCACTTCCAGAGGCATTTTTAGAAGCTTTTAATATAAGTGGAGCCACTGATTTTAGTAATATTTCTGATTTTTCTGCTTATGTTCTTCAATATATAGTAATGGCAGGTGGAATATATGCGGCAATACTTGGAGTATCATCTTTAGCTAAGGAGGAAAGTGAAGGTACTATTGAATTTTTATATTCTAAACCTGTTACAAGAAGTAGAATAGTTACAGCAAAGATTTTAGCTAATGCATTTATACTTTTTATATTTATAATTATAGTTTTTATTATAACTATAATTTCAACTATAATCGTTAAACCGGATGATGTAAAATTTGTATCAGTGATTACAGATATAAATAAGATTTATTTAGGAATGGCTTTAATTTCATATGTATTTATGACAATAGGTTTTTTAATATCAGTTTTTGTAAAGTCTGCAAAGAAAGCTACATCAATAGCATTAGGAATATTTTTTGCAAGTTATATATTAGGAATATTTTCAAAGCTTCAAGATAGATTAAGTGGATTCATATATTTATCTCCGTTTGATTATGCTGCTCCATCAAATGTAATAAAAAATGGATTTGAAGAAAAGTATATTATTATAGGATTAGGTATAATGATAATATCACTTGCTGGAACTTATATAATATATAATAAGAAAGATTATAATATATAAGTTGATGATAATTCAATTTGAGAAAAATAAATAAGCATATTTTAGTTAATTATAATTTGATAAATTTAATTTTAGATAAATATTTAAGGAAATACCACCAATTATAAATTAAAAATGGTGGTATTTTTAATAATATGGAAAGTAAATGAATAAAAATATTAATAAAGATTAATATTAAATATGTAAAAGTTTTTTGTTATAAATGATTTGAAAGGGGGTAGACGGTATGAGTAACAAGTTTATATTTAATGAGGATATAAATAAAATAATAACTAAAAGAAAATCAGTTAGAACATATAATACTGAAAAGATACCAGATGAAATATTAAATAAACTTAATGAATATATTAAATCCCTAAGTGGACCTTTTGATGAAAAGGTAGTATTTAAAATACTTGATTCTAAAGAACATATTAATGGAGCTAAACTTGGAACATATGGAATAATAAAAGGTGCAACAAAATTCATTGCAGCAAAGATAAAGGAAGGGGAATTTGCATTAGAAGAATTAGGATATGAAATGGAATCTTTAGTCTTATATGCAACAGCTTTGGGGTTAGGTACTTGTTGGATTGGAGGCACTTTTAAAAAAGGACAATTTGCTAAGGCAATGGAAGTTGAATCAGGAGAAATTTTACCTATAATATCACCAATCGGATATGAAAGTGAAAATAAAAGCTTTGTAGAAAAAACAATGAGAAGATTTTCAAATTGTGATTATAGAAAGCCATGGAATAAAATTTTCTTTTTTAGAGATTTTTCATGCCCCTTAACTGAACATGCTACTTTAGATGGATTCAAAGATGCATTAGAAAATGTAAGATTGGCCCCATCAGCTTTAAATAAACAACCTTGGAGAATAGTAAAGCATGGAGATGATTTTCATTTTTTTATTTCTAATGATAAAGAGGAAGCTAAAGAAGGATATGATATTAACAAAATAGATTTAGGAATTGCAATGTGTCACTTTGATTTAACTTGTAAAGAACTTGGAATAAATGGGGGATTTAAAGTAATAGATCCTAAAATTGAAGAGGTACCAAAGCATTATAAGTATATTATTACTTGGATTAAAGAGGAACAAAAGAGATAAATATAAGAAAATATCTATAAGTATAGTTAGAAATACTTTTAATGTATGTAAATAAATAATTTGGATAAAATAATTTTAGGATTAATTATATAGTTTATATACAGTGGAGGTTATTAATTATGGCTTTTGAAAAATTAGAAAACAAAATTAATAAAATTAATAAAAAAATCAAGCAAGGAAGATTATCTCAAGAAATTGCTGATGAAATTAGCAATGTAATTAATGAAGTAGAAGAGTTAGGCGATGAAGCAAAAGATAAATTTAAAAGTGCAGTAGATAATATGAAAAAATCATTAAATAAAATGAAGTAATAAAGGAGCATATGAGTATATGCTCCTTTATTTTTAATATATCTTTTAAATATTGCAAGATAAACTCCGTTGTAGGAATATATTAACAAATATTTTACAGTATGTTAATATATTAATTAGGTGCCAGTAAATGATATGTGAGGTGTTTAATGAATAAAAAGTTTGAAATTATAACGGCTTGGTTGGTAGTTATAGTTGTAATTGGGGCAATAATATTTGCTAATGTGAAAGGGACATTAAATAAAGGCAAAGATATATTTGATGAAAAAGATATTACTAGTTCAAAGTGGAACATATTAAAAGAATTTATACCAAATGATGATCTTGTTAAATTTAATATAGATGCACCTAATGCATCTTTAGAGATTATAAAAACTGATGAAAAGGAAATAAAAATTCAATGTACTAATAATGATAATAGCCAATATAAAATAAATCAAAAAGGTAATGATATAATAATAGAGAAAAAAGAAAAATTGGAACTATTTAAATGGAATATTAAAGGAGATAATATAAAAATAGAAATACCAAGTACGCTAATAGCAAGCATTGATGCTGATACTTCTAATGGAGCAATAATCTTAAATGATATTGAAGCGAACAATATTTATATGGATGCAAGTAATGGAGAAATAATTGTAGAAAATGTTAATGTTAAAGAAGATATAAAAATTGATACATCTAATGGAGGAATTGAAGTTTTAAATGTATCTGCAGAAAATATTATTTTAGATTCAAGTAATTCAGAGGCAATATTAAATAATATAAATGGAAAAAAAATAAAGGTAGATATATCAAATGGGGAAATTAAGGTAAATGAATGTCGAGGTAACAAAGTTGTACTAGATACTTCTAATGGAGAAATAGAAGCATATGAATGCTATGCAAATAATTTAAAGTTAGATACATCAAATGCAGAAATAACATTAGAAAATTTAAAAGATAAGGAGTTTGTAATAGATATTTTAGAAGTAAGTACGAGTAATGCTAGTGAAAACATTAATGCAAAATATAATAATAAAAAATAAATAAGCAAACAAGGAGAGTTATAATGAAAATAAGAAAAGCAACCATAGAAGATGTAAATATAATAGCAAAGTATAACTATAACTTAGCACTTGAAACAGAAGAAAAAGTACTAAATATGGATACAGTAACTAAGGGCGTTGAAGCAATATTAAGAGATTCAACTAAGGGAATTTATCATGTATGTGAAATAGAAGGACAGGTTGTAGGTCAAATAATGTATACTTTTGAATGGAGCGATTGGAGAAATGGAACATTCTTATGGATTCAAAGTGTATATGTTGATAAGAAGTTTAGAGGAAAAGGTATATTTAAAAACTTATATAAATATATAAAAGATATTTGTGATAATGATAAAGATATTTGTGGAATAAGATTATATGTAGAGAAGGAAAATTATGTTGCTCAAAAAACATATAAAAATATTGGTATGGATGAATGTAATTATTATATTTACGAGTATGAAAAATAAATTATAGAAGACTATATATAATTAAATAGCTATAAAGTGAATAAGAACTTTATATATATCATATAAAGGAATAGGGGGTGAAAGTAAAAATGAATACAGCAGAATTAAAGGCAAATGCAAAAGAGCAGTTAAGAGGAAAATGGGCAGTGGCAATTGCTACTGTACTAGTTGCTAATATATTAATCGATTCAGATGTAATGTATAAGGTTAGTGAAAAATTTGGTTTGATTGGATTAAGTATATCATGCAGTTTAATATCATTATTCCTTGGGGGCGTTATTTCAGTAGGGCTTTGTAAATTTTTATTAGATATGACGACTAAAAGAGAAGAGCCAAGATTTGAAACTTTATTTTCTCAATTTAATATTTATCTTAAAACACTAGGATTAAATATACTTATTACATTATCTGTATGTATAGGTACTATATTATTTATAGTTCCGGGAATAATTGTTGGACTTATGTTTTCTCAAAGCTATTATATTTTATCTGAAGATCCTAGCAAATCTATAACACAATGCATAAAAGAAAGTGTTGATATGATGAATGGCCATAAGTGGGACTTATTTTATTTAGAATTAACATTTATAGGATGGTGGCTTCTTACAGCAATAACCGTTGGAATTGCAGGGCTTTGGGTTGCACCATATGTTAAAGTAACTGAAACTAATTTTTATTTAAGTATAAAAAATAATTAATAAAGTCAAGGCATTAGAGGTTATATAATTTAAAATTATATAACCTCTAATTTTTTATGTATTTAATATAAAAAAAGTAATGTATAAAATATCCTTTAAAATTTGTATAATTATAAAAAATATAATCTACAATTACTAATTTTACAAAGGGTGGGTGATATCATGGCAAAAGAAGCATGTGATAATAGGGTATATATATTGACTAGCAAATTAATGTATCTTTTTATAACTAATATATGGTTTTTGGTAAGTATTTCACCATTTATACTTTATTTCTTTTTATCAGGTGAAAATTTATCTATTCCAATATTAACATTTATAGGAATAGTACTAGGTCCAGCGCTGTCAACAATGTTTTCTGTTACAGGTAGAGCAATGAATGATAAACAAGAAAATGCTACGAAAGATTTCATTCATTTTTATAAACTTAATTTTGGACAAGGTATATTTATTGCAGCCATTATAAATATAATATTAATGGTTTGTTATGTAGATATAGGATTATTTTTTTTAAGTAACATGAAGTTTATTTCTTATATATTAATTGCATTAGCTATATTTATGGGAGCAATATGCTTATATGTTTATCCAATCTTATCAAGAATAAACGCAAAAACAATTGATATATTTAAGATATCTACCAGATTAGTATTTAAAAAGTTATATATAACATTAACTAATATATCAATCTTAATAATAGGTGTAGCTATAGTAGGCTTTACTAACATTTCATTAATTGCAGTGTTGTTTGGTGGGAGTGCAGTATGCTATTTTATTTTAAGAATGGAAGAAAATATTTTAAAAGATGTAGATGCTGAGTTAAAAGAAAAATATTCAAAATAAAAAAAGATATAAGTAAAATTTTTTACTTATATCTTTTTGTTTATAATAATTTTAATGAGTTTATTGAACAATCACCATTAATTAATAAGTATAAATCTTTAATAGAATTAGTAGGATTTAATTTACTTTTACCTATAATATTTATAGTCTTTTCTAGTTTGATATCTTTTGAAGAACTTCCAATGAAAATAGAGCATAAGCCGCTTTCTAATATAAAATCATTAAAAATTAAATGTAAATGTAGTATGTTAAATATTCAATGTATTTTCTTATCAATACTCTAATTTTTATATGAAAACATATACATTTTTATGGGTATCGAGAAGTTAAGGGCAGGATTAAAATAATATTATCAACTACAGTTTACAGGAATGGAGGAGTAAATAGTGCAAGCAGCAGAAAATATTAACACATCAAACAGAATAGAAGAGGAAATTAGCAAACCAAAAGAAAGAAAAATTACTTGGAAAAAAATTAAAAAGCAAAAATGCTTAATTGCAATGTCATTACCATTTGTAATATGGGTAATAGTTTTCAAGTATCTTCCATTAGCAGGGTGGACAATGGCCTTTCAGGATTATAAACCACAAAATGGATTTTTAGATCAAACATGGGTAGGATTTAAACACTTTATAGCATTATTTAAAGAAGATCAATTTTATCAAGCACTTCAAAATACTTTAGGAATGAGTATTTTGGGACTAGTATTTGGAACAATTGCATCTATAACATTTGCATTGTTATTAAATGAAATAAGATCTTCAAAGTTTAAGAGAACAGCTCAAACAATTTCATATTTACCACACTTTATATCGTGGGTTGTTGCAGCAAGTTTAGTAACAAATATGTTATCAAGTTCAGGGATAGTAAATGAAATATTAATGAAGTTAAATATAATAAGCTCACCAATACAATTTATGTCAACACCAAGCATGTTCTGGGGAGTAGTTACAGCATCAGATGTTTGGAAGGAAATGGGGTGGAATGCAATCATATATCTTGCAGCAATGACAGCAATAGACCCAGAATTGTATAATGCAGCTAAGGTTGATGGAGCAGGCAGATTTAGACAAATGTTTAGTATTACATTACCTTCAATAAAAAGTACAGTATTAGTACTTCTTATAATGAGTATAGGAAATCTTATTAATATAGGATTTGAAAAGCAAATGTTGCTTGGAAATCCGATAGTAGCAAGTAAATCATTAGTTATTGATAAATACGCATTAGATTATGGTATTGGAATGTTTAGATATTCATTTGGTACAGCAATCGGTATTTTCAAATCTGTTGTAGGAATTATCTTAATATTTGCAGCTAATAAAATGTCTAAGAAATTTAATGATGGTGAAGGAAGCTTATTAAGCTAACACAATAAAATTCATTTATAATAATTAAATTATTTGAATTTGAATCTGTTAAGC
>NZ_CBYM010000023.1 GCF_000577815.1 Clostridium saudiense | reverse complement strand
TTAAAAGAAAGATTGATTCAATGTGTTAATAGTTTCTATGTTTCAACAACTTTTGAAGAAATATTAAATAATGAAACTATAATTATCGAAAATGATGAAGATATATTTAGTAGTTTTAACCATGATAGCTTAAAGGTTTATTCAAAAATAGATTTACTATACAAAAGTCCTGATGGTTATTATGTAATTGTAGATTGGAAAACGGGAAAACCTTCTGAAGATGATAAAGAACAATTACTTGTTTATGCATGGTATGTAATGAAAAAATATGATATTCATTATTCACGAATTAAGGGGAGAGTTGAATATTTATTAGAAGGTCATTCTGAGGAAATTATATTTAAAAGCGAAGATATTGAGTATATAAAAGCAAAAGTTGATAATGATTTAAAAATTATAAATTATTATTTAGATGATATTAGTTTAAATAAGCCGAAAGAAAAAAGTGTTTTTGAAAAAACACAAAAGAGTTATAAATGTGGTCAATGTAAGTTTAGACTTTTATGTAAAAGCGATAATGATTAAAATATTGTAATTTGGATAGAACTTAAAATAAATTATTTTAATATGAGGTGAATCAATGAGTTTTGTTCAAATACAAGGAGTAATATTTTTTAGTATAATATTTTGTTCATTAATAGGTGGAAAGAAAGCATCGTTAATGGCAAGTTTAGTGTGGATAATTGAAACTTTTATAGTATATAAAATGAGTAAGGTTAATTATCTTCAAGTTATTGCCGTTTCATTATCATTTCAAATAGGAATGGTATTAGCTATTGTGCGTGATTTTATAGTTAAGAAAGTGAAAAAAGTTGGTAATAAGGAAAACAGTTAAAACAAATCCAAATTAATAAATTATAGGTATTATTTACTTGTAATATAAAAATTCATAGTGGTTAATATAATAGTGTAAACAAGATACGACTTAAATAAATTTAAGTTATGTTTACAAAATACCGGAAGCCAGAGGAGGAATTCATTATGTCAAAAGCATTAGTTCCAGAATCAAAACAAGGATTAAGCGCATTCAAAAATGAAGTTGCCGCAGAAATGGGTGTACCATTCACTGATTACAATGGTGATTTAACTTCAAGACAATGTGGTTCCGTTGGTGGTGAAATGGTTAAGAGAATGGTAGAACAATACGAAAGTGGATTAAAGTAGAAAACCACTAACGAGTACAAAGCTAACGAATTAGAGGAAACAATACTTCGAGAGGGTGAGTACTGTTATGGGTGAAATACCACCAGAAAATTAAACTATCATTCAAAAAAGAGAAGAGTTACATTAGAGTAGAAATTCTATGATAATGTGACTCTTTTCTTATGCCCATAAAAATGGTAAAATATGAACAGAAGTTCGCAAAGTGGGTGATAGTATGAAACAAGTTAAAATTTTACATTGTGCTGATTTGCATTTTGATACACCTTTTAAGGAGCTTACAAAAGAAGTTTCAGAAAATAGTAAAGAAGAACTATTAGAGGTATTTAAAAATATAATAGATTTAACCATAAAAGAAAATGTAGAGGTATTACTTATTGCAGGAGATGTTTTTGATAATTTAACAGTTAATAAGAATACCTTATTTTTTATAGCAAATGAACTAAAGAGAATAGAAAAGGTTAAAGTATTTATTTCACCAGGAAACCATGATCCTTATAATGAAAAATCATTTTATAAGATGGTCAATTGGCCAGATAATGTCTATATATTTAAAGGAGAACTTGAGTATAAAGAAGTTAGTGAATTAAATTTAGTAGTTTGGGGTGCTGGATTTAATGCTAGCTATGAGCATGAAAGCTTATTAAAAGAAATTAATGTAGATAGAAGTAAAATAAACATTATGGTTATCCATGGTGAGGTTGAAAAAGGAAATTCCAAAAATGAATATAATCCAATTTATTTAAATGAAATAGGAAAATCAGGTTTAGATTATATTGCAATAGGGCATAGACATAAATTTTCGGGAATCCTTAAAGAAGGAAACACTTATTATGCATATAGTGGTTGCCCTCAAGGACGGGGATTTGATGAAGAAGGAGAAAAGGGAGTAATTATTGGAGATGTATACTGTGGAGGAGTATCACTTTATTTTAAACCTATTTGTAAAAGAAAATATATAACTCGAGAAATAGATATTAGCGATATTAATACTTATGATGAATTGATATCAAAGATATTATCTGAGGTAAATTCAGAAGAGTTTAAGCAGAATTTTTATAAGATAATTTTAAAGGGGGAGATAAAAGAGCATTTTTCCTTAAATGAAAGGATATTGAGTGAAAAGATAAAGGGGAAATTTTACTATATAAAGATTGTTAATACTACGAGTATTGCAGTAGATTTAGATCAGGTAAGTCAGGATTATTCTGTAAAGGGTAAGTTTGTAGCTAAAATAATGAAAAAGATAGAAGAAGCAAGTAGTGATGATGAAAAAGATTTATTAAGGCTTGCATTAAAATTAGGAATTCAATGTCTCTCAGAAGAAGAGGTGAATTTAAATGATTATTAAAAATGTAAATATAATTGCTTTCGGTGGAATTAAAAATAAAAAAATAAATTTTAATAAGGGATTAAACTTAATATATGGAGAAAATGAAGCTGGTAAAAGCACTATTCAAGCATTCATAAAAGTTTGGTTGTATGGTTTTTCTTCTTATAAAGGTAAGGATTATAAGTTAAATGAAAGAATTAAATATACACCTAATAGTGGTGAAACTATTAGTGGTGAACTTAGTATATTACATGAAAATAAGGAGTATATAATACGAAGAACATTTGGAAGAACTAAAAAAGACGATGTTTCAATTATTATAGATGCTATTACTGGTGAAGAAATAAGCTTTATTAATAAAGATGAACCAGGAAGGTATTTTCTAAATATAAATAGAGCTACATTTGTAAATACATTATTTATTGGACAATTAGCGGTAGCAGTTAAAAAGGATAAAGAAGAAGAGATATTAGATAAACTATCAAATTCAATAGGAACTGAAGAAGGACAAGTATCTGTAGATGTGGCATTTAATAAGCTAGATAAATATAAAAAGTCTATATCAAATGTAAGAAAGAATGGAAAGCTTGATTGTTTAAAAAATAAATATAGTGATTTACTTAGTGAAAGATATGAAGCTTATAAATTATCAAATCATAATATAGATAATGAAGAAAAATTAATTCAGTTAAATGAGGAAAAGAAAAACTTAAATAAAGAAGTTATTAATTTAGAAATATATAAAAAATACTTGAAAAAGACGAAAATAAAAAAAGAGTATCAGGAAATAGCAGAGTATTTTAAAAAGAAAGAAGATCTAAAAAATAAAGAAGTATCAATAAACAAATCATTAACCTTTAAAGATGAAATAATAAATTATAATTTTATAGAAAATCTTAAAGAAGAATATACTATGTATTTAAATTTATTAGATATAACTAAAGAAGAAGAGGAAAGGATTTCTATTAAAGAAGAGAAATTAATAGATTTAAAGGCTCCATTACGTAGTTATTATTATATGGAGAACTTACCTGAAAATATATTAAGTAATTTAGAAGCATTAAAAATAAAAAATGAGCTATTAAATGAAAAGGTTGAAATAAATAATTCAATAGAAAGTGAAATTAACTTTTTAAAAGTTAAGGAAAAAGAAGCTCAAAAGCTAATAGGTTCAGCAATAGAAATTAAAAATTTTAAGAGTGATATAGAAAAACTATTTGCAACATATGAAGATAAGCTTAAAAGTTTAAAATTCATAATGGAAAATAAAAATGAAGTTATTGTACAAAATACAAGGTTTTTAATTTTATTAGGGGTAGTATCATTAATAAGTATTATTTTAGGTATATTTATTAATAATCCTTTTGAGTTTATATTTTATACAATTGGTATAGTTATACTGGGATTCTTAGGTATTAACTTATATAGTAGTAAATTAGGATCAGAAAAAAACAAAACAACTCATCAATTAAATGAAAGTATTAGAAAAATTGAAGCTGAATTAAATAAATATTGTAATAAATTAAATGTTAGTAACTATACAGAATTATTAAAAAAATTAAAGGTTTATGATGATTATTTAAGCTTACAAGAAAAGATTAATAGTAAGATGAGTGAAAAATTAACTCAGAAGAAATTGCTATCATTGGATAAAGCTTTACGTGAGCATGAAGAAGTAAATAGTGAGATAGAAGAGTATTTAAGAATTTCATCATTAAATAGCTTAGAAAAATTAATTTCTGAGATTTATAAATATAAGGAGTTATCCAAAGGGTTTACTAATTTAGAAATTGAACTAAGCAATTTAAAGAATAGTTTAAATAGAACGAAGGAACAATTATTAATCAGAGAAGAAAAATTAAATAAAAGTTTAAGTTCCATAGGATTTAATAATGTAAATTTAGTTGATGTTGATGAAATTATTAAAGAATTAGAGAATAAGTTAAGAAAAAGAGATGAAATAAATAAAAGTCTTGCATCAGTTGAAGAAGCATATTCAGTATTAACAAGAGGAAAGGATATTGAAGCAATAAAGGAAGAGTTAAGTGATGTAATAAATATAAATTTTGATTATTCTTATGAAAATGAAGATGAAATAGATGATGTTATTAGAGAAAAGAATATAAGATTTGTAGAGGTTGAAAAGAAAATAAAAGATATAGAAAATGAAATAAAAAATAGATTTAATGGCAAGAGAGATATTCCAACTATTGAAGAAGAAATCAAAGAGGTTGAAAGTTATATAGCAGAATATGAGAATCAGCTTAAAGCTAGTAATATTACCAGTGAAATATTAAATGAAGTTTATAATGAGATAAGAGGAAGCTTTGGACCTATTCTTAATAAAAATGTTATGTATTCTTTTAAAGAATTGACTAATAACAAATACAATGATGTTATGGTATCAGATACCTATGAGATGAAGGTGAAAGCTGATAATAACATATTACCAGCAGAGATATTAAGTAATGGTGCAAATGATCAATTATATTTATCTTTAAGGCTAGCTTTTATAGAAATGATATTTAAGAATAAAAATGTCCCTATATATTTAGATGATGCATTTGTTCAATATGATGATATGCGTATAGAAAAGACTATTAAGTATTTAGTAAAAGAAAACTTTGAGCAATGTATTTTATTCACTTGTCAAAGAAGAGAAGAAAATATAGCTAGAAAAAATAGCATTGAACATAAATATATTAAGTTATAAGTAGTAATCAATAAATTATTATGGATTAAATGGGAAAAATAGTCTAAACTATTGATTATAGAATTATTTTAAGAGGTATCAAGAATGGGAAAAGCATTAAATTATTACAATGATAATATAAAAAGTGTTAAAGAAAAATTAGCAAAATTAGAGAAAAACCTGTTAGTTTTTTCAACATTAAGATTTATGATTGTTATTTTATGTATTGGAATGATGTATTATTTTTATAAACAAAATAGTATGGAGGCAGTTGGAGGTAGTTTTTTAATTTCCTTAATATTATTTATAATAGTTGCATTTTTCCATAATGAACGAATAAATTCTAAAAAAAGATTACTAGTTATATTAGAGTATAATGAAAAAGGGTTAAAGAGATTGGATAATACTTGGAAAGAATTTAGTGATATAGGTGAAGAATTTATTGATAGAAATCATAAATTTTCAAGTGATTTAGATATATTTGGTAAAAACTCCTTATTTCAATGGATTAATTTGACTAAGACTACATTTGGAAGAAAAAAACTTGCAAGTAAGATGATAATGAATTCGTTACCGACTAGGTATGAAATAGAAGAAGAGCAAGAAGCAATTAAAGAATTAGCTAACAAAAGAGAATTTTGTGAAAAGATTTATTTTGAAGCAAGTATAGAAAGTAAGAAAAAAGAAAAGCTTAAAGAATTATTAGATTGGGCTTCAAATGAAGAGAAAAATAATTTTACAGTTAAATATATATCGTATATATTTATTGCAATTACATGCATAATATTATTTTTAACTATCATTGGACGATTATCTATTTCCTATTTAATATTAGATTTAGTTATTAATTACTTAGTTATTAAATTGTTTACTAAAAAATTAAGTGATGTAATTGATATTTTTATAAATAATAAGAGAGGGATAGAAAAATACAGTAAATTGCTTTCAATTATACAAGATGAAAACTTTCAATCTAAAAAGCTATTGGATATTCAAAAAGATTTAGTAAGCTCAAATATTAATTGTAAGAATGAAATGAAAAAATTAAAAAATATTATTTCTTGGTTAGGGGATAGTACTTCAAATGCCTATTATTTATTAATAAATGTATTTTTTATGAGTGATATTTTTATTTTAAGTAATTTACAGGAGTGGAGAATTAAAAATGGATATAAGCTAGAAAAGTGGCTTGAAGACATGGGGGAAGTAGAAGCGCTTGTAAGTCTTTCTACAATATCATTTGAGCATGAAGAATGGACTTATCCAACTATTTCAGGAATTAATGAAATTGAAGCTATTGAATTAGCACATCCTTTATTAGGAGAAAGAGCAAAGGCTAATAATTTTAACCTTAAGGGAAGTGAGAAGGTTGCATTAATTACTGGATCAAACATGTCAGGAAAGAGTACTTTTTTAAGAACTATAGGGTTTAATATGGTACTTACTTATTTAGGATTACCTACTTTTTCAAAAGGATTTAAGTGCGGAATAAGCAATATTTATACTTGTATGAGAACTCAAGACAATTTAGATGAGAATATATCATCATTTTATGCTGAGATATTAAGAATAAAATTAGTTATAGAAGCGGCTAAAAATGGAGAAAAGGTATTTTTCTTATTAGATGAAATATTTAAAGGAACTAATTCACAAGATAGGCATGATGGTGCAAGGATTTTAATTGAACAGCTTGTAAAACTTCAAGGTGTAGGATTAGTATCAACACATGATTTAGAGTTATGTGATTTAGAAAATGAAAAAAGCTGGTTAGTTAATTATAATTTTAGAGAATATTATAAGAATAATAAAATAAATTTTGATTATGTGCTTAGAAGAGGTATGAGTGAAACTCAAAATGCAAAGCATTTAATGAAGTTAGCAGGTATTGATATAGAAGAGTAAAGAGAGTGGGGGAATAAGGGTGGCTTTTATAATAATTGATTTAGAGTTTAATAACCTAAGTGGTATACATAAATGTATACCGAATGTTTATAATGATAATCCAGGACTGAAAAATTTAGAATTAGATAATGAAATAATAGAAATAGGTGCAGTGAAGTTAGATGCACATATGCAGCCGTGTGAAGAACTAAAGGTATATATAAAACCATCTGTTATTCCAATTATAAATCCTAAAATTTTAGAAATAACTAAAATTAATATTAAGGATTTAGAAAATGGAGTAGGATTTGTTGAAGGTATTAATAAATTAAAGGAAATGGTTGATGAAGGAGATATTATTTGCTCATGGGCAAAAGATGATATTGCAGAAATAATAAGAAATGCAAATTACTATGGATATGATGATTTAAGTTGGATAGATAATTACTTAGATATTCAAGAGTATGTAACTAAAATACTTGGATATAGGAAATCATTAAGCTTAAAAAATGCTCTTAAAGCATTAAAAATAAAAGTAAATGAAGATTTATTACATGATGCTTTAAATGATTGCATTTATACAGCACATGTATTTAAAAATATGTATAATTCACGAGCAGTGAAAAATTATATAGTAGAAGATATTTTTAAAATGCCAGCTTTAGAGGTAAGATCATTAGAAGGGGTTGAATTAAATTACGAAAAGATAAATCAAATATGTCCAAAATGTAAAAAAAAGTTAGAAGTTGATTATCCTTTTAGTATAGTTGGATGGAGATTTATATCATTAGGAACTTGTTCTAAGTGTAATAGCAGAGTTTTAGATGAACTTATAGTAAAGAAAAGCTTATGTGGTGAAGAAATTTATAAGGAAGTTGCTACTGTTATAGATGAATATGATTATTTAAGATATGAAAATAAGTTAAAAAATAAAGTTTATAATTAATTATGAATAAAATAAATAAATAAATTATTAAAAGTTTGATGTCATATAACATTTAGATTTTATATATGATAAAATGTAAGAGAAGTAAGATTTAAAGGAAAGGACAGAAGATATGAATATTGCATTTCTTTTAACTCCTAAAAGTGAGGTTATTTATGAATATATAGATGCAACCATGAGACAAGTAATTGAGAGAATGGAGCATCATGGTTACACGGCAATACCATTAATAGACAAGCAAGGAAAGTATGTAGGAACTTTAACTGAAGGTGATTTATTATGGAAGTTAAAAAATACAGCTAATCTTAATTTTAAAAATACTGAAAATGTTAAAGTAAGTGAAATAGCTATAAGAACAAAACATAAAAGTGTTTCGATTAATGCTGATGTTGAAAGTATTATTAGATTAGCAACTACTCAAAACTTTGTTCCAGTAGTTGATGATGAAGGCATATTTATTGGAATAATAAAAAGAAGTGACATAATAAATTATTGTTACAATGCCATTAAGAAAGAAAAGAAATTACTATAATATAAAAAATTAATATAATAAAGTGAGAATCGAAATTTTAAATATGCTCTCTTTATAGTAGACAGTTAGAATAAAAAAACTGTTATTATGAAGGGGGCATATTATATAATCAAAATGGCTTTTTTCTTGTTTTGCTTGTATAAAATTTACTGTTGACTTAAAATTAAATGTGAAAAGTTTTTACAAAGGAGTGATTAGTTATGTCAGTTGAATTAAATGAGAATTCAATGGGAGATCTTTTAAAAGAATTTGATGTAAAAAGAATTAATTCAGGAGATATATTAAAAGGTCAAATTATAGATGTTAATGATAAGGAAGCTACAGTTAATATTAATTATGCATTCGATGGTGTAATAGCTAAGGAAGAGTTAGTTATTGGAGATATTTCACCAGTTGATGTTGTTAAACCAGGTGATATATTAGATGTATACGTTATTTCACCAAATGATGGAGAAGGATATGTTCAACTTTCTAGATTAAGAGCACTTCAAATAACTGAAAAAGAAGATTTAAAGAAAGCTTTTGATAAAGAAGAAACTATAAAGGTTGTTGTTAAAGAAGAGGTTAAAGGTGGATTAGTTGCTTACTATGGATCTATTAGAGTATTTATACCAGCTTCTTTAGCTTCAAGAGAAAGAATAGATCTTAAAACTTTATTAGGAAAAGAAATTGAAGTAAGATTAACAGAATTAGATTTAAGAAACAGAAAGGTTGTTGCTTCAAGAAGAATTTTAGAAGAAGAAGCTTACAATGCAAAGAAGAGAGAACTTTGGAAAAATGTTAAAAGTGGTGAAAAAAGAGAAGGTACAGTTAAGAAGATAATAAAGGCTGGTGCTATTGTAGATATTGGAGGAATAACTGGATTAATTCACATTAATGATTTAGCTTGGGAAAGAGTAAAAAGGGTTGAAGATGTAGTTAGTGAAGGCGATAAGGTTACAGTATTTGTAGGTGATGTAGATGCTGAACATGAAAGAGTTTCACTAATATTAAAAGATGTAGATAAAGAACCATGGAAGGTACATGCTGATAGTATAAAAGCTGGAGATGTATTAGAAGGTAAAGTAGTTAAGTTTATGTCTTTTGGTGCATTTGTAGAATTATTCCCAGGTGTTGAAGGGTTAGTCCACATCAATGAAATTACTGATGAAAATATAGCTAAACCTTCAGATGTTCTTGAAGTGGGACAAATGGTTAAAGTTAAGGTTCTTGATGTTAATAAAGAAAACAAGAGAATTTCTTTAAGTATTAAAGATGCTGTTGAAAGATCAAATGAATACTTACAATACAATGATAACGATGGTGATGTTACACTAGGAGATCTATTCAGCGGATTATTCAATTAATTACGGGTAAACGTGAAAAAGAAAAAGTAATGATATTATCTACAGGAGTTAGTATAATTTTCGTTAAGAATTTATATCCTCCCTTTCATAAAATCATTACTTTTTTCGTTATTCCATTAAGTATCTAAAGTTTTTCGATTTTAAGCATGTTGGTTCCACCAGTATAATTTGTTGGCATACCGGCAGCAACAATAATGTCATCACCTTTATCTGCTAAGTTCAATTCTGCTACAATCTTCTTTGATTCATTTAAAATGTCATCAGTAGTTGCAAATTCTTGACATAAGACTGGATAAACACCAAAATTTAAGCTTAATCCACGCATTACTTCCTCATGAGGAGTAATAGCTATTATAGGGCATTTTGGCTTATACTTAGAAACAAGTTTTGCTGTTGCGCCAGAGTTAGTTGCTGCAACAATTGCTTTAGCATTAAGAACATTAGAAGTTCTACAAGTAGAATAACTAATAGCTTCAGCAAAGTCATACATTGCAGGTTCTTTTAAACGTTGATTTAAATAATTATAATCTAAATGAAGTTCAGTTTCTTTAGCTATTTTAGACATAGTATTAGCTGCTTCGATTGGATATTGTCCGCTAGCACTTTCACCACTTAACATAATTGCATCCGTTCCATCAAAAATAGCATTACAAATATCGCAAGCCTCAGCTCTAGTAGGTAAAGAGTTTCTTATCATTGAATCAAGCATTTGAGTTGCTGTAATTACTATTTTTCCAGCTTCATTACATTTCTTTATGATTTTCTTTTGAATAATAGGAACTTTTTCTATTGGAATTTCAACACCCATGTCACCTCTAGCAACCATTATTCCATCAGCTACTTCTAAAATAGAATCAATGTTATTTACACCTTCTTGACTTTCTATTTTAGCTATAATTTGAATATTTTTACCGTTATTTTTGTTAAGAAGGTCTCTTATTTCTTTAATATCTGAAGCTTTTCTAATAAAAGAGGCTGCTACAAAATCTACGCCCATCTTACATCCAAAAACTAAGTCATCTTTATCTTTTTCAGTTACAGAAGGTAAATTAATACTAACATTAGGAACATTAACTCCTTTATGATTTTTGATAACTCCATCGTTTAATACTTTACATATTATATCTTTTCCGTTTATATCAATAATTTCAAAGTTAATTAATCCATCATCGACTAGTATAGTTCCTCCAATATTTACATCCTTATATAATTCGGAATATGAGATAGAACATTCTTGTGTATTACCTGTTATTTCTGTACCACATTTGAAGGCAAATATTTGATTTGCCTTTAATTCAACTCCATCATTTATAAAATTATGAGTTCTTATTTTAGGTCCTTTAATATCAAGCATTATTGCAGTAGGAGTATTGAGATTAGTTCTTATTTTCTTTATTAAGTCTATTTTTTCTTTATGAGTTTCATGTGTTCCGTGAGAAAAGTTTAATCTAGCCACATTCATACCAATTTTAATAAATTGTGTTAATGTTTCTTCATTATCACTTGCTGGTCCAATTGTGAAAATCATTTTAGTTTTTTGCATAAAAACACCTCACTTTATCAAAAATAAAAATTATAAAATAATAAAATAATAAAATATATTTGTTCTATATAGATTATGTTGCACTAATTGATATATAATTATTTTAACATAATTAAACAGTAAGGAGACGTAAAAATGAAGATTTTACAAAATTTAGAACCAAAAGCGGTTTTTCAATATTTTGAAGAGATTTCTAATATTCCAAGAGGATCAGGAAATGAAAAAGGAATAAGTGATTACTTGTTGAATTTTGGTAAAGAATTAGGTCTTGAAAGCATACAAGATGAAGCATTAAATGTTATTATAAAGAAACCAGGTACGCCAGGATATGAGAATGCACCAACAGTAATTATTCAAGGTCATATGGATATGGTGTGTGAAAAAAATAATGGGGTAGAGCATGATTTTGAAAAAGATCCATTAAAATTAAGAATAGTTGATGATTATATATATGCAACAGATACTACATTAGGAGCAGACAATGGGATAGCAGTAGCTTATGCAATGGCTATATTAGCTTCAAATGACATTCCACATCCGCCAATAGAAGTATTATTAACTACAGATGAAGAAACAGGAATGTCAGGTGCAATGGCAATAAAAAAAGAAAATTTACAAGGAAAGATTTTAATCAATCTTGATAATGAAGAAGAAGGATATCTTTTAGTTAGTTGTGCAGGAGGAGTAAGAAGCACAGCTACTTTAAAAGTAGATGAGCAAGAGATTGGTAGTAAAAAATTAATAAAAATTAATATATCAGGGTTAAAAGGCGGTCACTCTGGTATGGATATAATTAAGGAAAGAGGAAATTCTAATAAAATATTAGGAAGAGTACTTAAAGGATTATTAAGAGAAGTGAAATTTAATCTTGTTAGTTTAAATGGAGGATCTAAAAATAATGCTATACCTAGAGAAGCAGAAGCAATAATAGCTGTTAATCCTAATGATGAGAATACTGCAATAGAAGTAATAAATAATTGGAATAATATTATTGAAAATGAGTTAAGAGCACAAGATCCAGGATTAAAAATTGAAGCATCAATAACTGATATTAAAACATGCAAAGAGTTTACTGATGAAAGTACAAAGAAAGTTGTAGATTTATTATACATTTATCCAAATGGTATTAATACTAAGAGTACAGAAATTGAAGGATTAGTAGAAAGTTCAACTAATTTAGGAGTACTAACTACAAAAGATGGAGTGGTAGAATTTGATTCAGCAATTAGAAGTTCAATTCCTTCATTAAAAGAAGAAATAGTTTTAAGAAGTAAGACTATAGTAGAACTTTTAGGTGGAAAATTTGAAACTACATCTGATTATCCAGGATGGGAATATGATCCTAATTCAAAAGTTAGAGATATATGCCAAAAGGTTCATAAAGATATGTATGGAAAAGAAGCAAAAATTGTTGCTATCCATGCAGGGGTTGAATGTGGATTGTTTAATGAAAAACTTGGAAATTTAGATATGATAAGTTTTGGACCAAATCTTTATGATGTACATACTCCAGATGAACATATGAGTATTTCATCAGTTAAAAATTGTTATGAATATTTATTAGGAATATTAAAAGAAATAAGATAATAAAAAATCATTAGATTTCTATTTAAAAAATTTCTATTTTAAAATCTATTTTAATGAAGGCTTGTTAATTATAAGGTGTCTATTTGGCACAGTATAGTTAACTAGGCCTTTATTTTTTATTATTATGAAAAAATATTTTTAGTACAGTATAAGTAAAAGATTGAATTTAAACAATTTAATTTACAAACTAGTATGGGAATTAAAAGTTTTTTGTTATGTATATATAAGATAAATAATGAATATATTGTAATGTAATAAGTAAAAGTTTAAGAAAGTTAGAGATGGGGTGGATGAGAAAGTGAGGTATACAAGGTATAACTATAAGAAAACTAAAAAAAATAGTGGACTTGCAAAAACTATATTATCATTTTTAGCTATGAGTGTATTTGTTGTAATTGTTGGGATAATGCTTGCTAATATAATTATTCATTTTTTACCATTAAATGATGCTAGTGAAACTCAAGCAAATTCTGAAGCGGTAAATCAAAGTGAAAATATTGATAATAGCGAAGCTGAAAATGCAGCTGATAACAGTGAAGATGTTCAAGCTAGTAGTGCAGTTGATAATAGTACAGAAGGTCAAGAAAATGTACAAGGAAGTATAAATACAAGTTTTATGGCAATTCAATGTGGGTATTTTGCTAATGAGGATAACGCAAAAGAGGCATATAACAAAATAGCGAATGGATATGGAGCCTTTATATATAATGAGTCAGATAAGTTTAAAGTGTTAGCTGGAGTATATACAACAGCAGAAGGACAATCAATAATGGATACTTTAACTAGTAGTGGTATAGATTGTGCTAAAGTATCATTTGATTTAAATTCAAATGATAAAGTACAAAGTCAAATTGCAGGAATTTATAATGGATACTTAAATATATTAGATACAGCATTTAAGGATGATGTAAAATCAGTAGATACATCTGATTTTAAGAGTTGGGTTAAAGGACTTGATGTAATAAGTGAAGGTGATAAGAATGATGTATTAACTGAATTAAAAAATCATGTTAATGATATGGCAGCTGAAATAAAGAAAGAAGATGTAGCAAACGAAATGCAATATTTATACAAAATTTTATTGAGTTTTAGTTAATTAAAAAAATAATGACATTAAATATCAATAATTGTAAAAAAATTAAGAAAATCTTAAGGGAATATATATAATATTCTACAAAAAATTCATATATAAAAAGAGGAAAGTGCTTGTTTGAACATCTATTAAGTGATAAACTATATTAGAAAAAAGATAGGTGGCAAGTGTTTTACCTCTTTTTTTATTATGTTTAAATTAAATTTTAAAGTCAAGTGTAAGACTAGCGTTTAATTGGGAATAATAAATAATAAATAACTGTAGGATGTGATATGTTTGAAGTTTATATTAGCATCTGCTTCAGATCGTAGGAAAGAATTATTATCAAGGATAATAAGTGATTTTGAAGTAAAGATTAGTGACTTTGATGAGGGGACAGTAGAGGTTAGTAAAGACATTGAAAAATATGTTAAAACACTCGCAGAAGGAAAAGCTAAATCAGTAGCATTAAATTGTACTAATGATTCTATAATAATAGGGGCAGATACAATTGTTGTTATAGATGATAATATACTTGGAAAACCGAAGGATAAAGATGATGCATTTAGGATGCTTAAATTATTAAGTAATAATGTTCATAGGGTTTATTCAGGTGTTACAGTTATTAACAATGAAAAGCAAGTAATGAAAAGTGAATGTCTTTACACAGAAGTTTATTTTTCAGAGCTTTCAGATGAGGAAATATGGAGATACATAGACACAGGAGAATGTTTAGATAAAGCAGGAGCTTATGGAATTCAAGGATATGGTGGCGTATTTGTTGAAAAAATAAATGGTTGTTACTATAACGTAGTTGGATTGCCATTAAACTTGTTAAACAAGATGATAAAGAATGTTTTATAATTAGGGGGAATGGGTATATTATTACTTATAAGGAGTATTTATGACGAATAATATTAGAGTAAATGATATACCATTAAATGAGAGACCTATGGAGAAGTTACTTCAATTTGGAGTTGATACTTTATCTAATGAGGAGCTTTTAGCTATATTATTAAGAACAGGTACAAAAGGTGAAAATGTCATAGCTTTAAGCAGTAGATTACTTGCTGAGCTTGATGGATTAGACGGACTTTTAAATGTAAGTTATGAGGAAGCAAGTAAAATTAAAGGTATTAAAAAAGTGAAAGCTTGCCAAATAATTGCCATGATGGAGTTAGTTAATAGGATTAGAACTTTTAAATCTCAAAAAGAGATGATTAAAATTTCATCACCAAAGGATATTGCATCATTATTAATTAATGAAATGGTTAATTTAAAGCAAGAAGTATTTAAGTTAATTTTATTAAATACAAAAAATATTGTGATAGGAACTAAAGACATATTTAAGGGAACATTGAACTCATCTATAGTTCATCCAAGAGAAGTTTTTAAAGAAGCAATTCAAAGGGGAAGTGCAAATGTAATAGTTTGTCACAATCATCCATCAGGAGATCCCAGTCCTAGTAAGGAAGATATTGATATCACCATTAGATTAAAGGAATGCGGAAATATTATAGGAATTGGATTGTTAGATCATATCATAATTGGTAATAATAAATATGTTAGTTTAAAAGAAAAAGGAATTATATAATCGAAAGGGGAATTCATATGGGATTTTTCAGTAGTAATAAAGACATGGGAATAGATTTAGGAACAGCTAATACACTTGTTTTCGTAAAGGGGAAAGGAATAGTATTAAGCGAACCTTCAGTTGTAGCGATAAATAGTAATACAAGAAAACCATTAGCGGTTGGGCAAGAAGCAAAGCTTATGATAGGTAGAACACCAGGTAACATTGTAGCAATAAGACCACTTAAAGATGGTGTAATTGCAGATTTTGAGGTTGCACAAACTATGCTTAAAAAGTTAATTGAAAAAGTAACAAGCAAAAGTGCGTTTACAAGCCCAAGAATTATAGTATGTTATCCATCTGGTGTTACTGAAGTTGAAAGAAGAGCTATAGAAGAAGCAGCTAAATTTGCAGGAGCAAGAGATGTAGTTTTAATGGAAGAACCAATGGCAGCAGCAATTGGGGCAGGACTTCCAGTTGGAGAGCCAACAGGTAGCATGATTGTTGATATTGGTGGTGGAACTACAGAAGTTGCTATTATTTCTTTAGGAGGAATAGTAACGAGCAAATCATTAAGAGTTGCTGGAGATGAATTAGATCAGGCAATAATAGCTTATGTTAAAAAAGAATTTAGCTTAATGATAGGGGAAAGAACTGCTGAACAAATTAAGATGGAATTAGGTTCAGCTTATAAGATTGATGAAGAAAATGCCTCAATGGATATTAAAGGAAGAGATATGATAACAGGACTTCCAAAGATAGTAACAATAACTGAGGATCAAATAAGAGAAGCATTAAAAGAACCAGTTTATGCAATTATTGAGTCTATTAAAACTACTTTAGAAAAGACTCCGCCTGAATTATCTGCGGATATAATGGAAAAGGGAATAATGCTAGCTGGTGGAGGAGCTTTATTAAAAGGATTAGATAAATTAATAAACCACGAAACAAATATGCCTGTTCACATTGCTGAAACACCATTAGATTGCGTTGTTTTAGGTGCAGGTAAAGCACTAGATAATTTTGATGAATTAAGTAAAACTCAAAGAGGTCAATAATGAAACCTTTTAAAAACAAACTGGCAGTAACTATAGTGGTACTGTCAGTTGCCTTTTTGGGAATAATTGTATTAAGTATAAAGGGTAATTCAAATATTATATCTAGTGGTGTTGGTGGTGTTATTAGTCCATTACAAAAGATTGTTTATACAGTAAATGAAAAAGTAAAAGGTTCTTTTGACTTTTTTATTAATTTTTCTAATGTAAAAAAAGAAAATGAAGAACTTACAGCAAAAAATGCTGAACTTGAAAATAAATTAATAGAATACGAAAGAATGAAAGATGAAAATACAAGATTAAGAGAAATGTTCGATTATTCACAAAATAATGCCAATTATGATTATTTAGGATGTAATATTATTGGCTATAGTGGAGGAAATATATCTAATGGATATATAATCGATAAAGGAACAAAAGATGGCGTTGAAAAGGACATGGTGGTAATAACACCTGCTGGTTTAGTTGGAAAAGTAACAAAGGCATCTTCAAGTTTTGCTATTGTTCAAACTATTTTAAATGAAAATATTGCAGTAGCAGCTATGGTTGAAAGTACTGATGAAACAACTGGGATTCTACAAGGTATAACAGATAGTAAAAATAAAAATTTAACAGAACTATCTAATATTCCAATTGAGTCTGCAATTAAAGAAGGAGATAAAATATTAACTTCTGGATTAGGGGAAATGTATCCTAAGGAAATTAGAATTGGAGAAGTTATTTCAGTAGAAGTAGATAATGTGGGGATTATGAAAAGAGCTGTAGTTAAACCATATGTGGACTTCAATAAGCTTGAAGAATTGTTTGTTGTTGTTCCAAAAGAAAAGGTTGATATTGGAGAATAGAACTATGAAGAGGATATATTTAATAATTATATTAGTGTTATTATTGATTATAGATAATACTTTATTACCTAGTTATTCAATTGCAGGTGCCTTTCCAAGTCTTTTATTTGTATTTGCTATGGCATATTCAGTTATTAGAGGTAAAAATGAAGCACTTTTTATTGGAATAGTAAGTGGATTTCTTCAGGATTTATTTTTCTTTTCAGGATTTGGAGTTAATTTATTTTTAAACACTTTATTATGCCTTTTATGTGCTAAAATTGGAGAAAGTATATTTAAAGAAAATAGAATTGTTCCAATTTTAATAGCGTTATTTATTTCTACTTTAAAGGTTTTAGGGGTAGTTATAATATTTAAATTATTTGCTATAAGTATTGATATGAAAGTTGCTTTATTATCGGCAGTATTAAATACTATTTGTATGATGCTTTTCTATAGATTTATTTTAAATATGCTAGATAAATATTTAGATAGAAATACATGGAGGTTTTAATGATAGTAAATAAACCTAAAAAAAAGAAAAAGAATTCTAGATACTCTGTTTTATATATAATTATGTTTATAATTATGGGCACTATAGTAGCAAAGTTATTATATTTACAAGTTTATAAGCATGATGATTATAAAGAAAAGGCTGATGTAAGTTCAACTAAATTTCTTTCTGAGGAAGCACCAAGAGGAAATATTTATGATTCTGATGGAAACGTAATAGCGACTAACAAACAAACATATGCATTAACATATATGGAAACAGTTGAATCAACCAAGGCTTTTTACAAAACTATGGACAAGATATTTGAAATTTTGGAAGAAAATGGAGAAGAATTCCAGGATGATTTAGCACTTAAGGTTGATGAAAATGGCAAAATATATTTTCAGTTTAAGGCAGATAGTGAGTCGGCTAAAAGAACATTAGAAATAAGATTTAAACGTGATAGAGGGTTAAATGAAGATATAGAAAAGAAACTTTTTGAGGATCAAGAGGGAGATTATACAGATGATCAAATAAATGAAGTTAACGATAGGCTTATGGAAATCTCGGCAGAAGACACATTCTATTATCTTGTAAAATCATATGATTTATATAAATTGTTATTACCAGATGGATATACAACAGATCAAGCTAGTGAACTAGCAAAGAAGTATAAAAATGCTACTGGTAAGGAAGTTTTAGATGATTTATTAAAAGAATATTCAATTCAAGATATTAGAAGATACATTGTTATAAAAGATGCTATAAAGATGGGAAGTTTTAGTGGGTACTCTAATATTACTATAGCAAATAATATTAATAGAGATACTGCATTTATAGTATATCAACAATTAAATGATTTGCCAGGTATTAATGTTACATTAAAACCAGTTAGATATTATCCATATGGAACGTTAGCATCAGCTGTAGTTGGATATGTTTCTACTATTAGTAGTTCTCAAAGTGAAAGTTATGAACTAAGGGGATATGATGTATCAACTGACTTAATTGGTGTATCTGGAATAGAATCAGCTTTTGAAGATCAATTAAAAGGTACAAAAGGCGGAACTACTGTAAAAGTAAATTCTCAAGGAAGAACAACAGAAGAACTATTTAAATTAGAGTCTTATCAAGGAAATAATGTTCATTTAACAATAGATAAGGATGTTCAATATGCAGCTCAAGCAGCATTAGAAGATCAGATACTTACATTACAGTCAGAAGGTTTAGCAAGTGCAAATAGAGGGGCTGTAGTTGCGATAGAAGTTAATACTGGAAGGGTAATTGCAATGGCAAGTTATCCATATTTTGACCCTAATGATTTTGCAATTCCAAGTGAATTAACTACAGAGAAATATAATGAATACTTTAATCCGGATTATGAGAGCTTCGGAACACAACATATTCAAAGTACTGGAGCGACTGGAACGCTAGATGAGCTTTTCCCAGTTAATGATGATGGAGTAAGAACTGATAAGTATGATTTATATCCAAGATCAATGCTTAATTATGCAACACAAGGATTTGTACCACCTGGATCAACATTTAAGCCATTAACAGCTGTAGCAGGATTAATGGATGGAGCAATAAGTGAAACAGATACTGTTAATGACGTTGGTATTTGGAGTAGTGAGTATACAGGTAGTCAAACACTTGAAAACTTCCAAAAGACAGGTCATGGAATTACAGATGTTAGAAAAGCGCTAGAAGTTTCTTCGAATTATTTCTTTTATGAAACTGCAATTAGATTATATATAAAAAATGGTGCAGATGTTAATGCACTTGATTCTATTGCTCGTTATGCATGGAGATTTGGACTAGGGGCAGAACAAGGGAAAAGTGCCTCAACTGGAATTCAAATTTATGAAAACTTTGGGCAAACATATAATTTTGTTTCATGGAAAAAGAGTCTATCAGAAAATGCAAAATATACTATAGTACCAGCGCTTGAAGCAGGTAATTATGAAAACTCTTATTTCTTTGTACCTTTTGATATAAAGGATATTAGTACTGATTCAGATGAATTAAAAACATTAAAAACTAATTTGAAAAATAATATTAAAGAAACTTTATTAAAGGTTGGAACTAATGAGCAAGTTAGTGGGCAAACAGAATATGCCAATAGCATAATTGATACAGTTAAAGAAATAATGAATGTATCAGATAGATATAAAGAAAATTTAGCTAATGCAGGTTTAGAGTATTCTGAAAAAGTTGTTAATGAACAGGCTAAAATAGTATCAAATGCAATTTCTTATTTTATTGTTAACCAAAGTTCTGAAATAAGATCTCCAATAAATATAGTTCAAGATGGTATTGGGCAAAGTATGAATGCATTTACACCATTACAAATGGCAAATTATGTTGCGACTTTAGCTAATGGTGGAACAAGATATAAGGTATCGATAGTTGATAAAATAACATCACCTGATGGAGAAGTTATTCAAGAATACACTCCTGAGGTATTAGATCAAATAGATATTCCGGCAGATGTTCTACAAGCTATAAAAGAAGGGATGAGAAGAGTTAATACATCACCTTCAAATGCAACTAACTATGCATTATTTGCTAATTTCCCTATAGAAGTTGCAGGTAAAACTGGTACAGCTGACTTTGGTACACAAGAACAATATGATTACCAAGGAAGAAAGGCATATGCAAACTATATTAGTTTTGCACCAATGGATAATCCTAAAATTGCAATATTCTCTACTATTTATGATGGTAATAGAGGAGCTAATAGTGCATTTGTTCATAAAGCTATATATGAAGCTTATTTTAAGGATGAATTATTACAAATTAATCCGAATTACGCATCTACATCAGCAACGTTCCAAAAATATGTTGTTGGAGCTCCAGCAGATAACAAACAAGGAGCTGAAGCTGATAAAGAAGCTACAAATGAGGGTACAGAGGATTTAGGTACTACTGAAGGAAGTAGTCAAGAATTAAATATACCTGTTGAGAGTGGAACTGGTGCGGACTAAAAGGGAACCTTTAAAGAGGTTCTCTTTTTTATGTAAAATTTATTATTTTAATTTATTTTCTTTACTTAAAAGATTACATATTTTAAAATAAATAATATGTATTGGAAAAATAAGTGATATTTTGCAGAAAAATTACAAAGGTTTGAAGCATTTTATGTTTTTAATTGTTGTTATATGATATAATTAATATTAAATTGAGTTATTAATTGGTGGAGGATTGCCAATGAAGGATGATAGAATACAAATAAAAGGGAACAAAGATGGTGTAAATATTACTATTGATACAGAAAAGTTTATAGGCTTTGATGATATGCTCGAAGTATTAGTATCTAGCTTGTCAATTAATAAAGGTTTTTATAAAAATTCAATATTAAAAATCACAGCTAATTTTAAACATATTAGTAACTCTGATATAAGCAAATTAAAAGATGAATTATTTCAAAAAATAAATATAAAGGATTGCGTTTTTGATGATATTAGTAAAGTAAAGAAGGAAACTAATAATATTAAAGTTTTTAATGGGGTTCATGAAGGAAAAACTAAATTTATCAAGAAAACAATAAGGAGTGGACAATCGGTTGATTATCCTGGCAATATTATTATAATAGGAGATATAAATAATGGTGCAGAGGTCTCAGCAGGAGGCAATATTATAGTTCTTGGAAGTATAAAGGGGCATGTTAAAGCTGGAACTGGTGGAAATAAAAAATCTATAATAGCTGCATTTTCAATGCAACCTGAGTTAATGCAAATATCAGATATACTTACTGTACCGCCAGATGATGGTATTAAGCCATCTTATCCAGAAGTTGCAAAAATAAAAGATGGTTACATAGTAGTAGAGCCATACTTACCAAATAAATATATTTACTAAAGTGGAGGGATTGACATGGGAATTTCGATAGTTGTTACATCAGGTAAAGGTGGTGTTGGAAAGACTACAACAACTGCAAACTTAGGAACAGCATTAGCTGCGTTAGGAAAAAGGGTAGTAGTTGTAGATGGAGATACAGGGCTTAGAAACCTTGATGTATTAATGGGATTAGAAAATAGAATAGTATATACAATTATTGATGTAATTGAAAACAGATGTAGATTAAAGCAAGCGTTAATTAAAGATAAAAGGTATCCTAATCTTTGTCTTTTACCAACAGCTCAGACAAAAGATAAAGATGATATTAGAGCGCAAGATATGTTTGATTTAGTTAATAAATTAAAGGAAGAGTTTGATTATGTATTAATAGACTCCCCAGCTGGAATCGAACAAGGTTTTGAAAACTCAGTTGTAGGTGCTGATAAAGCTATTGTAGTTGTAAATCCAGAAATTACATCAGTAAGAGATGCTGATAGGGTAATTGGTAAATTAGATGCAAAAGGATTAGAAGATCATGCAGTAATAGTTAATAGATTAAATTACGAAATGACAAAAAGGGGAGATATGCTTGATGTTTCAGATATTATAGAAACCTTATCAGTTAAGCTTTTAGGAGTAGTTCCAGATGATAGAAGCATAACTGTTTCTACTAATAAAGGTGAACCTATAGTTTTAGATGATAAAGCTCAATCTGGCCAAGCGTTTAGAAATATTGCTAAGAGAATCACAGGGGAAGAAGTTCCACTACTTAAGTTAGGTTCTGAATCTACCGGAATATTTTCAGCAATAAAAAGAATGTTTAAGAAAAATTAGGGGGATTGGTCATTATGGATTTTTTAAGGGTATTTTCTAATAAGACTACACCAAAAGAAGTTGCTAAAGATAGATTGAGATTAATACTAATTCATGATAGAGGCGATATAGCTCCGGAAACTTTAGAGAAGATTAGATATGAAATATTAGAGGTTATTTCTAAGTATATAGAAATAGATGCTAATGATGTTGAGATTTCGTTAAATAGAAGTGAGGACGTTGAAGGTGAAGGCGGACCTGCACTAATTGCCAATATTCCTATAAAGAATGTAAGAGGAAGATAAAAAATAGGTGTATTAAAATTATAATGTTAACACAAAATGTATAAAGATTTAATCAGATGACAAGCTTATTAAGTGACAAGTGACAGATTAAGGTTTGGAACACCTTGGGGTGTTTTTGTAAATTTAGATTAAGCTGAATTTATTCATTAATTTGCAACTTGTTAGTTGAAATTTGTTACTATGCTTATTGTTGTGTTAACATTATTTTTTGATGCATTTTTTTATTTTAAAATATTAAGAATTCATAGATTAAATTAGAATACATATACTATCATAGATTAAATTAGAATACATATACTATTTTTATATTTAACATTAAAGTAAATTAATTCTTAAAACTTTATGAATTTTATATGGAACAGTATAATTCTTTATGGAGAAAAAAGAGGAAATAAGATATAATAAGTGGGTATAAATTCTAGGAGGTAAAGTTATGATACCTTTATCAAAGTTTAAAATGAGTTTGAAAGAACTGAAAAGGGTAGATAAGTGGATGCTAATATCGATAATATTAATAACGATGTTTGGCATAGTTAATATATATTTAGCAAAGAAAACATCTGCTGGGGGAATGCTATTTCCTGTGAAGCAAAGCATTTTCTTTGTGGCATCATTAGTTTTATTATATTTTGTTGTAGCAATAGACTATTCAATTATTAAGGCATTTACACCAATATTTTATTGGGCATCAATAGCATTATTAGTATTAGTATTATTAATAGGATCAACAATTAATGGGGCTCAAGGATGGATAAGGTTAGGGCCATTATCTTTCCAGCCGGCAGAGCTTGCAAAAATTGGGACAATAATGATGATGGGTAAAAAGTTAGATGATATGGAAGGAGAAATAAATAATTTTAAAAATTTCTGTATATTAGCTTTTTATGCAATAATACCTGCAGGACTTATTGTTATTCAACCTGATATGGGTATGACGATGGTATTATTCTTTATGGTTTTAGGAGTGTTCTTTATTGGCGGTCTAGATAATAGAATAATATTAGGTGGTCTAGGGGCACTAATATTAGGAATAGTTCTAGTATGGAATTCAGGATTAATTCAAGATTATCAAAAGAGAAGAATTACATCATTTCAGAACCCAGAAGCAGATTCATCAGATTCAGGATATCATTTGAGACAATCTCTTATAGCAGTTGGATCAGGTGGATTTTTTGGAAGCTTGAATTCGTTAGCTAATGATGGAACTGGAGGGTATTCATCACAATATGTTCCAGAAATTCAAACAGACTTTATATTTACTCAAGTTTGTGAGCAATGGGGAACTTTTGGCGCAATTTGTTTATTAACTCTATATGGAATATTGATTTCAAGGATGATTAATATAGCACGGGATTCTAAAGATATTTTTGGTAGAATTATAGCAACGGGGATGGTAGCATACTTCTTATTTGCAATATGGCAAAATATAGGTATGACTATAGGGTTAATGCCTATAACGGGAATAACTCTTCCATTAGTTAGTTATGGAGGAAGTTCGCTATTAACTACAATATTATCATTAGGACTAGTTATAAATGTAGGAATGAGAAAAACAAAACTTAATTTTTAGATATCAGGATATGCAATATGTTGTAACACAATATATTGCATATTTTTTTTAGTTGTAAAATATAATTTAATAATCAATTTTTTAGGGAGGTAGAAATGGGAAATTATAATTCGCAATATAAAAATTACTATCAAGGTTTACAAAATAAAAATGTAAAGAAAAATAATTCACCAGTATACACAAGGAATTCATTTGAAGAACTATATGGATATAACAATAATAAAAGAAAAAAGAAAGAGTTCTTTTCAAGTATGTCTAATGTTTTTATTTATCAATTAGTTGTAGTTATTTTTATGTTGATGGCAAGCTTTTATTTGAAATATGCACCAGGTCAAACAGGGGCATATGAAAATGTAAAAGCAGTAATTAATGATACAACTTATAGCCAAGTTGAACAAGAAGTAGAAAGCTTTGATTTGTCAAAAATAGTTAATAAAATAAGTAATTACATAAAAACAAGTTTAGGTGGGGATAAGGTTGATTTTTAATGTTTATCAAATGGTTAGTTGGTATAATACTCCCACTTGTTTAGGTTGGATATAATAATTGACGGGACAATAGACTAGGGGTGCTTGGGGTATAATGAATTCTAAAATTAAGGAAAGTTTAAAACTTTGTCTTAAGATAAGAATTCAGTTTATGCAATTGTATTAAGGAGGTTGATGTTTTACTAATGGTTTGACTAAGAAGGAGAGGTAAATGGATAGATGGAAAAGAAGTGTTTTAGCAGAATTCATAGTATTTTTTATACTTTTAAGCTTTAACAATTCAATTATTTTAGCATTTATAAGTATACTTGCTCATGAAGGAATGCATATATTAGTGGCAAAAAGAAAAGGCTGTAAGTTTAATGATATTCAGATTCATATATATGGAACAAGTGCTCAGTTTGCTAATATAGATGAATTAAATAAAAAAGAAAAACTACAAATTTATTTATCAGGTCCTTTTGCTAACTTTATAATTATATGTATATTTTGGTGTATTGGTTTTGCAAGTAATAATATATTGATAGATAAAATGATTAATATTAATATAAGTTTATTATTTTTTAATTTACTTCCTGCTTATCCACTAGATGGGGCAAGAGTATTAGAAATATTATTGTCTCAAAAGATATTGTATAGACGAGCTAATGATATAATTTCTAAAATAAGTTATACGATAGGAGTTATATTATTAGTTATTTTTATAATTGTATTTGCATATAGTGGCGTAATAAATGTAAGTATACTTATTGCTTCAATTGCTATATGTTTAATTACAAGAAGTGAAGAAAAATCTGCCATGTATATATTGATGGGAAATATATTTGTGAAAAGAAATAAATTGTTGAGAAATAAATATATTGAAAACAAAAGTATATCAGTTTACTACAAGCAAGGACTTGCAAATGTTATGTCAATGGTAGATAAAAATAGATTTAATATATTTTATGTATTAGATGATGATTTAAAGGTAGTATTTATTATGAATGAAGACGAATTAATAGAGGCGTTAAAGTTGTATGGTAATATTACTTTAGAGGAATACTTTGGTTTAAGAAATAAGGATGGGTATTAGTTTACTTTTTAATAATGATTATGCTAGAATAGCAGTTAGATAGTTAGAAGTTAAGATTTAAGAGTTAAAAGTTAGTAGTAGTGAGAAATTCGGCTTAAGCTGAATTTTTTCATTAACTACTAACTTAAAACTATTAACTATTAACTTAATTAAAGGAGGGTACCTATGAATAAGATAACTGATGATATTTTATGTAAAGTAGAAAAACCATCAAGATATGTTGGTGGAGAATTAAATCAAGTTATAAAAAATCCTGAAAATGTTAATATAAGATTTGCTTTTTGTTTCCCAGATGTATATGAAGTTGGTATGTCGCATTTAGGAACAAGAATTTTATATCATACTATAAATGAAAGAAAAGATACATATTGCGAAAGAGTTTTTGCACCATGGCCAGATATGGAAACATTAATGAGAGAAAATGACATAAAGTTATTTACTCTAGAAACTAAAACACCATTAGATAAGTTTGATATGTTAGGCTTTACTCTTCAATATGAAATGAGTTATACAAACATATTAAATATGCTTGATATGTCAGGAATAACTATTAGGGCTAGCGAAAGAGGAGAAGAAGAGCCGATAATTATGGCTGGAGGTCCTTGTGCTTATAATCCAGAACCTTTATATGATGTTGTAGATTTCTTCGAAATTGGTGAAGGTGAAGAAATGATGAACGATGTCTTAGAGGTATATGCAAAACATAAAGCTAATGGAAAAGTTAATAAGAAGGAGTTCTTAAGAGAAATATCAAAAATTGGTGGTATTTATGTACCTTCATTATATGATGTAACTTACAATGAAGATGGTACTATAAAAGAATTTACTCCTAAATATGAAGATGTTCCTGCAAAAGTTAAGAAAAGAATAGTTAATAACTTTGATGCTGTATCATTCCCAGATGAAATGATTGTTCCATATACTGATATAGTTCACGACAGGGTTGTTTTAGAAACAGCTAGAGGATGTACAAATGGATGTAGATTCTGTCAAGCTGGTATGATTTACAGACCAGTTAGAGAAAAGACTACAAATACTTTATTAGAACAAGCAAGAAAGGCTCTTAAGGCTACTGGATATGATGAAGTATCATTAGCTTCATTAAGTATTTGTGATTATTCAAATATTCAAAACTTAATATCTAGTTTAGTTATGGAGCACGAAGCTAAAAAAGTTGGTATAGCATTACCATCTATTAGAGTTGATGCTTTCTCTGTTGATTTAATTAAAGAAATTCAAAAAGTTAGAAAAACAGGTTTAACTTTTGCTCCAGAAGCAGGGTCTCAAAGAATGAGAGACATAATAAATAAGGGGTTAACTGAAGAGAGAATTTTAGAAGCAGCAAAAAGTGCTTTTGAATCAGGTTGGAGTACTATTAAGTTATACTTCATATTAGGACTTCCTTATGAAACTACTGAAGATGCGGCAGGAATTGGTGAGTTAGCAGAAAAGATGGCTGATGTTTATTTTGGCATTCCAAAGGATGTTAGAAATAAGGGATTAAAGATTACGGTAAGTACATCTATATTAGTTCCAAAGCCATTTACTCCATTCCAATGGGCTCCAATGGCTAGACCAGAAATAGTAGATGAAAGAATTAAAGCTGTTAGAGGTGCTATTAAATCAAGAAGTATAGTTTATAACTATCATGAACAAGAAACTTCATTTATGGAAGCTGTATTTGCAAGAGGAGATAGAAGAACTTGTGATGTTTTAATTAAAGCATTTGAAAAAGGTGCTAAATTTGATGGATGGTCAGAATACTTCAATATGGAAATATGGAAAGAAGCTATGGAAGAATGTAATTTAGATGCTGATTTCTATGTATATAGAGAAAGAGGATATGATGAAGTGCTTCCTTGGGATTTCATAGATATTGGAGTTAATAGAAAATATCTTGAAAGAGAAAATGAAAAGGCTAAGAGAGCAGAGCTTACAAGAAATTGTTTAGAAGGATGTACTGGATGCGGAATAAATGTAAACTTTAAAGAAGGGAAGTGTTTTGAAGGTGCGATACGTAATTAAATTTACTAAAGGTGCTGATATTAAGTTTATTGGACACTTAGATTTAATGAGAACTATTCAAAGAATAATAAAAAGATCAGGATTACCTGTTGAGTATTCAAAAGGATTTAATCCACATATGGCATTATCTATAGCGCAACCACTTTCAGTTGGAGTTTATTCAGATGGTGAGTATTTAGATTTAGTTTTAACAGAATCTCTAGGAGTAGGAGAAGTAATAGAAAAGTTAAATGAAAGTGCTCCTCCTACAATTAAGTTTTTACATGCAACACCAGTTGAAATAATAGAAAATGTTAAGAGATTGCCTCAAGCAATGGCACTTTTAGATGGAGCTAGATATACAATTAAGGTAAAACTTAATGGAACTTCTAAAGTAGAAGAAGAAATGGGTAAAACTCTTAATGAATCTAAATGGGAAATTGTAAAGAAAACTAAAAAAGGTGAAAAGCTTACTGATATAAAACCGCTAGTTAAAGAGTTTAAGTACTGGGTAAAAGATAATGAGTTAATTTTAAATACTTTAATAGCAACAGGAAGTAGAGAAAATCTTTCGGCTGATCTTTTAGTTACTTATTTAAAAGGAAAGGTATCAGAAATTAACCCTGATTCTTTCGTCAATATTAAAAGAGAAGAGATGTATATTTTAAAAAATAATAAATATGTTCCTTTATATAAGGGAATTTAAGGTAGTTTTAATATGAGAGAAATTTTTGTTGAGAAGAGAGAAGAATTAATTAGAATAGCAGTAAAAGAAAATGGTGAATTGGTAGAATGCCTCGTTGAAGAGGAAACTAATGAACCGCAAATTGGAGAGATTTATAAGGCTAGAGTCAAGAATATAATTCCAGGAATTAACTCAATATTTTTAGATATTGGATTAGATAAAGAAGCCTACATGTATTATAGTGAAGAACTTAAAAGGGTTGGAATTAAGAAGGGTCAAGAAATTTTAGTAGAAGTTTTAAAGGAACCTTTAGGTAATAAAGGTGCTAAAGTTAGCAATAAAGTTAATATACTTGGTAGATATATTGTTTTAACTATGGGAGTAGAAGGAATTACTATATCTAAAAGGATTTCTGACTTAGAAGAAAGACAAAGACTAATAAATCTTACTAAACCTATTAAAGGTGTAGAAATAGTTTTTAGAACAGAATCAAAAGCTGCAACTAATGAGGAATTGCTAAGTGAATTAAATTCATTATTAGAAAAAAAAGAAGAGATGGAAAAGAAGCTTAGATACTCAACAACTATTGGAAAAATAAAATCAAATAGCATGATAATTAGGTTTTTTGAAGAATTAGATGATAGAAAAACTAGTATAACAGCTGATGATGATGATGAATTTTTTGAAAATATTAAGGGATTAACTAAAGGAAATAATAATTTTGAATTTAAATTTTATGAAGGTAAAAGAACATTATTTGATTATAGTGGAATAGAAAAGGAAATACTTAAACTAAGACATAAAAAAGTGAATTTACAATGTGGTGGATATATTGTTATTGATAAAACGGAAGCAATGTATGTTATAGATGTAAATAGTGGGAAAAATATCAAGGGAAGAGATTTTAATAAGACTATAATGCAAACTAATTTAGAAGCAGCTAAGGAAGTTGGAAGACAAATTAGATTGAGAAATTTAAGTGGTATCATAGTAGTTGATTTTATTGATATGAGAGATGAAAATCAAAAAGTGCCCGTTATAAAAGCATTAAAAAAATCTCTAGAAGCTGATAAAGGTAATGTTAAAGTATTTCCGTTTACTGAACTTGATTTAATTCAAATTAGTAGAAAAAGAAAAGGAAAATCTATTTATGAATATCTAGAAGAGCCTTGTAGAAAATGTAAAAGTAATGGATTCCTTTTAAAATTATCATATATTGAAAATCTTATTAGAAATGAAATAATAAAATGCTCTAATGAAAATTCAATAAAGGATTTTTACATAGAGATTGATAAGAATTATGAAGATGACATCAAAGAGGATATAGTTAAATTTTTAAAAAATATTGATGGATTAGATAAAGAGGTTTATTTGAATTTTGTGTATGATATAGAGGGGTACAGGGTTGAGCCACTTATATTTGTATCACAAAAAGAAAATTACCAAAAGTACAAAATTAAAACAATTGAAAAAGTATAATAAATTTCTTTACAAAATGTAACTTTATATGATAAAATGTCATTTGTAAACCGCACATAACGGGTTTTTTAAAAACAAAGTTAAATCTTTGTACCTACATTGGCGAGACCGTTTAAGAGGAGGTGTTTTTAGAATGTACGCAGTATTATTAACTGGAGGAAAACAATACAGAGTTCAAGAAGGAGACGTAATATACGTTGAAAAATTAAACGCTGAAGTTGACTCTACAATCGAATTAACAGAAGTTTTAGCTGTTTCTAACGGAGAAACTTTAACTGTTGGTGCACCAGTAGTTGAAGGAGCTAAAGTTGTTGCTAAGGTAGCAGCTCAAGGTAAGGCTAAGAAGATCACTGTTTTCAAGTATAAGCCTAAGAAGGACTACAGAAAGAAGACTGGTCACAGACAACCTTACACTAAATTAGTAATCGAAAAAATCGAAGCTTAATTTTAAGATATGATTAAGATTATTATATTTAAACAAAAAGATATATCGCTTGGATTTAAGATTGAAGGTCATGCTTTATCTAGAGAAGAAATAGAAAGCACTACAGGTGATGCATATGACATGATTTGTAATAGTGTTTCGGTTTTATCTCAAAGTGCTGTAATAGGCATGCAGGAAGTTTTAAAGCTACCAGTAAAGTATGAAATAAATGATGGATTTTTATCACTGAATTTACATAATCTTAATGATGAAGATATTGAACGAGGACAGATATTACTTTTAACCTTTGAAAAAAGTTTAGAAAGTTTAATTATGTCCCTTGACGCTAGTTTTGGTAAAAATAGACGGAATAAATATATAAAAATAAAATTCGAGGAGGTGTAATGAGTATGTTAATGATGAACCTTCAATTATTTGCCCACAAAAAAGGGGTAGGTAGTTCAAAGAATGGTAGAGACTCTGAATCTAAAAGATTAGGTGCTAAGGCTGCTGACGGAGAATTCGTTTTAGCTGGAAACATCCTTTACAGACAAAGAGGAACTAAGATTCACCCAGGTCTAAACGTAGGTAAGGGTGGAGATGACACTTTATTTGCTAAAGAAGACGGAATCGTAAGATTTGAAAGAATGGGAAGAGACAAGAAGAAAGTTTCTGTTTACCCAGTAAGCGTTGAAGAAATAGCTGAATAATTATATTTATATAGGTAAAAGCACCCGTAAGGGTGCTTTTATTCTTGTAATAGATATATAATTTATATATACTATTATAAAATATATATGTTATGGAATAATAAAAATAGATTATTATGTTTAACATTAAAAAAAGTTACAAGGAGGAAAGTAACTATGTTTATAGATAGAGCCAAGATATTAGTTATATCAGGTGCTGGTGGAAATGGAGCAGTTACATTTAGAAGAGAAAAGTATGTTCCACTTGGAGGACCAGATGGTGGAGATGGAGGAAAAGGTGGAAGCGTTATATTCACTGTTGATACAGGATTAACAACACTTTTAGATTTCAAATATAAGAAAAAGTTTATAGCTGAATCTGGAGGAAATGGATCAGGTTCAAAATGTTATGGTAAGGACGGAGAAGACTTATACATAAGAGTTCCAATGGGAACTATTGTTAGAGATTTCGAAAGTAATAAGGTTATTGCTGACCTTTCACATAAAGATGACACATATGTTATTGCTAGAGGTGGAAAAGGTGGTAAAGGAAACTGCAAGTTCTGTACACCAACAAGACAGGCACCACATTTCGCAGAACCAGGTATGCCAGCAGAAGAAAGAGTATTAACTCTTGAATTAAAATTACTTGCTGACGTTGGATTAGTTGGATTCCCTAATGTAGGTAAGTCAACATTACTTTCAACTGTTACAGCTGCTAAGCCAAAGATAGCAAACTATCACTTTACAACTTTAAAGCCAAATTTAGGTGTTGTTAAAGCTGAAGGAATAAATTCATTTGTTATGGCTGATATTCCAGGAATAATTGAAGGTGCTGCTGAAGGTGTTGGATTAGGACTTGATTTCTTAAGACATATTGAAAGAACTAGATTATTAATTCATGTAGTTGATATTTCAGGTGTTGAGGGAAGAGATGCTTTTGAAGATTTCGTTACTATTAATGAAGAACTTAAGAAGTATTCTGTAAAGCTTTGGGATAGACCACAAATAGTTGTAGCTAATAAAGCAGATATGCTTTATGATGAATCAGTTTTTGAGGACTTCAAGAAGAAAGTAAATGAATTAGGATTCGATAAAGTATTTAAAATGTCTGCAGCTACAAAATCTGGTGTTGAAGAAGTTATCAAAGAAGCTGGTAAGATGTTAACAGAAATTCCAGTAATGGATTTAGAAATTCCAGATGAAGAAAGATATGTTGAGCAAGAAAAGAGATTCACATATGAAATTAACGTTGAAGAAGGTGAAGAGTACAACACTTACGTTGTTACTGGATCATTCGTTGATAGATTACTTGCATCTGTAAATATTCATGATGCAGATTCATTAAGATACTTCCATAAGGTACTTAATAATAAGGGAGTATTACAACAAATTAGAGAGATGGGCGTACAAGATGGAGACATGGTTAGATTAAATGACTTCGAATTCGAGTACATTTTATAGGAGGAAATTTTATGATAACAGGAAAGCAAAGAGCTTACTTAAGAGGACTTGCAAACACTATGAGTCCAATATTCCAAATTGGAAAGAATGGTGTTGAAGAAACATTCTTAAGACAATTAAAAGAAGCATTAGAAGCTAGAGAGCTTATTAAAATAAAAGTTTTAGAAAACAGTGGTTTAGCAGCTAGAGAAGTCTCAGATGAAATATGCAAAGCTATTGGATGTGAAGGTGTTCAAGCGATAGGAAGTAAGATTGTATTATATAAGAAATCTGAAAAGAAACCTAAAATAGAATTACCACAAGGAAAAAATAACTAATTATGAAACGATATGGTATGATGGGGGGAACATTTAATCCCATACATTTAGCACATTTATATATAGCATATGAAGCCAAAGAAGTTTTAGAGTTAGATAAAGTCATATTTATGGTAGCTGGTAATCCACCACATAAAAAAGAAAGTCCGGTAATAGACTCTAAGTATAGAAATGATATGGTTAAAAAAGCTATAGAAGGTTATGAAGGCTTTGAAATTAGTGATTATGAAATAAAGAAGAATGGGTATAGTTATACTTATGAAACTTTACAGTATTTGAAAAGTTTAGATGATGTTAGCGAAGTATTTTTTATTGCAGGTGCAGATTCATTAATGGATATAGAAAAGTGGAGAAATACTGATTTAGTATTAAAAAATTGCACTTTTGTTGCTTTTAATAGAGGAGAATATAATAAAGATATTTTAGAATTGCAAAAATCTAAATTAGAGGAAAAATACAATGCTAAAATAATATTACTTGATGTAGCCAATATAGATATTTCTTCATCAATGATTAGAGAAAGAATAGCTGAAGGAAGAAGGGTAGACTTTTTCTTACCAGAAGGAGTAATGAAGTATATAAGTGAAAATAATTTATATAGGAGAGAGTAAAATGTGGGGAGTAGATGAAATAAAAGATTATTTAAAAGATAATTTAAAACCATCTAGATATGGTCATACCTTAGGGGTAGTAAAAACTGCTGTTGAGCTTGCGAATATTTATAATGAAGATGTTCGAAAGGCTGAAATAGCTGCACTTTGCCATGACGCAGCAAAAAATATGAGTAGTGAGGAAATGCTAAAAATAATTAAAGATGAAAATATTTTATTATCAGTAGATGAAAAAAATACTAAAGAATTATGGCATTCAATAATTGCACCTATTTTGGGAAGAAAAATTTTTGAAATAGATGATGAAGAAATATTAAGTGCAATGAGATGGCATACTACTGGAAAAGAGAATATGAGTAAACTTGAAAAGATAATATATTTAGCTGACTTAATTGAACCTTCAAGAAAATTTGAAGGAGTAGAAGAGATTAGAGATATTTCTCGCAAGAACTTAGATGAAGCCATGTTAAAAGCATTAACTCATACAACTATGTATTTATTAAACCAGGGCTGTGCAGTAGATATAAATTCTGTTAAAGCAAGAAATTATTTATTGTATAATAATAAGTAAATACAATTATAGATTTAGTTTATAAGGTGAGGGATGGGTAATGGCAGGAAATAAAAAAAGTGAGAAACATAATGCCAGGAAGGGATCGAGGCAATTAAGTCCAAGAGAAGAGCTTGAAATTAAACAAAGACTTAAGAGAAAAGAGAAAAAGTCAACTATTATAAAGAGAGCAATTACATCTTTTATTTTAACAATAGTTGTGCTTGTTGCATTAGTTGGAGTATATTTATTTTCATTTATTTCATCGCTTAATAACAATGATATTATATCTGCAGTTAAGCCAAGTTCAAATGAAACAGTGAATATATTATTACTGGGGATGGATATAGGAGATGCAGAAAATACTTCAAATTCATCAGCAAGAAGAACTGATACTATGATGATGATTAACTATAACCCGCGTACAGATAATATAAACGTTGTTTCAATACCTAGGGACACATTAATAGAGGTAGAGAATGCAACAGATGGTAAAGGAAATAAAATTCCTTATTGGAAGATAAATGCTGCCTATGTTTTAGGTGGGGAAGAAGAAGTTATAGAACAAGTTCAAAATCTTTTAGATGTAAAAATTAATTATTTAGTTGAAATAGATTATGCGGCTTTTAGAAATTTAATTGATGCTATTGGCGGAGTTGAAATGTATATAGATAGAGATATGTATTATGATGATGATGCACAGGATTTACATATACATTTTAATGCTGGTGAAACAGTATTATTAGATGGGCAAAAGGCAGAAGAATATTTTAGATGGAGAAAAAATAATGATGGAACTGGACTTGCAGAAGGTGATTTAGGGAGAATTAAAAATCAACAGGCATTTATAGCTAAAGTAATTGAAAAATGCACTAGTCCAGAAATTATAACACAGATTCCAAGTATTCTTAAGGCTGTTAAAGAAAATATAGTAACTAATATGTCTGGTAGTGATATGATTTACTATGGATTGAAGATGGTAAAAAATGAAGGGATTTCTATGAATACTTTACAAGGTGATAATGAAAGAATTTATGGACAAGATTTCCTAGTTATGAATCCATCATATAATCAAAGTTTATTAGAATCATTAAAGATAACAAGTGAAGCTAATAAGAGTGCAAACAGAAGTGGTTATTCTATAATGGTTTTAAATGCTACTAGGGTAAATGGATTAGCAGGCAATTTAAGGATAGAATTGGAGAATCTAGGATACACAAATGTTAGCGTAGGAAATTACGATAAATCGAAAGAATCTAAGATATTATCTAATGATAAAGAGCTTAAAAAGCTATTAAGTGAGGATACAGGAATTAATGATCTTTCTAAAAATAAAGAAGAAGAATACGAAAACTATGATGCTATAATTATTATTGGAGAAGATTATTTAACATTTAATTAATTAACTTAAAGTTAGTAAGAGTGATATAATAACTTTAAGTTTAACTCTTAACTTTAGGGAGGAAAACATGAGTACTTTAGAGAAGTGTGTAGATAAGGCTTTTGATGGAATAAAGATAAGAGAATACTTAAAAGAAGAGATGGGGTTATCATCAAGGCTTATTAGGGGTGCTGCTTTAGATAAAAGAATATTAGTAAATAATAATCCAGTTAAAATGAATTATGTATTAAAGGCTGATGATAATATTTTGATTAATCTTAAAAAGAAAGAAAGTCAAAATATAGAGCCAGAAAAAATAGAGATAGAAATAGTATATGAAGATAGCGATATTATTGTGGTGAATAAAAGACCTAATATGGTAGTTCATCCTACTAAGCGTTATCAATCAGGAACATTAGCAAATGCATTGTTATATTATTTTAAAGAAACTAACCAAGACTGTATTGTAAGACTTGTTAGTAGGCTTGATATGGATACATCTGGGTTAATAATAATTGCTAAAAATCAGTATGCTCATATGGAGTTATCAAAAGATATGCAACAAAATGGAATAGAAAAAAGATATTTAGCATTAGTCCATGGGCATATGGAGCAAATGGAGGGAACTATAGATAAGCCAATTTATAGGCCTGAAATTGAAGGAAATATGAGAAGAGTTGTAGATGAAAGAGGACAAAGGAGTATAACTCATTATAAAGTAGTAGAAAGATTAAAAAATGCTGATTTAGTTGAGTGTTTATTAGAAACAGGTAGAACACATCAAATAAGGGTTCATTTAAGTCATCTAGGACATCCTATTTATGGAGATACTTTATATGGAATTGAGGAAGATGCTCAGTTAATTTCAAGACAGGCACTTCATGCATATGGATTAAACTTTAAATCACCTAGAACAAAAGAATATCTTCAATTGAGAGCCGATTTACCTGAAGATATAAGAGCACTTTTAGAAAATCTAAGAGAGAGTTAAGAAAAAATTATAATATAAATAATTATTTTAATAAAAGAGTCTGCCTTAAAGGCAGACTCTTTTATTAAAAATTATGTTTATTTCTTATATAAGAACGTCTTGCTAAAAATCTTTTTCTTCTCTTTCTTTTACGTATTGAAAGAATAATGATAATTATAATAATTATTAAAATAATACCTGTTATTACTCCAGGAATAAAATACTTATTATTAGTAATAGAATTAACAGTATTTTTAACCGCTACTTCAGCTGTATATTTTCTAGATTCACCACTATCTAATTTTATATCACATATCTTATTGCCATTAATTAAAAGTGAAGCATTAAATAGTGTTTCACCTTTTTTTATAGATGTTTTACTTAAATCTTTATTTTCATAAGTAACTGATAAGTTAATATTATCGATATTTTCTCCATTTGCAAGATTGAAGGTATAATAAACATCATCAGCAGCAAGTAATGGAATAGTAGTTGAATCATCTATTTGATAATCATCTAATTTATCACCAGTTGTTACTATTTTTTCTGTTTTAAAGTTTTCAAATCCCCAATCAAATAATTGGCCAACTCCAGTATATAGACCATCTTTATCAGTAGCATTTAAAAATGCACCTACTATTTCTTGATCATCCTTAACTGCAACTGCAGCATATGAATGATTTGCAGCTACTGTATATCCAGTTTTTCCTGTATAAGCATATTTATAAGTATATGCTGAATTTTCTTTTAATAAAGGATTATGATTTGAAGCCCACTTTTCATTTCCATTTGAATAAGGATGATTTTCGTAAAAATATGATGGTGTTTGTGAAATCCTAACAAAGTCTGGATTTTGAGAAGCATACCTCATTATTAAAGCTAAATCATGAGCCGTTGTTAAATGTCCGTCTTCTGTTAACCCACTTGGATTTTTAAAGGAGGTATTTGTTGCTCCTAATTCTTTAGCTTTTTCATTCATAAGCTTGGCAAATTCCTCAATTGAACCTGCAACATGTTCTGCAATTGCTTCTGCACAATCATTTCCTGATTCTAATAACAATCCATAAAGTAATTCTTCAATTGTATAAACTTCGCCTTGTTCTATCCCTATGGAAGAGCCATCAGCTTTGGGTGGATTTTCTCCTATAGTAACTTGATCTGTAAGATTACATTTTTCTAATGCTATTATTGCTGTCATTACTTTTGTGGTTGATGCAGGCATATATTGAACATCAGAATTTTTTTCATATAGTACTTGACCAGTTTTTGCATCCATAAGATATACTCCTTCAGAGCATATATTAGGAAAGGCAAAGGTGTTTACTGAAGTAATATTTAACAACAAAATTGCTGAGAAAAATACTAAAGCAAACTTTTTGAATAATCTTTTCTTCATTTTTCTCTCCCTATATTTCATAGTTTACTTATTTAGTTTATCAAAAAAGGTGAAATAATTCCATATATATATTTATATAATAAGTTTATATATGGAATTTGTGTTAATAATTATAATGAGATTAATAAGTAGGTGAATAAATGGATAATATGAAAGAGAAATTAAAGAATATATTTAAAGAGAAAAAAACAATAGGTTTAACAGTAGTATTAATATTACTTCTTATAGTTTCATTAATGACATATGGAAAGAATAAAAGTAATGTTTTTAAAGATGAATATATGAATAATATTTTTATTGAGGAAAATGATAATTATAATGAAGAGCAAAAAACTAATAGTAGTAAAGATGAAATATTTAAAGAAGATTCAAGTTTAATAATTAATAATACCAATATTAATCAACAAGTAGGAAATATAATTGTAGTAGAAATTAAAGGTGAGGTCATTAATCCTGATGTATATAGTTTAAATGAAGGAAGTATAATTAAAGATTTAATAGAAGCAGCTGGAGGATTAACAAATGAAGCTGATATTTCTAATATAAATAGGGCAAAGGAAATAAACAATCATGAGCTTATAGTAATTAGAAATATTAATGATTCAGTTAGTAATGAGAACATAGAAATTAATGAAATTCAAGAAATAGAAATTGATGATGGTAAAATTAATATTAATACAGCTGATTTAAATAGACTTAAAGATATTCCAGGTATAGGTGATGTAAAAGCTAATTCTATTATTATGTATAGAGAAGAGAATGGTGGATTTAAAACAATAGATGAATTGAAAAATGTTGATGGAATAGGAGAAAAAACTTTTGAAAAAATAAAAAATAATATAAAAATATAATTCTTAATGTGAATTTTAAATAAATATGTTAATAAACACATTTAAATGAAAGGGTATTAATGTTATAATTAATAGGATTTAGGAAAGCATAATATTATGCTAATAAAGATATAGGGGGAAACAACATGAAGAGAAATGTAATAGCTTTAGCATTATGTACAGTTTTAGCTATTAGTGTTGTAGGATGCTCAAGTAATAATACAGAAAATAAAAATATAGCAAGTGATAATTCAAAAATAGCAATTGAAGATACTGATATTTTGTCAGGAACATGGTCAGAAGATTATAGTAGAGACGAAGTAAAGTCATTATTTGATAAAGCATTAGCAAGTGTTGAATCAACAGCAAAAGGATATTCATTAGAATATGAGGTAACTGAAAATGAAATAAAAGAAGAAAATGGTGAGTCAACTAATGATACATATGTATATTTAGATATTCCAGAAGCAGAGAGATTAGAAAGTATGTATTTTGGATTTAAACAATATGGGTCTGATTTAGCAAGTGGAAAATTAGAAATGAAGATGGGTTATAATTTAGATAGAAAAACTATATTAGAAGGACAAAAGTTTGAATTTGAAAACTTATCTTTAGCTGCATTTTCACAAGCTTTTACAGGGAATTATGAAAGGGATTATACTGAATTAGATAAGCAAATATATGACATAATTAAAAATGGAACTGGAGATGAAATACAAACAATTGAAAACAATCTTGATGGTTTAAAAGAAACAATAACCATAACAGATGACTTTTTGTTCTATAAATTAGAAAGTAGAGTATATAACTTTAAGTAAATAATAAGCTTTAATTATAAATATAAGTCCTATGGAGGTAGAAATGGTGAATAACAATGAAGAAAAGTTAAATAAGGGTGAAGGCCAAGTTGATGATAAAGATATAACTTTATCAGGTGAAGAATTAGAAGAGGCTGAAGTTTATTTAGCTGAAGAAGAAGTAGCAGAAGCTAAAGAATTTATTAGAGACGAAGAAATTAAAAGTGATGGCAAGTTATTACACTATACTAAAGTTATATTAAGTGGAGTATTAGATCAAATATTTGTAATGCTATTAGCAATGCTTATTTTTGGAATATTTGGTTTAGTAATAAGATTATTTGGGTATAAAATTGCTATGAGAGAAGAAGTATTTTTAATTACGTATATTATAAGTAATATATTCTATTACCCAGTAATGCAAGAGTTTTTACACGGAAAAACTTTAGGAAAGAAATTTATCTTCAGATAATATGTGATACACCTCTATATAATTATAGAGGTGTTTTTCTTTTAGTTTTAAGGTATAATATTAAAAGCTAGAGTTAAGATATAATATTATATTTAAATATTATTGAATAACTTAATAGGAAGTTTAAAAAGATAATTAAAATATAAAGATTGGAGTACAAGATGAAAAGAGGAAGTCAGTTAACATTAAAGATAAATAGCTTAGAATTCCCATCAACAGGAATATCAGAGTGTGAAGGAAAGAAGATTTATGTAAAAGGAGCTTTTCCAGGCCAAACAGTAAAAGCAACAGTTAAGAAAAAGAGAGATGAATATGCTGAAGCAAAGCTTGTAGAGGTTATTGAAAGAGCTGAATATGAAATACCAGCACCATGTCCTCACTTTGGAGTATGTGGAGGATGTAGTTCACAAAATTTAACTTATGAAAAGCAATTAGAGTTTTTAAGTGATGAAATATGCGAACTTTTTGAGGCTAGAGATTTACCAATGGGAATGTATCTTGGAGTAAAAGGTAGCGAAAATTGCTGGGAATATAGAAATAAGATGGAATTCACTTTTGGTGATTTAGAAAAAGGCGGAGAGCTTACTTTAGGAATGCATATGAAAGGTAAGTCTTTTGGTGTATTAACTGTTGATAGCTGTATGATAGTTGATGAAGATTTTAGAACTGTTCTTAAAACAACTGTAGATTACTTTAGAAAAACTGGATTACCTTATTATAGAGTAATGAAAAGAGAAGGTTACTTAAGACATTTAGTTATTAGAAAAGCCACTAATACTGGTGAACTTATGGTTAACTTAGTAACTACAACTCAAGTTGATTTTGATTTAACTGAATATACTGAATTACTTAAATCTCAAAATTATAAAGGGGAATTAGTATCTGTTTTACATACTGAAAATAACTCTTTATCAGATGCAGTTATACCTGAAAAGGTAAATGTGTTATTTGGAAGAGATTACATAGTTGAAACTTTACTTGGTCTTAAGTTTAAGATATCTCCATTCTCATTCTTCCAAACTAATTCTAAGGGAGCTGAATCTCTTTATAGTTTAGTTAGAGATTTTATGGGAGATGGTGAAAATAAAGTTGTATTTGACCTTTATTGTGGAACTGGTACTATTGGTCAAATAGCAGCACCTAATGCTAAGAAGGTTGTTGGACTTGAGCTTATTGAAGAGGCTGTTGAAGCTGCAAGAGAAAATGCTAAGCTTAATGGATTAAATAATTGTACATTTATAGCAGGTGATGTTGCTGAAACTATTAAGAAAGTTAAGGATAAACCAGATATAATTATCCTAGATCCACCAAGAAGCGGTGTTTCTCCAAAGGCACTTGATTATGTAATTAGATTTAATGCACCTGAAATTATATATGTTTCTTGTAACCCTAAGACTATGGTTGAAAACTTAGATGTATTATTAGCTCATGGATATACTGTTGATAAGAGTACAGTTAAGGATATGTTCCCAAATACACCTCACGCTGAGACAGTTGTTAGGCTTACGAAGAGCGGAGCGATGAAGTAAGACTTCTATTACTGTCCATGCAAAGGATGTTCAAGAGACTATAGTCGAGTGGAAGCAACCTACTGCTTGAGACTGTAGTTAGATTAATTAAGAAATAGTTATCAAGAAAAAAGGCCTTATTATTAAGGCCTTTTTGTGTTTAAGTAGATTATTCAGTTCTAAGAGCTGTAACAGGATCCTTTTTAGCAGCCTTTTTAGCTGGAACAAATCCACCTATAATAGTAAGAATCATGCTAAGTATAATTAATCCTATTGCACTTGATAGTGGCAATGAGGCATTAATAGTATCTAAATTTAATACAGAGTGAATAATAGAATTAATAGGAATTAATAATAATGCAGAAATTCCTACACCTAGTAAGCCTGAACAAAGTCCAATAATAAATGTCTCGGCATTAAATACTTGAGAAATATTATGTTTTGATGCTCCAATAGCACGTAAAATACCAATTTCTTTAGTACGTTCCATAACAGAGATAAATGTAATAATTCCAATCATAATTGATGAAACAATAAGAGAAACAGCAACGAATGCAATTAATACATATGAAATAACATCAATTATAGTAGTTATAGAAGATAATAATATTCCAATATAATCAGTATAACTAATTTGATCTTCTTCATTTGCAGTTGAATTATAGTCTTCGATACAATCAGAAATAGCTTCTTTATTTTCAAAGCTATCTGTATAAATACTAATAGATGATGGTGCATCTAAGCTTACTACACCAAAAGTAGTCATGTTATCATCATAACTTCCAGTAGAAATATATGCATCGTAAATTTTAAGTAGTGTATCATCATCAGGTGACTTTAAGTATTCATCTAACATTGCTGCAAGTTGCTCTTCGCTCATAGTTGATATATCTGGTGTTCCGGCTTGCATTGATGTTGATATTCCTTCATCTTCAACATTACTAGTAGATTGCATAGAGTACATCATAGTTTTAAATAAATTTGCTTTATCAGAAACACCAAGTCCTTCTAAGTATTTCTTTGCATCAGCTATTTTTTCGTCATCACTAGAAGGAGAAAATTCCATTCCATTTAACACATTAATAGTTGAGCTTTCTTTTTGAGCCTTAACTACTTCACTATTATCTGTATATTCAATAATATAATCAGTAAGAGCTTTTGTATATCCAATGGCACTAGTAATAGATGCATTTTTAGCATCTTCTTTTGGACGAACTACACCTGTTATTTTTAATTTTATAGCATTGTCCAATAATTTTTCCATTTCATTTACATTATCTTTTATTGATGTAAAAGTACCATTACCATTTGAAATATAAGTATCACAGTCAGGAATCATATAGAATTCTTGATTACATATATCTTCGTATTTCCAACTTTTGCTTTCAAGTTTTATTTCCTCACCATTTTCGATTTTAGTCATTAATTCTTTATATTCAGCACTTGGTAAAATACCTAATTGATAAAGTGTAGTAGCAGAAATTTCATTGTTTTGATCTAGGGTAAGTATAACTTCGTCATAAGCAGTAGGCCAATCACCGTATAATAAGTCATAGCTATCCTTAATAGCGTCACTTACTGATGCACCGTCTTTACCAGGAAGCAATTCTTTAAAGTTATTTGAACTAGATGAAAATCCACTTATTTTAGATATAGGCATTGATGACATAGCAGATATTCCTGTCATTGTAATTGAAGAAGAATTTTTATCTGTAAGTGTACTTCCATCTGTATTTACAAAAGTTCCTTCTGAATCCTTTGTGTATACACCAAATTTAGTATCATAAGAATATATAATACCATTTTCACCTACATATTGGTTTATTTCACTATCAGGATTATCCAAATACTTTTTAAATTCAGTTAAGTTATTTTCAGTAAAGCTACTTGTCATAGTAGAAGCCATTTCAATACCAGAACCATTTGAATAAATTGCATTTAAATCATGATTGACGTCACTAGGTTTTCCAGGGGTAGGTCCTCCTGAAGACATTATACTGCTAATATCGATTGTTTCAGCTTCAATAGATATAGGATATGATGTCATAGTATCCTTTTGAATATTATCAATATAGGTATTTACACCATTGCTCAGTGATAATATTAAAGCAATTCCAATAATACCTATAGAACCTGCAAAGGCTGTTAAAAGTGTTCTTCCTTTTTTAGTCTTTAAGTTATTAAAGCTTAAAGATAAGGCAGTTAACAATGACATTGACGCTTTTCCCATATTTTCATGTTTTGGTGGAGCCATATTCTTAATATCTATCTCATATGGATTAGAGTCGCTTATGATATGTCCATCTTTTACCTTAACAATACGATTAGCATATTCTTCTGCTAATTCTGGGTTATGGGTTACCATAACAACTAGTCTATCTTTAGCAACCTCTTTTAATAAATCCATAACTTGAATACTAGTTTCACTATCAAGTGCCCCTGTTGGTTCATCGGCTAGTAATATTTCTGGATCATTTACTAATGCTCTTGCAATAGCAACACGTTGCATTTGACCTCCAGACATTTGATTAGGTTTTTTATGAAGTTGTTTTCCAAGTCCTACTTTTTCTAGAGCTTCTATTGCACGTTTTTTTCTTTCGGCTTTAGATATGCCAGAGATAGTTAAAGCTAATTCAACATTTGAAAGCACAGTTTGATGAGGAATCAAGTTATAGCTTTGGAATACAAAACCAATAGTATGATTTCTATAAGAATCCCAATCCCTATCTTTATATTTTTTTGTTGAAATGCCATTAATAATTAAATCACCACTATCATAACGGTCAAGGCCCCCAATAATATTTAATAATGTGGTTTTTCCAGAGCCACTAGGACCTAAGATAGCTACGAACTCACTATCTCTAAGATTTAAAGATACTTCATTAAGTGCAGTTTGTACTAAATCGCCAGTAATATACTTTTTACTTATTTTCTGAATTTGAAGCATTTTTTTGTTCACTCCTTACTATAGATTTGAAATAATAATACTTGCTTTGGCAATATTATGTATTTTACACTACTTTTATAAATTGAAAGTAAACTAATTAGTGGTAGATTAAAAAATATTATTTATTTTAAAATAGAAATAAAAAAGAAGTGGCTGTATCAGATTGAATTGATAAATTCAGTATGATATAGCCACTTTTAATAGTTATTTTTAAATTCTAATTTTTAATTTATTATACCCACTATTATTTGTCTGCATAAAATAATAGTGGTGAGTTTTTGTATTTTTTATGATTTAAACAAGTTAAGAGTTTAATTTTAAAGTAAATATGAAAGTGAGTGTCTGTATAATGGATATATTTAATCAATTTTGGGTACCAAGAAAAATATATAAGCCTTGCGGAATGTTTACAGAAGGACACATGATATTATTATTAATTAGTGTATGTGTACTTACTTTTTTATTGATTATTTCAATAAAAATAACGGTAGAAAAAATTGATATATTGACAAAAGTATTTGCAGTTAGTTTAACTTTCTTAGAAGGAATAAAGATATTTTTTAATTTTTATTGGGGATATACAAAGGTTAATTATTGGTTCCCAATATCATTTTGTTCAATATTTATATATGCTTTATGGATGAGTGGATTTACTAATGGGTATTTAAAGAAATTAGGAGATTCTTTTATTACAGGAGTAACAGTGGTTGCTGGAGGTGCATATTTATTATTTCCATCTACTTCGTTAACTGCATATCCAATAGGCCATTATTTATGTATTTATAGTATGTTGTTTCATACATTAATGATTTATATGGGAGTATTATATTTAAGAAAAAAACAAATAAATCTAAATTGGAAGACATTTAAAAAGTTTATTGTGATTTATTTATTTTTTTCTGTAATTTCTATTTTTATTAATAATATAACTGGAAGTAATTTAATGATGTTATCTTCACCAGCTAATATTCCAGTAAAATTACTTCATACTTTATATGGAGTTAATAGATGGGCATATACAGGAGTAGTATTTTTAGTATATTTATTTGTACCATATTGGTTAACTTCGTTTGTAGTAAAGCAATTAAGTATAAGAAAGAAAACAAGTTAATAATAGTTTGAAAAGGGGAAATATGGAATTTTACTAGGAATAAACATAGAGTTAAGAAGTAATTAAAAAATTACTTCCTAACTCTATGTTTATATGTGTATTATTTATGAGATAAAAGGTTGAGCTATATATATAAAATGCTTAGAGCAATTAGAAATTGTCCAACATAATAACAGAGTAGATTTAGTCTACTAATTGACTTTGGACAATTTTTATAAAACATTACAAATGATAATAAATAATCGGAAGCTATAAATAGAATTGCACCAACAATGATAAGGGATAAGGCTAATGTATTTGTAGAAGTAAGAGAAATTAAAGAAATAGACTTACAGACCATAAAGCTAATTAAAAAGCCATAAACTGTGCATGGAATAATTAAGTTGCGAAAATCTATTTTTTTATTGTATTTAAGAGATGCAATGATAATAAAAGTTAAAAAAATAGCAAAAATAATATCTCTGATATGAAATGTAGATAAATTAATAAAGCAAATTGAGTAAAAAATATGAGTAACAGAAAAGCTAATTATACCCAACATAAATAAAATATAATTAAATTTAGGTTCAGATTTTTTTATTCCAAGAAAAATATCTCCTAGGAAAGAAAAGAGTAATCCTATAAAAATAAGATAGAAGTAAGTTAAATTAACTGGATTATTTAAATAAGCTGTAATTGAAATAAGCAAAAAGCATAGGCTACAGAATATTTTTGAGATTAATCTAAAATTGGTGCTTTTTAAAAATGTTGAATAAATTAATATTCCAAGACAGAGAAATCCCAAAAGAATAGAAATATAGGTGATCATGGAAGGCCCTCCAGTGAAATAATTCTTATAGAATATATTATTTAGTAAAAAAGGGTTTTGATACAGGTAATTTAGTCAGAGATTAGATAGTTTTATCTAATCTTTTTTTATAAGAAAAAAGTAAATAAAGTGATGGAATATACTATATATACTTTAAATATTAAGGTAAAGGTTATAGAGATTTTAAGAAATTATAATTGAAATCTGTGTATGGACCAGATAATAATATAATTTTATAGTTGATAGAAGAAACTAGATTACTTCTAGGAAACTATATTACTGAAAGGTACTTATGCCACTTTAAAGTGCGTTCTTCTCACTGCTTGGAATAATAGATATAATACAAATATAGGAAGTGGCCACCAATAATAAAATTTCTAAATTATTAATAGTATTTTCAGTGATTAAGGAGATAAAGATATGAGAGAAGTAGTTGAATTTTTACAAGAAAACCCGGTACAATACTTAGCAACAATAGGAAGAGACGGAAAAGCAAAGTGCCGTCCATTTATGTTTTGTTTTGAAAAAGATAATAAATTATGGTTCTGCACAAATAATCAAAAGGATGTATATAAGGATATACAAGTTAATCCTAAAATTGAAATTTCGGTTTCAAGTCCTAGTTATGCTTGGATAAGATTAAATGGGGAAGCGGTATTTGAAGATAATAAGGAAGTTAAAGAAGGATGTATGTCTAATCCAATTGTCAAAGGACAATATAATAGTGCTGATAATCCAATATTCGAAGTATTTTATTTAAAAGATGCACATGCTGTTATTGCTGATTTTTCAGGAAATCCACCAAAGGAATATAACCTTTAATTAATAAAAAAACAAAGTGATGCTTTTATAAGTGTCACTTTGTTTTTTTATTATATATTTTTAGATTTATAGTTCTCACCCCAGGTATACATAGCATCTAGAATTGGCTTTAAACTATAGCCTGTTTCGGTAAGAGTATATTCAACTTTAGGAGGTATCTCAGGATAAACTTTACGCACTAAAAGACCATTAGCCTCCATATTTCTAAGGTGACTAGTAAGTACTTTTTGAGTAATTCCAGTTACTGATCTCATTAGTTCATTGAATCTTTTAGTTCCAGTTAATAAATCTCTAATAATTACAACAGTCCATTTATCACTTATAAGGGATAATGTAGTTTCTACTGGACAAGCTGGTAATGGTTTTTCGTTTGACATAATAAAGCCTCCTAAAAGTATATAAAAGGATGTATAGATATTTATATACCATAATTTATTAATTTAATTTTATAATATATTAAGTATGGATTCAATAATCCACAAGAAATAATAAAATAACATAATGAGTATTGCATTTTTAGGACTTTAATATTCACAATTTTGCTAATTGATATATTAATAAGCTATTAACATTTATTTCCTTGAATTTGAATGTACTACTACATAGATATATTATAAATAAATTATTTGATTGTATATTTAATGATAATATATAATAAAAATGGAATAAATTATAATTTAAAGGTAAAATGGGTAATTATATTAGAATAAAAGAGGTAGGGGGAATTATGTTAAGCTTATTTAATAAGAATTCGATTAAAAATATTGATAAGTCGATTAAAAAATATGAACAGCAATTAAAAAATGATTTAAATTTATCATTAAGAGTAAGATATAATGGGAGGCAATACACAACATATGTTGAAAGCTTTGATGAGAGAGAAGTAATTTTTAGATGTCCAACAGATGAATATCAAATAGTTAGATTTAAAGAAGATACTATAATTAGGATAGAATTTATATCATCAGAGTCACTATATACAACAGAATTATTAATCACAAATAAAATAGTACGAGGACAAATAGTATATTATAGGGGAGAAATAAATTCACAAATACAAGAAAAACAACGAAGAAAAAGTAATAGATTACCTTTAATATTAGATTTAAAATATACTATATTACCAGCAGAAAGTGCAAAATATAGTGCTAATACTATTGATATTAGTTCAGGTGGGATGTTGATTGAGACCGATGAAAATATAAAAAGTAAGGATATACGGGTGTTATTCAAAATAGAAGGACAATCATACTCATCAAAAGCTAAGATATTAAAAAAAAGAATTAGTTATAAAAATGATACATATCTTTATAATATTAAATTTATAGGATTAAATAATAGACATATAAATCAGATTCATAAGTATGTAGCAGATAATCTTCCAGAGTCTAAAAAAGATAAATAAGAAAATAAAATTACATATTAGCATAGAAGAGAAAATAGTTAATAAAATTATTTTCTCTTTTTTATTGAAAATATTTGATAATCAAAGTAAAGGTTTAGATGACAAAAAGTATTAAAGTATTATGGATATTTCCTAGGAAATTTATCGAAAAAATCATTAATTTGATGATTAAGGAAAGAATATATTATTTGACATAGAGTACACTCTACCACTTATAATGAACTAATAGGAGGGATAAAATGGAATATTTGATTAAAGATGCATCAAAAAAACTTAATATTTCAATATATACTCTTAGATATTATGACAAAGAAGGATTAACACCATTTGTAAAAAAAGATGAAAATGGTGTAAGAAAATATACAGAAGAAGATTTAGAATGGATAAGACTGCTTATGAATCTTAGAGATATTGATATGCCTATTTCAAATATAAAAGAATATATTCAATTATATCTACAAGGTGATAAAACTATAGATGAGCGCAGAGATTTAATGTGTAGGTATACAGAATATATAAAAAAGAAAATCGAAAATACAATAAATAATTTAGAAATGGCAATACGAAAACTAAAGCAATATGATTCTGCAGTAGCAGATATATTGGATGATAAAGATTTATTTGAGTTTAATAAAAAATAATATAAGTAAATTTTGGCCAAAATTTCACTAATTGAGAGGTGTAATTTGATAAGGAAATTATTAATTGGTGGAGTAGTATGTTTTACAGTAGGAGAAGTTGCAATAGCCTCATACTTACTAAAAAGAACTTTAGTAAGGGGAAGGGCTGATGTTGAAAGAACAAAAAAGATGTCAGGAACTAATTGGGTTAAGTATATTCCTGAAATTAAAAAGAGGAAAGATTGGCTTATTAATCAAGAACATAAAGACGTTTATGTAAAGTCAAATGATGGCTTAAAATTACATGGTATATTATTTCCTAAAAACGATTCAAAAAAAATAGTTATTTGTTTACATGGATATTCAAGTAATGCAGGAATAAGTGACCATGCTGCTATATCAAAATTTTATTTAGATATGAATTTTAATATTTTAATGATAGATGCTAGAGCTCATGGAAGAAGTGAAGGAAAGTATATTGGTTTTGGATGTTTGGATAGATATGATTTATTATGTTGGATAAGTTATATTATAGAAAGATTTGGTGATGACTGTGAAATACTATTACATGGTATTTCAATGGGAGGAGCTACGGTATTAATGGCAAGTGGACTTGAACTTCCTAACAATGTAAAGGGCATTATATCTGATTGCGCATTTACTTCAGCTTGGGAAGTATTTGTTGATGTTTTAAAGGACATGTACCATATACCACCGTATCCAATAATTAATATAGCAAATAGTATTAGTAAAAGTATTGCTGGATATGGATTAAATGAATGTAATTCAGCTGAAGAAGTAAAGAAAGCAAAGGTTCCAATACTATTTATACATGGTGATAATGATACCTTTGTTCCATGTAGTATGAGTAAAGAAATATATAAAAATTGTGCTTCGCCAAAGGCATTACTTATAGTTAAAGATGCAGGACATGCTGAATCTTACTATAAGGACACAATAAATTATGAAAAAAAAGTTAAAGATTTTATAGAAAGATACTTATCAAATAAGGAAGTGATTATTAATGATTAACGAAATGACAGAGAAAAAATTATATCCATTAACATATGCACAAAAGCTACACTTTTTTACATTGAGATATTGTCCTAAAAAGCAAGTATTGAATATAGGTACAAGCTTAACTATAAAAGAAGATATTAACTTTGATATTTTAAAGGAATCTATATATGAAGCCTATTCAAGATGTGAATCTATGAGGCTTAGGTTTGTTACTGATTCAGAAGGAAATGTATTTCAATATGTAGCAGACAAGGAAGAACGAGATATTGAATTTTTTGATTTTTCATCATGGAGAATGGAAGATGCTGAGGCTAAAATGAGAGAGTGGACAGAAACTCCATTTGATAGAGAAGATAAGCCATTAAATAGGATAGTAATGATTATTACTCCGGATAATTATAAGGGAATATATTTATTAGTAGATCATATGACTATGGATGCTCAAAGCTTAATAGTTTTTATGAAGGATATAATTGAAATTTATTGCCATAAGAGATATGAAGGTGTAGAATATCCCCAAAATATGGCTTCATATATAAATCAGCTAGAAAAAGATTTAGAATATGAGGCAGGTTCTAAATTTAAGGAAAGAGATAGAGTGTTTTTTGAAAAGTTAATTGAAATGTCAGAACCGATTTACAATGATATTAATGGAATAGAAAGATTATTAGAAGAAAGACATAAACGTGGTGATGATAGTGTAAGAAATGTTACTAATGTAAGTGATAATGTAGATGCTAATATTACAGTATTTAGTTTAGAAGCAGAGCCATCACATAGATTAATAGAGTTTTGTGAAAATAATAAAGTACCGATGGTTTGTTTATTAATGATGGGTCTTAGAACTTATCTTCAGAAATTTAACTATCAAGATGATGTTTCAATAATGAGTACAGTAGCAAGAAGAGCTACAATATCAGAAAAGAAAAGTGGTGGAACAAGAGTGCATTGTTTCCCATGTAGAACAATTGTTAATAAAGAAGAAACATTTATGGAAGGCATAGAAAAAATACGAGAAGCTCAAAACAACCTGTTTAGACATGCTAATTATAATCCTGTTGAGTACTTAAATTATAGAACAAGCTTTTATAATAATGAACCAGGTCAAACTTATGAGCCACTTAGTTTAACTTATCAGCCTTTAACTATGAAAGACGTAAAACAAAGAACTGGCCAAACTATAGATTTTAGTGGTATTGATTATAAAACCAATTGGTATTCGAATGGAGCTTGTGCACATACTCTATATTTAACAGTAATGCATAGATCAAATGATAATGGATTGAACTTTAGTTTTGAATATAAAACCGGAAGAGTTACGCCAGAAAAATTAGAGTATATGTATTATTATATATGTAAGATTTTATTTGAAGGAATTAAAAATCCTTATAAGAGTATTGGGGAAATAATTGAAAGTGTATAAGTGTGGAGGTTATTATGATATTTAATAAAGTTAAAGATATATTAAGTGATTATATAGATATGGATAGTAATGAAATTAAGTTAGAAACAAGATTAGCTGAAGATTTAGGATTAAATTCTTATGAATTTATGAGTGTTATAGGAGAAATAGAAGAGGAATTTGATGTAGAGCTAGATGAAAGAGAAATAGTTAAACTTATTTCAATAGCAGATTTACTAGATTATATAAGTAATTTTAAAGAAGAAAATGTATTTGCATAAAGTAGTTAATTTAGATAAAAATCTTTCAAAGGTACAAAAAAACAAAGAACTTCATAAAGCTGCATTTAATTTATTAGAAGAAAATTTAATAAAAGAGTTTCGTTTAAAGAAAGAGGACCTGAAGTATATGATTGGTTTAAATGGAAAGCCATGTTTAAAAAAAGGTTCTCCTTTTTTTAGTATCAGTTATTGTGATAATATTGTTGTTTGTATTATAAGTGAAAGAAATGTAGGTATCGATATTGAGGATATTAAGGAAGCTAATAAATTTATAGTAAATAAAGCATTAACACAAAAAGAAAAAATTCAATTAAGTTCTTTAAACATGGATAGAAATGAATATTTTTTTAGAATATGGACTTTGAAGGAAGCATTGTTAAAAAATATAGGTCATGGATTATCTTATGGTATTAAAAATATTGAATTTGATATTAAAGATGATATTGATTGCAACTTAAATGGATTTAGGTTTAAACAAGAAAAGGTAAGTATAAGGGATAAAGAATATATAATATCTATAGCTTGGGGGGATATTGATGAACGATATTAAAAATATGAAAGATATAATTAATTATGCAGCAAGTAATTATGGTGATAGTGTAGCATTTAAATATAAAATTAGTAAAAAAGAGATTGAAACTAGAAGTTATAGGGATTTAAAAGAGGATAGTGAAACTGTAAGTAATGCATTAAAGTCTTTAAACATGTTAGGAAAACATGTGGCAATAATAGGTTCTACATCTTATGAATGGATTATAAGTTACTTTGGGGTTGTGAATTCTGGTGGGGTGATTGTTCCCATAGATGATAAATTACCAGTAAGTGATGTGTGTGAACTTATAGAAAGGTCTGACTCAGAAGTTTTAATATATGATAATAATAGAATAGATGTAGCTAAAGCAGTTAAGGAAAAATGCCACAAAATAAAACATATAATTTCAATGACAGAAAGTCTTAATAATGAATTTGCTTTATCATTGAATGAAATAATGGAGGATAATAGGGGTCCATTTTCAATGGATATTGATAATGAAAAACTTTGTACAATATTATTTACATCAGGTACTACAGGAAAAAGTAAGGGGGTAATGCTTAATCATAGAAATCTTTCTGATAATGCAACAGTTTGTGATATGCAACTTAAACCAGGAACCGTATCAATGACAGTATTACCTATCAATCATGTTTTTTGTTTTACTATGGATATATTAAAGGGCATATATTGTGGACTTTGTATATGTATAAATGATTCTATGATAAGATTTTCTAAAAATTTAAGTTTATTTAAACCAGAAGTAATGTGCCTTGTGCCTATGGTAATAGAAGGATTGTATAACAAACTTATGGATGCTAGTGTGATGTTACCTAAAAAGCTTATTGCAGGGGCTGCTTTAGGAGGAAAACTAAAAACTATTTATAGCGGTGGTGCATATTTGAATCCAAAGTATATTGATGGCTTTAAGGCGTTTGGAATAGATGTAATACAAGGCTATGGTATGACTGAATGTTCTCCTGTAATAAGTACTAATCTACCTGGAAAAGTAAAAAAAGAATCTGTAGGGCAACTTGTAGCAAATTGTGAAGCTATAGTTGTAGATGAAGAAATATACGTAAAAGGTTCAAGTGTCATGATGGGATATTATAAAATGCCTGAAGAGACAAAAGAAACATTAGTTAATGGATATCTTAAAACAGGGGATTTAGGTTATATAGATGAAGATAATTATCTTTATATAACTGGAAGAAGAAAAAATCTTATAATTTTAGCTAATGGTGAAAATGTATCGCCAGAAGAATTAGAAAATGGACTTTTAGAGAATAGAATGCTTAAAGAAATTGTAGTTAGTGAAGAGAAAGATGTAATTAAAGCAGAGGTATTTCCAGATTATGATTATTTAGACAAAAAGAAAGTAAAAAATGTTCAAGAGGAAATTCAAAATATTGTTGATAAATATAATAGGGAATTACCAAGCTATAAAAGAATTAATAAAGTATATATAAGAAAAGATGAGTTTGAAAAGACAACGTCTCAAAAAATTAAAAGACAATATGTGAAAAAATAATAAGTAGAAGTAAGCTAGGTGATTAATCATCTAGCTATTTTTATAAAATAATGTAAATGATTATAAATATTTGACCAAAATTAAAATTATTTTTTATATATTGAGTTTATATCATTTACTTTGAAAAATGCTAACTATATAATTATGATGATAATTAATAAACTATATTTATAATATATTTTACTAATTAGGTAAATTATAAATATATAAACTAAAAAGATTGGGGGAATAGGCATGAAATCATTAAAGATTGCTTGTACCGAAAGAACTAGAAATTACTTTTTTACAGATAGGGAGACCATAGAAGTTGGTACAACTGATTATACTGATGTAGCAGCTGCTGTAGTAAATGAAAGTGATATAGAAAGTATAAATGATATATATGATACAAGATTTGGAATAGAAATATTTGTATTAGCAGAAACAGATGAATTTGATAATGAAATTAAAAATAAAGTACATAAAATAATACAGATCAATGAATTGAATGAGGAAGAATTTAGTAAAGAGTTAAATAAGGTTGCAGATAAATATGAAGAAGAGATATTGCCACCATTTTTTGATGTTTTAAGTGAATATTCAAGAAGAGGAAATTTACAGTTTGCATGTCCAGGGCATCAAGGTGGTCAATATTTCATGAAGCATCCAGCTGGAAGAGCTATGTATGAATTCTTTGGCGAAAATATATTTAAATCAGATATATGTAATGCGGATGTTGACTTAGGAGATTTATTAATACATGAAGGTCCAGCTATGTCAGCTCAAACTTATGCTGCTAAAGTATATAATGCAGACAAGACTTATTTCGTAATGAATGGAACAAGTACTTCTAATTCAGTAGTAATAAATGCAATAGTTTCTCCAGGAGATTTAGTTTTATTTGATAGAAATAATCATAAGTCTATATATAATTCAGCATTAGTTTCAAATGCTGGAAAGCCAGTATATTTAGAAACTTCACGTAATCCTTTTGGATTTATAGGAGGAATAGATGCTCACTGTTTTGATGAAAAATACTTAAGAGAAGAAGCAGCTAAAGTAGATAGTGAAAAAGCTAAGGAAAAAAGACCATTTAGATTAGCTGTTATACAACTTGGAACTTATGATGGAACTATATATAATGCAAGACAAGTTGTTGATAAAATAGGGCATCTTTGCGATTATATATTATTTGATTCTGCTTGGGTTGGATATGAGCAATTTATACCAATGATGAGAGAGTGTTCACCATTATTATTAGAGTTAAAGCCTGATGATCCAGGAATATTAGTTACTCAATCTATTCATAAGCAACAAGCAGGGTTTTCACAAACATCTCAAATTCACAAAAAGGATAGTCATCTTAGAGGACAAAAACGTTATGTAGATCATAAAAGATTTAATAATGCTTATATGCTATATGCATCAACAAGTCCATTTTATCCACTATTTGCAGCATTAGATGTTAATGCAAGAATGCAAGATGGAGAGGCAGGAAAGAAACTTTGGGCAGATTGTATAAAGGTTGGAGTTGAAGCAAGAAAAGATGTATTAGAAAGATGTGAATTATTAAAACCATTTATACCTCCTGTGGTTAATGGAAAGCCATGGCAAGATTATCCTACAGAAGAAATAGCGAATAATATAGAATTCTTTAAATTCTATCCGGGAGAAAAGTGGCATTCTTTTGAAGGATATGGAGAAAATCAATATTTTGTAGACCCTAATAAGTTTATGTTAACAACTCCGGGAATAGATGTAGAAACTGGTGAGTATGAAGAGTTTGGAATTCCAGCAACAATACTTGCTAATTATTTAAGAGATCATAGAGTTGTACCTGAAAAAAATGATTTAAATTCAATATTATTTTTATTAACACCAGCAGAAAGTACTTCAAAAATGAAAGGTCTTGTGGATCATTTAGTAAGATTTGAAAATCTTATAAAAGAAGATGCTCCATTAAATGAAGTTTTACCAAAACTTTATGCTAAATATGAAGAACGTTATAAAGGATATACAATAAGAAGATTATGTCAAGAAATGCATGATTTTTATAAGAAAAATGATGCAAAAACTTATCAAAAATTATTATTTAGAAAAGATTATTTGCCAGAATATGTAATAAATCCAAATGAAGCCAGTATTGAACTAAAAAGAAATAATGCTAAGTTAGTTCCATTAAGTGATATAGTTGGAGAAATAGCATTAGAAGGAGCTCTTCCTTATCCACCAGGAGTATTTTGTGTAGTTCCAGGTGAAAGATGGAATAATGTTGCTCAAAAATATTTTTCAATTTTAGAGGAAGGAATTAATAGATTCCCAGGATTTGCGCCAGAAATTCAAGGTGTTTATCTTGAAAAAGAAGATGGAAAAATAAGAGCATATGGATATGTTTTAGATAAATAATAATTTAAATATAATAACGAATCTGTTAAGC